>NZ_MUHE01000048.1:0-71616 GCF_002217405.1 Flavobacterium psychrophilum DSM 3660 = ATCC 49418 | reverse complement strand
GTAAATTTAAACTTTAAATGGTATTAGTGTGTCTTAGCGGTAGTTTTTTGTTCTTCCGCTAGCTTCTTTATTCCGTTTAGCTCCTTCAAATAATTTTTCGGTAATCCCGATGGAATTTCATCAGAGTATTGTATTTCGCCAGTCAAATTTGTTTCTTCTAATGCCTCAATTAAGTTTGGTTTAAGTTGCCAAACCCAAAATCGCCCTTCTTCCCAACCTTTAAAAAATATATCCCAAAATTTGAATTTCTGGTTTTGTCTTACTGTAAAATTAATGTCATGTTTTGTGGCAATTCGTTTTGCAATTCGTCCAATTTGTAGGTTTACTGGACTTCCTGGCATTTTACCCTTATTCCCTAAAAGTTGTCCAACTTGACTTGCATACGCTTTATGTTTATCAAAAGAATAAATTGCTTGAAAAACAGAAAGGTCAGCTGGTTTTGTTATCTCTTTGTCTAATAATATTTCTATAAACTGGTCTTTTGATAATTCTGTCGCCATATATTTTGCTTCTTTGCAATGTTGCTCTGTAAACTTACCGCCAACGTTCTGGCATTACAGCGGGTTTGAGACTAAATTAAGCCCTATTTTCGGATTTGCCAAATCTTCCAAATACAAACTAATTTTTCATTAAGCCAAATCCCCAAATTACTTGTAGCGTGTGTTGTACCTAGTGCTTTTCGAATTGTGATGTTATCTCGTTTAATTCGATTAGTTGTTCTTTGTATAATTTTATCAATACTTTTATATTTTCTGTAATATAATGTTTTTCCATTTTTAAACCTTTTATTGAACTTAAACAAGCTGAAATGACATTTGCTAGAGGTTTTGTTTGTGGTTCTAATCTATAATGGCTTAAAATATTTATTGCTGGCAGAAAAAAATGTTCATCTAAAATATAAGGATTAAAATTTCCATCTGCTAGATGCGGAATTATATGTGTAGTATATAAATCGGTTAATGGTTTGTACCTTTGGTCGTTAATTGGTTCTGCGCAAATTTCTTGTTCAAGATATACGCCATAATCACCAAATGCAATATTAAAAGCTTGCATATTTTTAGTAAATTCATTCGTGTATTTTGAAATGCCTAGTAAATAGCTGTCAAATTTTTCATTTATAGTTTTGTATAGATGCTCTAATATGCTAATATAACCGTTTGTACGATTGGATATTTTTACTATTTTTTTAAAATCTAAGCCTTTATTATTCTGTTCAATGAATTTTATTAACTCACTTTTATCTAAAGATTTAAAAACATCACCACTAACGGATGAATATAGACCCAAATTTGGTATTTCAAATTCGTTAGTGTCATTTTCTGTTTCAAATTTTTCAAGTGATTTTATTTGTTGCTCAAGAGGTTCTTTTAAACTTCTCAATTCTGCAATCCATCTTTCACCCGATTTTTTAATTTTTGTTTTATTTGAACGTTTTTCAAGAATTTCTTTTATCCAAATACCAAGAAGTAAAGTAAAAACAGGGAATAAATATTTTAGCCAATCTGTTCCTTCCTTTTCCTTAACTATTACAATTTTTGTTGTATTTTCTCTATTTAAAGGTATTGTTATTTCTTTCTTCTCAAAATTGAGAGTTGTTGTGTCAATTAGTTTTGTTTTATTATTGACTTCTCTATTAGAAGAAATTGTTTTCTTTTCTTGGCTTTTAGAACTTTTATTTAACGTCGTTAAACTTTGACTAAAAGAAAAAATTGAAAGTAAAATAAAACAGGATGTTAGAATTCTCTTCATTTGTTTAGCATTAGGTACAACTCGTATATTTGTGTAATTCAGGATAACCTTTTTTATTTTTCAAACACTTGGCATTTGTTATAGACAGTCAAAAAAAACTATTCTACAATTAGAATTTTATATTCCCAAGGATTAAAATTTATTTTTTGTTTTTTTGTAAATTCTATTTTTGCACCTAACATATAATCGGTAAAAACGCCTTCCACAGGAATTGTAAATGTCTTCTTTGTTTTTGATAAATTTCCAATAAAAATAACTTTTTTATTGTTTTTTTCTCTTTCGAAGGCAAGAATATTATCATCGTTTGTAGTTAGCAAACGTTTGTAGGAAGCTGGTATTTTTCCTCCATGCAAAGCTTTGTTTTCGGTTTTTAGCTTACCTAATTTTTCGTAAATAGTCATCATTTTAGCAACAGTATGGGCAATCGTGTCTTTTTCGTACAATGGCAATCTTTTGTTCAAATCGTATTCTTGCCCGTTGTAAATTAGCGGCATACCCGGCATTACATAAGTAAGTGCGGCAAAGATTTCGGTGGCATTTCCTAATCTTTCGTATTCGGTTCCGTTCCAGAAATTCTCATCATGATTGGAAGTAAAATTCATATTAATATCGTCTTTTTGATACAATGAATCGTTCTTTCTGATAAGCTTATCAAAATCTTTTGCGGTTTTTTCTTCTTTTACTATTTCGTTAAAAATATAATGAGATTCCCAACCATATTGCATATCGAAAGCATTTGCCATCAAGGTGGCTTTTTGAGCTTGCATTAGCATAAAAACAGGTTTAATTTTATTTAATTCGGTTTTGGTACTTTCCCAAAAATCTGTTGGAACTTCTGCGGCTAAATCGCAACGAAAACCATCAATATTATAATTTGTAAGCCAATATTTCATTTCTTCAAACATTGCTTTGCGAAGATTTGGGTTGCTATAATCTAACGCTACCACATCTTTCCAGTCGTACGGCGCAATCATATTGCCTTCTTTGTTGTGAACATAATAGTCCTGATGTTGCGTGGTCCAAGCGTGGTCCCATGCGGTGTGGTGTGCTACCCAATCTAGAATAACATAAATTCCGTTTTTGTGGGCTGTTTTTATGAGTTTTTGCAAATCAGCTTTGGTTCCGAAATTAGCATTTATACTTCTGTAATTTTTAATAGAATAAGGATTTCCGAGATATTTTTTCTTTTCTATCGAATCGGTAATGTCATCTACAGATAAATCTGGCTTTGCGTTTCGGTTTTTAAGTCCAATTTCATGAATTGGCATGAGCCAAAGAATTTTTACACCTAATTTTTTTAGCTTCGGAATATCTTTTGTAAACGCATTAAAGGTTCCTTCTGGCGAATATTGGCGAATATTGGCTTCGTAGATAACTGCATTGTCTTCCATTTCTGGTGTTATTGGAGCAATTTCTATTGTTTTTTCTGTAATGTTTTTTGGTTTTTCTTTTTTGCAATTGATGAAAAAAGAAAAAAGAAAAAGTATGATAAATATTTTCTTCATGCTAAACTTGTTTTGTCTTTTTGAATAAGAATGCCAAAAATACAATTTAATCATAATAAAAAAATTTCTGAATATCTTAAAAACAAAAATGGTTACGATAAACGCAACCATTTTATTGAAATTACTAAAATAAGAAATACAAGATTTACTATTTCTTGGAATGAAAAATACTATCAAGTGATTCATATTATGAGATTTTTCGTTTTTCGGAATGGCAATATACCCCACAAATCTTACCGCTTTTTTTACCTAAAACGGGAATATATTGAAGATTAGTTCCCTTGCTCGTCGCCAATATAGGTTTTATTTCCGTTTTTATTAATGTAGTATCTTCCGCCACGTGAACCCGTAAATACTTTTTTTCCGTTGTATTCTCCAGTTACTTTGTCTTTAGTGTTTGGATTTGCTTTTTCGGTTGAAACTTTTTCTTTTTTAGCAATAATTTTTGTTGCTTTCTCTTTGGTTTCGGTTGCTTTTGTTTCTTTTGCAGGTTTTACAACTTTGGCTTCAACAACTTCTTTGGCTTTTTTAGTTTTAGTTTTTGCTTTGTCTGATTCTTCTTTTACTTTAGCCTCAGCTTTATTAGCTTCTGTTTTAGTTTTCTCTTTTAGAGATTTCTCTGAAACTTTTACTGATGCTTCTGCCTCTTTTTTTGCTTTAGAAGCTTCTTTTTTTACTTCAGCTTTTTCTTTTGTTGCTGCTTTTTTAGCATCGGCCTTAGCCTTTTTTAATTCCTCTTTTTTTGCCTCAGCCTTCTCTTTAGCCTTGCTTATTTTTTCGGTTTTAGCTTTTTGGGCTTTAGTTTCTGTTTCTTGAGCAAAAAGGGTGTTTGAAAGAACAAAAAACATAGATAACAATAAGATTTTTTTCATAACGTGTGTTTTTTTTTAGTGGTTTAATGATTTAAAATTAATATTTTTTTTTAAAACAAACGTGGCTAAAATTAAAAATAAGCTCTCAATTGAATATTTCCAGTATGAATTGTATTTGTAGTTTCGCTTTTTCGCCCCAAATAATTAACATTAACATCTAAATATTGTGTAATATTTTTTTGTAGCAACAAGCGCCAAGTCATGTTTTTTCCTGGTTGTAGTCCTTCTAACATTTGGAAAGCTACTGGCGAAAATTCATTTCCTATAAATTTGTTGTCAAACCAAGAAAATTCGCCATTTAGTGTTAGTTTCTTTTGGCTCGAAAAGCTAAATGAGCTTCCAAATTTGTTTTGTTTTAACGATTCTTTTTCTCCTAATTTGTTTTCTTTAATTTGCATTTCGTAAAAAACATCTAAACTTGCATTTTTAGAAAACAAGTAAGAAATTTTAGGTTCTAACTGATTGCCTTTTATTTCGAAATTTCTGCTCGCATAATTCTGAGCCTTATTGCTGGTTACTACTAATTTTCCTGACAAAGTAAACAACCAATATTTTTTGAGCAAATGATCATATTGCAACTGATGCGATGTGTTTTTTGCTTCTTGCTCGCCCGAAGATTGTAAGTTTTTTATTTTATTTGAAATAAAAGTATATGTTACAGAATGATTTTGCTTGCCTCGGTTGTAAAACAAACTGTTGCGAATACTCGAATTTAACCCTAATAAATTTTCGGCATTTGCTGCAAACGGATTCAAATCGAAATGGTTACTTTCTCGTTTTATTTTTCTTTCGGTTAAATAAGATGATTGATTATAAAAATAAGATAAAAACTTTTTAAATCCTATCGAATTTTGCCACTCCGAAGGATTTAAAGTTAGCGATTGCGAAAATTTGTTTTGATGTGTTTTGATAAAAATTTGATTGGGTAAAAATATTTTTACATATTTTGCTTGGTCTGGAAAAGGCGCAATTTCAAATTCTTGAATTTCCTGAACTCCGTTTCTGTTATAATCATTCCAAGCATAAATTCCTTTTCCAGCATCTACTTGTAAAAAACTAAATTCCTGTTGCGGAATCGTTCCTGAAGTAGTTTCGTATGCTGTTGTAGTTTGTAGTAATTGATTAAAAAACCTATCATTATACAATAACCTAGAGTTTAATGAGGGTTCGCTACCACGATTTGAATCTTCAAATTTAAGGTTTCGGTAATTGATAAAAACTGACAAATCATTTTTTTCGGTTTGAATGAGTTTCGATTTTAAATAATATGATTGCGATGCGTTTACCCGTTTTAACTGACCTAATTGCAAACTGTCATTTACACGATTTAGATAGCCCAATTCGACAAAAACTTTAGTAGAGTCTCCTCTTCCTACAAAGGCACCATATTCCGAAAAACGTTGGCTCAGATTAGAAAACTGATGGGTCAATTTTGTTTTTTCCTGGTTGTTTTCAAATCGAAAACTTGCACCAATCCAGTTTTTATTGAAATGAAATTTTGTTTGGCTTTGGTTTCTAATAAACTTAGAAGTCGAAATGTTTCCGTCGCTATTCAAGAAACTTCCATCGTTAGAAAATAACCAATTTTTATGTTTGTAATAACCCGAAACTACGTGTCTATTTCCCGAAAAATTTTCTGAAAAATCTAATTTTTCGAACTGATATTTCCAATTAGATTTTCCAGCCAAAGAAAATAACAATCCTGACACAACCAAAGTTTGGTTTCCTAACGGATTTAACAAATTCCAATCTCTATTAAACTCGATAGTAAATAATCGTTCGATAGTTTTAAAATTTTTCTGAACAAGTTGGCAATTCCCGAAGGCATCAATGTGCCATTTTTTAGACAATAACCGCTGTTTGATATTTAATTTTCCTGCCAAACCTTGGTTGTCATTATCATCTATACTTGAAAATAAATTTTTATCATAATTACTTATGCCAACTTCAAAATCGACAATTGTTTTTTCGCTTGGACTGTATTTTCCTAAAACAGTAGCTATTTGAATTTTAGTTGGCGCAACCAGCCTAATTATAGGTTCGTAATTTCCTTGCGGAATACCTGAAATTGGGGTAACATATTTAAAAACTCGTCCGTTTGCAATTGTGCTAGAAACAATATAATTTCCTAGCTTGTTGCCTACAAAACTAAACTTTACGTTATACAAAATATCGAGCGAATTAGTCGAAAATTCGAAAATTTCTACCAATCCTGTCGTTATTTTTTTGTACAATATTTTGTTCTCAGAATAAGTATCGGGTACTGCCGAAGAAGCATTCATAGCATTCTGATTGTCTCCCGCTGCAACCAATATTTGAGCCTGTTCTGGCGATAAATTTTGCTGTAATGACTGGTTTTTTATATCGTTTTCAGAATATAAATACCCTGCTAAACTCCATTTTTTTTCCTCGTGATTTGCGCCTAGATAAGTTACAAATCGGGTATAATTTCTATCGGAAAACTGGTATTCGATAGTAATTCTCATTTCGGAAGTAATAGGAAAAAGTGATGTAAATCTGATTTCTCCCGCATTGTAATCGATTGTATATTGGTTATTTTCACCTCGTTTTAGCAAAATACCGTTTACATAAACTTGCTCTGAACCAGAAATAACCAAAACGTATAGTTCGCCATTTGAACCTTTTAGTTTATATGGCCCCTGATTTCCTTCTTGACCCACAAAATTACTTTTTGCATATTGTCCTCGAACTATGGCGCCTGATGCGTAAACTTCGGTTTTGTTTTCTGGTTTCCCAAAAGCAAACTGAGCAGACAAACCTTGCACTTTTTTATTAAAACTTAAAAATTTAGATTTTCTGTTTTCTAGAAATAAATCTCCAGCACGAACACTCCATTTGTCTGAAAAAAGTTCGATAAAAACTTGATCAAATTCATCTAATTTTTGAGAATATCCTCCTGATTGCAACGGAATATTACTGTCTTGTATAGAAGCCCGCAAGCTCACTTTATCTGATAATTTTCCTGTAATTTGAAGGTCTAAATTAGAGTTTACCGATGTGTTTTGATTATTCCCTACAGAAATCCCTCTCGAGATACTTCCTGTGGTTGTGAGTCCTTCTAATGGTGCAAATTTTTTGAACCCATCGGCAGAAATTTTGTATAAATTATTCAGACCGCTATTATTGCTCACCATACGGCTTTTGTCGTATATTGCATATTCTTTGGTTAAATATGTAGGGAATTTTAAATACCGAACATTTAAGGTATCGGTGGTTTTAAAATTATTTCGAAAAATTAAAATTCCTTTCGAAAAATTTACGCTATAAAAACTGGTATCAATAGCTTTTCCTTTGGGGTCTAGTAATTTAAAAAAACTAGCATTTATACTCACGCTATCTATTTGAATTGAATCTTGAGAAACAACTATTTTTTTTGATTTATAAGGCGTTTTTATTTCCTGTGCATAAAGCCCAGGAAAAATAAAAATGACAATTAGAAAAATTAGCTTTTTAAACATACTTAGTATAACGATAACATTACAAAAGTAGTGTATATTTAAAAACTATTCCTTAGTCACAATTTGCATGGTTTCTCTACTCATTTGTTTTAGCAAAACGGTTTTGTTTTTTTCGACGATTTGAAAGGCTTTTTCGTCGAAATGTCTTATTGTATAAAGTGATACATTTTCGTTATAAGATAATTTAAACTTTTTAGACAATGTTTTTTTCAATTCGTCAAAATTACCAAACTTATCTTCTAAACAAACCGAAAAACTAATGGCCGAGTTTTGAATTAGACTTACTCTTATTTTGTGCAGATGCAATAAACTAAAAATTTCGCTAATATTTTCTTCCATAATAAATGAAAAATCTATCGAGGAAAGTGATAATAACAACTGGTGTTTTTTAACAATAAAACAAGGTAATTTAGGGTCTAAATCTTTCCCTTTAGAGACACTGGTTCCAGGCAACAAAGGATTTATAAAAGATTTTACATACAGAGGGATTTCTTTTTTTTGTAGTGGTTGCAAAGTTTTTGGATGAATGACACTAGCACCATAAAATGCTAACTCGATGGCTTCTCGATACGAAATTTGGTTTAGCAAAGTGGCATTTTCAAAATAACGAGGGTCTGCATTCATTACACCAGGCACGTCTTTCCAGATGGTTACGCTTTCGGCATTTAAGCAATAAGCAAAAATAGCTGCTGTGTAATCTGACCCTTCTCGTCCTAGTGTTGTGGTAAATCCGTTTTCGTCGGCACCAAGAAATCCTTGGGTAATAAATAATATTTTTTTATTGGCAATTTTCGAAATGCTTTTTTGAGTAGTTTCCCAATCTACCTCGGCATCACGATAGGTGTTATTAGTTTTTATATAATTACGAACATCTAGCCATTCGGTATTAATATTTCTAAAGTTCATGTAATGACTTAAAATTGCGGTCGAAATTATTTCTCCAAAACTCACCACTTGGTCATACACAAAATTATAATTTGGTGATTTGTTACTGCGTAAGAAGTACTCTAAATCTGCAAAATGGTCTTTTATATCAAGAAAAACTTCATGCTCTTCGTTTTCAAATAAATCTAATAGAATCTTATTGTGGTATGTTTTTATTTCTTGAACAGATGTGTTTAATGCTGGCGATTTGTCGAAATAATTTTTTATTACTAATTCTAAAGCATTGGTTGTTTTTCCCATTGCCGAAACTACGAGCAAAACGTCTTCGTAACCTACTTTTTGTAAAACGTCGAAAACATTTTTTATACCATCGGCATCTTTTACAGATGCACCACCAAATTTGAATATTCTCATTTTTAGATTTTAGATTTTAGATTTTAGATTTTAGATTTACTATTCTTATGTTAGATTTTAATCTGAAATGCTAAAAAACTATCGTTTGTTTTAATCTGTGTTTCTTTGGGTTTCATTTTTTGCTAGAGACAGTAGTAAAATTTATTTTTTTGGGTTTTTCTCCCATAAAAAAATTACTTCTCTATCTGTTTATTTTCATCCAATTTCTGCGAACTATTTTGCAACGAATAGCCCAGGCCTAAAAGAGCGAACTGAAGAAGCAAAATTATTTTTTATTTTTTTGCTAAAAAAGCATTTATTCCTGCTTCGTCCATATTAACAACTCGCCAATCTTGGAGTAATTTTGCGCCAGATTTGTTATAAAAATTGATGGCCAGCGTATTCCAATTCAGTACATTCCATTCTATTCTGCGTACGTTGTCTTTTTTCCCTTGACTAATAATTGCTGTATATAAAGCATAACCTGCACCTGTTCCTCTACTTTTTTCTTGGACAATTAAGTCTTCTAGGTGAATGGTTTTTCCTTTCCAGGTTGAATATCTGTAATAATACAATGCCATCCCAATAATTTCGCCTTCTACTTCAGCAATAAATGTATAAAATAGTGGGTTATCGCTAAAACCATCTCGAAGTAAATCGTTTGCCGTAACCTCAACTGCTTGGGGTTCTTTTTCGAAAATAGCCAGCTCTTTTATTAAATTTAAAACAGCTGACATATCTTTTTTTTCTCCTTTTCTAACAATCATACTAAAAGCATTATTTTTTCTTTTTAGAGGTTGTTTTAGCTTTAACATTTTTTACATAAGGCTTGTATAATCCGTCAGCTTCTGCTCTTTTTTTAGCATTTTCGGCTCTCGATTTTGCATCAGGATGCGAACTCATCATTCTTGTAATAAAGGTCGAGTCTGTTCCTTCGCTCATTTTTGCTAGGATAGAAAAAGCTGATTCTACAGCGTTTACATTATATCCATTGCGTTTCATAAAATCGTAAGAGTAAGTATCTGCTTCTGTTTCTTGTTGCCTACTGTGGCTACTGTTCATTAAGGCTTTTCCTATATTTCCTATTTGCCCTTCTGTTATAGCAGCGACTTTATCTGACTGAGAACTAGCCGCTTCTAACAAAGCTTCTTTTTTATACGCTGCTTTTACCGCATCTCTAGAATCGTGATTGGCAACATGACCTATTTCGTGACCTATTACGGCTAGTATTTCGTTGTCATCCATAGTATCCATTAGACCCGAGAAAACACGAACACTACCATCGGCAGTAGCAAAAGCATTTACATCTTTTACTTTATATACTTTATAATTAAGTACTAATCCGTTTTCTGATTTATGCTTACCAAACAATTTATTTAATCTTATTGTATAAGCGTCTTTTGGTCCAGCAACTGGGTTTTCCTTATCCATTTTATCTACTGCTTCTTTAGATAATTTTGCTGCATCTTCGTCGCTAAAAGTAAATCCTGCTATTCCTTTTTGCAAAGCTCCCAGTGCTTTTTCGCCTAAATTTATTTGTGCATTGGCATTAGAAAAACTAAAAACAGCTATAAATAGTGCTAAAAATATCGATTTTATATTCATGATTTTATAAATTTTATTTACCACAAATATAATCTAATCTGATTTGATTTGAAAAAATATTTTATGCGTAGAATAGAGATTTTATAAATTTTGAAACTGACTTTAAAAATTTGTACTAAAACCTTCTGTTTTTTTTCTGTCGAAGTAATGTTTTCGAAAATTATAATCGATATTTGCACAAACAACTACATTAATCTAGAGATGGAAGAACGCAACAAAACATTAGGCGAGTTTATTATCGAAAATCAACAATCATTTCAGTATTCTTCGGGAGAATTATCCCGAATAATCAATTCGATTAGGCTGGCCGCAAAAGTGGTAAATTATAAGGTAAACAAGGCAGGATTGGTAGATATTGTTGGTGCGGCAGGAGAGCAAAACATACAAGGTGAAGATCAGCAAAAATTAGATGTTTATGCTAATGAAATTTTTATTCAAACCCTAATAAATCGTGAAATCGTTTGCGGAATTGCTTCGGAAGAAAATGACGATTTCATTACAGTTGCCGGATCAGATAACAGCCATAATAATAAGTATGTGGTTTTGATGGATCCCCTTGATGGTTCTTCAAATATTGATGTAAATGTTTCGGTAGGAACCATTTTCTCGGTTTTTAGAAGAATAACACCAGTAGGAACCCCAGTAACTATTGAAGATTTCTTACAACCAGGAATTAATCAAGTGGCAGCGGGTTATGTTATATATGGTACTTCGACGATGCTGGTTTACACAACTGGAGATGGTGTAAACGGATTTACATTAAACCCAGCTATTGGTACTTTTTACCTTTCTCATCCCAACATGAAATATTCGAAAGACGGACATATTTATTCGATGAATGAAGGAAACTATGTTCATTTTCCGCAAGGCGTTAAAAATTACATCAAATATTGCCAATCTGAAGAAGGAGATCGTCCTTATACTTCGAGATACATTGGAAGTTTAGTTTCTGATTTTCATAGAAATATGATTAAAGGCGGAATATACATCTACCCAACGAGTTCGAAAGCACCAAAAGGGAAATTGCGTTTACTTTACGAATGTAGCCCTATGGCTTTTATTGCAGAACAAGCTGGCGGAAAAGCATCTGATGGTTATAATCGCATCATGGAAATTCAGCCTACAGAACTACACCAACGTGTTCCTTTTTTCTGCGGAAGCTATAATATGGTAGAAAAAGCAGAAGAGTTTATGAAAAACACAAAATAAAATTTACTAATTGGCATAAAAAAAACCCTTCAGAAATGAAGGGTTTTTTGTTGGCCCACAAGGACTCGAACCTTGAACGACTGCACCAAAAACAGTTGTGTTACCATTACACCATGGGCCAGTAACCTTACAATAATTCCTTATTGCGAGTGCAAATTTACAATCTTTTTTGTTTTCTGCAAGCGTTTTATCAAAAAAAATTAAATTTTTATTTTTTACCTTTTGTTTAGACAAAAAAATAGTTTCTTTGTAGGGTAATATTTATACCAAAAATTATGTCTTTCAATTTCAATAAATGGAATACAGCCCTTGGTTGGCTTACCTTTTTTATCGCGCTTATTGTTTATTCACTTACCGTAGAGCCTACGATGAGTTTTTGGGATTGTGGCGAATATATTGCTACGGCAGCAAAATTAGAAGTTGGTCATCCGCCAGGAGCGCCTTTATTTCAAATGATTGGCGCATTTTTCGCCATGTTTGCTATAGACAATCAGCATGTGGCATTAATGGTAAATATGATGTCGGTTTTTTCGAGCGCTTTTACCATTTTGTTTATGTTCTGGTCAACATCAATTATATTAAGAAAAGTAGTTTCTAGATTTTCCGACCCTAGCCTAAAAGGCGAACAGGCAAAGCAGATAAACCAAACCAATTCGATAGTAATTTTAGGAAGTTCGTTTGTAGGATCTTTAGCTTTTACTTTCTCAGATAGTTTCTGGTTTAACGCTGTTGAAGCAGAAGTATATGCTATGGCAACTTTACTTATTGCACTACTTTTTTGGCTAGGACTGCGTTGGGAAGAAGAAATGCACACCCCGCGTGGCAACAAATGGTTACTCATAATCTCATTAGTAGTCGGATTGTCTTTTGGGGTTCACTTTATGGCCTTGCTAACCATTCCTTCTATTGGATTTTTATATTATTTTAAAAATTACAAAAACATTACTATAAAAAGCTTCATTATCGCCAATATTGTTGTCGTTGCCGTTCTGCTATTTATATTCAAATTATTATTACCTTGGACGATGACTTTCTTTGGTGATACCGAAGTTTTTATGGTAAACAATCTAGGTTTGCCTTTCGATTCAGGAACCATATTTGTTACCTTACTTCTTATTGCCTTGTTTTATTTCGGATTAAAATATACGCAAGAAAAAGGAAAACCACTCTACAACACTTTAATTCTTTGTGTTTTATTTATCATGTTAGGCTTTTCTACTTGGATGATGTTGCCTATTCGTGCCAATGCAAACACCCCCATAAACGAAAACAAACCCTCTGATGCACGTGAGGTTTTAGCTTACTATAATCGCGAACAATACGGCGTAAACCCTTTGTTTTACGGCCCTCAGTTCTCTGACACGTATGCAGGATTAGACGAAGACAACCCATATACAGACGACAAACCAAATTACGAACGTGATTACAAAAAAGGCAAATATGTTATTGTAAATAATTACAAAAATGGTAGTCAAAATAGCGATGACAACCACAAAGCCATTTTGCCAAGAATGTGGAGTACCGACCATGCAGAAAACTACATGAAATTTACAAACGTACTTGCTTTTAGAATAAAACCTGAATATTCTGAAGAAAAAGAACTAACTGATATCGTGTCTCAATTTAGAACCTCTTATGCTTCTGGAAAATTAGATGTAGAAGATTATGCGAAATTCCTAAAAGCTTATGGTCAATATCTTGATATAGAGAAACCAACAACTATTGACAATCTGACATTTATGGTTCAGTACCAATTTGGATATATGTATTGGCGATATTTAATGTGGAATTTCGTGGGAAGACAAAACGACAAACAAGGAGAATACACCACTTTAGACGGAAATTGGCTAAGCGGAATCAATGTGTTAGATGCAATAAGATTAGGTTCTCAAGAAAATCTTCCAGCAACATGGCAAAACAACAAAGCCAGAAACACTTATTTTTTCTTACCGTTTATCATCGGACTTATTGGGTTTTTCTTTCATATAAAGAAAGACATTAAGAGTTTTTATGTAGTTCTAGCACTGTTTCTATTTACCGGAATAGCCCTTAAAATTTACCTTAACGAACGCCCTTTCGAACCCAGAGAACGAGATTATGCGCTCGTAGGCTCCTTTTATGTATTCGCCATTTGGATAGGAATTGGCGTATATGCCATTT
This sequence comes from Flavobacterium psychrophilum DSM 3660 = ATCC 49418, assembly GCF_002217405.1. Classification (GTDB taxonomy): domain Bacteria; phylum Bacteroidota; class Bacteroidia; order Flavobacteriales; family Flavobacteriaceae; genus Flavobacterium; species Flavobacterium psychrophilum. The sequence continues at coordinate 57,759 of NZ_MUHE01000048.1, read as the reverse complement.
TCGATTTCCTAAAATCATATATTCAACCTAAAATTGCCGCCCCAATAGTTATTACAGCATGCCTTTTTGCAGCACCAATACTTATGGCGACTCAAAACTGGGACGATCATGACCGCTCAGGAAAATACACCGCCGTTTCCTCTGCAAGAGCTTATTTAGACTCTTGCGACAAAAACGCCATTTTATTTACCATTGGCGACAATGACACTTTTCCTATTTGGTACTTACAAGAAATTGAAGGATACAGAACCGATGTTCGCATTGTAAACACCAGTTTATTAATGACCGACTGGTATATAGACCAAATGAAAGCCAAAGCTTACGAATCTGAACCCGTGCCTATTTCGTTTTCACACAAAGATTACGTTGACGGCAAACGAGATTATTTAGTTTTTGATCAAAAAACAGAAGAAAGACTCGATGTAAAAGAATTTTTCGATTTTGTTTCTAGCGACGACCCAAGAACACTCATCGAGATGAAAAATGGTCAGAAAATTCAGTTTTACCCAAGCAATAAAATCAGAATTCCTGTAAACAAAAACAACGTGATAACAAACAAAATTGTTAGTCCAAAATATAATGACTCGATTGTTCCTTATATTGATGTTGATATAAAAGGCGATGCTTTATACAAAAACCGACTCATGATGTTAGATATTGTGAGAAACAACAACTGGAAACGCCCTATTTATTTCTCACCAGGCGCTTTTGCAGATGATGATTACATCTGGATGAAAGATTATTTGCAGCTAAACGGCATGGTGTACAAACTAGTTCCTGTAAAAACGCCAATAGACAAAGAAGCATCAGGTTTTGATATGGGAAGTATCGATACCGATAAAATGTACGACATCATGATGAAACTAGACTGGGGTAATAGCGAAAGCACAAAAATATACCACGATCCAGAAACCAGAAAAAACAGCATTTCGTACCGCACCCATTTAACAAGGCTAATGAACCAGCTCATTGCCGAAGGACAAAAAGACAAAGCCAAAAAAATAATCGAATTAGCACTAACCAAACTACCATTAGATTATTATGAGTTTTACAGCATGGTCGATCCTTTTGCCGATGGCTATTACAAACTAGGCGAAACACAAAAAGCACGTACTTTGCTCAAGCAATTAGAAGCAAAATACCAAGACGAGCTAAAATATTTTAGCCGAACAAAAGCCAGCGAACAAAACACAAACGCTATCGATATTATAACCAACATAGAAAGATACAGAGGTTTGTTAGAAATCATGAAAAACAACAAAGACACTAATTTTTACAATACAGAAAAAGAGGTTTTTAATAGCTACAACAAACGCTTCGATCGTTTTGGTAGAGATATGGAATAAGAATTATAAAAAGGCAGTTATTGTAAAAAAATAACTGCCTTTTTTTTGTGATTGTAGCAACAACAATAATTTAACTGTTAGCAGAAATCAACAATACAAACAACTAATACTTTGCTTATATTTACAAAAAAAATATACAAAAAATGAAAACATACCTATTCGTTTTAGTGTTTTATTTATCTCAAAGTAGTGCTTTTGCCCAAAGCATTATTTCAAATGAATTAAAAGTACCGATACAAAACGCTTTAAATACCAGCTATGAGATTACAAACAAGCAATTAGAAGCCCATAAAACAGAAATAAATGCCGAAAGCGTTCTTGCTAAACTAAAACCCGAAATTTCTGCCAATGCAGTATTAAGCCATTTTTATCAAAGAGGAATTATTGATGTTCCTACGGTTACTTTACCCATAACTGGCCTAAATTTATTTGAAGGATCCCAATCATTTTCAGCAAACGGAAATATAGGTACAGTAGGCCTTTCTGCAACACAAATTATTTTTAGTGGTAATCAGATTCCTAATGCCGCAAAGGCTTTAAAAGAAAAAGCTGAAGCACAACATTTATTAGCTGAAGCTGATAAAGATGCTATTGCCAAAGAAGTAGTAACTACTTTTGACCAACTAATGCTTTTGAAAGAAGCTGAAAAATTAATTTGGGACACCCAAAAAAGACTAGATAAAGAAAGTGAAAAAGTTAAAAAAGCAATTATCAACGGTTTAGCAATTCCTTACGATAGAGATAAAATTGCATTGGCATTGTTGGAATTGGAAGCCAAAAAAGTTGAAATTGTAGGCAACCGCAAATTATTAAATCAACGATTAACCCAACTTACGCACATTGATAATTCTCAAATTTCAAACATTCAATATCCCTTAGAAACTATTGTGCTTTTTGATGTTGATTCAACTACCCAAAACAGAAAAGAGTTGAAAGCCCTAATACATAGTAGTAAAGCGCTAGATTATATGCGCAAAAAAGAAAAAAACTCTGGATTGCCAAGTGTTTTTGCTTTTGGCAACATCTCTTATATGAATATATTCAATTCAAAGATCACATTTAAAGATGTTGCTAATTTGAACGATGTACATTTAAAACTAGATCAGTTTTCGGTGGCACCAAATATTTTATTTGGAATTGGAGCAAAATGGACAATTTATGCTGGAGGCGAGCATAAACACAAAGTAGAACTTGTAGAAATTGACCAAGAAATAAACGAAAATAAAACAAAAGACACAGATGAAAAATTAAAACTACTCATTCAAAAATCTAAAATAGAATATGAAAATGCCTTCGAAAAATTAAAAATAAGCCATCAACAAGTAACCATTTCTAACAACAACAAATTACTAGCTACCAAACAATACGCCGAAGGACTTATAAGTGTTACAGAAAGATTAGAAGCTGAAAATGATTTTTTTAAAGCCTCTCTTAATCATATAATTAACATCAACTCACAGCGTAAAACCGCCTTAGATTTACTACAAGCTAATGGTACCTTACTCACTAAAATTTTAAACTAAAAAGAGAAATGAAAAAAACATTTTATTTAATTTCAAAAAACTCATATATAACCCTAATTATTACTTTTTTAGTAATAAGTTGTAAAGACAAAAATGAAAACACAATCACTTTAGATGGTAAAATAGAAAGAGAGCAAATATCAGTAGTGAGTAAACTAGCTGGTAAAGTTCAAAATGTTTTGGCCGAAGAAGGACAAGATGTGGAAGCTGGCGATACACTTATTATTTTAGAATTACCAGAAGTTGAAGCCAAAAAATACCAAGCAAAAGGAGCACTACTTTCGGCCGAAGCTCAATACCAAATGGCAAAAAAAGGAGCTACACAAGGACAAATCATCCAGCTTAACGCCAAAGTAGCAGGTCTTAAAGAGCAGCTGAGTTTTGCCGAAAAATCGATGCGTAGAATGCAAAACATGCTCTCAGACAGCTTGGTGCCACAACAAAAATTTGATGAAGTTTTTGCAAAATACCAAGGTGCAAAAAACCAATATACAGCATCAGTAGCAGAACGAGATGAGGCACAAAACGGAGCAAGAATAGAGCAACAAACAATGGCATTGGGCCAACAAGAAAGAGCATTAGGCGGAATAGATGAAATAAACATTGCTGCCAATGAGCGTTTTATAAAAGCTCCTCAAAAAATGTCGATCGAAAATATAACTTTAAAAAAAGGCGAACTTGCCTTACCTGGCTACTCTATTATGAATGGTTTTTTAAATGAAACTACTTTTTTTAGATTTACAATAGCCGAAAGCCAATTATCATCCGTAAAAAAAGGCGGCCAGATTCAAGTTCATATCCCTTACGAAAATAAAACCATTACAGGAAAAGTTGTATGGATAAAACCACTTAGTTCGTATGCAAACATTACCTCTGCTTATCCAGATTTCGAACAAGGGCAAACCCTCTACGAAATAAAAATAGCACCCATAAATCCCAAAGAAACAGAAAATCTTTTGATAAAAAGTACCGTTCAAATTTCAATACAATCTGTAAATAAAAAATGAAAAATATTTTACAATTAATCGCTAGGGAATTTAAACTGTTTTTTGGCAATAAAATTTTAAGAATGCTCTTTATTGGAGCACCTATCATGTATGGCTTTTTGGTAGGCAGTGTGTATGAAAAAGGAAAAGTTACCAATTTACCTATTGTTGTGGTAGATGAAGACCAATCGGCAATGAGCCAAAAACTTATACAAATGTTTTCTGAAAACGAAGTCTTAAAAATTGTAAATGTTCTAAATAACACCAATCAATCCAGAACTGTTGCTTTAAAAAGAGATGCACCCTGCGTAGTGGTTATCCCCAGAGATTTTGAAAGTCAAATATTACAAAAACACTACCCAGAGTTAGTTGTTTTTGTAGATGCGTCTAACACACTCACAGCAAATTTCGCCAGTTCAAATATTAACTTATGTGTTGCAACTTTAAAAGCAGGAATTCAAATTGAAGGATTAAAAAAACAGGGATTAAGTCAAAAAATTGCCGAAACGCAGTATGAACCGTTTAAAACAACGTTTATAAAAGAAAATATTCGTAGCGGAAATTATCTGTATTTTATGTTACCTGGTGTCTTACTTACTGTATTTCAACAGGTATTACTATTAGGGTTAGCGCTTTCTTTTTCGTCAGAATTTGAAAACAACACCTTTAAAGATTTAGTAAAAAAAATGAGCAACCCTTTTGGATTAATCTTTGTAAAAGTAATACCATATCTTTTAATGTCGATGGGTATTTTATGGCTGTATTATGGCTTTTCTGTTTACTATCGTTTACCCTTACACACCGATTGGTTTCCTTTTGCATCAGCTACTTTTCTATTCATTTTTTCTGTTTGCTGCATTGGCATATTAGGAAGTATATTACTGCCAAACCAATTAAAAGCTACCGAAGTATTAATGGTAGTAGCCACACCAAGTTTTATTTTAAGCGGTTTTACATGGCCATTAAGCCAAATGCCTGTTTGGGTGCAAAATATAGCTAACGCAATACCACTTACACATTACCTAAAAATATACCGAATCCTTTTTGTTGAAAAAGGTGATTTCACAAAAATAGTTAATCCGCTATGGGCAATGTTAATAATTGGCATGGTGTGCTTTTCCTTGGCAACAGTTTTTTTGCATTTAAAAATAAGAAAATTGAAAAGGAATAATTAAAACTTCTACAACAGGAATTTTTTAATAAATTTTGGCTTTTAGACCTAATTTAAAGTATGTTTTGTACTTTTAATTTTTGATATTTAATCGAAAGTTTTGGGTTTACAAACCCCAAACTACTTATAGCAGGAAAACATTTTTCAAAAAATTAAATAAAATGAACTTCTACTGGATAAAAACCCCACCAATCATCAAGCGATTATTTAGTAATCAGGTTTGGGATATTCCCAATAGTGAGAACAAGATTTACCTCACTTTCGATGATGGCCCAATACCCGAAATAACAGAATGGGTTTTAGAAATTTTGAAAAAAAACAACATTAAAGCCACTTTTTTTTGTCTTGGCAACAACATACAAAAACACCCCGAAATTTTTAATAAGGTTATCAGTAACGGGCACAGCATAGCAAACCACACTTACAATCACAAAAATGGTTGGAAAACCACAACTGCTCATTATTTACAAAATGTAGAACTGTGCCAAAATCTTTTTTTAAATCTGAGATCTAAAATATTTCGTCCGCCTTACGGCAAAATAAAACCTTCGCAATCTAAAAAATTACGAAAACTGGGGTACAAAATAATTATGTGGGATATCCTCACTGCCGATTTCGACGAGAAAGTATCTAAAGAAAAATGCTTAGAAAACGCAACCCAAAAAGTAACCTCTGGCAGTATTATTGTTTTTCATGATAGTGTAAAAGCATTTCAAAATTTAAAATATGCTTTACCTAAAACGATTCAAATCTTAAAAGAAAAAGGATTCGTGTTTGATATAATACGATAATTAAACAATACTATAATTGTTCCTGAACCAAGGTAATAATGGTATTTGCATCTAGCTCCCCAGATTGCCTCCACATCATTTGTCCGTCTTTATAAATCATAAGTGTAGGCAAACCTTTTATACGAAGTGCTTCGGCTAGTTCTTGGTTTTTGTCTACATCTATTTTTATCACTTTGGCTTTGTCGCCAAGTGCAGCGGCTACATCTTTTATCACGGGATCCATCGATTGTGAAGATTCATTCCAGTCTGTATAAAAATCGATTAGAACAGGAATTTGAGCATTTATTAGTTCTCCAAACTTTGACATAGTATAATTTTATTAAACTTTGTTATACAAATATAGTCTTTTTAGTATATTAAGCTACATTTTGCCCTTTTTTTAAACGAATTACCGTTATTTCTGGCATAACTCCTACCCGACCAGGATAGGCATGAAACCCAAAACCCCGATTTACATAAATATACCTGCCTACATTTTCGTATAAACCGGCCCATTGTTTGTACATATATTGTGCTAAACTCCATTTAAACCAACCCGGAATTTCGATCCCAAACTGCATTCCGTGTGTGTGCCCAGATAAGGTAAGTTGTATGTTTTTTTTGTGATTTTTTACAATTTCTTCCCAATGGCTTGGGTCGTGACTCATTAATATTTTAAAATCTGAAGTAGAAACCCCTTCTAATGCTTTGTCTATATCACCAAAGGCACCAAAATGCTTTCCCCAGTTTTCTACACCAATCAAAGAAAACGCATCGTTTCCTTTTTTAATTTTCACCTGTTCATTTAACAATAATTTAAAATCTATTTGGCGGTGTAAATCTTTTATATCAATAAAATTTTTGGCTTTTTCAGTTTCAGAATCCCAATCTATATAAGCACCATAATCATGATTTCCAAGGACTGAAAATTTACCAAAAGCTGGTTTTTCTAATCTATTAAAAGTTTCAATCCACGGATGCATTTCCTCTGCTTTGGCATTTACGATATCGCCCGTAAATAATAATATGTCAGATTTTTGTTCATTAATTAAATCGATAGCGTAATTTATTTTCTCAGGGTTATCAAAACTTCCACTGTGAATATCTGAAATATGAGTTATCGTAAAGCCATCGAAAGCATCGGGTAAATCTGGAAAATATATATTTTGTTTGATGACTTTAAAATTATATTTCCCAATGGTCATTCCGTAAATTAATGACAAAAATGGGACAGCAGCCAATCCTAATCCTATTTGACTCACAAATTTTCGTCTTGACCCTAAAAAACCTAAATCGTCCTCTTTATTGCCCATAAAATGATTAACAACTCCAGCACCAACTCTAAAAAGATCTTCTCCAAACACGAACAAAGACAAGACTATTTTTGGGATATAAACCAACAAAAACAAACCAATCGTGAATAAAGTTTGCTGAGTTTGCCCAATTTTACGATCAAATTGCAACACATGATATATTACATAAAACAAGACTAGAACACTAATAATAAGATAGGTTTGCAAAACCCATTTGGTTTTAATAATGATTTTAAATGCCTGATAAGAATATACTTCTACAAAAAGAAGTATAAAAAATACGATAATGAAACGGATAAACATTTTGGTTAAATTTTGCACAAAATAACGAAGAAAGTTAAAGCAAAGTAATTTTGTTAATCAAATTTTAACTAAAACAGAAAAAATACTACTCGAATGTTTATTTTTACAGTAAAAACATTTTAGTACATGTCACAAAAACGCCTTTACCTTCTAGATGCTTACGCTTTAATATTTCGTGGTTATTTTGCCTTTATAAAAAACCCAAGAATTAACTCAAAAGGCATGGATACCTCTGCCATTATGGGCTTTATGAATGCCTTAATGGATGTTATAAAACGGGAAAAACCAGACCATTTAGCCGTAGCTTTCGACAAAGGCGGCAGCACCTACCGATACGAAATGTACCAAGAATACAAAGCGCATCGAGACGAAACGCCCGAAGCCATAAAAATTGCCGTTCCGTACATACAAGATTTACTAAAAGCCATGCACATTCCTATTATTGAAGTGGCAGGTTTTGAAGCAGATGATTTAATAGGTACCTTAGCAAAACAAGCCGAAAAAGAAGATTTTAAAGTATATATGGTTACGCCAGATAAGGATTTTGCACAATTGGTTTCAGAAAATATTTTTATGTACAAACCCGCGCGTATGGGTAACGATATAGAAATTTGGGGAGTTCCAGAAGTTTTAGCAAAATTCGAAATAGAAAGACCTGAACAAGTTATTGATTTTCTAGGAATGATGGGCGATGCCGCCGATAACATTCCAGGATTACCAGGTGTTGGCGAAAAAACAGCAAAAAAATTCCTAAAAGAATACGGATCGATAGAAAACCTTTTAGCCAATACACACCAATTAAAAGGAGCAATTAAAGACAAAATTGAAGCCAATAAAGAAAAAGGAATCTTATCTAAGAAACTCGCTACAATATTACTAGATTGTCCTGTAACCTTCAACGCTTCTACTTACGAATTATCTAAACCTGATGTCGAAAAAACAGATGAACTGTTTCAAGAATTAGAATTTAGGCAAATGAAAACACAGTTTGACAAATATTTTGGAACAGGAAAAGATTATGACGAAATTGACACTAATGAAAATGACAATAGTCAAATTCAGAAAAAAACTGTGGCTAAAAAAACCAACGAAGACCAATTCGATTTATTTGGTTTTTCGGACCAAGAAAGTGGCGAAATAAAAACAGACTCTCATTATGCAAAATTAGAAAACACAGAACATTTTTACCAAAGTATTGAAGGCGATTTTGCTGTAAAATTACTACTTCAAAACCTACTCAATCAAACTTCAGTATGTTTCGATACTGAGACTACCGGAATTGATGCCTTAAATGCCCAATTGGTTGGAATGTCATTTTCTTTCGAAAAAGGAAAAGCTTTTTATGTTCCTTTTCCAGAAAACCAAGAAGACGCACAAGTTTTGGCAGACAAATTTAAACCTTTTTTCGAAAGTGAAAGCATCGAGAAAATTGGTCAAAACATCAAATATGATTTAAAAATCCTTTCGCATTACGGAGTTCAAATCAAAGGAAAATTATTCGATACCATGATTGCACATTATCTGATTAATCCAGATATGCGTCATAATATGGATGTTTTAAGTGAAACCTATTTAAAATATTCGCCAAAATCGATTGAAGATTTAATTGGCAAAAAAGGCAAAAATCAAAAATCGATGCGTGACGTTTCTTTAGAAGAAATTAAAGAATACGCTGCCGAAGATGCTGATATTACCTATCAGTTGAAACAAAATTTTAGTCCAATTCTTGACAAAGCAGAAACCAAAAAACTTTTTGAAGAAATAGAAATTCCGCTAATTCCTGTTTTGGCAGCCATGGAATTAGAAGGAATTAATCTCGACGTTCCGTTTTTAAAATCGATGTCGGCAGAAATGGCCCTCGAAAGCAATGCGCTAGAACAAAAAATATACGAAACCGCAGGGGAGAAATTTAATTTGGCTTCACCCAAACAACTCGGCGATGTTTTATTTGACAAGATGAAAATTGGCGGAGCAAAACAAAAGAAAACCAAAACAGGGCAATATGCCACTGGCGAAGAAATTTTAAGCTATTTAGCCAATGACAATCCAATTGTAAAAGACATTTTAGAATGGCGCCAAATGGTAAAATTACAAAGCACTTATATTGATGCCTTACCCAACCAAGTAGATAAAAAAACAGGACGTGTACACACAGATTATATGCAAACTGTTGCTGCAACTGGTCGTTTAAGCTCTAACAATCCTAACTTACAAAATATTCCTGTGCGAACCGAAAGAGGACGATTAATTCGAAAAGCCTTTATTCCTCGCAATGAAAATTACACGTTAATTTCTGCCGATTATTCGCAAATAGAGCTACGAATTATTGCCGCTTTATCTGGTGAAGAAAACATGATTGCAGCTTTTCAAAACAACCAAGACATTCACAAAAGCACCGCTGCAAAAGTATTTAATGTTGCATTAGAAGACGTTACAAAAGAACAACGAAGCAATGCTAAAACGGTAAATTTCGGAATTATTTATGGCGTTTCGGCTTTTGGGCTTTCTAATCAAACCTCACTTTCAAGAAAAGAAAGCGCAGAGTTAATTGATGCCTATTATGCAACGTATCCGAAACTAAAATCGTACATGTCCAACCAAGTAGATTTCGCTAGAGAAAACGGCTATGTACAAACTGTTTTGGGAAGAAGACGCTATTTAAAAGATATTAATTCGGCCAATATGATGGTAAAAAGTGGTGCCGAACGAAATGCTGTAAACGCACCTATTCAAGGCTCTGCGGCCGATATTATTAAAATTGCGATGATTAATATTCACAAAAAACTAACCCAAGAAAACTGGCAATCGAAAATGTTATTGCAAGTACATGACGAATTGGTTTTTGATGTTCATAATTCTGAATTAGAAAAAATTCAACCGATGATAAAATACGAAATGGAAAACGCCTTTAAAATAGATGTTCCGTTAGATGTTGAAATTGGAATTGGCAAAAACTGGTTAGAAGCGCATTAATTAATATTTTTCAAGATCAAATATATTATGAAAAAAACAATCTTATTATTAGTATTTATATTCTCATTATCGCTTTCGGCACAACAAAAAACACGTTTCGACAAAATAGATAGTTTGCTGGTTTATTTAAATCAAAACAAAAAATTTATGGGGCAAGTTTGCATTCGCCAAGCAGGAAATGTAGTATTCGAAAAAGCGTATGGTTTTGCTAATGTAGAAAATAATTTGAGTGCCAATAAAAACACCAAATACAAAATAGGCTCCATTACAAAAACATTTACTGCCGTAATGATTATGCAATTAATCGAAGAAAAAAAGTTGAAACTAGACTCGAAATTATCTAAATTTTACCCCCAAATTCCAAATGCTACTAAAATCACGATTCATGATTTATTGCATCATCGCACGGGTATTTTAGATTTTATTAATGGAGATTCGACTGTAAATGTTTACCAAAAAGTATCAAAAGAAGAAATGATTGCAAAAATTTCAGGTTACAAACCAGTTTTCGAACCCAATACTAAATTCGAATACAGTAATTCTAACTATTATATATTAGGCAAAATATTAGAAGAGGTGACTAAAAAAGAGTACGCAACCAATCTTGAGGAAAGAATTACAAACAAACTACAATTGCAAAACACATCGATTGCAACCAATACAGACCCAACAAAAAACGAAAGTTATTCTTATAATTATACTAACAAAAAATGGACTATTAATAAAGAATGGGATCTCTCACAAGCTTTTGGCGCAGGAAATATTGCCGCTACCACCGGAGATTTGACCCTTTTTCTAGAGGCCATTTTTAATGGTTTATTATTAAAGAAAACTTCTGTAGATGAGATGATAAAACTCGAACAATCTTACGGAAAAGGATTGGTTGCCTTTCCTTTTGGTGAAAGAAAATTTTATGGTCATACCGGTGGGATAGAAGGTTTTCGTGCTGTTGTAGGGTATTATCCAACAGAAAAAACAGGAATTTCACTTATTGTAAATGGCGATAATTACAACCGAAACGATATTATGATGGGTATTTTGAGTATTTATTACAAAATGCCGTATCAATTCCCTAATTTAACCACCTTTGAAGTTCCTAAAGACAAATTAGCAAGTTATCAAGGCATTTACGCATCGGCACAATTGCCTATCAAAATCACCATCAAAATCGACAAAGGAGAATTAACGGCACAAGGCACCGGTCAAAATTCATTTGCTTTAAACCCAATTAGTGAAACCGAATTTGTATTTGATCCAGCGGGAATAAAACTTATTTTCGACACAAAAAGCATGACCTTAAAACAAGGTGCCGGACAATATCTTTTTACTAAAGAATAAAAAAATATTTTATTACAAATTATATGATATAAGACTAATTTAATGCTAATTATAAATTTGGCAACATTAATTATTATATTTTAAAATCTGTAAATCTGGGCTAAAAAACGAGTCTGTAAAGCAGACAAACATAAAACAAAACCAAATGAACTGGGAACAATTATTATCATTAAAACGCCAAGGCGACACAAGCAAACGATTACGAAAAGAACAAGATGACACCCGTTTGGGTTTTGAGGTCGATTATGATCGAATTATTTTTTCGGCCGCTTTTCGCAGTTTACAAGATAAAACACAAGTGATTCCGCTTTCTAAAACAGATTTTGTACACACCAGACTAACCCATAGTTTAGAGGTTTCGGTAGTTGGACGATCTATAGGTCGATTGGTTGGTAAAAAAATAATCGAAAAATATCCTCACCTTCAAGAAATACATGGGTATCAAGCAAACGATTTTGGAGCTATAGTCGCTGCGGCTTGCTTAGCTCATGATATTGGCAATCCGCCATTCGGACATTCGGGCGAAAAAGCTATTGGCGAATATTTTTCGATAGGAAAAGGACAACAATTTAAAGACAAATTAACCAATAAGCAATGGCAAGATTTAATCGACTTTGAAGGAAATGCCAACGGCTTTTCGGTCCTAACAGCAAGCCGTCCGGGTGTTACAGGAGGTTTAAGACTTACTTATGCCGTTTTAGGGGCTTTTATGAAATATCCTAAAGAAAGTTTGCCTAAAAAACCAACTTCAAATATTGCCGATAAAAAATACGGTTTTTTTCAAACAGACAAAGATTTCTTTCAAGAAGTTGCTACAGAGTTAGGAATGATTCCTAATAAAACCGGAAACGATATGGGTTACGAACGCCATCCTCTTGCTTATCTTGTCGAAGCTGCCGATGACATTTGTTATACGATTATCGATTTCGAGGACGGAATGAATCTAGGATTAGTTTCGGAAGATTTTGCACTAGAGTATTTAATAAAATTAGTCAAAGACAGTATCGATTCTAACAAATACAACACTTTAACCACAAAAGAAGATCGTATTAGTTATTTGCGTGCTTTAGCCATTGGCAGCTTAATAAATGATGCTGTAAAGATATTTATTGAAAGTGAAGAACTAATATTAGCAGGAAATTTTCCGTATTCACTAATGGATAAAAGCAAATACAAAGCCCAAATGAACGACATCATCAAATTAAGTGTAAAAAACATTTACCAAAGTCGTGAAGTTATCGAAAAAGAATTAATAGGATATCAAATCATTAACAATCTTCTCGATAAGTTTATTACCGCTTACAACAACAATTACCAGGAAAAAGCAACAAATTTTGATGCCTTATTACTAAAAATTTTACCCGAAAAATACCATTTAGAAAAAGATAGTTTATACGAACGGTTATTACATATTTGCCATTTTATATCTATCCTTACAGATGGTAACGCATTATTATACAACAAAATCGTAGCTTCTAATAATTATTAAAAATTCATTTTTATATCATAAAAAAAACACATAGTTAATTATTAATTATATATTTGTGAATAATTAACCAAAATTTGATATAATAATGAAAAAAACTACATTACTGCTTTTTTTTCTAACATCAGCTTTAGGGTTTTCACAAGCCCCTATCGAGAAAATACAAAGCTACATGAACGGAAATCGTTCTAAGCTTGTACTTACCAATCAAGACCTTTCAGACCTTGTAATTGTTAATGATTTTAGTTCAGAAGCTACTGGAATAAACAATTACCATGTAAAACAACGCTACAAAGGAATTGAAATTTATAACTCTGATTCTAATTTTTGGATAAAAAACGGAGAAGTCATAAAAGGCGGAGAAGGCTTCATACAAAACATAGCTTCAAAAACAAACTCAGACAACCCTAGCATTAGTGTTATTGATGGTTTTTCGAAAGCTTTAGCCCAACTTAACGAATCTCCTATTAATGCGGTTCAAATAATAAAGACTAACGATACTAAAAACAATTTAAATAAATTTAAATTAACCAATGGCCGTCTAACAGAAGACCCTATAAATGCGCAATTGGTTTATTTCGCAGCAAACGCAACCACTTTAAAATTAGCCTGGAGCTATGAGTTTTATTCTCAAGATGGCGATCATTTATGGAACGTTAAAATAGACGCTCTAAACGGAAAACTTTTGTATGAAAAAGATTTGGTTCTTTCTTGTGATTTCGAACAGCACAACACAACAACTAACACGGTTGACAAATCAAATGAGTTTACAAAAATTTTCATAAAAGAAAACACTAAATCATTAGTCGCAAACCCAGGAACAACAAACTACAGAGTCATCAAATGGAACTGGGAAAGCCCCAATCATGCAGCTAGAACCCTTGAAACCAACCCAGAATCTACAGCTTTAGCCTCCCCAAATGGCTGGCACAATACTACTGCTACCATTGGAGCATCTACAACTACCTTCAATTACACGAAAGGAAATAATGTTTTTGCCTATACAGACGTAAATAATGATAACCCAACAACACCCATAACATACACAACTGCTTCATCAGGAACATACCCTAGTTTAACTTTTGATTTCCCTTACGGAGGAAATGCCGTTACAGCTACGACATATCAAGCTGCCGCAACAACGAATTTATTTTACCAAAACAACATCATGCATGATGTGTGGTACCAATACGGATTTAATGAAGCAAATGGTAATTTTCAAACAGCTAATTTTGGAAGAGGCGGTAACGGTAATGATGCTGTAAATGCTGAAGCTCAAGACGCATCTGCAAAAGATAACGGACCAACAAGGCTTACTCCCGCACAACCAGTTGGCCCTGCTAAATTTAACAATGCCAATTTTTCAACTCCATCAGACGGTTTTAAACCAAGAATGCAAATGTATCTTTGGAATGTTAAAAAGCCAAATAATTTATTAGTAAATACTGGAACATTAGCCGGAACAAATTATGTAGTAAGTGATAATTCATTTACCAATGGGCATGTAAATTTACCTGTCGCACCCGCTACACTAACCAACAGTCTTGTACTTTATGTAGATTCAACTCCAGACACATCAAATGCATGTAACCTTACAGCTGGCGATGCTGCAATAAACGCAGCCGAATTAGCTGGTAAAATTGCTGTAATAAGACGCGGAGGCTGTTCCTTTGCTATTAAAGTAAAATTTGCACAAAATGCAGGAGCTATTGGCGTAATTATAGTAAATAATACCACAGGCAATATATCAATGTCTGGAGACGATGCAACAATTACCATTCCTGCAGTAAGCATATCTCAAGCAGACGGAGAAGCGTTAATTAATGCCATGAACTCTGGAAACATAAACGTAAGTATCTCAAACCCTGAAGTATTCGTTAATGCCGATGGCGATTTTGATAACGGAATAATTGCCCACGAATATACCCACGGTATTTCAAGCAGATTATCAGGAAATTGTTTAGGCGGATCAGAACAAATGGGAGAAGGCTGGTCTGACTGGGCGTGGCTAATGATGCAAATTAAACCAGGAGATACAAGAAATGACGCTAAAGGTATTGGAACTTTTGCGCAAAACCAACCTACAAATGGGGGTGGAATTAGAAAATACAAGTATTCAACAGATATGACTGTTAACCCTCATACCTATAACGATTCAAACGCTCAATGGTTTAACACTGGCGCTACTGGAACACCTCCAAACACAGACAAGATAGATGTGCACGGACTTGGCTCTATATGGTGTGCAACACTGTGGGATTTAGCATGGAATTATATAGACAAGTATGGTTACGACCCTAATATTTATAACGGAACAGGCGGAAACAACAAGGTAATGCAACTCGTCCTAGATGGCATTAAACTAACAGGTTGCGACCCAACATTTATTTCTGGAAGAGACGGACTTATTGCAGCCGACGAAGCTACAACAGGAGGTCAAAATTATTGTATGATATGGAAGACTTTTGCAAGAAGAGGTGTTGGCGTAAACGCATCTGCTGGAGGCAATGATGGCTCTGCAACTGACATTAAGGATCAAGTTGCAGATTTTACAGAACCACCTGCAGGACCAAACTGTACATTAGGGTTGAATTATTTCGAAAATAAGGATATGATAAAAATATACCCAAACCCATCTAACGGACTAGTAAACATAAAAATTAATCAGTTTACAGGAAAAGTTAACCTACAGGTTATCGATCTAAATGGCCGTGTTGTTTACTCATTAAAAAACACAGATTTTAACGTTGAAAAAACAATCAACTTAAATAATTTACAATCTGGAATGTATATTATAAAAATAGAAGGTGACGAATTAAATTATACTAAGAAAATTATCTTAAACTAATTATCTTTAAAACTTAAAGAGAAAAGCGTTCACAAATTGTGAACGCTTTTTTTATACCTTTTTACACCATGAAGTCATTTGAATTTTTCCATTTATCAAAAAAAACTTTTGCCTCCTCATTTTTTGTCTTTTTTAGCTCTATAGTACTCAATGCGTATTAAAGTATATTTTAATCGAATACAAAACCCTAAATTTTCATCTAGACATAAAAATTTTTAAAACAAATTAATTAATAGCAATGCAAAGTTATATACTTTTTTTAATACTTTTTTGTCGAGTTTCACAACACTGCTGATAGCATTTCTTTCGCTTTGATTTTTCTTTGAAGGTAAGCCGTAAAGAAAAATCACAAGAAAAAACACAAAAAAAAAGCTGTTTTTTTTCACACAAACACTAATAATCACACTTCCTATCGTATTAAAAAACAGCAATATAAATCGGTTTTGAACACATCAAAAAAAACAAACAACACCTTTACTTTTGAAGGATCTCATAATTACTCCCTCTTACAAAAGAGAAGAAAATAATTTTACATCTCTAATTATTTATTATATATTTGAAAAAAGTTAACCAATATCTAATATAATAATGAAAAAAACCACATTACTGCTGTTTTTTCTAACATCAACTTTAGGGTTTTCACAAGCCCCCATCGAGAAAATACAAACCTACATGAACGAAAACCGTTCTAAGCTTGCACTTACTAATCAAGATCTTTCAGACCTTGTAATTGTTAATACTTTTAGCTCAGAAGCTACTAAAATAAATAATTACCATGTAAAACAACGCTACAAAGGAGTTGAAATTTACAGCTCTGATTCTAATTTTTGGATAAAAAACGGAGAAGTCATAAAAGGCGGAGAAGACTTCATACAAAACATAGCTTCAAAAACAAACTCAGCCACCCCTAGCATTAGTGTTATTGATGGTTTTTCGAAAGCTTTAGCCCAACTTAACGAATCTCCTATTAATGGGGTTCAAATACTAAAGACTAACGATAGTAAAAACAATTTAAATAAATTCAAATTAACCAATGGTCGTCTAACAGAAGACCCTATAAATGCGCAATTGGTCTATTTCTCAGCAAACGCAACCACTTTAAAATTAGCCTGGAGTTATGAGTTTTACTGTCAAGATGGTGATCATTTATGGAACGTTAAAATAGATGCTCTTAACGGAAAGTTATTAGACAAACAAGATTTAGTTATCTCTTGCCATTTCGGAACAAAAAACCACGCAATTACTAACGAAAACAATAACACAAATAATTTTACAAGATTTTTCTTAAAAGAAAACACTAAATCGCTAGTAGCAAACCCAGGCACAACAAATTACAGGGTCGTTAAATGGAACTGGGAAAGCCCCAATCATGCAGCTAGAACCCTTGAAACCAACCCAGAATCTACAGCTTTAGCTTCCCCAAATGGTTGGCATAATGCTAGTACTACTATTGGAACATCTACAACCACCTTCAATTACACGAAAGGAAACAATGTTTTTGCTTATACCGATGCAAACAATGACAACCCGACAACGCCTACAACCTATACAACTGCTTCATCAGGAACCTACCCGAATTTAACTTTTGATTTTCCTTACGCAGGAAACAGTGTTGACGCTACAACTTATACAAATGCCGCTACAACAAACTTGTTTTACCAAAACAATATCATGCATGATGTATGGTATCAATATGGTTTTAATGAAGCAAATGGTAATTTTCAAACAGCTAATTTTGGAAGAGGCGGTAACGGCAACGACGCTGTAAATGCTGAAGCTCAAGACGCATCTGCAAGAGACAATGCACCAACAAGACTTACTCCCGCAAGACCAGCTGGTGCTGCTAAATTTAACAACGCTAATTTTTCTTCTCCAAGAGATGGCTCTAAACCAAGAATGCAAATGTACCTTTGGGATTTTCAAAAACCAAATAACTTACTAATAAACACTGGAACATTAGCTGGAAAAAATTACCCAGCAGCTGATAATGGTTTTACCAATGGACATGTAAATTTACCTGTGGCACCCGCTACGCTAACAAACAACCTTGTGCTCTATGTAGGTTCTATTCTAGGTACCCCACACGCATGCGATACTGCCAGGAACAGTGCCGAATTAGCTGGTAAAATTGCTGTAATAAGACGTGGAGGATGTACTTTTGAAAGAAAAGTAAAATCTGCACAAAATGCAGGAGCCATTGGCGTAATTATAGTAAACACTGAAGATAATAGCACAATGTATGGAGACGACGCAACAATTACCATTCCTGCAATAAGCATATCTCAAGCTGATGGAGAAGAATTAATTAATGCTATGAGTTCAGGAAACATAAACGTAAGCATATCAAAACCTGAAGTTTTCGTTAATACTGATGGCGATTTTGATAACGGAGTAATTGCCCACGAATATACCCACGGTATTTCAAGAAGATTATCAGGAAATTGCTTAGCGGGATCGGAACAAATGGGAGAAGGTTGGTCTGACTGGGCGTGGCTAATGATGCAAATTAAACCAGGAGATACAAGAAATGATGCTAAAGGTATTGGAACTTTTGCAGAAAACCAACCTACAAATGGGGGTGGAATTAGAAAATACAAGTATTCAACAGATATGACTGTTAACCCTCATACCTATAACGATTCAAACGCTCAATGGTTTAATACTGGCGATTCTGGAACACCTCCAAATACAGACAAGATAGATACTCACCAACTTGGCTCTATATGGTGTGCAATATTATGGGATTTAGCATGGAATTATATAGACAAGTATGGTTACGACCCTAATATTTATAACGGAACAGGCGGAAACAACATGATAATGCAACTGGTACTAGACGGTATTAAGCTTACAGGCTGTAAACCAACATTTGTTTCTGGAAGAGACAGTCTTATTGCAGCCGACGAAGCTACAACAGGAGGTCAAAATTATTGTATGATATGGAAGACTTTTGCAAGAAGAGGTGTTGGTGTAAACGCATCTGCTGGAGGTAATGATGGCTCTGTAACTGATATTAAGGATCAAGTTGCAGATTTTACAGAACCACCTGCAGGACCAAACTGTACATTAGGGTTGAATTATTTCGAAAATAAGGATATGATAAAAATATACCCAAACCCATCTAACGGACTAGTAAACATAAAAATTAATCAGTTTACAGGAAAAGTTAACCTACAGGTTATCGATCTAAATGGCCGTGTTGTTTACTCATTAAAAAACACAGATTTTAACATTGAAAAAACAATCAACTTAAATAATTTACAATCTGGAATGTATATTATAAAAATAGACGGTGACGAATTAAATTATACTAAGAAAATTATCTTAAACTAATTATATTTAAAACTTAAAGAGAAAAGCGTTCACAAATTGTGAACGCTTTTTTTATACCATAGAATCAAACAACTGAATCAAACTCATTTCGTCAATCCCACAAATCTTATGAAGCTCAGAAACCGAGCCTTGCTCGATAAAACAATCTAGTATCCCGATATTTTTAATCAAAATAGCATCTTTATTATTATTATTAAAAAACTGATTAACGGTACTACCAAAACCTCCAATAATTGCATTTTCTTCGACCGTTATTATTTGGTCATATCTCATAAATATATCTTTGAGTAATTTTTCGTCTAAAGGCTTTATAAATGGAAAATGATAATGCGAAAACAAGTCTGGTTTTTTATTTTTAGAAAGTGATTTTATAACATTATTCCCAATAGTTCCAGTAGATAAAACAGCAATAGTAGTGCCTTTTTTTAATTGAACTCCTTTACCAATTTCAATTTTTTGAAAGGGTAATTGCCAATCCTTAATCACACCACGACCACGAGGGTAACGAATGGCCATGGGATGTTTTAATCCTAATTGTGCTGTAAACATAATATTTCGTAGTTCGATTTCATTTATAGGTGCATAAATAATCATATTGGGAATACAATTCAAATAAGAAATATCGAAAACACCATGGTGCGTTGCGCCATCTTCTCCAACCAATCCAGCTCGATCTAAACAAAAAACAACTGGAAGATTTTGCAAAGCTACATCATGAATAATCTGATCGTAGGCTCTTTGCATAAATGACGAATAAATATTACAAAAAACAACCATTCCTTGGGTTGCCATTCCTGCCGATAAGGTTACTGCATGTTGCTCGGCAATTCCTACATCGAAAGCTCGATTTGGGAAAGCTTCCATCATAAATTTCATCGATGACCCAGATGGCATAGCAGGAGTTATGCCTATTATTTTTTCGTTTTGCTTGGCTAGTTCGACTAAAGTTAATCCAAAAACATCTTGAAATTTTGGAGGTAAATTCTCTTCTGCCTTCAAATGTATTTCGCCAGTAGCCGCATCAAATTTACCTGGTGCATGGTATTTTACTTGGTCTGCTTCGGCAAGTTGTAGTCCTTTGCCTTTGGTGGTAATTATATGTAAGAATTTCGGCCCTTTTATATTTTGTAATCGTTGCAATTCTTTAACAACCGCAAAAATATCATGTCCGTCTATTGGTCCTGAATAATCAAAATTCAAAGACTTTATCATGTTATTATCTTTGTGATTTTTTCCTTCTTTTACGGCAGTGAGATAATCTTTAAGCGCGCCAACACTTGGATCTATTCCAATAGCATTGTCATTTAAGATGACCAATAAATTAGCATTTGTAACTCCCGCATGGTTTAACCCTTCAAAAGCCATACCGCTTGCAATAGATGCGTCACCGATAACTGCAACATGCTGTTTGTTGAAATCGCCTTTAATATGAGAAGCAATTGCCATTCCTAATATCGCAGAAATTGAGGTCGATGAATGACCAACTCCGAAGGCATCGTAAATACTTTCGCTTCGCTTAGGAAATCCTGAAATACCGCCTAATTTTCGATTGGTATGAAAATTATCTCGTCGTCCTGTTAATATTTTATGACCATACGCTTGATGACCTACGTCCCAAACTAACAAATCATCGGGTGTATTAAAAACGTAATGCAAAGCAATTGTAAGCTCGACAACACCCAAACTTGCTCCTAAATGTCCTTCATTTTTTGAAACGACATCGATGATAAAATTACGTAATTCTTGAGCAATTTGTGGCAACTGATTAACATCTAACAGACGTAAATCGTTTGGATTGTTTATGTTTTGAAGTAAATTGTTTTTCATTTTTCTATAAAAAACAAATTTAC
Organism: Flavobacterium psychrophilum DSM 3660 = ATCC 49418; assembly: GCF_002217405.1. GTDB lineage: Bacteria > Bacteroidota > Bacteroidia > Flavobacteriales > Flavobacteriaceae > Flavobacterium > Flavobacterium psychrophilum. The sequence goes on along the minus strand of NZ_MUHE01000048.1, from coordinate 36,519 downwards.
ATTTTTAAATTGTAATTATTACGCTATTTGGTTTTTAGCGAATCTATAATTGGTTCTACAGATATATCTCCCATGATTTCTCTATAAATTATGTTTGTCTCTGGTTTTTTTAAGCCTTTATATTTTTTAGTAGGCTTCATTATTCTGACTTCACTATTTTTTGGATTTGCAGGGTCTGATTTATACAATGAATCATTCCCTGCAGGAGAAATTACTTCCACTGCTGTATTTTCAATTACAAGACTATCTGCAACCTCAACTTTATTAATTTTTTGCTTATTGCCATTTTTATCTGTACAGCTAAACAATGTTGTCCCCATACTTATTAGCAAAGCCAGCAAAAATATTTTATAAAAATTGGTTTGGGAATGTAAAACCTGATTTGATATTTGTATGATAACCGAATTTAATTGCTGGCTACTAAATCGGCCGCAAATTTTTTTTCCTTGATTTGAAACAAAATAGTTTTGAATTTCTGTCGAATTCATATTGGTAAAATCGACTACACTTTTTTCGCAATTTTCGCAAAACCTTCCTATCGAATTAGGTGGCATAGCATTCCAATCTTCATGGCATGGTTTTGAAATTGTTAATGTATATTTTACTTCCATAATTTTTTTATTTCGTTCTATTAAATATAGCTAAAATTATACCAATTTTGTATTTTTACCGTATGGAAAATATTTTTACCGACGAGTATTTTATGAGAAAAGCTTTGCAAGAAGCTTATGTCGCTTTTGATAAAGAGGAAATTCCTGTGGGTGCCATTGTGGTTATAAATAACCGAATTATTGCCAAAAGTCATAATCTAACCGAATTATTAAATGATGTTACGGCTCATGCCGAAATGCAAGCTATTACGGCTTCTGCTAATTTTTTAGGAGGAAAATATTTAACCAACTGTATTTTGTATGTTACGCTAGAACCTTGCCAAATGTGTGCGGGTGCTTTATACTGGAGTCAGATTTCTAAAATTGTCTTTGGTGCTAGTGACCCACAACGTGGTTTTACTAAAATGGGAACGCAATTACACCCTAAAACTATTGTGGTTAATGGCATTTTGGAATCCGAATGTGGGGAATTGATGAAAGAGTTTTTCAGGAAAAAACGCTGATGCGTGTTTTAGCCCAGATTGCTTCGCCTGTTCGCTCTTTCAGACTAGGGTGCTAGAATTGCTCCTAAGAACTTAAAATATAGGCATAAAAAAAACCGCTTCAATATGAAACGGTTCGTTTTTTCGGTAAGCTAAAAAATATTTTATTATCCTTCGATAACTACTACTTGAGCAGCTACTCTACCTTTTCTTCCTTCTTCTTCTTCATAAGAAACTTTATCTCCTTCTCTTAACTCTTCAGCTTTAATTCCTGAAGCGTGTACGAAAATATCTTTTCCTGTTTCGTCGTCTGTAATAAATCCGTAACCTTTAGATTCATTGAAAAATTTTACTGTTCCTGTGCGCATTTTAATTGTAATAATAATTTATAATGTAGCAAATGTAATCTTTAAAATAATACAAACGTGAATTTGTGTTAATATTTTTTAAAAATATTGATAATCAATGCTTTCTATTTTAAATCTAGTTGAATATGCAGCTCTTTTAACTGACTATCATCAATAATAGACGGTGCATCAATCATTACATCTCTTCCTGAATTATTCTTCGGAAAAGCAATAAAATCGCGAATAGTTTCTTGACCTCCTAAAATTGCAACTAATCTATCTAATCCGAAAGCTAGTCCTCCGTGTGGGGGTGCTCCAAACTGGAATGCGTCCATTAGGAATCCGAACTGATTTTTGGCTTCTTCTTCGGTAAATCCTAAGTATTTAAACATTAATGCTTGCGTATTTTTATCATGAATTCTGATAGAACCTCCGCCTATTTCGTTTCCGTTGAGGACCATATCGTAAGCATTGGCACGAACAGATTTTGGGTCGGTTTCTAACAAGTGCATGTCTTCTGGTTTTGGCGAGGTAAATGGGTGGTGCATTGCATGGTAACGACCTGATTCTTCATCGAATTCTAATAGTGGAAAATCGACTACCCAAAGTGGTGCAAATTCTGCGGGGTTTCTTAAGCCAAGTCTAGTTGCTAATTCCATTCTTAATGCAGAGAGTTGCGCTCTAGTTTTGTCGGCTGGGCCGGAGAGTACAAAAATCATATCTCCTGCTTTTGCACCTGTTGTTTTTGCCCAATGGCTCAAATCGCCTTGGTCATAAAATTTATCGACTGATGATTTATAGGTTCCATCTTCGTTACATTTTACATAAACCATTCCTGATGCGCCTACTTGTGGACGTTTTACCCATTCTATAAGTGCATCTATTTCTTTTCTAGAATATTCGCCTACTCCGGGAACTGCAATTGCAACGACTAGTTCGGCAGCATTAAACACTGGAAAATCTTTGTGCTTCGCATATTCGTTTAGTTCTCCAAATTCCATTCCGAAACGAATGTCTGGTTTGTCATTTCCGTAGGTTTTCATAGCATGATTATATGTCATACGAGGAAATTTTTCTACTTCGATTCCTTTTAATTCTTTGAGCAAATGGCGTGTTAGTCCTTCAAAAACATTCAAAATATCTTCTTGTTCTACGAAGGCCATTTCGCAATCTATTTGTGTAAATTCTGGCTGACGGTCGGCACGTAAATCTTCATCTCGGAAACATTTTACGATTTGAAAATATTTATCCATACCACCCACCATCAATAATTGTTTGAATGTTTGTGGAGATTGCGGAAGGGCGTAAAATTGTCCCTCGTTCATTCGAGATGGCACTACAAAATCTCTTGCTCCTTCTGGCGTAGATTTAATTAAATACGGTGTTTCTACTTCACAAAAATCTAAATCCGATAAGTATTTGCGCACTTCCATAGCTACTTTATGACGAAAAAGCAAGCTGTTTTTTACAGGATTTCGTCTAATATCAAGGTAACGGTATTTCATACGAATATCTTCACCGCCATCTGTTTCGTCTTCAATTGTAAACGGCGGCGTTAGCGAGCTGTTTAGGATAGTCATTTGGGTAACTAAAATTTCTATCTCACCTGTTGAGATGTTTTTGTTTTTGGCCTCACGTTCTATAACGGTTCCTTTTACTTGAATTACAAATTCACGACCCAATGTTTTTGCGAGTTCGAAAACTGTTTTATCAGAGCGACTTTCGTCGAACATGAGCTGCGTAATTCCGTAACGGTCACGCAAATCGACCCAATTCATAAATCCTTTATCACGAGATTTCTGAACCCAACCTGCTAGTGTAACTTCTTTATTGATATGCGTAGCGTTTAATTCGCCACAATTATGACTTCTGTACATTGCCTAAATTTTAGGTTGCAAAAATACTATTTTGTTTGAAGTTTGTACTTAAAATATTCGAAATAATTGTAAGTTTGATTGCATATAATTAAAACAACACACATGAAAAAAATATTTTCAATAGCATTAATTACTTTTTGCTCTATTTACAGCTTCGGACAATCTAAAAACGCAGTGGCTTTTCAGGCTGAAATAGCCAATAGAAATGGCGATATTATTTATATTAAAGACGCTAAAAACAAAACCATCAAAGAAATAAAGGTAAATGACAAAGGTTTTTTTAAGGACACTTTTGAAATTGAAAAAGAAGATTTTTATTTCTTTTTTGACGGAACCGAATACACAAAATTATTCTTAAAAAATGGATATAATTTGAAATTAAAAATGGATACCAAACAATTTGACGAATCTATCGTTTATACTGGAAAAGGTGCTGAAGAAAACAACTATTTAGCACAAGAAGTTATAAAAACCAATAAAATGGATTCTGAAAAATTGGCTTCTTTAAATGAAAAAGATTTCAAAAAAATGACTGAAGAAAAAAAACTAACTGAAGAAATACTTTTAGACAAATCTAGTTTAGATAAATCGTTTATCGAAATTCAGAAAAAAAATATTGCCATAAACATTAGAGGATTGCAACAATATTATAACGAAAGCAAAGCCATTCAGAAATTAAACAATGCTACTGCACCAACATTTAATTATGCAAATCACAAAGGCGGAACGACAAAACTTGAAGACTTTAAAGGAAAATATATATACATCGATGTTTGGGCAACTTGGTGTGGTCCTTGTCGTGGCGAAATTCCTTTTTTGCAAAAAATAGAAGAAAAATACCACGAAAAAAATATCGAATTTGTTAGCATATCTATCGATGCGCAGAAGGATTTCGAGAAATGGAAAAAATTTGTAAGCGACAAACAATTAGGAGGAACACAACTTTTTGCGGATAACGATTGGAATTCAGATTTTGCAAAAAAACTTAACATTACTAGCATTCCTAGATTTATATTGATTGATACCTACGGAAAAATTATAAACGCCAATACCGAAAGACCATCATCGCCAAAACTTCAAGAAGTACTAGACAAGCTTTTAAATTAGCCTAAATCTTGCAAATAAAATTTATCGATCAAATAATAAGTAATATATATACAAAAGCTTCTTGGAAACGAGAAGCTTTTATATTTTTGTACCAAATTTAAATCATGAACATTCAAACAATAAACAATAAGATACAGCCCCAGAAAGACATCTTACTGCAGCACTCGTTATACAAAAAAGTACAAACGATTGAAGACTTACATCAATTTCTTGAAAATCACGTATATGCAGTTTGGGATTTTATGTCCCTACTAAAAGCACTACAAGCTAACCTAACCTGCACCACAACGCCGTGGTTTGCAACTACGAATCCAGAAATTCGTTATCTAATTAACGAAATTGTACTTGCAGAAGAAACAGATTTAACGCTAGACGGTAGGCGCCAAAGCCATTACGAAATGTATGTCGAAGCGATGCAAGACTGTGGCGCAAACACAGGAAACATAACTCACTTTTTACTAGAAGTACATTCGCTTCAAAATGTATTTATTGCAATTAAAAAAAGTAACCTACACCCCAATATTAAAGACTTCTTAGACTTCACATTTAGAGTCATCAATGAAGGAAAGCCTCATAATATTGCGGCTGCCTTTACCTTTGGAAGAGAAGATTTAATTCCGTCTATGTTTACCGAAATATTAAAGAATTTTCAAATTAATTTCCCCGAAACAGACTTGAGTAAATTAATATATTATTTTGAAAGACATATCGAATTAGATGCCGACGAGCATGGCCCAATGGCAATGCAAATGATAACAGAACTTTGCGGAACCGATGCTAAGAAATGGAAAGAAATCGAAGCCGTTTCAATTGAAGCGTTAGAAAAACGAATTGGTCTTTGGGATGCGATTGAGGAACAAATAGATAAAAGCCGAATGGTAATTACATAAAAAAAACGAGCAATGCTCGTTTTTTTATGTAATTACCATATAAGTTAGGCGAGCGTTCGCTACTAATCCTAAAACAAAACCATATATACAAAAGAATTATTACAAATTAAGAGAAGAATTTTATTCACTGCTAAAAAATTCGCAACAAAACAACAACTTAGTACAAATTACCAATCCTACTAATTTAAATAATAAATATACCCGAAGTTTAACCAAAGATTCCAATCATTAGCTTTATTTTCTTTATAAACTGCTGGATTAGGGTTTAAACCATCAACCCAGTTAGAGAAATAATATTGCGCACGTAAATCTAGCATTAAATCCGAAAGAGGTGTTAGCTTGTATCTAGTCCCAATACTTGAGACTACAGACCAAACTGTGCCGTTTTTATTTGTAAAACCATGCGCTTCACCTTCTGAGGGAGCCCAATATTTAGGGTTAATATTTACGTCATTTAATTTACCTAAAGTCGAATGAACTTCCGGATTATAAAAACTAAAATGCGCTCCTAGACTTACAAAAGGAGCAAACGCACCATTAGTAGCTGCAAAATCTCTAATACTAAACGGATAAAATTCTAATTGCATCCCTATATCAGTAACAGCGGTGCTCCCTTCCATCGATTTTAACTGTTTTGCATCATTTGGCACACCTAGAGCAGGATCAGGTTTATTAACTTTTTCTGGAGTAACCCATTCGCCAAACATGTTAAATTTTGTTTTGCTATAAGACAATTCGCTTCTAACTTTGAAGTGATCATTAAAATAGGTTTCTGGCGTATAACAATTACATTCTGCTTTATACGAAAAATTTAAGTAATGTACCAGTCCTATTCCTATTCCTGTATTTCCCGCATTTGTTGCAAAATTATGACGTTGCCCATAATCCGATTGAAAAGCTACAGGACCAGCAATTATTCCTACTTCATGAGAAAAACCAAACTGTGCCCGTGCCGTATTAAGAGAAACAAGCAAAAATAAAACCATTAAACTAAAATATCTAGGCATGATTAAAAGTTTTAATACATTAGAAGACAAATATATAAAAACATCAAACATTTCAGAAAAAAAAGCATGTTATTTTAATATTAATTCAAAAATGACTTTAACACAAAAATATCTTGGCTATATTTTTATAAAATGTATATTTGCTACTCATAACGAAAACGTTTATTTTAAACATTAATAATCTATAAATCATGTCACAAAGTATTGATGCTTTCATCCAAGCAGTAAGTAAAAGAAACCCAAATGAGCCTGAATTTATGCAGGCAGTTAAAGAAGTTGCAGAAACTGTAATTCCTTTTATCGAAAAAAATAAAAAATACGAAGGCAAAATGCTTTTGGAAAGAATGGTCGAAGCAGAACGTGTTATCATGTTTAGAGTAGTTTGGCTAGATGACGCTGGAAAAACACAAGTAAACCGTGGTTACCGTATCCAGATGAGTTCAGCAATTGGGCCATACAAAGGAGGAATTCGTTTTCACCCTTCGGTAAATTTAAGTATCTTGAAATTTTTAGCTTTCGAACAAACTTTCAAGAATAGTTTGACTACTTTACCAATGGGTGGAGGAAAAGGTGGAGCTGACTTTGATCCAAAAGGAAAATCAGACAACGAAATCATGAAGTTTTGTCAAGCATTTATGACAGAATTATGCAAACATATTGGGGCTAATACTGACGTTCCTGCCGGAGATATTGGGGTAGGAGGAAGAGAAGTTGGTTATATGTTTGGCCAATACAAGAGAATTAGAAACGAATTTACAGGGGTTTTAACTGGTAAAGGAATTTCTTTCGGAGGTTCGTTAATTCGTCCTGAAGCAACAGGTTATGGCGATGTTTACTTCGCTTATAGCATGCTTAAAACTAAAGGTGAAAGCTTCGACGGAAAAACTGTTGTAGTTTCAGGTTCTGGTAACGTAGCGCAATATGCAACGCAAAAAGCAACGCAATTAGGCGGAAAAGTAGTTACAATGTCAGATTCTGCAGGTTATATTTATGACGAAGCAGGTATTGATGCTGAAAAACTAGCTTATGTAATGGAAATTAAAAACGTAAACTACGGAAGAATTTCTGATTACGTAACAAAATATCCAAGTGCTAAATATATTGCAGGAAAACGCCCTTGGGAAGTTAAATGTGATATCGCTTTACCTTGCGCAACTCAAAACGAGTTGAACGAAGAAGAAGCAAAAACGCTTGTAGCAAACGGGTGTATCTGTGTGGCCGAAGGAGCAAATATGCCTTCTACTCCAGAAGCAGTTACTGTTTTTCAAAACGCAAAAATATTATTTGCACCAGGAAAAGCCTCTAACGCTGGTGGTGTTGCAACTTCAGGATTAGAAATGTCTCAAAACTCATTAAGATTAAGCTGGACTTCAGAAGAAGTTGATGACAGACTAAAAGTTATCATGAAAGACATTCACGAAGCATGTGTACAATATGGTTCTGACGGAAACGGATATGTTGATTATGTAAAAGGAGCAAATATTGCTGGTTTCGTAAAAGTAGCTGACGCTATGTTAGCACAAGGAATAGTTTAATTCCTTAAAAAACTACAATAAATATAAAAGTGTTCACAGAAGTGAACACTTTTTTTTATGTACAAGTATATTAAAAACAAAATAAAAACGTTTTTATTCTATATTTGTAATTGCTAAATTCCCCCCTAATGAAAAATATTTTTTTATACATCCTAGTACTAATCTCAAGTTTTGCATACTCTCAGGAAAACAAATTATGGAAAGGATATTTTTCTTACAATACAATTAAAGACCTTTCGCAAAGCACAAATCAAATTTATAGTGCTGCAGAAAATGCTTATTTCAAAAAAAACTTAGCCACAAATGAAATTACTACGGTTTCGACTGTTGAGGGTTTATCAGGACAAAACATCACGCAAATTTATCATAGCGAAATATATAAAAAAACACTTATAGGTCATACCGACGGATTAGTTATTATTATAAACGACCTTGACGGAAGCGTCCTAAATGTAGTTGACATATTAAACAAACCTTCTGTGCCACCTAACAGCAAGAAAATTAACCATTTTATGGAATATAATGGCAAAATTTATATTTCGACAGATTTTGGTATTTCTATATACGATTTAAATCTTTCCGAGTTTGGCGACACTTATTTTATCGGATCTGGAGGTTCAAACATCGAAATTTTACAAACAACAATTTACAATGGCTTTATATATGCTGTTGCCAATGGCTACGGATTATTAAAAGCAACGGTAACAAACCCAAATCTTATAGATTTTAACCAATGGACAAATATTTCGCCTGGAAGCTGGAAAACTATCGAAGCAACAGCGACACAACTAATAGCCGTTAATTTAAGCGGTTCTATCTATAAATTAATTAATGACAATCCTAACCTAATTACAAGTTATCCGCAAATCACTTTAGATACTAGACACAATAGCAACCATTTAATCATAACTACCCAAAACCATATTTATATATACAACGAACAATTAATTGAAGTTTTACATCTAACAAGCATTCCAAACATAACCGCTAATTTTACTTGCGCCACAGTTATAAATGACAAAATTTATATAGGAACGCAAGAAAATGGAGTTTTTGCAACATCGCTAAACAATCCTACCTTTTTCGAGAACATAACTCCTAAAGGACCAGATAAAAACAGAATTTTCGCTATTCAATCATTTTCAAACGGACTATGGGCTGCTTATGGAGATTACGACAGCAACTACAACCCTTATCCTATAGATTCTTTTTCAGTAAGCAAATACACCACTAATAATTCATGGACCTCAACTCCTTATCAAGATTTATTTGGCGCAAAATCTATTTGCCGAATTATTGTGAATCCAAAAAACGAAAATCAGGTTTATTTTAGCTCTAATTTTTCTGGTTTATTAAAATTTGAAAACAACCTACCCTCAACACTATACGACAATTCTAATAGTAGTTTACAAAAAATAACAATAAATGGTTATAACGCCATTGACATTAGAATAAACGGCTCTGTATTTGACAAAGATGGTAATTTATGGATTACAAACTCGCTAGTAAGCAAAGGTCTCCATGTACTAAAAACAGATAATCAGTGGCAAGGATTTGCACTCACAAGCCTTGCTGCACCACTTGCTATCTCATACGGAAGACTAGCTATCGATAAAAACGGAACAAAATGGGCTTGCACAAACCATGAAGGACTTATAGGATTTAATGAAAAATACAACAACAAATGCCTTAGTATTAATGAAGGACAAGACCACGGAAACCTACCCAACAAAGATGTTAGTGCAGTTGCAGTAGACAACAAAAACAAACTCTGGATAGGAACAAAATACGGACTAAGAATATTACAAAACGTAGACTCCTTTTTAAACCAAAACGAATTAACTGCAAACGCTATTATTATTCTCGAAGACGGCTTAGCACAAGAGCTTTTATACGGACAATCTATTACAGATATCGTAGTAGATGGTGCAAACAACAAATGGATTAGCACCTCAGGAGCTGGCTTATTTTACATCTCCTCCGACGGACAAAAAACATTCAATATCTTTACCAAAGAAAACTCTCCACTACCCAGCAATACAATATTAGACATAGACATTAATTCACTAACAGGCGAAGTTTTTATAGCCACCGAAGCAGGTATGGTATCCTTTAAAGGAACAGCCACAAATGGTGCCGAAAATTTCGAAAATGTAATAGTATATCCAAATCCCGCAAGACCAGAATACAGCGGAAGCATATTTATAACTGGACTAATGAATAAAGCCAATGTAAAAATTACCGATATTGAAGGAAATCTAGTTCATGAAGAAATATCTGAAGGAGGAACCATAATATGGGATACAAAAGCCTTTGGAAAATACAAAGTAGCATCTGGCGTTTATATGATTTTTATGTCTTCTAGTGATGGCGAAGAAACCAAAGTAAAAAAAGTAATGATTGTAAGATAAAATAAGTTACGGGTTTGCCACACACCAAAAGACGATACCCATAACCCGAGACAAAAAAATGCAAATTAAAACCAAAGCTATTGTAATTTCTGCCATCAAATACCAAGAAAAAAGTTTAATCGTTAAATGCTTTACGCTTTCCGATGGACTAAAATCTTACTTTGTTCGCGATGCGTTTTCATCTAAAAAATCAAACCAAAAAATCGCTTATTTCCAGCCCTTAACAATACTAGAAATAGAAGCTGTACATAAAAACAAAGGCACTTTAGAGCGTTTTAAAGAAGTAAAAATCGCAACACCTTTTCATTCTATTCATTATGATGTGATAAAAAGCACTATTGTAATATTTATTTCCGAAATTTTACATCATTCGATTCACGAAGAAGAAAAAAACGAAGCCTTTTTTACTTTTCTCGAAACCGCTTTGCATTGGTTAGACAATCATGACCAGATTGCTAATTTTCACCTCATTTTACTCTTAGAAACCACAAAATATTTAGGATTTTATCCAGACATCTCAAACACAGAACACCCTTTTTTCGAAATGACCGAAGGCCTGTTTTCTCCCTTTCACGCCATTAGTTCGCTTACCGAGCACGAAACCAATTTATTTAAGAAACTCATCGATTTAAAATTTGACAACTCAAATACAAATACCTTACACAGTACAGAGCGTCAAATTTTATTAAAAATCCTCATCAATTATTACAGTTATCATCTTGATGGTTTCAAAAAACCAAAATCTTTAGAGGTACTCAAAGAAGTTTTTTCATAATATTTGCTAATAAATTAGCACCCAAAATTAGTTTACACATGGCCATTGTACATCTATACGCTTGCAAATTATAAAACTTACATTTTGTCGCTTAATTATATAATAAACAGTTTTTTTAAATCTCCTTTTTTGAGGTTACCACAAGAGTCGGACTTTTAGTTACAAACGAAGTGCACTAAACTGCAACAAGAGCATGGTAAGCAAACTTTATCTGACAAAAAAATCCTCAAAAAGAATTTTCGCTTCAACCCTAACGAAAAGCAGTATTTACCGCACAATTAAACCCGTTTTAGCTTTAAAAACAAGACCATATTTGTTATGTACATTGTCATTCTTCAAATACCAAACTGTGCGTTTATTATTTCAACAAATTCAACAACAAAATGATATTAACCTTTAATTAAATTTATTTTTACCAAAAAAAAAGTTAAGATTAATTTGCAATTCGATTTCGTTTCATACATTTGTAACCGAAAATCGAGAGGAAAAATTTGAACTGATTGCAACCTCGTTAAAAAAATGCTAAAGCAGAAATTCTTCTTTATCATTCCCTTGCAATCACATTTTTTTCTTCACTAAATTAATTTTAAATAATTATATTATGGCATATTTATTTACGTCAGAGTCAGTAAGTGAAGGACATCCAGACAAAGTTGCAGATCAAATTAGTGATGCATTAATAGATAATTTTTTAGCCTTCGATGCACAATCGAAAGTAGCTTGCGAAACATTAGTAACTACCGGTCAAGTAATTCTTGCTGGAGAAGTAAAGTCTAATACGTATCTTGATGTGCAAAACATTGCAAGAGAAGTGATTAGAAAAATTGGATACACCAAAAGCGAATACATGTTTGAAGCTAATTCTTGCGGAATTCTTTCGGCAATACATGAGCAATCGGCAGATATAAACCAAGGTGTAGATAGAGCAAGCAAAGAAGAACAAGGTGCTGGAGACCAAGGAATGATGTTTGGTTACGCCACTAACGAAACCGAAAACTACATGCCTTTAGCATTAGATTTGTCGCATGCTTTACTAATTGAATTGGCTAACTTAAGAAGAGAAAATAACGACATTAAATACCTTCGTCCAGACGCAAAATCGCAGGTAACTTTAGAATATTCTGACGATAACAAACCACAAAGAATTGATGCGATTGTAATTTCTACCCAACATGATGATTTTGATGAAGAAGCTACAATGTTGGCAAAAATAAAAACTGATTTAGTTAGTATTTTAATCCCTAGAATTAAAGCAAAATATCCGCAATATGCGCATTTATTTAATGACCAAATCACCTACCACATTAACCCAACAGGGAAATTCGTAATTGGCGGACCTCACGGAGATACTGGATTAACTGGAAGAAAAATTATTGTTGACACTTACGGTGGAAAAGGAGCTCACGGTGGTGGTGCTTTTTCTGGAAAAGATCCAAGTAAAGTAGATAGAAGTGCGGCTTATGCAACTCGTCATATCGCTAAAAACTTAGTTGCCGCAGGAATATGCGACGAAATTTTAGTTCAGGTTTCTTATGCTATTGGTGTGGCTAAACCAACATCGATAAATGTGGTTACTTACGGAACTAGCAAAGTAAATTTGACTGATGGAGAAATTAGCAAAAAAGTAGAAGCAATTTTTGATATGCGCCCTTACTTTATCGAGCAACGTCTCAAATTAAGAAATCCTATATATAGCGAAACTGCCGCCTACGGTCACATGGGAAGAACTCCAGAAACGGTAACTAAAACATTCTCTGCTCCTGGCGGGCTAACAAAAACTGTAGAAGTTGAGTTGTTTACTTGGGAAAAATTAGATTTTGTAGATACGGTAAAAACTGCTTTTGGAATTTAACCACAAAGTACACGAAGATTATCACAAATCCCAATAGCTATTGGGACACAAATAAAGAAGCCTGACTAAAATTTTAGTCAGGCTTCTTGTTTTTTTAGCCCAGATAGCAGGGAAAATCCTTTTTTAGGCGATTTTTTTCAGTGAAAAAAAGATTAGAATGATCGCTAGAAATAGCTACAAATTGTACTTCAAACTAAATATTAAATATCTTGGTTGCACTGTGTACTGAGAAGTACTAATTCTTACTTGGTCAAATTTATCATCGTTTAACGAAGTTGTATTTAGCAAATTTGTGCCCGAGATTTTATATTCTGTCTTCCTTCCTTTTTTCTGATAAATCAGACTTGCAGTTAAGAAATCATATTCGTTTTTAACTGTTTTTGTGCTATTTGCATAATTGTAAAATTCATACTCTGACACAAAAGAAAAAGCATCTAAAAAGTAATAATCTATCTTTACAGAAGGTGTTTTGGTATAAAATTTAGAATTTTGATAATCATTTATCAAATAATTATAGCCTAATTCGATATTAGGCAAATTCTTATAATTTGTAGATGCCTTTATAGTATAATTTTGAGTCAAACTTTCGTTGGTTTGCGTCAAATTATTTTGAATATTATTAAATTTAGACCAACTACCAGCTAAGGCTAGCGATGCTTTATAATATCGTAAAAACGAACGTTCGTAATTTGCGGCACCACTTATAGATTCGTCGGCAAAATTTGAATTGATTGCCGTACTAACTTGGTTTATCCCCAAAAATACTGATGAGTTTTTTACTGGATTTACTTTTCGTGAATAAGAAATACTAGCAAATATATTTTCGAAATTAAACATATTGTATTTAAAATATCTTAAAGAATGGTTTTGCAACAAGGTGTTTTCTAAACGACGATTCCCTTTAAATAATGAGTTGTAGCTAGAAAATACATTTCCTGCGGCAAACTTATTTATATCAGTAAAATCAGTAGTTAAGCCATAATTATAAGTTAGTGTTTCCGATTTTTTTATTTGATACAAAGCATACACATCTGGCAAAATCCTATAAAAATCATTTTTTAGATTTGTTCCCAATTGTGCATCAGTTGTATTGTATTTATGAACCGAAAGACCTGGGTTAAATGTAAATTTCCCTGTCAAAAATTTATAATGCAATCCCAAAAAGACATCGTTGAAACTATATTTCACGTCATTTCTATTTTCAACAGAATTAATATTATTTGTCGTACCGTTGTCTAGAATTTGAAAAATATTTGAGTTGAATGACTGATAAGAATACGTGTTTCCTAAAGTTATATTGATGTTGCTTTTTGGTGTAAGCATATCATAATAATCTAACTTCGAATCTGTTTTATTTGTTTTTATAAAACGATTTTGATTGATATTATTTCTTGCTTCGCCCAAAACGTAACCACTAAAAAGGAAGGGTTGATTTTCTAAATTGGCATTATAAAATGGGTTCTCGTTTTGATACAAATGTTGTACTTCTAGCGCAAAAACATTTTTGTCGCTCTTAGTATAATAGGCATTAAAACACTGATTTAACGAGAATGGATTTTGCTTTTTATTTGTAATTATGTCTTGATTGTGGATAAAAATTGAATTTGGCTCAAAAACATCTTGGCTCAAATTGTTGTTTTCATCTTCCTTGGATTGTTTTGCTAAAGCATCGTAATCTATTTGCAATTTTGCATTTGGCTTATAAGACCCACTTAATTTATACAATGCCAAATTGCTTTTTTGGTGTGTGATTTCATTTCTTTTTTCTGTACCTCTCGTGGTATGGTCTGCATTTAGATAGTTGGTTTGATTTTTTGTTTCTAAATTTGTTTCTGTGGCAGAAAGAATTACAAATCCTGAAATACTTAATGTTTTTATTGGGTTGTATGAAAAATTTGTTGCCCCGAATTTGGTTTTAATTTCCTTTGCTTTGTCGTTTCTAAGGAGCGAAATTCCTAAATCATTTGAAGAAATATTGAAGTTTGTTCCGCCTTTTTTCATCATATTTTTGAAACCGCCTGTAAATTTAAAATAATCTTGAACTGTAAATGGTAATTCGCCAATATTATTGAAATTTCCCAACACATTAACACTGTATTTCGGACTGTAATAAAACAATTTCGGGTTTACTTCATGCCTACTTTCTGTATGACCAACGCCTATTGCTGCTGTCATGTCGCCAAACCAGAAATTCTTTTTTCCTGATTTTAGTTTGATATTTATCGCCACATTGTCTTCGTTATTTTCTAGGCTTTTTAGTGCGCCCACTTCGTTATAGTTTCTTAAAACTTGTACTTTATCTATCGCATCGGCTGGAATATTTTTGACTCCAAGTTTTGTGTCCCCGTCAAAAAAATCTTTGCCTTCCACCATCAATTTTGACACTTTTTTACCTTCTACTTCTACTTCCCCATCTTTGTTTACGGTAACGCCTGGTAATTTTTTGAGTACATCTTCTAACTTGCGTTCCGTTCCCGTTTTGAAAGAATCAGCATTATAAATAATAGTATCGCCTTTTATAGAAACTGGCATTTCTCGTACAATTTCGACTCCTGCTAATTCTGTGACATCCGCATTTAAGGTGATTGTTTGGGAAATATCTTCTGCTTTTGTAGCCATAACAAGGCTTTTTGTTTTTAATCCTAAGTAAGAAAACTTAATATTATAATTGGCATTTGCTTTTAGCGAAAGCTGAAATTTTCCTTTGTTATTGGTTATCGAATAAGAATCGACTGTTTTTGTAACTTGATTGATCGCCATGACATTTGCCATTTCGAGCGGCGCATTTGTGGTGTCTTTTACAATTCCTTGAAAAGTGATGTTTTGACAAAAAGAAATCGTTGTTGCTAATAATAGCAACAACGAGAATATATTTTTAATTTTCATACTGTTTAAACAAAAATGTGGTTGTTTATTGTGTGGTTCGTGCAGCCCGACTTGAGCGGAAATCCTTTTGAGAGGAGGAACGACGAACAAAAGATTGGGAGCGGAAGGCGGAAAAGCTGCCCAAATAATTTTTTAAATTTTATCTTCCCATTCTTATTTGCATACCGCCATTGCCATCATGATCTTGATGTGTGTGGTTTAGCTCGTCCATTTTTTTAGCAACGATTTCATCATATTTTTTTTGAGTGATTAATTTTGCGTTTGTTGGCGCTTTTATTTCTTTTTTGTCCTTTATATTCATTGCTATTTTAGAACATAATAAGGTTGTTTTTCCTGCGTTGACTTCGAGAATTAAACCCGGTAATCCGAAATAATTCTCAGGGCCATTGCTTACGGGGATTTCTGGTGTGTACCAAGCTATTATTGTTTTATCTTTAGGTTCTTCTATTTTAAAAAACTGAGTGTTGTTTTTTTCTTGCTCCGCTTTTTCTTCTTCATAATCTGCTTTTTCTTTTTGGGTTACGGGTATGATTGTAGTCGCTTTGTAACACAAATAGCTTCCTATTTGTTTTGTTTGTGAGGACAATTCCCATTTATAATCTGCTAAAGAATTTTGAACATTAAATATTTTGCTCATCAAATCTGTTTGAGTAATAGACTGTTTTGTTTTGATGTTCTTATAATGCGAAATTATTATTCCGTTAGGTGACCAATCCCCTCCACCGTCTTGTTTGTTTATATCTAATGTTTTTTCTTCTTTATAAATAGAAATGTTCTTGTCGAAATTGAGAACAAAAGTTTTGTTAAATAATTTGCTCATCCTATCTTCAATAACTTTTCTCATGGCTGGATCCATTTTGGGATCGGAGAGAACGGTGTTTTTAAAATCTTCGGAACTTTGTTTCCATTGATAAATGGCAGTACCTTGAAAACCTTGTGCAAAAAGGGTTGAAGTTATTAATACAAATAATATTGTTATTTTATTTTTCATGTTATTATTTTTCTGGTTTTATAACCAAATCTACAATCATTGCTATCTGAATTTTTGGTTTATTAAGTTTTTTTGTATCTCGTTCATAATCTATATTTGGCATAAATTTATGACCTTCTGTTCTAGATCTAGTCCATGCAATAATTGGACGAATGTTTTTGCTCTCAGAAAAATCAATCGCTGGTCCAATGAAAGCCCCCGTAGTTTTTGGGTTTTTATATTTTGTGTTAATTATTTCTACCCCTATACAAACTCCGTTTTTAGGGAACGAAATGTTTAACGAATCTACATCGATCACAAAAGAATAGGATTTGTTTTCTGGATATACAATTATATCTTTAGAGAAAATTTCTTTTTCTGGAATATGGTTTATACTATCATAACTATAAAATTTTACATTATAAGAAGCTAAATAATCCATCTTACATTTTTCACAAATAAAATTGTCTTGCATCTTATTTAAACTTAAAATAACAGATTTTACTTTTCCTTTTTTATAGTCTGAATTTTCAATATATGTACAATTTTCTGTTCCAAATTGAAATCCAACTTGTCTAGTTTTCCCTCTATAAAACTTTATTGTTTTCTCCCAACCATATTCTGTTTTTTTATTTTGAACAAAAACTTCATTAAGTCTTTCTGTTGTTGAACTTAAATAAAAAATAGAATTATTCTCTTTTGTTTTTATAAAATTAGAAGCACAAACTTTTTTAGTAGTATAACCCAAATAAGAAATCAGCAAATAATCATTCTCATTTGTTAAACTGATTTTAAATTTTCCTTCGGCATCCGAATAAACACCTCGATTAGTTTTATTCAAGGTAACACTAGCTAATTCTAATGGTTTTTTCGAAATACTATCTAATATAATCCCTGAAATATTCTGAGAATAAGAAAAAGTTATAATTGAAAACAATAAAAAGGTGAAGGTTTTTTTCATGTCTTTTTAAAACAATATGAGTTGGTTTATACATTTAAATTTAAGTAAACGTCACATACCCCATATCTATATAACCACCGATGTACCAAACCATTAAATGGCTTCTACTATCTATATAGTTTTGTGGTCTTGCCTAAGTTGAGATTGATGAAAGCAAAACTAATCCTAGAATTGCTAAAAAACCAAATTTTTTCATTTTATTTTTATTTATTATTTACCTACTCATTCGCTTTTCGGTTTACGCGATAAAAATATTCTTGATGGCCATCTTAATGTTTTATCTTACGAAATTCAAAAAAAAAGCATAAAACAAAGTTTTTTTTTGTTAAAAAAAGAAAAACTTAAAGAAAATTTCGATTTCATTAAATATTTAGATTTCAAAGATATTGTTTACCTTGCATCGATGAAAAAAATTGTACTTCTTACTGTTTTTCTTCTCTCATCGTTAGCCCATTGCCAAGACACAAATCCTGTGGTTTCGAAAATAGCGTCGGAGTTTATTGAAGCCGACCAATATATTGGTCAAGATGCTTTTGGGTATAAGTATTATATAAAAAATTGGGTTTTATTTAAAATTAAAAAAGCAGAAAATTATCAGTACAAAAACATTTCTTTAGGAAAAATTTCGAAGGTTGATATTCAGAATTCATTAAAAATTGTTTTGTTTTACGAAAACTTCAATACCGTTATAATAACTGACAATCAGCTAAATGAGATTCATAAAATTAGTTTTTCCCAAAATTCAAAAAACATTATAGCAAGTGCTGTTGGAATCTCTTCGCATAGTAATCTTTGGGTTTTCGATTCCGTAAATCTGCAAATAGGACTATATGATTACTTAAAAAATGAATACAAAAACATAGCCGTTCCTCTTACCCTTGGCCTCAAATATTATGAAACAAGTTTTAACAATTTTTATTGGATTGATGAGAATAACTACTCTTATTCCTGTGATATTTTTGGGAAAATAAAACCTTTAGGAAAAATTCCCGATTTCGATTTGATACAATTTACTTCAAACTTAAGCGTTATCTATAAAAAAAATGATTTATTGTATTACTACGATTTAAATAACAGCAAAAAAACATTAATCCTTTTAGACCAAAAAAGCTACAACAGTTTTTATTATAAAGACCAAAATTTATCTATTTTTACACTCGAAGATATTACAAATTACAAAATTAATTTACCATAATGCACATAGCGATAGCAGGAAACATAGGAGCAGGAAAAACAACACTAACTAAACTTTTAGCAAAACATTTTAACTGGGAACCTCATTTCGAAGACGTTGTAGACAATCCTTATTTAGACGATTTTTACCATCAAATGGAACGTTGGTCATTTAACCTTCAAATTTATTTCTTAAATAGTCGTTTTCGCCAAGTATTACAAATTCGAGAAAGTGGCAAAAAAATTATTCAGGACAGGACTATTTATGAAGACGCCCACATATTTGCACCCAATCTTCATGCAATGGGATTAATGACAAACCGAGATTTCCAGAATTACTCATCACTTTTCGAGCTAATGGAAGGCTTGGTAGGCCCGCCAGATTTACTTATTTATTTGCGAAGTTCGATACCTAACTTAGTAGGACAAATACACAAACGTGGTCGTGATTACGAAAACTCGATTTCGATAGATTATTTGAGCCGACTAAACGAACGTTATGAGGCTTGGGCCGAAAGTTATAACAAAGGAAAATTACTTATTATTGACGTAGACAATGTAGATTTTGTAAACAATCCCGAAGACTTAGGAATGATTATAAATAGAATTGATGCCGAAATAAACGGACTATTCTAAAAACATAAAAAACACAACACAATTATAGGCAAACGAACCCTCAAATCTAAACATCACAAAGCAACTTCCCAAACCCCAAAAAAGCAAGTTATTTCTTAACAAAATACAACCGTTTAGCCCTAATTTATAAATTATTGGCGTGTAATTTACATTTACACTTCATTATTTGTGTTAAAGTTTTTTAGTAAACTACTGATTATCAATATAAAAATAAATAAAACCCCATTAAACCCCATTCTATTTTGAAAATATTTCTAAATAGCAGTCAAATTAATTAAGTTTGTGACATTAAAAAACCAAATTATGAAAAAAAAAATATTTTTATTAGGATTAATGGCTTCTGCCATGACAATGGTAGCACAAGAAAGCAAAAAAAATGAAAGCTGGTATTTTAAACTAGGAGGCTCTTATTTTACACAAACAGCAGCAACAGAATTCCCAACAGTAGATGGTCAGTTACCAAACTCAGACACATACACAACTAACGCCATAGGAATAAACACCTTAGCCTCAAGAGAGACAAATCACGGATCTTTTGGAGAAGGATTTCGCACAAGTTTAAATATAGGATACCGCTTCTCAACACACTTAGGTGCTGAGATGGGAATAAACTATTTTACAGGAAACAGCAAAACAATGGTAGAAACTAAAAATAGACTAGTAGGACCTACTTTTGTAACAGGAAAAGCAGAGGGAAAAATTAGAGCGCTAGATCTAGCACCTGCACTTGTTTTGTTTCTAGGCGAAACTAAAGGATTCGAACCATACACTAAAGTTGGAGTTATTATTCCTATCGTTGGAGATTTAACCATCGAAACAAACAGAACATACACAAACCCATTAGCAACCACAAATACCCACGCAAAAGATGTGGTAAAACCAAACCCAACCCTTGGTTTTATGGCAGCATTAGGAACATCGTACAAATTAGGTAAAAACATTTCTGTTTTTGGAGAACTAGAATACCGTAATTTTACAGTACACGGAAAAAGCAAAGAAACTACAGAATATACCGAAAACGGTATCGACAAATTGAATACCCCAACTGCTTTCCGCCCCGATGCCACTTACTCTGCAAGCCACGTAAATTATGTAGACCAAATAAATTCAACATCAAATAGTAGAGTAACTAATTCCGCTAATTTCGACTCTTCTAGAGCAAAAGACGACATTAGTTCATACGTAGGAATTAGTGGTTTAGGTCTAACTTTAGGTCTAAGATACCACTTATAATATCAAACAAATCATATTATAAATTTTAGGAGCTGCACAAACAGCTCCTTTTTTTTGTTTACCCCCTAAGAAATTCAAACCAAAGCCCCATTTCCAAACCCTTTTTAAGTTTCATAAAAAATGTCAATACATTTATAGTTAAAACTGATTTTCAATCAACAAACTATCCAAAATAAAATTCTACTTTTGTATAACAATTAATAAAGAAAAAAAAATGGCATTAACAATAACCGATGCAACTTTTGAGGAAGTAGTATTAAAATCATCACAACCAGTATTAGTAGATTTTTGGGCAGCTTGGTGCGGTCCTTGTCGCATGGTTGGCCCAGTTATCGAAGAAATCGCAACCGAATTTGAAGGAAAAGCAATAGTAGGAAAAGTAGATGTCGACGCAAACCAAGAATTTGCTGCAAAATATGGCGTTCGAAATATCCCAACAGTCCTAGTTTTCCAAAACGGAGAAGTAGTAGGAAGACAAGTAGGCGTTGCCCCTAAACAAACTTACGCAGACAGCCTAACCGCCCTATTGTAAGAAAAAAAAAAATCTAGGTCTAACAAAAAGTTAGGCCTTTTTTTTTTAGAGGAGCGACCCGCTTGGGCATTCTCAGCAAACCATTTTCCCGCTTTTCGCCTTTATCTTTGTTCGTACCTCACAAAGGATATCGGCTACAATCGGGGCTAAACAAAAAACCAATTACACTTTTGTTATCTTTTAATTTTTAAATCTTTCAATCTTTCAATACATTTGAAGTATGAATATAGATAGCCAAATAGCCAAAACATCCAGTTTCCAACATCTAGAATTACTTGCCAATCAAATTGTAGAAGGTTTCATATCCGGGATGCACAAAAGTCCATTTCATGGCTTTTCAGCAGAATTTGCCGAACACAAAACCTACAACATTGGCGAAAGCACCAAACACATAGATTGGAAATTATTTGCCAAAACAGACAGACTTTACACCAAAAAATACGAAGAAGAAACCAATTTACGCTGCCATCTCATTATAGACAATTCCTCGTCTATGCACTATCCTAAACTAAAAGAAAAACAGTTTTTTTACGAGAATAAAATTGGATTCTCGGTTCTAGCCTCGGCAGTACTAATGAAATTACTCAAAAAACAACGCGATGCCGTAGGACTAAGCATATTTTCTGACACCTACGAATATTACGCTCCTGAAAAAGGAAGCGAACGTCACCACCGCATGCTTCTAGACAAACTAGAAAACACACTACAAACACCAAAAGAAGCAAAACAAACCAACACAATCACCTTCCTACATCAAATTGCCGAAAAAATGCACCGACGCTCTATGATTGTACTCTTTACCGATATGTTACAACCAGAAGAAGACGAACGACTATTTAAAGCCCTGCAACACCTAAAACACAACAAACACAAAGTAGTTTTGTTTCACGTAATCGACAAAAAAACAGAACAAAATCTTGATTACGACAACACGCCACGTAAATTTATAGATCTAGAAACAGGCGACGAAGTAAACCTTTTTGCCCAAACTATAAAAGACAACTACGAAAAAGCAGTAAACAACTACTTCAACAAAGTAGCAAACACCTGCTCATTATATAAAATAAAGTACGTCCCCGTCTCTGTAGATGAAAATTTCGAAAAAATAATTACAACCTATCTTATTGAAAAACAGAAATTTGGATAATTTTAAGCAAAAAAATTAAAAAAAAATTAAAAAAAGGCTTGCGCAACTCAAAAAAGGTTGTATCTTTGCCACCGCAATAAGGCGCAGGTTTGGTAGTTCAGTTGGTTAGAATACATGCCTGTCACGCATGGGGTCGCGGGTTCGAGTCCCGTCCAGACCGCTAAAATTGGGAAAAGCGATTCAGAAATGAATCGCTTTTTTGTCCCAATAAAGCATCAAAGAAAGTTGTGTTGTTTACGTTACGCCTTTGTAAAGCGTAACACGGTCAGTAGTTAGACCAATGGAAAGCTCTCCCTTTTAGGGATGGCTTTTTTGCTTTATAAGAGCTTCAATTTTTAATTTAGGTAAAGTTCTTTTTACTTCTTTTGCTATTATTCGCCAATAATCCATCCCCTAATCCGTTACCCCATATTTCACAAATCATATTTTCGTTATAAAACGGCTTTCAAATATCCTTTTTGGACATAAGAAAACAGAGTAAGATATAATTAATAAACAAGCATTCTAAAGCATTCAAATTTAGAAGTTATATATTTGGCTTATTAGGTTAAGAAAGGCAATTAAAATCATTAAAATTGCCCATTCTCAAATATATTTAAAACAAGACGGCAGTTAAAATATATTTACCTTGTTATAACTAAATTAGCTTTGTTCTAACTTATCATTCACTTTGGCTATTAGGGGTTATTCTATTTATACTCTCTTGTTTAGGTTATATAGTTTATTTAGCTAATACAATCTACCCTTATTATACTAAACTATCAATTTTCTTCTTTAATGATTGAAGTAACACATTTCTGTAATCAATTTTTTTATCTAAAAAGTATTCATAATTTTTAAAAAACGACTTTACTTTGGTACTTCTGTTTGTGCTTTTATTATTTAATTCAAATTTTTCGAGTTCTTCAAAAAAACCATTTCTCTTGATTGCATTAAACTGTAAATATTTTTGGGCATCTCTTTTTCCAAGTTTGTCAATATTTATTTCTTTTTCATCAGAAATTAAATCTACAAAATGTATCGTGCTGATATGTTCCATAAGTTTATAATTAATTTCTTCCCAGTTTTCTAATATTTTATTCAATGTATCAGTATTTTCTCTATAAAAAGGTACGGCACATACTTTTTTTATAACAATTTCAAATCTAAAGCAAGTAAACTTTTTTTGCACATTCATTTTCTTCAAATCATTTAAGAAATTCATATCATTTTTGTTTATCTCTAAATACTTATCATAGAATTTATATTTAAAAGCACTTTCTTTGCCTTCTTTAGTTTTCTTGCCTTTAAGGTAAACGGTTGTATTATCTACTTCTCTTGTAAAATGTCTATGTTTAACAAAACAATTTATTACTCCTTTAAAATAAGATTTTAATAAAAGTGTAACTCCGATTTCCAATTGAGTTACTTCCGCATTTAACAAGTCAATTTCTCTAATTCCAATTTTATCACTTAATAGCTTTATACATTCGTTTAATTGTTTTTTAGTTAGATTTTGTCTTGTATTTTTTCCAAAGTACCATTTTCTTATACTTCCATTAAATTTAATTGTAAAATCATCTTTTACATCATCGTAATAAAGCATTAGCGTTATTCTGAAAGGTCTTATACAATTAGCTTTGTGGTTTGTTATTTCTCTACTAAAAATATGCCTGTTTGGGTATTTACTTGGTCTGTAATTTCCCCAAAGTTTGTAACTATTGACAAGAGTAAAGTCGGATATTTTTATTTTAATTCTATCCATACCATTTATTTTTTAGTTATGAATTTCTCTAACTCGGTTCTTCTGATTAGAATTTTTCCATTAGTAGTTTTTTGGCTACTCTTTAAACCTTTTTTTCTAAATCCGTCAATTACTTTTCTACTCAAACCAAATTCTATTTCAATATCAAAAATAGATAACCATTCTTTTGTAAATTCAGGTCGTTCCGAAATATCCAAAAGCAATTTTCTTGTTTCAATAACAAACTTTACTAGATTGCTATAAACTCGTCGTTCAACCATAATTTTTGTACCCATAATTTTAAAATTTAAGTGTTCATATATTATAGTTATAGTCGCCAGTTTTTTTTTATTTTTTCAAATCGGTTATTTAACATTTATTTAACGCTATTTATTTTTAACAAATCGGTTAATACTTATAAAATCAAATAGTTATGCAAATAAAAAAATCGCTCTATTTCTAGTGCGATTTCTCTCAATTTTAAAATATTTATGTTTTATTATTTATGAATCATACAGTTTGAATAAAAAATGATGTAATATAAATTCGTTATCTTTTCGTTTATGTTTGCTCGTAAAAGTAAAAGCGTTTCCTTCAATTGAGTTTAATTCTATTCCATTTTCAATTAAATCTCCCTCTGGTGATAAATCTGTGGATATATTTAACTTTGAAATTATTGAGTTTTTAATTTTATCTATCTCTCCATTTAAAACAAAACCTAACATTCCTCCAAAATTATTAAATTGGGCATATTTACCATTAAAATGTCTATATACACCTCCATCTTTCTTTGATTTATTATATACATATTCATCAATTGAAACAGCTTTTTTATTTAGGTTTTTACATTCAATGGAATAATATTTTAATTTCTCATTTTCAATATCGACCCAATCACTATGCTGAAATTTCATATCATAAAAACCTACCTGATTGTATTTAACTTTAGATTCAAGATTAATTACAATACCCTCGAAAAAAATTCTTTTATCATTTTTCTCAAACCATTTATAGATGTAATCTTTGATTAAATCTTCAATATGTTTTCTTTTTATTTTCTTTTTTTCAGCTTCAATAAGTGCCGTTAATTCGTCAAATTCAAACTCTTTGTAGAATTTTAACAAATGAAAATGTATTAGTTTAATCCAAAAAGTATCGTCTTTAACTCTTTTTTTTCTACTACTATCAGGGAGAAAACTGGTTTTAGGTAATCGAATGTATTCTCTATCCATATTTACATTCGATTTAAGATTTCTTGACCATCTTCAAAAGCTTTTGTTTCAGTCCAGTTTATATTTTCATCTTTACGAAGTATGTAAACACAATCTTTTCCAAGAATTTTTTCTTGAGAAGCCAAAAAGTTTTCACTAGGATTTTGCTCGAAAATTTCGTTAATAATAAATTTAGAAACTTTCTCGGCTGATGGTTTTTGATTTTCAGAATTAAAATAAATGCCAAAAACAACAAGTTTAAATTCAGTATAATGATAATGCCTGATAGTTATAACATTTTCAAAATAAACCTCAAGAGATTCTATTAAAGTTTGTTCATATTTTTTTAATTCAGATTTAGTGATTTTAGCTTTATTTATAAAAAAGTCTTCAATCCTCTGTTTTTCGAGAAAGTCAAGTTCGTATAAGTCATAGATAAGATTATTCAATTTAGACTCTGTCTTCTTTGAAAAATCTATTTTACTATTTGATAAATTTCTACTAATATCACTAATTTCGATTATCAAATCACTTTCTAAATTAATTGGAATTGGAATATTTCTTATCGCATCATGACCTATTTTAGGGAATGACCCATCGTTTCTTTTTCTATAAAATGAATTTATTATATAATTCACTAAATTAGAATTTATTATTGCAGTAAATAAGTAATATAAATTTTCGTTTTCAAGAAAAATTGAATAAATATCAAAATTATAATATACTTTTTTATCAGAGTAAACAGCATTCAATTTTTTCCCAACTCTATTTATTAAAATCTTATTTGTATTATAAATTTTCTCATTTCTAATTCTGTGAAAATTAGAAATATCATTAACGAAAATAGAAGCATCACTTATCTTGAAGTCACAAAGGTTTTTCGTTAAAATTAAAGGGTGAGCGAAGTCTTTATCTCTTGTTTGACGTGTATATTTCAATTTAAACTCATCAGAATATTTTTTTCGAGATTCCTTGCTTAAATTTTTAAATTTTTCTTCTGTAATATTAAATTCAGATATTATTTGTTCTTTACCAACTATTTGTATTCCGTTATTAATTTTATCCTTACTACCATTTAATATGATTAAATAATCTTCGAGTTTTTTATTTTTTTCTAATTTTTTAATCAACTTTAAATCAAATTCATTTCCAATCAAAAAATCACGTAATCTAATTTCATCTTTGATTATTTTTTCTTGATAAATTTCAATTATTTTATCTTCTTGAATAATTAAAAGTTCAAACGGTTTTTCAGAAAACAAACCCATTTCAACTGGGTAATATTCAATTATATTTTTATTTCTGATGTTATTGAAGACTAAAGCATTTACACTTTCATTAGCATTTTCAAAAAGTATATTTTTTACTTTCGATAATTCATATATTTTTTCAATTCCATAACTTTCGTAAAAGTATTTTTGGAATTTTTTAGAATTATCATTATAAAAATTTGAGTTATTTGAAACAAAACCGAAGCGAGTATTATCATTGCTCCAGTCTTTTATTTTTATTAAAAAGCATTGAGATATTTGATGCTTACCAACAATTTCTTTTGCTTTTAATTCTTTATCAAAATATTTTATTACATAATCGTTTAAAAAACTTACCTCCTCATCACTTGATTTAATTTCAAAAAAAGGAGGATTACCTACAATATAATCAAATTTTTTATTAGCAAAAGGAGCGTTTTTAGTATCTAGTGAATTACGACAAATAATGTTTTCAAAAAAGGAATATTTTTTAAATAATCTAACTTCATTTTCGTTTTTTAATTCATTAGAAATAAATTCTTTTATTTCTTCAGCGTCCAAATCTCTAAATATTTGTAATGATAAAGAAAAAATTGTAAATCTTTGGGCAATAGATTTTTTTTCAATTCCAAAAATATTTTCTGAAAGTAATTTAATTCTATGCTCTATTTTTTCAGAAACCCTTTCAGAATGACAAGGATTATTTTCTATAAGTTTTTGAAAGGCAACTATTAAAAACATTCCAGAACCACAAGATGGGTCTAATACTTTGCCGATTTTTTGTTTTGGTATTACATCATCAATTATAAGTTGAGCTAATTTTTTTGGGGTATAAAATATTCCGCTTTTTTTCTGATCTTCTTTTAAAAAAATCTCATATATATAGCTTATAAACTCCACAGGAATAATACTGAATTGAAAATCAAAAAGTGAAAGTTGCCCATTAGGTTTTGTTCCAGAAATTGAATGATACATTAAGTCAAACACCTTTTCGTTAAGGTAATCTTCACTTATTTCTGGGGTTACAAATAAATAATTATTGAAAATTTCATTAATTATCTTAAATAGATAATTCACTTTCAAGGCATCTTTATTTTTTAATAATTCCTTGTAGGTTATTGAATTATTATCAAAATAATGCTTGTAGAAAAAAGAATTTATAATATGATTGTCTTCTAAATATTTAATATATAAAGTTCTATCAATTAAAGCTTGTACTATATTTTCATCTTTGGTTTCAATTAATAAATCTTTTTTTAAGTTTTCAAGTGTAAAGACAAGCTCTTTATCAATGCTTTTAGATTTCTTAATTTTATCGATAAAACCCTTGTAGTTTAACCAAAATGCACCACTATCAAATTCCCATTTGTTTATTGAATCTAATTTATTTCTATCAGCAATATTTCCAGAAAAAGTATCTATTTTATAAAGTGAAATTTCTGTTATAGGAGAGATTTTAGCATAATAAAGATTTAGCTTAAAATCATTTTCAAATAAATCAGTTTTCTTTGTTTCTTGAATAGAAAAAATTAAATCTGCTTTATCTTCATTCCATATATATTTTCTAATTTCTTTAAACTCACTATCGGTTAAAGTTTCTGTAATTAAATAAAATGAAGTTTTAGTTTGAGGTGGGCATTCGTAAAAAAATATATGGTTCTCAATTTTATTTGATAAAATTTCATTAGTTCCAAAAAAATCCTTTTTCAATTTTAAATCATCTTTAAAATTAAATCCTTTTGAAATAAAAAAATCTTTTACAACGCTCATTTAAGTTTTAACTATCTGATTAACAATAATTTGAATAAAAATTGAATTTAACAGTGTATTAACCAACAAATATAGACCTTATTTTTTTAAATTCATAAATTTAAAAAAAAATACTAATTATGCTATGTTCAAAATTTAAATGACTATTCAGTGAATAAGATAGAATACTTATATTAAGCATCTTTTTAAGCAGTAAGTTTTATATTTAAACTAATTTATCTTTTTCTTTATTAAAAAGCATTAGCATTGATTATTTAACCAATAATGAGCATGTTACAAACTAAATCTATACTTTTTTTATCCTTTATTTTAATTAAATATTTAGTTATTTTGTAAAATTGTAGATATTTCAATTTTAAAACTTCCTTTTGACGATAATTTATTACTTAAATAAATTACAATTACATCTCCTTTATTTTCATAACTCAAATAATTTTCATTTTTTTCTTCAAGCTTAAAGTTGGTCTTTTTTAATTCTTCGATAACTTTATCCAATAAAATCTTATCGGAAAATTCAAAAGTTACAATTCTAATATCTTTTCCAATACCATTATCTCGACCAATATAGCTTTCTAAATATTGATTGTTATTTACAAATGAGTACCATTCGTTTAGTGGTTCTTCATTTTTAGGATATTCTAATTTTTTCCAATCGTTACTTAAAACAGAATTAATCTCACTTGAAGCAGTTTTAGAAATTCTAATTAATTCATGTATATTTTTTACAAAGGATATTTTTTCGCTTTTGTAATTAGAAATATTATTCAAAGGATTACTTTTTTTGATGTCTTGTAATTCTAAATTTTCTTTGTTTTTTATTATATACCCACCATTTATTTTTTTATTTACAATTACGTTGATTGAGTAACAACCAATTGGTAATTTGTAATCGTTATCAGATTCAGTTTGTAAAGTAACAATTCTATTTCCATCTTCATACATAGAATTAGATTTCAATTTTCCTTTTAATTCAAATCCTTGAAAGGTTAGATTTTTTGTAATTCTACTTAATAAATTTTTATCGTTAGAAACAAAATTTGTTAGCCAAATAGTCTGACTAGTTTGCAAATCCATTTTTCCGCATTTTTTCAAGATTTGCTTTTTATTATCTTGATTATATGAAAAAATATGGCGTTCAGTAATAAATCCTTTTTCAGAAGTATCTTGAATAGGAGGATTTAATTTCCAAGTATTTTGTAATTCTTCAATCGTTTCCTCTACGTTTAATTCAGAAATTTCAAGTAAATCTTTTAGATTATTAATCTGAGAAGTGCCTTTTACAGTAATAAATAAGGCAAGTATTGTAGTAAATATTATTCGTTTCATCATTTTAATTTTCAGCTAAAATAATAAAAAATACATAATATAAGCGGTTTTATTTATGCGGTAAATTATATGCGACTATTTTACAAATTTCGTTAAATGGAAAAATTAGACAAAGAGTCAGAAGAAACGATTTTATTAATCGCTGAAAAGATTAAAACATTACGAAAGGAAAAAGGTTACACAAGCTACGAAACATTCGCTTTCGATTACAATATTAACAGGGTGCAATATCATAGAATAGAAAAGGGTCAGAACATTACGCTCAAAACCCTTATCAATGTTCTCAAAATTCATAATTTAACAATCCAAGATTTTTTTAAGGATTTGTAGAATTAATAAAATTTATTATTCGTAAATTATTTTTACAACTCTTTCGTACTTTTTTAAAAAAACAGAAGATAAATATATTCGTATAGCTAAATCCATAACACCAGTTTTAGAATAAAATAGATTTTTTTTCTCTAATTCAAGTTCTGTTAAAATTAATTCAAAAGCACTATTATACTCATCCTTTGTTAGTTTTTTATTATCAAAATTCTGAAAGTACCAATTATTTAACCTACCTCTTATAACTAATGAATATTTTCCTTTTGTTTTGTTATGATACATATAAAGATTTAAAAAAACCATTTTGCTTTTTTCATTTTTATTATATAATCTAGCTCGAAATAAAAAATCACATTTATTTGAGGCGTACTTTATTTCTTGGTTTTGAAAAGATACATTTTCCCATTTCAAATTCTCTGATGGAATATAATCGTTACAAAAAAATTCTATTTTATTTTTCATATTATATTTGGTTAAATCGGTTATTTTCATTTTTTGGAGTAAAGTTTACATTTGCCATTACGTCTTTCATCTTGTTTACATTTAAACCTGTATAAGAATAAGTTTGGCTCAATTTTTTATGCCCCATCATTTTAGATATTACAAAAGCATTTACATTGCTATTTAGTAATGTAGTTCCAAAAGTATGTCTCGCAAGATGAAAATGGAGTTTCGTTTCTACTTTAGCCATTTCTCCAATCTTTTTTAAATATCTATTAATGGTTTGGTTTTCGATACTTGGGAATATATTTTCGTTTTCATTTCGTTTACTCCAAAACTTGCAGATAATTTTCTTTGCTTGTAAATTAACAGGGATTTTTAAATCAACACCAGTTTTAACTTGTTTTAGAGCAATTATTCCATTTTTATAGTTTTCTTTTTTCAAAGCTACAACATCACTAAATCGCATTCCAGTATAACAACCAAACAGAAACATTAATCGAGCTAGTTCCAAATGCTTTTTAGTAGATAAATCGCAAATTTCTATTTTGTTAATATCGGTAAGAGTCAAATATTCCTCTCTTACTCTAGGTGCTACATTTTGTAAACCTTTCCAAGATTCATTTTTTACTACACCCAATTTTACAGCTTCTTTCAACACGGTTTTCAAAAACTTAATCATATTGTATCTACCGCTTTTAGTTTCTAAAAGATAATTATCAAACTCTACCATAAACGAATAATCTACATCGGAAATTTTTAAGTTCGGTTTAAAATCTTTCATCTTCTTACCAAGAGTAACATAATGGATTTGGGTACTTTCTCTAATCGTCAAGAAATGTCGTTTGCAAAATGTTTCATAAAATTTAGAAAACAATAATTGGTCTTCGATTTCGGTTTCAGATTTTCCATTCCAGAAATTAGAAATGTCAGTTTTAGAAACTGGTTTACCAATGCTCTTATTTTCTCTAATAAAATCTTCAAGGTTTTGTTTTTTCTTTCTAATTAAAGCATTTAGATTACCATAACCTTTGCCGATACCTTGCTCGGCATTTTTGTCCCAAAACTTTTCCTCGATAAATTCAGCCAAGGATAATTTTTGGGTTACATTACTACGTTGTAGAATAATGTAAATAGGACAAGTTCCATCTTTTCTAATTTTGTCCGTTCTTAAAACCGCTCTCACGGTAAAGTAATTTGTTTCCATTTTTTATAATTTTTGGAGTTAATACTTTCTTTAATAACTCTAGTAAGCTTTTTTTTCGATCACGAAATTTCAGCTAAATTATAATAAAAAACTTACAAAATAAAGTTAATGTACTGATTTAGTGATATTTGATAAAATAAAAATTTAACATTTACAACAAAACTTTAACATTATTTAACACTTATATAGTGAAAAACCTCACAGAAATATAACCAAAATCAACTTTTTAAGCACAAAAAAGTTTACAAAAATATTTTTTTATATAAATATTTTGATATATTTGCACCGTTGAATTTTACAGGAAACATCCCCTCGGGCATTACCTATTATAATTCAACCCTTGTAAAGTATAGTATTTACTAACGATATATGGACAGATTCGAGTCCCGTCCAGACCGCTAAAATTGGGAAAAGCGATTCAGAAATGAATCGCTTTTTTGTCCCAATAAAGCATCAAAGAAAGTTGTGTTGTTTACGTTACGCCTTTGTAAAGCGTAACACGGTCAGTAGTTAGACCAATGGAAAGCTCTCCCTTTTAGGGATGGCTTTTTTGCTTTATAAGAGCTTCAATTTTTAATTTAGGTAAGTTCTGGATCACAATCTCAAAACCTCTGGGAAAACAAAAACCACGGATCAAGTCGAAAAAATCCTTTTCGAAGCTTTTACCACTCCAAAAAGATTACTTCGCTATGCTTTTATTTTTACCTAAGCTCAGCAAACTTCACTTGCAACGAAAAACCCACCCCTTGCAACAATGCCCTAATATGGAGATTTAAAAAAACTATTTATTGCACAATTCATCAATTCACATTAAAAACAAAATACTTACTAAAACGCTTTTTATAGATTATTTTTCTGAAAAGAATGAACAAATTAAAAGAAAAAAGAAAAATTATCTAAAATATTATTTTTTTTAGAAAATAAAACTATATTTGCAGAATAAAATTATACTCAAAATGAAAATTACAATATGCAATATATGTCGTATGGCCTCGGAAAATTCCGCAGAGTATCGTATTGCATCATTTTATTTTAAAATATACAATCAAACCTCTGGCAATTGCAGAGGTTTTTTTATTTAATCAAGCATAAAACAAACACAACATTTAAGGTGAATCTAATAGCAAATAAAATGACGGTATGCTGTATGATGTGCATGTGCACAATTTCCTACTATTCCATAAAGCGAAAGAGATAATCTTTATTATAGTTTAAACTATAAGCCCTTTTGGAAAGTGATCTAAAAGGGCTTTTTTATTGCCTTAAAAATTTAAACCAATCTTTAAATCTAAATAAAATGAGTACACAAAAATTTGCAACAAACGCATTACACGCAGGACATGATGTTACTAAAAATGGAGGTACGAGAGCCGTTCCTATTTACCAAACTTCTTCGTATGTTTTTAACAATTCAGATCATGCAGCTAATTTATTTGGTCTTGCCGAAGCGGGATTTATTTACACCCGATTAAACAATCCTACAAATGACGTTTTAGAACAACGATTAGCAGCATTAGAAGGAGGAATTGGCGCTGTGGTAACAGCATCAGGAACCGCAGCACTTTCTACAGCTTTACTAGTATTACTAAAATCAGGAGATCACATCGTGGCCTCTAATAGCTTATATGGCGGAACTTATAATTTACTTAAAGTAACTTTACCCAGATTAGGCATTACCACAACATTCGTAGACCCATCAAATCCTGAAAATTTTACCAAAGCGGCACAAGAAAATACAAGAGTGTTTTTTGCAGAAAGTTTAGGAAATCCAAAACTAGATGTATTAGATTTAAAAGCTATTTCAAAAGAGGCCAAAGCCTTTAAAGTTCCTTTTATTGTAGATAACACTGTTCCCTCACCTTATTTACTAAACCCAATTCAGCACGGAGCCAATATTGTAATTCATTCTTTAACCAAATATATTTCTGGAAACGGAACATCACTTGGCGGAGTCATTATCGATGCTGGAAATTTTGATTGGAGCAACGGAAAATTTCCAGAATTTACAGAGCCATCTGCAGGATATCACGGATTAGTATATCATGAAGCTTTAGGAAATACTGCTTTTATTGCCAAAGTAAGGATTGAAGGATTGCGTGATTTCGGGGCAGCTTTAAGCCCATTTAATGCTTTTCAAATTATTCAAGGTCTAGAAACATTGCCTATTCGTGTTCAAAAACACAGCCAAAACGCATTGGCATTAGCCCAATGGTTAGAAAATCAAGAGGATGTAGCTTGGGTAAATTATCCAGGGCTAAAATCTAGTAAATACTATGATTTAGCACAAGAATATTTACCAAAAGGACAAAATGGAGTCGTAACCTTTGGGTTGAAAGGAGGATACGAAGCAGCTAAAAAAGTAGCAGATCAAACTACATTATTCTCCCTTTTGGCAAATATTGGAGATACAAAATCGCTAATTATTCACCCAACAAGCACAACCCACCAGCAACTTACTAACGAAGAACAAGTTGCAACAGGGGTTACTAAAGATTTAATTCGCCTTTCGGTTGGCTTAGAAGATATCGAAGATTTAAAAGCTGACTTGAAAGCAGTTTTCGAAAACATTAAAAATCCTCAATTAGTATAAGAAATTCGTTTTTTGTTTGTAAAACTGTCTTTGATGACCTGAATTTATCAGAGGCAGTTTTTTATTAAGTTGTTTAAAATGGAAAAATTAAAAAAAATAATCATATCAGATTTTATTACCGAAGGCGGAAAACTTCAAAAGAATTTACCCCTTTTTTATCAAATATTCGGAAAACCCATAGGAATAGCACCAATAGTATTAATTAATCACGCACTAACAGGAAACTCTCAAGTAACAAACGAGAATGGTTGGTGGAAAGAGTTAATAGGTAAAAACAAAACGATAGATACAAACCATTATACCGTTTTAGCTTTTAATATTCCTGGAAACGGATATGACGGATTAAAAGAAAATCTGATTCATAATTACACCCATTTTACAGCTAGAGATATTGCTAAAATATTTTGGAAAGGGTTAGTACAACTGCGAGTAGAAAATCTTTTTTCGGTTATTGGCGGAAGCTTGGGTGGCGGAATTGCTTGGGAAATGGCAGTTATTAATCCCATTGCGATCGAAAATTTAATCCCTATTGCTTCAGATTGGAAAGCTTCGGATTGGGTAATTGCCAATACCCTAATACAAGATAAAATCCTAAACAATTCTAATTATCCAATTCCCGATGCGAGATCACACGCCATGCTTTTGTACAGAACACCACAATCTTTAAAACAAAAATTTAATAGAGAAAAAAACGAATTAAAAAACATATTTCAAATAGAAAGTTGGCTAATTCATCACGAAGAAAAATTGCAAAAGCGATTTCAATTGGCTTCATACAAAATGATGAACCATCTTATAAAAACAATCGACATTACTAGAAACAGAAAAGATTTTGTAACAGTTGCCAAAGTCATTCAATCTAACATTCACATTATAGCGGTAGATACCGATTATTTTTTTACCGCCGATGAAAACCGAGAAACCTATCAAGATTTAAAAAAAGTAAAGCAAAATGTATTTTACCACGAAATTAAATCAATACACGGACACGATGCGTTTTTAATAGAATACAAACAATTATCTAAAATATTAGAATCAGTTTTCAACAAACAAAAACAACAAAATTATGCCAACAATTAGAATAAACATCGTACTTTTCGGAATAGGAAACGTAGGAAGCACATTAATTAACCAAGTTTTAGAAAGTCAGAAATTCTTTTTAGAAAAGAAAAATATCGAACTGCGATTTCCAGTTATTGCAAACTCAAGCTTGGCTTTTTTTGAAAAAGAAGGAATCACAAACCAATGGGAAGCACATTTTTTACAAACCGCCATTCCTTATAAAATAGAAGATATTTTCGAGTATATTCAATCTAAGAATCTCGAAAACCTTATTGCTGTAGATGCAACTGCAAGCCAGGAAATAACAAAAAATTATATTTCATTAATTCAAAACGGATTCAATATTGTAGCCGCCAATAAAAAAGCCAATACATTACAATTTAATTTTTATAAAGAATTGCGAGAAAACCTAACCCTGTTTCACAAATTTTTCTTGTATGAAACAAACGTTGGCGCAGGATTACCAGTAGTACAAACGATTAATAATTTGCATTTTTCGGGAGAAAAAATTACAAAAATACGTGGTGTTTTTTCAGGTTCTTTAAGTTATATTTTTAACAGATTTTCAGACGAGGAAATCCCTTTTTCAAACATTTTAGTCGATGCCGAAAAAATTGGATTAACAGAACCCGACTCTCGAGAAGATTTATCTGGAAATGATGTAGCAAGAAAATTACTCATTTTAGCAAGAGAAATAGACCACGAATTTGAACTTTCAGATATTAAAATCGAATCATTATTATTACCCAACTTAAACGAATCGAATACAAAAGCGGAATATTTAACAAACAAATCATTGTTCGACAAACCGTTCGAAATAGCTAAAATTACCCAAGCAGAAAATCATGTTCTAAGATATATTGGAGAATTTGATATAGAAAAAAAATTACTCGAAGTAAAACTCGTTTCAACACTTAAAAACTCACCGTTAGGACAACTTAAAGGAGCCGATAATCTTATCGAAATTTATACTAAATCGTATGGAGAAATCCCAATAGTTATACAAGGCGCAGGCGCAGGAAAAGAAGTAACAGCCCGTGGCGTTCTAACCGATATTTTAAAAATTGCAGAAACAGTAAAAATAAAAGAAACTGTTTTGGTATAAAAAATATAGCCCACAAAGCCTATTTCTAGTTTGTTTTCCTACAAAAAGCAAACAGCATAATACCAATTTAGCTTT
>NZ_MUHE01000047.1 GCF_002217405.1 Flavobacterium psychrophilum DSM 3660 = ATCC 49418 | reverse complement strand
TTTTAAAGCTAAATTGGTATAATATTTAGGTCTGTTTTTTTAGACTATTTTATAATTATATGAAACTTTACAGCTAATAAAATTTATTCGAGGTGTTTATTTATGTGACCTAAAAAAGTATAGCAGTTTTCGCAAAACGCCCAAGTATAAGCTGTAAATAAATAAATTTTGTACTATTCTTACATAAGCGAAAAAGCATCAATAGTTATTTTGATGCGTTTATTAGGCTAATAATGCGATTATAATGCACATATATAAATTTAATTAATAAGAGGCGTAAAAGCGACTATATTACTCTCTAAGAAACGATATGCGCTTATGATGACCTCAAAAAAAAATTAAAAAAACCAACTCGCAACTAAAATTGCGGTAATGACACAAATTAAATCAACTACGAGCATCGTTCCTAAGGCATAACGGGTATTTTTTATATTAACAGAACCAAAGTAAACTGCAATCACATAAAAAGTACTTTCGGCACTGCATTGAAAAATACTGCTTAATCTTCCTGTTAAAGAATCGGCACCAAAAGTATTCATCGAATCAATTAAAAACCCACGTGATCCCGCAGAACTAAAAGGGCGGAGCAAAGCAACTGGCAAAGCGTCTGTAATTTCTTTGCTAACACCCAAATTAGAAAAACCAAAGGCTATCCATTGGCTAATAATTTCAAATAAACCGCTATTTCGGAATAAAGAAATAGCTACTAACATTCCTAAAACATACGGGAAAATAGTAACTCCTGTTTTTACCCCATTGTTAGCTCCTGACACAAAGGTTTCATAAACAGTTGTATTTGCTTCTGCAAATTTCTTTTCTTTAATAAGAGAAAGAATCAGTGTAAATGCAATAATTCCTACTAAAATTAAAGCCGAAAGATTAGAAGTAAAATAATTTTTACCAATTAAATCTAAATGGTTTACATACATTAACAAGCCAACAATTGCAGCAATTAGCGTCATTAAACCAACGACCAAAGAAGCACTTTTGAAATTAATTTTTTGTTTAATTCCAACAATTAAAAAGGCGGCAATGGTGCCAATAAAAGAGGTAATAATGCAAGGCAACATCACATCGGCTGGGTTGCTAGCATTTGCTGCTGCACGATAGCCAATTATAGATGTTGCAATTAAGGTAAGTCCAGAGGCATGCAGGCACATAAACATAATTTGAGCATCGCTGGCTTTGTCTTTTTCGGGGTTTATTTCTTGTAAACTTTCCATGGCTTTGAGTCCGAATGGCGTAGCGGCCGAATCTAATCCTAAGAAATTAGCAGCAAAGTTTAAGGTCATATACGAAATAGAAGGATGATTTTTGGGAATGCTAGGAAATACTTTGACGAAAACGGGGCTCAATACTTTGGCCAATTTTTCGGTTGCTCCAGAAATAATTAAAAGCTCCATTAAGCCACAAAAAAAGGCCAAATAAGCGATAAGAGGCAAAATTAAATCTAGTAATGTGTTTTTGCAAGTAGGTAACAACCCGTCCGATTTTTGAATGCCACTATAAATCTTTACGGTTTTGTTTTTGTACACATAAGTCGTATCTGCATTTATACTGTCTTTATTAACAATCATCGTTTTGTCTGGTGCTTTTTCGATGCTGTCTTTTACAAATTTCGGAATCTGATTGAGATATTTTTCAGAAATTAAAATGGGATCATCTTTTTTTCCATTCAAAATAAAATCGATAGTGTAACTGTTGCCAGAAAATAAACTGAAGACAACAAATACAATTGAAGAAATAAAAATTGCCAACCAAAACCGACTTAATACCATAATTTTGTTTTTTGTAAATGTAATATTTAACTACAAAATTCACAAAGATTTCCGCAAAGTTCACAAATAAAATCCGTGACAATCTGCTTAAATCCGCGTCATCTGCGTTCTATTATTAAACGTGAATAATCTCTTCTTCTATTAATAAATCTTCTCTTCGCAATCGTAAGAAAATTTGAGCCACTGCGATGGTATCTTTCTCGCAATAGGTTATAATTCGATCAATATCTTTTTCTACATAAAAAACATAACCCAATTGCGAACCATCAATATCACCTTTTGGCGAAGGAATTCCTAATACTTTACACATCAATTTTAATGAGGTGAAATGTTTGTAATCACCAAATTTCCATAATTCTAAAGTGTCTAAATGCGGAATTTCCCAAGGTTTTTTTCCAAATAAATTCAGTTTGTTTGGAATGGTAATTTGGTTTATAATCATGCGCCGAGCAATAAACGGAATGTCAAATTCTTTGGCATTATGACCACAGAGAAGGTGTTGAGGTTGGTTGAAATGATTGTTTAATAAATTAATAAAATCGTGTAAAATTTTCTTTTCTTCGCCAAAAAATGAGGTGACTCTAAAATTCCTAATGTCTCCCTTTATTGTAAAATAGCCCACCGAGATACAAATTATTTTTCCAAATTCGGCCCAAATTCCTGCTCTATCATAAAATTCCTGACCCGAAAATTCTTCTTTGCGTTGGTATTGGGTTTTTAGTTCCCAAAGTTGTTTCATCTCATCATCAAGCGAATTGTAATTTTCTTCTTCTGGAACGGTTTCTATATCTAGGAAAAGGATATTGTTTAGGTTTATTTTTTCAATCATTTTTGTAACACGAATTTCCCGAATTTACACTAATGTAAAAACATAGTTAAGTATTTCACGAATATAAAAAAAATGATGGTAATTTTTGTAATTTGTCTCTAATTTTTAAAATAAACTTTGCTGATTTGTTGGGTTTTCGTGTTCTAACAACCATTTTTTGCGCCACAAACCACCCGCATAACCCGTGAGCGAACCATTAGTTCCTATTACACGATGGCAAGGAACAACAATCCAAAGTGGGTTTTTTCCGTTTGCCGATGCTGCTGCTCGAATGGCTTTTGGGTCGCCTAATTTCTTGGCCAAATCGAGATAAGATATTGTTTTTCCAAAAGGAATATTAAGTAATTCTTTCCAAACTTTTTCCTGAAAAATTGTGCCTTTGGGATTGAGTTTGAAAGTAAAATTAGTTCTTTTTCCTTCAAAATATTCTTGGAGTTGGTTTGCGGCTTCTTCGAGGTTTTTAGGGATTTCTTGGCAAACTGTACCTTTGGGCCAAGCAGAAATCTGAGTAATTCCAGTTTGGTCGCCAGTAATTTGGGTAATTCCTAAAGGTGTTTGTATGTATGTTGTTTCCATAATTTAAAGATATGTTTTTTTGCTTTGGAAACGATTTTTGATGAAAAAATAAAATGCGATTTATTCTTAAATAAATCGCATTTTAACTTGTTGTTTTTTTTGGCGCATAACGATTGCTCTTTTCTTGAGGTGCAAAAGCCTAAAAAATGATTTTAATAGCAAACTAAGTTTACAGAAGCTTAATAAAAACCATCTGTTTGTAAAAACGGTTTTTATTTGAGTTTAATAAATTTATAAAATAAACCTTTTTATTTCTGATTTTTTTTAGAAAATAAGAGGCTGATTATTTTACATTTGAATATACATAAGCTTCTAATTGTTGTAGTTCTTCATCAGAAAAAGTTTTTATTAAAGCAAAATTAGCTTTCATCACTTCGTATTGTGTTGGGTCTACAATTGGGTCGGCTTTGCCTTTTAGAAATGTAATTATATTTGCGTTTTTTTCTTTGTAAATTTTTGCAATATCTTGTATGCTAGGCCCTATTGTTTTTACATCGGGTTTATGGCATGTAGTACAAGTGCCTTTTCCTTCAAAAATTTCTTTGCCTAAATCTGAGGGCGATTTTACTTCTGTAGTGGTTGTTTCTGTTTTTTCTTCTGTTTTTCCAAAGGATTCTTCAGATTCTTTTTTGCAAGAAAAGGCTAGAGTTGCAACTGCTATAATAATAATTTTTTTCATGATGTTTTTTTTTGTTACTTCAAAAGTAGGCTATGTTATGACTTAAAAAAATGATAAATATCATCAAAAGGGTATAATAAGAGTCCGTTTTTTTTTAGATGGGATAGTAACAAATTTGTATTAAAATGTAATTAGAAATTCCCGTTTTGTGTAATTTAATTTATTTGTTTTTTAACAATATTGAATCCTATATTTTGCGGCTTAATTCGATTTATTACATTTAACGGTTTTAAAAAGGGTATTATTTATTTAATAGAATTGCGGCTTCTTTGGCAAAATATGTTGATATTAAACTAGCTCCAGCTCTTTTTATACACATTAATTGTTCCATCATGATTTTGTCGTGATCTAACCATCCTCTTTCGGCAGCGGCTTTTATCATTGCGTATTCGCCAGAAACATGAAAAACGGTTACGGGAATATTTACAGCGTTTTTAACTTCTCGTACAATGTCTAAATAGGCAATTCCGGGTTTTACCATGACCATGTCAGCTCCTTCTTCTACATCCATTAATGCTTCTTTGATGGCTTCAATTCTGTTGGCATAATCCATCTGATAGGTTTTTTTGTCTTTCGGAATTTCGGCAT
Source organism: Flavobacterium psychrophilum DSM 3660 = ATCC 49418 (assembly GCF_002217405.1). Taxonomy (GTDB): domain Bacteria; phylum Bacteroidota; class Bacteroidia; order Flavobacteriales; family Flavobacteriaceae; genus Flavobacterium; species Flavobacterium psychrophilum. The sequence goes on along the minus strand of NZ_MUHE01000047.1, from coordinate 41,215 downwards.
TGTTTACAGGTGCACTGTCTAATGCGTCGCGAAATGGTCCGTAAAAAGCTGAAGCATATTTAGCAGCATAACTCATAATTCCTACGTTATGAAAACCTGCGGAGTCTAGACCTTGGCGCAAACGAAGTACACGGCCGTCCATCATATCGGAAGGGGCAACGAAATCTGCTCCTGCTTGTGCGTGTGAAACAGCCATTTTTACTAATGCGGTATTTGTTGCATCATTTGCAATATCGCCATTTTGAATAATTCCGTCGTGACCGTAAATAGAATAAGGGTCTAGTGCCACATCTGGCATGACGATCATTTCTGGGCATGCGGTTTTAATGGCTTTGATAGCGCGTTGCATTAATCCATCGGGATTCCAGGATTCTTTCCCGGTATTGTCTTTTAGAGATTCATTTACTTTTACATAAATATTTACAGCTCTAATTCCCAAAGCGAATATTTCTTTGACTTCCTCGACAGTTAAATCGATAGAACGGCGGTAAATTCCAACCATCGATGGGATTTCTACTTTTATGTTTTCTCCTTCTGTAATAAACATTGGGAACATAAAATCGCTAGGGCTTAGGGTTGTTTCACGAACTAAACTTCTAATAGATTGGTTAATTCTTAAGCGTCTGCCTCTTTGAAGTGGGAACATATATTTAAATTTTAAATTTTTTTTCAATGTATTCAAATCCTTTTTTCATGCGCTTGTTTTCGTCAAAGCGATAGCCTGCATAAATACCAAAACTTGTCTTTTCGTTCTTTATTTCGGTACTATTTTTGTTATTGTAGTCGAAATTTTTATAGGTCGATTTTAATCCGCCAAAAAAGTTTTTGTTGTTATAACCAATGGCTATATTGGCATCGACATTATAATTTACATTAGTAGAACTTACTTTTGTATAATCTTGATATGATGAATTTTTAAAAAAACTTATCGATTTATTTAAGCCAATTCCGGGGTGAACTCCCACAGTTGTAACCCATTTTTTATATAAAATAAAGTTGTACATATAGCCTAATTGTATATAAGCATCGAAAGAATTTATTCTTATTAGTTGGATATTTTTAGTGGCTGGTTGGTTGGTTTCTAGGTTGTTATGATAATACGATATAGATGGTATAAAACTTCCGTTACTTTTTATTTGTCTTTCTGTCATTGATTCGAACGAGCGATAGGAGAAGTTTTTATTTAAGATATAAAAAGTTTTGCCACCAATTGTTTTAATTTGAAGGTCGTTTAGTGGTCTTATGGGTTCAGATGATTTTAAATCTTCGAGGTAAAATCCTTTAATTTCTTTATAAGTTACCTCTTGGCGAAGCCTGTCTGAATAGAAAAACTTAAAACTAAAGTCTAGTGTTTTAGTTTCTCCTTTGCGAGGGTCATTATTGCTTTGTAGAAAATTAGGTGATATAGAAAAATTTAGCCCTAGAAATTTGTAATCGAAAGATAATTTTAGCCTTAAAACATTGTTTGGGACTAGGCTTTTTTGTCTGGTTTTTGTGTAACTTAAATTTTGAATATAAAAATTGTCGGAATTTGAATTAATTTCCATTTGAAAAATCATTTTATCAAAATAGTTTACTCTATATTCTGGATTGTATTTGTTTTTTTTTGCATATAATGAGTCTCTTTCTTGCGCATTGGCAAAAGAGAAGAACAAAAACAAAAGACATATTAACTTACTTTTCATAAATAAATTAGACCCAATTTTTTGGTTTTTTTAATAGGCTTATTAGCTTTTCTTCTTCGCTTCCTTTTTCTGGATGGTGGTCGTAATGCCATTGTACATGTGGGGGCAAACTCATCAAAATACTTTCTATTCTGCCGTTAGTTTTTAATCCAAATAAGGTGCCTTTGTCATGAACCAAATTAAATTCGACGTAGCGACCACGACGAATTTCTTGCCATGTTCTTTGTTCAGGGCTATAGGGTAAATTTTTTCTTTGTTCTAAAATTGGAACATAAGCTTCTAGGAAAGAGTTGCCCACTTCGGTTACGAAATTGTACCAATCGGTCATAGACATGTCATCTGTTTTTTTGCAATAATCGAAAAATAATCCGCCAATACCACGTGCTTCATTTCGGTGTGCATTCCAGAAATAATCGTCGCATTGTTTTTTAAATTTTGGATAAAAATCTAGACTGTGTTTGTTGCAAGCTGTCTTGCAAGTTTGATGAAAATGAATTGCGTCTTCTTCAAATAAATAATATGGTGTAAGATCTTGTCCGCCACCAAACCAAGAATTGATTACGTTTGCGTTATTGTCATACATCTCGAAATAACGCCAATTGGCATGTACAGTTGGTGCCATTGGGTTTTTGGGATGAATGACAAGGCTTAATCCGCAAGCAAAAAAATCTGCTTCGCCAACATTAAATAGTTGCTGCATGCTTTGTGGTAATTTTCCGTGTACTGCCGAAATGTTTACACCGCCTTTTTCTATTACGCTGCCATTTTCTATTACACGTGTTCGTCCGCCACCACCCTCTGGGCGTTCCCAAATATCCTCACGGAAATTAGTGGTGCCCTCTGCGATTTCTAATCCTTTACAAATTTGGTCTTGAAGGTTTTGTATGTACGTGTAGAATTTGTTTTTCATATTAAATTTTATAAACAATCATAACGCCCCCACGATATGGAAGCCATTCGCCACTTTTATTATATTTTGTAGCATTTTCGTATCGCTCGCCAGTGCTTATATTATAACCTTTATAATAACCTTGCTGGTTGCCACCGCCTACAAAAAGGTCTAAAGCAAAATGATTGTCAATGGGAACTTTAAAGCCAACAGTTGCTCCGTATAGGAGGCTATATCCAGTTTGGTAAAGGTCGGTATTTATGTAGTTCCATTTTTGCATTTTATATTTTGATCCTGCAATGTGAGCACCAATATAAAATCCTTTTTCTAATGTAGAAAAATGATACCTCAATTCTGGTGTTACTATTATAAATTCTTGCGGGCCATTATTAATTGATTTCCACAGCGAACACATAACATCTAATTGAAAAGTAAGCTTGTTGCCTACTTTAGTTTCTATTGCAATCTGGGGTATTCCAACAAGAGTTGTAATGTTGGCTTTTATATTGGTTTGTGACCAAGTATTTGCGTAGCAAAACACCATAAAAGAAAGATAGTAAAGTGTTTTTTTGGATAATTTTGTCATTTTTTATTTTTTTAATTCGTATAATTCCATGTCTAGTGGCGCTCCAATAGTTGGGTAAAATTCGTTTAGTAGTGTTTTTTGCCAAATAAAACCATTGTTTTTGGCTACTTTTATACTTCCTAAATTTGTTTTATGGGATATAATTTGAAGTGTTTTTAGTTTTAATTCATCAAAAGCAAATTCCAACATTTTTTTTACTGCAAATGTAGTTAATCTTTTTCCTTCGAACTTCGAACCAATGCAATATGCAAATTCTCCTTGTTTTATATTCCAATCTATTTTTTTGATGATGATTAAACCTGCAATTTCTTGATTGTTTTTCTCTCGGATAGCAAAGGTAAAATTAGTTTTTTCTTTGATTTCTTTATTTTTAATTATAATGTATTTTATAGACTTTTCGAGCGTCGAATTACTTGAAAGTGTTACGGGGAAATAGCGTTGCAATCTTTCATTATTGTTTATAATAAACTGATACAACTCATTTGCATCCGTTGGTTTTAGCTTGTCTAATATATAAATCTCATTAAAGACGTTAAATTTATATTCCATTAAATCTAACTAGATTTTTGATTTGAAATTTGATATTTTTATTAATCTTACTCCATTTAATATATACAAATCATTTTCATTTATATACATACCCGTAACACCATTACTCCAGCTTATAAATCCAGTTTTGGTTTTGTCTGGTGTTATAGTATTTACACTGCCTGTTTTAAAACTTTCAAAGGTATTTGTTGTGTTATTTAGTTTCAATATCCCCTGTCCATTAACAGAAGCATAAATATCATTATTTGAATCTATTGCAATATCCTCAATAGTCGAATTATAGTTTGAAACTAAAGTTGTAACTTTATAAGCATTATTTATAAACTCAATTTTTCGTAAATTTGTATAATCATCTATAACATAGATTTTATTATCTCTACACACGATTTTAGAAATTGATTTAAAACTAGCACTTAATCCATTACCATCAACAACCGAAGCATTTCCAGAACCCGCAATAGTTGATTCTAAATTATTCTCTGGTAAATAAAATTTTAAAGTTTTATTATTATTATCAAAAACTACTATAGAATTATTAGAATATCTTGACATTGCAGTATTTTGGGCCTTATTAATATAATTTGGTCCATTATCAATCATCACATAACTATTCAGTTGAATATTATCATACGAGAATATTTTATTTCTATTATCCGCTCCATCAGAATTAAAAAATAATTTATCGTTTAAAGTCGACGTAATATTGATGCCGTTTCCTAAAAAACCTCTCAAATTATTTAAAACCTCACTTTTTGCTCCATTTGAACTTACTTTTGATAACAATGCCTTAGAATTTGTTCTATCGTCTAGTAGTAGATAAACATCATTTGTTGAAGTAATTGTTAAATCATTAAATTCGATTTGATTGTTCCTATTAGCAGCGTAAAAATCGACATCATAGTCTACTGTTAAATAGTTTTTAAATAGATCTTCAGGTTCATTTTTAGAACAAGAAAGCACGATTAATGTTGCTAATAATAGGGCAAGTTTTTTCATTATTTTTATTTATATTAAAGTTTAGTTATACTCCTTCACTGCATCTACAAACGCTTTGGCATGATCTACAGGGATATTGGGTAAAATTCCGTGACCTAAATTTACAATATATTTGTCTTTCCCGAATTCGTCAATCATTTCGTGTACCATTTTCTTAATCACAGGAATTGGCGAAAGCAAACGACTTGGGTCAAAATTTCCTTGTAAAGTAATGTTTCCACCAGATAAATATCTTGCGTGGCGTGGCGAACAAGTCCAGTCTACACCAAGTGCCGATGCTTTACTTTTTCCCATTTCGCCAAGTGCAAACCAGCAGCCTTTTCCGAAAACAATAACAGGTGTAATGTCTGCCAATGCTTCGATAACTTGGTTAATGTATTTCCATGAAAATTCCTGATAATCAACAGGAGATAACATTCCTCCCCAAGAGTCAAAAATCTGAATGGCATTACAACCTGCTTTTACTTTTTCTGTTAAATATGCAATGGTGGTATCGGTAATTTTTTGTAATAAAACATGTGCTGCTTCTGGATGAGAGAAGCAAAATCCTTTGGCTTTGTCAAAGCTTTTAGATCCTTGCCCTTCTACGGCATAGCACATAATTGTCCATGGGGATCCCGCAAATCCAATTAATGGCACTTCATCGTTTAGCATTTGTTTGGTTAGTTTGATGGCATCAAAAACATAACCTAATGTTTGGTGAACATCTGGAACAATAACTCTTTCTACGTCTTGAATCGTACGAATAGGATTTGGCAAAAAGGGCCCCACATTTTCTTTCATTAATACCTCAATTCCCATGGCTTGTGGTACAACCAAAATATCTGAGAATAATATGGCAGCATCGGGCGCAATTCTGCGAATAGGCTGTACGGTGATTTCGGCTGCTAATTCTGGGGTTTGACAACGGGTAAAAAAATCATATTTGTCTCGCAATGCAATAAATTCTGGCAAATATCTTCCCGCTTGACGCATCATCCAAACTGGTGGACGTTGTACGGTTTCTCCTTTTAATGCTTTTAGAAATAGGTCGTTTTTAATCATTTTTTTCTTTTTTTAATTGCGAATTACATAAACCCTTGCCAAATTACTTATCGTCAAGATGTAAAGGCGCAAATTTATTTTATTTATATTCGTTTATACATTCTTCAATTACATCTTCGATAGTTGGATTTTCGGCAATGATGATGTTTTTTGTAATTTTTTGTAAGGCTTCGGCAGTGGTTTCGCCAATACAAAAGCATACTTCTTTTTTGAGGGTATTGTCTTTTAAATAACTTTCTACTCCCGATGGACTAAAAAACAAAATGGCTTCTACTGAATTTTTTATTTTTTGAGGCGTGAGTGTTGTTTCGTACACTTTAATTTCATTAAAATTTACATTTGCTTCTTTTAGAGTTTGGGGTAATATTTCCCTGCGTAAGTTTCCGCTGAAAAAAGTAAAGCTATCACTACCATGAATTAAGGTTATGATTTCGGCCAGATCGGAAGCGTAACCTGTGTAAACATCTACATTAAAACCGTTTTCTGATAATAATATTTTTGTTTTTAATCCAACACAAAAAACATTTTTCGTTTTTAATTCGTCACATTTTGGGTGTTGCAAAATACTATATACGGCATTTTGACTGGTAAATATTAAATTGTCTTTGATGTTTTTTAAATCAAAATCTTGGTGTTCTGTTTTAATAAAATCGGCTTCAATTACATTAAAATTAGCGTTTACTAAAGCTTCTTTTTGAATGGTTGAGAGTTTTTTTGTAGAAAGTATGTTAATTTGACTCATTATTTTTTTAGTTTTTCTTTGATGGTTTTCATTAGTTGTACACCACCATTTTCAAAAATTTCTTGCCCAGCATGATAGCCTAATTGTTTCCATTCTTGTATTTCGACTATTTTCTTGATTTCTATTTTCTGACTTCCGTCTAATGAAAATAAAACCCCTTGAAAATGAATTGTTTCGTCTTTTTCGTTAAATCTTGCATAAGCTCCAATTGGTGCAGTACAACCGCCTTCTAGCGTTCTTAAAAATTGGCGTTCGATATAGGTTGTTATTTCGGTTTCAATGTGGTTAAGTTCTGCTAAAGCATCTAAACAATAAGTGTCGTTTCCCATGGCAACGACCATCATTGCGCCTTGTGCAGGGGCGGGAATCATCCAGTCTAAGTTGATATAGTTTTCTGGTTTTATATTTATTCTTTCTAAACCTGCTGCAGCAAAAACGGCACCATTCCAGTTGTTGTCTTGCAATTTTTGCATTCGGGTATTTACGTTTCCACGCAAATCGACCACTTGATGATTTGGGTATTTGTGCAACCATTGGGCTTGTCTTCGCAAACTTCCTGTGGCTATTGTTGCTTGGGTATTTAAGAAATCGAGATTGTTGTTATATACTAAAATATCTTTTTCGTTGGCTCTTTCTAAAACGGCTGCTTGCACAATTCCTTGTGGTAAGGCGGTTGGAACGTCTTTCATAGAATGTACAGCAATATCGATATCGCCATTTACCATAGCTATATCGAGTGTTTTTGTAAAAATTCCAGTTATTCCGAGTTCGTAAAGTGGTTTGTCTAGTATAATATCTCCTTGCGATTTTACGGCTATAATTTTTGTTTTATGTCCTAAATCGTTTAGCATTTTCTCGACATGATGTGCTTGCCAAAGCGCTAGTTCACTATCACGAGTTCCTATTTTTATTGTTTTTTTAGCCACTATTTAGTGAAGTTTTTAGCCACTAATTCGCTCGTTTTAATAGTTGCGAATTGTGGTTTTTTTTAGTGTTATAATTGAAATATTTTATTGATATAATCGATGCTTTCATCGACCATTGTTTCTTCATCTTTGAGATGATTGGCGAAGTGATTGGTTATTTTTTGAATAATACGGTTGCTAATAAGTTCTGCTTGTTCTTCATCGAAATTGGATAGTTTTTTTCTCTGAAAGATTAGCTCTTTTTCTTTTATGGTATTCAATTTTGCTTTGAGCGCATGAATTGTTGGGGCATATTTGCGTCCGTTCATCCAGCTGCTAAATTCGTTTTTTATTTCTTCGATAATGGCTTCAGCGGCAGGAATGTGTAGTTTTCTTTTTTCGAGAGTTTCATCGGTAATTTGCGACAAATCATCTAGGTGAACTAAGGTTACGTTTTCTAATTCATTTACATCACTATTTACATTCTTCGGAATCGATAAATCTAGTATGAGTAATGGTTTTTTTAGATTTAAAATAGCTTTGTCTATCGTTGGGTTTTGGGCTCCAGTTGCTACAACTAAAACATCAGCTTTTTGTAATTCGATATGCAAATCGGCATAATCTTTTACAATCAGATTGAGTTTTCCAGCAAGTTTTTCGGCTTTGTCTTTGGTTCTATTTATTAAAGTGATATGCTCATTTTTAGAATGTTTTACTAAATTTTCGCAAGTATTTCTTCCTATTTTTCCTGTGCCAAAGAGCAGAATATTTTTCTCTCCAATATTTGCTACATTTTTCATAATGTATTGTACTGATGCAAATGAAACAGAGGTTGCTCCAGACGAAATATCAGTATCAGTTTTTATTCTTTTACTAGCTTGAATGACAGAATTTACCAATCTTTCCATAAAAGAATTGGCAAGATCTAAGGCTTTACTTTCTGTAAATGCAATTTTTATTTGGCTAATAATCTCGAAATCACCAAGAATCTGACTGTCTAAACCAGTACCCACTTTAAATAAATGAGAAATGGCCTCCTGATTTTTATATACATAGGCTACTTTTTGAAAATCTTCAACAGTACCTTTCGAGTTCTCACAAAGTAATTTGATGAGTTGAAACGGATGCTGGGCAAAACCATAAATCTCGGTTCTGTTACAGGTCGAAGTTACGATTAAGCTTTCTATCCCTTCGGTTTTTGCTTGTTGCAATAAGTTAGATTTCGATTGCGCATCGATACTAAATTTTCCACGAATCTCTGCATCAGCTTTTTTATAATTTAGGCCAATGGCATAAAAAGTGTTGTGCTTCGGAATTGTATTGTTCTCCATAGTTGTCACTTTATTCAAAAAGTTAAGCAAAAGTATAGTTATCCTATTTATAAAAGTAACGCTAGAAGTTCTATTTGTGTCGCTAAGAGATTTTTTTATTAAAAAATAGATTTCTATCGTTATTTCTTTTATTTTTGCATTAAAATCAAGCCTTACGGAAATATTTATTTAGAATAATTCTAAATAAAGAATTCGATTTTATTCAAATTTGACAAAAAAAACATCGCTATGAGTTCAGCCGAAGAAATAAAAATTGATGATGATTTTATCCTGATTCGTTTTCAGAATGATTCGGATAAAACGGTTTCTTTCGAGCGACAGGTAAACAATGGATTAATACAATTTCATTTCGGATTAAAAGGCAACGCAAAATTTATCTTCAATCAAGGAAATTACACTTTAGATCTGAAGGAAGAAAAATCTTTGCTGTTTTATAATCCGCAAAAAGAATTGCCTTTGCATTTAGAAATCGAGCCAAAATCATGGTTAATTTCTATATTGGTTTCTATCAAAAAATTTCACCGCTTGTTTTCTACAGATACAGAGCATATTCCGTTTTTGAGTGATGAAAATAGAGACAAAAAATATTATGGCGAAGAAAACATTTCTCCATCAATGGCCATTGTTTTAAATCAAATGTTTTATTACAACTTGAACCCATCAATAAAAAATTTATACTATAAAGGAAAAGGCTACGAATTGTTGAGTTTGTTTTTTAACCGTTCCGAAGACCCAAATGCAGAGCAATGCCCATTTTTGATAGATGAAGAAAATGTTTTAAAAATAAAAAAAGCCAAAGAAATTATTATTGCTAACATGGCAGAACCCCCAGGTTTACAAGAGTTAGCTGATGAAATAGGTTTAAATTTAAAGAAACTAAAAATGGGTTTCAAGCAAATATACGGCGATACAGTTTATGGTTTTTTGTTTGATTACAAGATGGAGCAAGCCCGAAAATTATTAGATTCAGGATCTTATAATGTAAACGAAGTGGGTTTAAAAATTGGCTATAGTACCGGAAGCCATTTTATAGCCGCTTTTAAAAAGAAATTCGCTACAACACCAAAGAAATATTTATTAGAAAAAAGTTTATAAAAGATGAAAGGAGTTTTATTAGTAAATCTAGGATCGCCAGAAAGCCCAACAGCAAAAGATGTTAAGCCTTATTTAGATGAATTTTTGATGGACAAATACGTAATCGATGTCCCGTATTTATTAAGAGCCTTATTAGTTCGTGGTATTATTTTAAGAAAAAGACCAGAAAAATCGGCCGAAGCATACGCAAAAATCTGGACACCAGAAGGCTCGCCCCTTATTGTGATTTCGAAAAAAATGCACAAAAAAGTGCAAGCCTTAACAGATATTCCTGTTTCGTTAGCCATGCGCTACGGAACCATGACAATCCTAAAAGGGTTGCAAGAACTAAGCGACAAAGGGGTAAATGAAGTGATGCTTTTTCCCTTGTACCCACAACATGCCATGGCATCGACCACTACAATTTTAGTTTTGGCAGAAGAGTTGCGAGCGAAGCATTTTCCAGACATGAGCTTTACAATTGTTCCCGCTTTTTACAACAAACCAGATTATAGTAAAGCCTTAGCTAATTCGATACAAAAACATTTAGCAAGTTACAATTACGATCATTTGTTGTTTTCTTATCACGGAATTCCAGAAAGACATATTCGCAAGACCGATGTTACAAAATCGCACTGCAAAATAGACGGTTCTTGTTGCAACACACCCTCGCCTGCACACGAATTTTGTTATCGCCATCAGTGTTACGAAACCACAAAGCAAGTGGTAAAATTACTAGGAATTCCCGAAGGAAAATATAGTCAGACTTTTCAATCCCGATTGGCAGGTGACAAATGGCTAACGCCTTATACAGATGTTGAAGTAAACAAAATGCCCAAGAAAGGAATTAAAAAATTAGCCGTAGTAACACCAGCTTTCGTATCGGATTGTTTAGAAACATTAGAAGAAATTGCTATGGAAGCCAATCATCAGTTTAAAGAAAACGGAGGAGAAGAATTTTTAGCAATTCCTTGTATGAATGATGAAGACCAATGGTGCGAAGTGATTGCAAATTGGATTAAAGATTTTCAGAAAAAAGGCTAAAAGAAAATAACTGACAGATAATAAATGCTCTCATGGAATACTACAATTACATAAAATCGCTACATTTAATTTTTGTAATCACTTGGTTTGTAGGTTTGTTTAATATAGTTCGCTTCTTTGTATATCAAATTGAAGCAAATGAAAAACCCTCGCCCGATCGCGAAATTTTGCTTGCCCAATTTAAAATAATGACTTACCGTTTGTGGTATATTATTACTTGGCCTAGTGCAATTGTAGCAAGTATTTTCGCTTTTTGGTTGCTTTACCTAAATCCAGCAATACTACAAGCAGATTATTTTCAAATAAAATTAGTCTTTGTCTGTCTGTTATATTTATACCATCTAAAATGCCATCAAATATATAATCAATTGCAAAACGGCAAATTCAAGTATTCTTCAAATGTTATGCGTTTGTGGAACGAAGGCGCAACGATAATACTATTTGCTATTGTTTTTTTAATAATTTTAAAAAATGCTTTCAACTGGATTTACGGTGTTATTGGCATCTTTTTGTTTTCGGTATTAATCATGCTGGGGTTTAAGTTTTACAAACGAATACGTGAAAAAAACAAATAAATGAATTCTATTTTTAAAATTAAAAGTTGGTCATTGCGTGTAAGAATCTTTTTATCGATGATTCTTATCACCATCATATCTTCTATTTTAATTGCAGGTGTTTCGTTAATTCATTTCCAATACGAAAGCAAAGAATACAATCAGGAATTACTAATAAGCAAAGAAAATCAGATAAAACAACACCTTCAGTATGTCCTGGCAACCACGCCACATCCGTTAACGACATTCAATATTCCGTCAATATTTAAAGGGAAAATTTTCGAAATTTCTAACATTCATGATATCGAAATAGATATGTATGACCTAACTGGAAGGCTACTCATTACCTCGAACGCACCAATAATTAAAGGTCAAATTGCACCAAATATTCCAAATATTGTTATAGAAAAAGTTAAGGAATCTGCAAACAACAGATACATAAACTCGATCGAAAACAAAGAAAACAACTTCCAGTTTTCATATAGCTATTTGATGGATTATGTAGAGAAAAATCCTATCGGAATCATACGATTACCCTATAAAGAAGACAACACATTTTATCAAAAACAAATAGAAGAATTCCTAAAAATTTTCGGGTTTGTGTACCTTGCAATGTTCGTTATTTCTATTTGGATAGCTTTATATTTATCTCGATATATTACCAAATCGTTAGAAACAATTTCGAACAGCCTAACTAAAACCAGTCTAACCGAAAAAAACAAAAAAATTGAACTAATTAGCAATAGTTACGAAATAGATAATCTGGTTCATTCCTACAATAATATGATCGACGAACTAGAAGAAAGCGCCAATAAAATAGCCCAAAGCGAACGTGAAGGTGCTTGGCGAGAAATGGCAAAACAAGTAGCACATGAGATTAAAAACCCGCTAACACCTATGCGACTGACAGTGCAGAGTTACCAACGAAAATTTGACCCCACAGACCCCAATGTTACCCAAAAACTAAATGATTACTCCAAAACCTTAATACAGCAAATAGACACGATGAGTGCCGTAGCATCTGCCTTTTCTAACTTCGCATCTATGCCAGCACAACAAAATGAAACTATAAATGTAGTAGATGTAGTAAAATTAACCTTAGATATTTTTAATGAAGGTTTTATAGAATTTTATTCTAATTTAGAGGAAATTATCACCACAATAGACAGAACACAACTCATACGAATTATTACCAATTTGGTTAAAAACGCCTTACAAGCCATTCCCGAAGAACAAGTATTTAAGAAAATTTGGGTTTCAGTAAATAAAGAAGCTAACAACGCCGTAATTACTGTAAAAGACAACGGCAAAGGAATTGCAATAGCAGATTTTGATAGGATTTTCGAACCAAAATTTACCACAAAATCTAGCGGAATGGGACTGGGTTTGGGAATTATAAAAAATATCATCGAAAATTATAACGGAACGATTACTTTTGACTCAGAAATAAATAAAGGAACAACATTTACCGTTTCATTACCCATAACAAATCAATAAATCATGGCATTAGAAAATATTATTTTAGAACACGAAAAAGGAATTGCAACCATTTTTATAAACCGTCCAGAGAAATTAAACGCGCTCAATAAAGCTACTATCCAAGAGCTGCACGAAACTTTAAAAATGATCGATGCAAACGAAGCTGTTAAAGTTATTATTATAACAGGAAGTGGCGAAAAAGCATTTGTAGCAGGTGCTGATATTTCAGAATTTGCTCATTTTTCAGACCACGAAGGCGCCATGTTAGCCGCCAAAGGACAAGAAATCTTATTCGATTTTATCGAAAACATGAAAACACCAGTTATTGCAGCAATTAATGGTTTTGCATTAGGTGGCGGACTAGAACTCGCCATGGCATGTCATTTTCGTATTGCTTCCGAGAATGCAAAAATGGGATTGCCAGAAACTTCACTAGGCGTTATTCCTGGTTACGGAGGAACACAACGTTTGCCACAACTAATTGGTAAAGGACGCGCCATGGAAATGATTATGACGGCAGGCATGATTGATGCCATAACAGCAAAAGCATACGGATTAGTAAATCATGTTGTTTCGCAAACTGATTTAATGTCAACTTATATGACAATTGCCGATAAAATCATGAGAAATTCGCCAGCCGCTATTTCTAAAGCAATTGAAGCTATAAATGCCAATTATAAAGATGGCACCAATGGTTTTGATGCAGAAATTAAAGCTTTTGGCGAATGTTTTGCTACCGATGATTTTAAAGAAGGAACCACTGCTTTTTTAGAAAAAAGAAGAGCTGTTTTTGTTGGAAAATAAGCTAAAATTTAGCGTTCCCCATTCCATTCAAAATGAAATTGCTCAAGAAAAGTTTCCATATAATGGTGCCGTTCTTGGGCAATTTTTTTACCAGTTTCTGTATTCATTTTATCTTTCAATAAAAGTAATTTTTCGTAAAAATGATTTAATGTTGGGGATTCAGAATTTTTATATTCTTCTTTATTCATACTAAGATTTGGCACAATTTCAGGATTGTATAACTGGCGATTTTTGAAGCCTCCATAATTGAAAGTTCTAGCAATTCCTATGGCACCAATAGCATCTAACCTATCTGCATCTTGTACGATTTCTAATTCTTTTGATGCGAAATTTTTATTAAAATTTCCGCCTTTAAAAGAAATGTTTTCGATAATCTTAATGACATGACTAATTATTTCTTCCGAAACGTTTTCTGCTTCTAGGAATTCTCTAGCCATTTTTGGACCAACGGTTTCATCGCCATTATAAAACTTACTGTCGGCAATATCGTGTAATAATGCGCCCAATTTTACAACCATTTCATTGCATTTTTCCGCTGAAGCAATTAGAATTGCATTTTTGTAAACACGCTCTATATGAAACCAATCGTGCCCGCCTTCGGCATTTTCTAGCTTCTGTTTTACGAATAGAATTGTTTTGTTGATGAGGTTTTTCATAATTTCTGTTTTACAAAAAATCCTTTCTTTAGGGAAAGGATTTAGTCTGTTTTCTATGATCTTAAAGTTTTTTATCTTATCAAAGCTGGCTCTACCCATTTAAAAAGTTGAGATTCAGCAGGAATAATCAATCTTTCAGAAATTTTCGCCATTCGGGCAGGTAATTTCATCAAATAATCACGTGCTTTTTCGGCTTCGTCAGTAAGATTTGAAAGTTTTTCTATTTCCCATTTTTCTATGAGTTTTTGCATAATATCTACATAGTCGGAAGCTGTATATACACCTATTCGTTGTGCAGAATCAGAAAAATTTACGAATGCCGAGCTTATTTTTTCTCCAGATTCACGAAGAAATTGCGCAGGCATTACAATTTTTTGTTTCATCATATAATTGAAAGCCAAAAGCATTTCACTTGGATCTACTTTAAAAATTTGATTTACAAATTCTGAATAAGCATGATGATGACGCATTTCGTCGCCAGCAATCATTTTACATATTTTGGCTAATTTATTGTCGCCATATTGTTTTGCAATTTGCGAAACTCTATTGTGCGAAATGTAGGTTGCTAATTCCTGAAAACTAGTGTAAACAAAATTTTTGTAAGGGTCACGACCCGTTCCTATATCAAAACCATCAGCTATAAGATGTTGTGTTGTTATCTCTATCTCACGCATATTTACACGACCTGATAAATACAAGTATTTGTTTAGTAAATCTCCGTGGCGGTTTTCTTCTCCAGTCCATTGTCGTACCCATTTAGACCAGCCGTTTTGTTCTGCTTGTCCTACGCCATCTACGTCCATAAGCCATGATTCGTAGGTTGGTAGTGCTTCTTCAGTAATGGTGTCGCCTACGAGGGTTACCCAAAAATCATAAGGCAATTCTTTTGCTATTTCACGTAATTCTTTTACTTCTTCAAAGAAAGTTTCGCTTTCGGAATTAGGTAAAAAATCAGTTGGTTGCCATATTTTTTCTATTGGAATTAAATATTGGTCAACAAATCCGTCAATTTTATTTTCTAGAAATTGCATTACTTCTAGGCGTATGTTTTTTGTAGACATGCTTAATTTAGATTGTAGATTTTTTGTAAATCTAGTTATACTTTTATAGATTGGATTATTGCATTCTCTGTCATAGTCATTATTTCTTCAAACGAATAATCCTTTACAGCCATTGGTTTGTGAATAATAAATTCTAAACTACTTCCTAAACCCATAGGAAATGCTCCAAATTTAACCATTTTCCATGAATTATTAATACTAATTGGTACAACATGTGCAGAGGGCGCATATTTACACAATATTTTGAGGCCACTTTCGGCAAATTTTTTAGGTTCTCCTGTTTTGCTTCTGGTTCCTTCTGGGAAAATTACTGCTGATCGTTTGTTTGCTTCAATGTATTTTGACAATTGCGCAATAGTCGAAATGGCTTGTTTTGGGTCTTTTCTATCTATAAGTACCGATCCGCCATGGCGTAAATTATAGGAAACGCTAGGAACTCCGCTGCCTAATTCTTTTTTACTCACAAATTTAGGATGAAATGCTCTTAGAAACCAAATTATGCCTATAATATCATATAGGCTTTGGTGGTTAGAAACAAATATGATAGGCACTCCTTTTGGAATGATTTCTCTGTTTTTGATGGTGTAAGTTGAGCCAAGGATATGACCTACTTTTAGGAGGCAAAAATTTAAATAATCGACACTTTTCTTGTGTGTTTGATAACCAAAAATATTAAAGCATACCCATTGAATAGGATGAAAAACCAATAGGCATACTAAGAAAAGGGTATATGCAATAAGGGAAATAGGATAAGATATTAATTTTTCCATTTTATTAGAAATTTTTAGCAAAGATATTTTTTTAAATAAAAAAAACCACGTCGAAACGTGGTTAAATTTATTGGTTTTAATTAGCAAAATTCTGCGTAAGCATCTTTTAAATTTTCGGCAATTAGTTCTGCTGGGCGGCCTTCTATATGATGGCGTTCTAGCATGTGAACCAATTCTCCGTCTTTAAATAAAGCCATGCAAGGTGATGATGGAGGAAATGGAAACATGTGCTTACGGGCTGCTTCTACGGCATCTTTATCGACACCTGCAAAAACGGCAATTAACTGATTTGGTTTTTTTGCTCCGTCTAAACTCATTTTTACTCCTGGGCGCGCATTTCTTGCCGCACAACCACATACTGAATTTATTACCACAAGTGTAGTTCCTTCTTTGGCCAAAGCCATGTCTACTGCTTGGGCATTATATAAATCTTGAAAACCTGCCTCTGATAGTTCAGTACGCATTGGTTTTACCATTTCTTCTGGATACATAATTTTTGTATTAAAAATGTTATTGATTTGCAAAGTTACAAAGTTTGTAAGGAAGTAATAGAGAAGTTAATAGTTTTTTAACTATCGCCTTCAAAGTTTTATAATGATCTATTTTTTACTACTAATTCGCTAATTTTTAAAAATTTGCTAATCGGTATCAATTTACTTCAATAAAATTGGCAAAACATCAGTAATTTTGTCTAATGTTCTAAAATTTGGATGTTCTACTTTGTGACTTATTTTTTCGTGTTCCCAAGTGGTATAAAAAGGAACATGAACCGCATAACCACCAATTCCTAATACGGGTAAAACATCGCTTTTTAAGGAATTTCCTATCATAAAAAACTCCTCAGCATTTATTTCTAAACGGGTTAGTAATTTCTGATAATTAACTTCCTGCTTGTCGGCCATGACTTCGATATGGTGAAAATAATGTCCCAAACCCGAACGATGCAATTTGCTTTGTTGGTCTTTTAAGTCGCCTTTTGTAGCTACGATAAGTTTATATTTTCCGCTTAAAGCTTGTAAGGTTTCTTCAACACCCTCAAGTAATTCGATAGGTTTTTGTATTAATTCTTTGCCGTATTCGATAATTTTCTCGATAATTTCTATCGAAATAGTATTGTTAGAAATTTTCATTGCCGATTCAAGCATCGAAAGAATATATCCTTTTATGCCGTAACCATATAAATCTAAATTCTCGATTTGGGTTTTAAACAATTCTTGAGATAATCCTTGGTGCGACAAATAATCTGCCATCAAAGCACAAAATTTGTGTTCCGTTTCCTGAAAATACGGTTCATTAACGAATAAGGTATCGTCGGCATCGAAAGCGATTACTTTTAGGTTCATGATTTATTTATTTTAACCCTCTCATGGTTTGGAAGCCTGAGAGGGTTTTAAGTCTTAATTTATTCCTTCTCCATTCCCAACTCCAGCAACATCAGGATTTACAAAAGCTAGTTTCCCGTCTGGCAAATTGGTCATCAAAATCATACCTTGACTTTCTACACCACGCAAAGCTCTTGGCGCTAGATTTACTAAAACCGTGACTTGTTTTCCTATGATTTCTTCTGGCGAAAAGCTTTCGGCAATTCCTGAAACAATTGTGCGAACATCGATTCCAGTATCTACTTTTAAAACTAACAATTTGTTGGCTTTTGGCATTTTTTCGGCTTCGATAATGGTTCCTACACGCAAATCCATTTTAGCAAAATCATCGTATTGAATGAGTTCTTTTTGTGGTTCTGCTTTTTTGTTTTCGGCAATATTAGCCGTTTTTGTAGCTTCCAATTTGTCTATTTGTTTTTGTATTTGTTCGTCTTCTATTTGTGCAAATAATATTTCGCCTTCGCCAATTTTGTGTCCAGCAAGAATCAAATCAGAATTTGTTGTTACATCATTCCAACTTAATTTAGCATCAATTTTCAGCATTTTGTTTAATTTCTCAGCCGTAAACGGCAGGAAAGGTTCACACAAAACACGCAACGCCGTAGCAATTTGCAACGCCACATACATTTGCGTTTTTACACGTTCTGGATCGGTTTTTACCATTTTCCAAGGTTCTTCGTCTGCTAGATATTTGTTTCCTAATCGGGCTACATTCATTAATTCGCCCAAAGCTTCACGAAAACGGTATCTTTCTATCGAACTAGAAATTACAGCAGGATAGGCTTTCAATTCGGTTAAAGTGGTTTCATCTACTTCCGAAAATTTGTTAGGAGTTGGCACAACGCCTTCGTAATATTTATTGGTTAAAACCACTACACGATTGATGAAGTTCCCAAAAATGGCAGCCAATTCGTTATTATTTCTCGCCTGAAAATCTTTCCAAGTAAAATCGTTGTCTTTACTTTCTGGAGCATTGGCGGTAAGCGCATAACGCAAAACATCTTGCTGGTTTGGGAAATCTTCTAGGTATTCGTGCAACCAAACCGCCCAGTTTTTAGACGTTGATAATTTATTTCCTTCTAAATTCAGGAACTCATTAGCAGGAACATTGTCTGGCAAAATATAACTTCCTTCCGCTTTTAGCATGGCAGGAAAAATAATACAGTGAAAAACAATATTGTCTTTTCCTATAAAATGCACCAACTTTGTATCGTCTTTTTTCCAGTAATCTTCCCAGTTTTTTCCTTCTCTAGCTGCCCATTCTTTGGTGGCAGAAATATAACCAATAGGCGCATCAAACCAAACATATAATTTTTTTCCTTCGGCACCAGCCACAGGAACGTCGATTCCCCAGTCTAAATCGCGAGTTACGGCACGAGGTTCTAATCCGCCATCGATCCAAGATTTTACTTGACCGTACACATTGGGTTTCCAATCACTTTTGTGCCCTTCAAGAATCCATTTCGTTAGAAAATCCGAATATCTGTCTAAAGGCAAAAACCAGTGTTTTGTCGATTTCATAATGGGTGTTTCGCCAGTAATAGTCGATTTCGGATTAATTAAATCTGTAGCATTTAAGGTCGAACCACATTTTTCGCATTGGTCGCCATACGCTTCTTCGTTGCCACATTTAGGGCAAGTTCCCACCACAAAACGATCGGCAAGAAACTGATCGGCTTTGGCATCATACAATTGCTCCGTCACTTCTTCTATAAAATCGCCTTTGTCATACAATTTCTTAAAAAATTCCGAAGCGGTATCATGGTGAATTTTAGCCGAAGTTCTCGAATAATTATCGAAAGAAATTCCGAAATCGACAAACGATTTGCGGATAATTCCGTCATATTTATCAATCACTTCCTGAGGTGTAATGCCTTCTTTTTTGGCTTTCATCGAGATGGCAACACCGTGTTCGTCGCTTCCGCACATAAACGCCACGTCTTTTCCTTGCAAACGTAAATAGCGCGAATAAATGTCTGAAGGCACGTAAACACCCGCCAAATGCCCAATGTGAATAGGTCCGTTTGTATAAGGCAAAGCTGCCGTAATCGTATATCTTTTAGGATTCTGAATCATAATCAATTAAAAATTAAAAATTACGAATTAAAAATAATAATTCGCCATTGTAAAATGATTGCAAAAATAAGTTTTTTAGGAGCTAATCCCGCTATTCGTTTCAATCTTTTTTTCGGCGAAAAGCCTCAAAAAAGGATTTTCACTGCTATCGGGGCTAGGGCATTCCGTTTCAATTCAAAAATATGTGTCATCCGCATGCCAATAAATAAATAACTTTTATACATTTTGTTTACAGCCTTATTTATTTTTATTATTTTTTTAATATAAATTCATTCATGTTTAACTATATTTGCTAAACTAAATATAAACTATTACTAATCATGTCTATTAAAATAATTTTAATGTCATTGTATGCATCGCTAGGTTTGGTTAAGCAACAAGTGGTTAAGACATTTGGTCGTGATACCTCCGTTGTGGATAAAGAGGTTGTGGATGTAATTTTGTCAAATTCTTCCAATAAGAAAAAATTAATTGAAAGATTAAATCAGAATAACAACTCTTCAGTTGAAATAAAAATTGAGGGTAACAACTTTTCATTTATTACTACTGATTAAGCAATATGGAAATAGCATTAAACTCTTTTATACTTTTTTTGCTGTTTATATTTCCTGGAATTGTATTTAGAAGATTCTATTATGTCGGAGAGTTTTCAAAACAGTTTAGTTCAAGTAACTGGATAAATACTTTGTATATTAGTTTAGTACCAGGATTGGTAATTCAAATAATTTCTTATTTCACATTTGTAAATTTGATTTACAGAAAACCAATTCTTAATAATTATAGCTTTATAAACACGGTCTACACTAAATTGAAATCCAATTCTTTACCCAAAGAGTTCTTTAATTTTGAATTGTTATGCTGGGTATTTGCCTACCTAATTGTTGCAATTTTTATTTCTTTTATAATTGCACAATTTTGTTGGATAGTTGTAAGAAATTTAGATTTAGACAAAAAATTTTCACCTTTAAGATTTAATAATTATTGGCACTATTATTTGAGTGGAGAATCTTTAAAGTTTAAAGACTTTAGAGGAATACTACCAAATCAGAAAGTTTTGTTAACCGAGGCTGATGTATTAATTGATGTAGGAAATGAAGGAACAAAACTTTATAAAGGTTTTTTAAGACAGCATACTATTTGTAAAAACACAGGAGATTTAAAAGCAATTTATTTGACTGATGTTAGAAGATTTAAAAGAGAATTGCCACCCAATAATATTAAAGATGTACCTGGACATATTATGATTATTCCAGCTGAAAAAATTGTAAATATTAATCTAACATATATTACAAGAGCTGAAAAAATTATCAATTATTCTACTTTATTTTTATCGATTTTAAATTTATCAATATTATTATTTTTAATGTTTAATCCGTCAAGCATAATTCTAAAAAACACTACTGTTTTTGGAGATATAGTTGGAAGGTTTTGGTTATTTCTAGGATGGATATTAATAGCAACAATGTTTGATACTTTTGTTAATTCAAAAAAACACGAAGATGTTGTTTCTATAAGATTTGGGCTTTTATTTTTCTTGTTAATTATCTGCGCAATTATCTATTTTTATTTTTACCGATAATTAAAATTTGCTTATATTATTTCAAAATGAAAAAAGCATTCTTACTATTTTTACTTTTCACCATTTCAAACAGTCATTCCCAAACCAAAATGATAACACCACCGTATTTAAAAAAAGGCGATACTATTGCTATTGTTGCTACCGCACGTAAAAACATCGATGATAATTTAAAATTCGCCAAAGATTTACTCACCAGTTGGGGATTAAACGTAAAAATTGGAAGTACCATAGGACTCGATTTAAACCAATTGGCAGGAACCGACGCCCAACGTGCAGCCGATTTTCAAAACCAAATGGACAACCAAAACATAAAAGCCATTTGGTGTGTTCGTGGGGGTTACGGAACCGTGCGAATGATAGATTTGTTAGATTTTAAAAAATTTAAAGAAAATCCAAAATGGATTATTGGTTTTAGCGATGTCACGGTTTTGCACAACCATCTCAATACGATGGGTTATAAATCTATTCACGGGATAATGCCTGTAAGCTCTAAAGCTACCCAAGAAGCTAAAGAGAGTTTGCGAATTGCCCTTTTTGGAGAGCGTTTGGAATATGAAATAGATTCGCATTTTATGAATAAACCCGGAAAAGCTTCGGGAGAATTAGTAGGCGGAAACTTGTCTATTCTATATAGTTTGTTAGGGTCTAAATCGGCAATAAATTGCGATGATAAAATCCTTTTTATGGAAGATCTCGACGAATATTTGTACCATATAGATAGAATGATGATAAACCTGCAACGCAATGGTTGTCTAGAAAGTATTAAAGGAATAATCGTGGGCGGCATGACAAAAATGAAAGATAACGATATTCCTTGGGGAAAAAACGCACTACAAATCATAGATGAGGTAACTAAAAAATACAATATTCCTACTATT
Source organism: Flavobacterium psychrophilum DSM 3660 = ATCC 49418 (assembly GCF_002217405.1). GTDB lineage: Bacteria > Bacteroidota > Bacteroidia > Flavobacteriales > Flavobacteriaceae > Flavobacterium > Flavobacterium psychrophilum. Next base: position 19,131 of record NZ_MUHE01000047.1, on the reverse strand, counting down.
TACGAATTTCCCGCAGGGCATATTCAAGACAATAGGGCGCTAGTTATGGGAAATAAAGTTTCTATGAGTGTAAATAATGAATGTAGTACAGTGGTTTTTGAATAATTTAAGGTAAAGTTGTCATTTCGACGAAGGAGAAATCTCATCAAATTGTTTGCATTATGAGATTTCTCCTTCGTCGAAATGACAAAAGGAATAATAATTATGGCAGAACACAATGATCTCGGAAAATTTGGCGAAGACCTTTCGGTCGAATTTCTTCAAAAAAAAGGCTATTCTATTCTAGAAACCAATTGGACTTTCCAGAAAGCGGAAATAGATATTATTGCTCAAAAAGAAAATATTTTAGTGATTGTTGAAGTAAAAACACGTTCGTCAATAGATTTTGGTTCGCCTCAAGACTTTGTAAAACCTGCTAAAATTCAGCTTTTAGTAAAAGCAGTTAATGAATATGTGATTTCGAACGATTTAGATTTAGAAATTCGTTTCGATATTATTGCGGTTTACAAAGAAAGAAAAGAGTTTAAAATCGAACATTTTGAAGATGCTTTTTATCATTTCTAATTAAGGCGCAGGATTTGGAATTAATTCCTGAATCTTATTAATTTTTGATAAAACAGCATCGGTTAGCATGACATCGAAAGCATTAATATTTTCTTCTAATTGGTCTATACTTGTTGCGCCTATTATTGTTGAAGTTACAAATTGCTGATGATTTACAAATGCAAGTGCTAATTCAGTTACTGTTAGTCCCAAATCTTGTGCTAAATCTTGATATAATTTTGTTGCCTTGTAGCAGTTTTCGTTAGTATATCTAGTAAAATTTGGGAATAATTCAAGACGAGAATTGGTTCGAATGCCATTTAAATGTTTGCCTGTTAAAAACCCGAAACCTAAAGGAGAATAGGCTAATAATCCTATATTTTCTCGCATGCAAATTTCAGACAAACCTACTTCGAACAAACGATTTAATAAAGAATATGGGTTTTGTATTGTAGCAATTTTTGGTAAATTATGTTTCTCACTTTGCATCAAAAAGCGCATAACTCCCCAAGGATTTTCGTTAGAAACCCCAAGGTGTTTTATCTTTCCTTCTTTTATTAATTCATCAAAAACGGTTAAAATATCAAAAATAGAATCTTTCCATTGTTCGTCTATTTTAGAAAGTCCACGCTGTCCAAACATATTCATGATACGTTCTGGCCAATGCATTTGGTACAAATCGATATAATCTGTTTGTAAATTTTTTAAACTTAAATTAACGGCCTGATGAATGCTTTTTTTAGAAAAATTTAATGGCTGACGAATGTAAGCCATACCACGATTAGGGCCAGCAATTTTTGTCGCTAAAACTATATTTTCTCTTTTACTTTGACCAATTTTTTGAATCCAAGAACCAATAAAACGTTCGGTACTTCCAAAAATGTGTTCGTTTCCTCCAATTGGATACATTTCGGCAGTATCTATAAAATTGATTCCTTTTTCGATAGCGAAATCTAATTGCGAATGGGCTTCGACTTCGGTATTTTGATTGCCAAAAGTCATGGTGCCAAGGCAAATAGTACTAACTTTTAAATTTGTGTTTGGTAGTGTGTTGTATTTCATGTTTTTAAGGCGTGAGGTGCAAAGGTATAAAGGTTTTTTTGAAAAGGAGCTGAGGTTTTGAGATACAAATTTTTTTAAAGGAAAAAAAGGCTCTAAGAAAATCTTAGAGCCTAGAATCTTTGTGTTTTAGGGCTTATATGTCATTTAACATTTTAGAGATTTCATCTAATTTTGGAGTCAAAATAATTTCGATTCTTCTGTTTTTTGCTTTTCCTTCTGGTGTGTCATTGCTCATAAGTGGCGAGAATTCTCCACGACCAGCTGCGGTTAGGTTTTGCTTATTTACTTTAGGGTTTTCGCCTAAAATATTTACAATAGATGTTGCTCTTTTTGTAGATAAATCCCAGTTGTTTTCTATTTGACCAACTGCTCCTGCAAATTTATCATTATCGGTATGGCCTTCTATTAGGATAGAGATGTCTGGATTATCGCCCAAAACTTTAGCTACGGCAACCACTGCTTTTTTACCTTCGGTACCCACAGCCCAACTGCCAGATTCGAAAAGCAATTTGTTTTCCATAGAAACATATACTTTTCCGTCTTTTTGTTGTACGGTAAGTCCTTTTCCTTCAAATGCTTTTAGCGATTTAGATAAAGTTTCTTTTAGTTTTTTCATCGACGCTTCTTTGGCTGCAATTAGCGCTTCTAATTCGTTTACCCTGTCAGAGCGGTCTTTTAAGTCTCCGCTTAATTTTGCTAAACGTCCTTTTTCGGCAGCAAGAGCTTTTTCCTTAGCTTCTAGTTGTGCTAATAAATCACGATTTTTGTCCATGTTTGCTTTTAGAGATTCGTCGCTATTTTTCTCTAAGGCGTTGTAGGAACTTTGTAATGTTTTTAGGTTGTTGCTTGATGCAGCATAGTCGGCAGCGAGTTTATCTCTTTCTGCTTTTAGCTTGTCGAGTTCTGTTTTTAGTGTTGCATTGTCTAATTGAAACTGGTTTTTAGTTGTTTTTAAAGTTTCATTTTCATCAGAAAGAGCATTGCGTTCTTTTTTTAGTTCGGCAAATTTTGTTTCTAAATCGGCAAATATTTTTTTAGAAACGCATGAGGTTGTTAGGCTTAGTACTAATAATCCTAGGGAAATTTTTTTTATCATTATTTTAAATTTATTTAAATTATTGTTTGTTTTTTAGTAGCGCACAGGTTTTATAAATCTTAATTTTTTATCATTCTACTTCTACTAAAACGGGACAATGGTCAGAATGTTTTGCATCAGGTAAAATAATGGCTCTTTTTATTCTTTCTTTGAGTGTTTCGCTAACTAAATTGTAATCGATGCGCCAGCCTTTGTTGTTGCCACGAGCACCAGCTCTGTAACTCCACCAAGAGTAGTGGTGGGGTTCTTTGTTAAAATGGCGAAAACTATCTACAAAACCAGATTTAATAAAAGCATCTAGCCAGGCACGTTCTTCGGGCAAAAAACCTGATGTTTTGGCGTTTTGTGTCGGGTTATGAATGTCTATCGCTTCATGGCAAATGTTATAATCGCCACAAATAATAAGGTTTGGGATTTTAGTTTTTAGATTGTTTATATAGTTCTGAAAATCATCCATAAACATAAATTTATGGTCTAATCTTTCGATATTTGTTCCGGAAGGCAAATACAAACTCATGATGGAAAGGTCATCAAAATCTACTCTAATATTTCGTCCTTCAAAATCCATGTGGTCTATTTCTGTGCCAAAAACTATATTTTTGGGTTCGGTTTTGCAAAGAATGGCTACGCCACTGTATCCTTTTTTTTGTGCCGAAAAATAGTATTGATACGGATACCCTGCTGCTGTAATAGCATCGGTAGGAATTTGATCTTGGGTGGCTTTTATTTCCTGAAGGCAAATAACATCAGGGTTTGCGGCTTGTAACCAATCGATAAATCCTTTGGTAATGGCTGCTCGAATTCCGTTTACATTGTAGGAAATTATTTTCATTGAAATGGGAGTCTTTTTTATCAAAAGTATAGAAAAAATAGGCAATTTTAAAAATAAATTTTATTTACTTTTAAAGTCTTTATAATCAACGATTTTTATTTAATCATAATTAGGGGTGTGCAGATTAAGATGAAAGTTTTTCTTAAAATTAGACAAGTTTTGTTATCTTTGCTTTTCGCCAAAAATTCAGAGATAAATGGGTTTAGTTACCGCTAAAGAAGTTGCAAAAGCAATAAATACCGACAAATATGGAGTTTTGGGAACTTTCTCAGGATGGTTACTCATGAAGGCACTTAAGATATCGACGCTTAATGAAATTTATGACAAAAATAAGCATTTGTCTGAGTTAGAATTCTTGAATGCTATATTAGATGAGTTTCAAATTAAGTTCGAAATTCCAGAAGAAGACCTCAAACGTTTGCCTAAAGAGGGTGCCTATATTACGGTTTCCAATCATCCTCTTGGGGGTATTGATGGTATTTTATTATTAAAATTAATGCTCGAAAGAGAACCTAATTTTAAGATCATTGCTAATTTTTTACTTCATAGGATAGAGCCTATGAAGCCTTATATTATGCCTGTAAATCCTTTTGAGGATCATAAAGACGCAAAATCGAGTGTGATAGGAATTAAGGAAACACTTCGTCATCTAAGAGACGGAAAACCATTGGGAATGTTTCCTGCGGGCGAAGTTTCTACTTATAAGGACGGCAAAATAATGGTAGATAAGCCATGGGAAGAAGGCGCTATCAAAGTAATTAGAAAAGCCCAAGTTCCTGTAGTTCCTATTTATTTTCATGCAAAAAACAGTCGCTTTTTTTACTTTTTATCTAAAATTAGCAGCACGCTTCGTACCGCAAAACTCCCTTCGGAGTTGCTAACACAGAAGGATCGTGTAATTAAAGTTCGTATAGGAAAACCAATTTCTGTAGCAGAGCAAAACGAGCATGAAACAATCGAGGCCTATTCGGAATTTTTGCGCAAAAAAACATATATGCTGGCTAATGCTTTCGAAAAGGAAAGTAAGCTGCTCACAGTGCCTAGTTTAAAATTGCCAAAAAACCCAAAAGAGATTGTTACAGGCGCCAATTTAGAAAAAATGATTGTCGAGATTGATCATCTTCGCAAAAATGATGACCGACTATTGCAAAGTAAAAATTATGAAGTGTTCTTTGCAAAAGCAGATGATATTCCTAATGTTTTGCACGAAATAGGTCGTTTGCGTGAGATTACTTTTAGAGAAGTGGGAGAAGGTACAAATGAATCGATAGATATTGATTCGTTTGACAAACATTACCACCATCTCTTTTTATGGGACTCAGAAGCCAAAGTAGTTGCAGGCGCTTACAGAATGGGATTAGGATCAGAAATATTTGCAAAATATGGAATAGATGGGTTTTATCTTCAAGATTTGTTTCGTTTCGAACCAGAATTATATGATATGATGAGCAAGTCTATCGAAATGGGTAGGGCATTTATTATTAAAGAATACCAGCAAAAACCAATGCCATTGTTCCTGCTCTGGAAAGGGATTGTGCATACTACTTTACGTCATCCAGAGCATAAATTCTTAATAGGTGGGGTAAGCATAAGTAATCAGTTTTCAGATTTCTCTAAATCGCTCATGATCGAGTTTATGAAATCTAATTATTATGACCCTTATGTGGCACAATATATTCATCCCAAAAAAGAGTATAAAGTAAAACTAAAAGATGCCGATAAGGATTTTATTTTTAATGAAGCTGAAGCCGATTTGGTTAAATTTGATAAATTATTAGACGAACTAGAGCCAGGTAGTTTGCGCTTGCCAGTTTTAATAAAAAAATACATCAAACAAAATGCAAAAGTAGTTGCCTTTAATGTAGATCCTTTGTTTAATAACGCTGTAGATGGATTAATGTATATTAGAATTGCAGATATTCCCGAAAGTACTATGAAGCCTGTTATGGAAGAATTTCAGGCAGAATTAGAAAGGAAATTAGCAGAAAAAGGGGAGTGCTAGGATTAAAACAAAAAAGGCGAGAATATTAATTTTCTCGCCTTTTTTGTTTTATACCAATTTAGCTTTAAAAATACTGGAATATTTATTGAGGATGTTGTCATTCCGAGGAACGAGGAATCTCATAATTTGAATAACTTGATGAGATTCCTCGTTCCTCGGAATGACAAACTGTATGTTTTTTTATCCCAGTAAATTTAAACTTTAAATGGTATTACTTGCTTGAATAGGTTTAATAAAAACCCTCATGACTTTTAGTTAGATAGAAAATGCCTTTAATTCCCGTTATTGTGTTGTAATCCTTCGGTTAGACCAAAATATTTTTTTCTTATTTTTTGTACAATAACTTGGGCTAACTTCTCTTTACTTTCTATAGTCCAGCCTGCAATATGGGGAGATAGTAAAACGTTTTGTGCTTGTAGCAAATACTCGAAAGCAGCTGGTTTTTGTTCTTCAAATAAGTTTTCGAAAGATAGTTTTTCGTATTCTAAAACATCGAGTCCTGCGCCTATTATTTTTTTAGACTGTAAAGCAGTAACTAAATCGTGAGTTACTACATTATTGCCACGTGAGGTATTTATTAGCCAGAAAGGTTTTGCAAAAGCAGTAATAAAATGGGTATTAACCATTTTATCGGTTTGGGGAGTCCACGGAATGTGAAGACTTACCACATCTGCTTTTTGTTGTAGTTCCTGTAAAGTTACTTGTTTGGCATTGCTGTCGGCTATATTTTCGAGTATGTCATAGCATAAAACTTGTGTATCGAAGCCTCGAAGTTTTTTGGCAAATGATTTTCCCATGTTTCCGTAACCTATAATTCCTATGGTTTTTCCGTCGAGTTCGTGCCCACGATTTGCTTCTCGGTTCCAGTGTCCGGAGCGAATTTCTTTGTTGGCTTTGTTGAGGTTGTTCATTAGCGAAAGCAGCATGCCTAGTGTGTGCTCTGCTACTGCATTGCTATTGCCTTCGGGTGCTGCAATGAGTTGTATTCCTTTTGTGAGTGCATAATCGCAATTGATGCTTTCGAGTCCTGCACCTACTCGGGCTATAAATTGTAAATTAGTGGCTTTGTCGAGAAATGTTTTGTCTATTTTGAATCGGCTGCGAATCACGATGCCTTGATAGTCCTGAATTTTTGTCTCGATTTCTTCTTTTGAAGAGTTGTAATCTTCGTGATTTATAAATCCTGCTTCTTGCAATTGCGCCATAAGTAATGGGTGGTTGCTGTCGAGGTGGAGTATTTTTATGTTTTGTGGGTTCATTTTATTTTTTTTTGAAGCACGGAGTTCACAAAGTATGGCACAAAGTACACAAGGTATTTATATGATAAATATACTAATTCTGGTACATTTATAATATAAATACTTACGAATTTATGTAAATTTTTGTTTGAATTTATATCATGTAGTTAGAGTGCTCTCGCATTAGGGATTGTAGCGGTAGCCCACAGCCTGACGAAGGAAGTGCGAGGACTACAAGCGCAAAGCCCGACCCGACTTTTTTAGGAGGGGAATGCCAAAATAATTACCCTTTTATTTTTTGTAATGATGTTTTTATTCCTTTTATTAATGATGAGCTGAAGCCTTGGTGTTCCATTTCGTTGAGTCCTACGATGGTGCATCCTTGCGGGGTGGTTACTCTGTCTATGAGTTGTTCTGGGTGTACTTTTTCTTCTAGGAGCATTTTTGCGGCGCCTTTTGCGGTTTGTGCTGCTATGGCGAGTGCGGTTTGGGCATCGAAACCTATTTCTATTCCGGCTTGCATGGAGGCGCGAATGTAGCGTAGGGCATAAGCGGTGCCGCAAGCGCCAAGAACGGTGGCGGCATCCATTAGTTTTTCTTCGATTACGGGTGCTGTTCCTAGTTGTTGGAATAAGGAAATTGCTTTTTGGGCTTGGTTTTTGTCTTTTTCTTCGAACGAAATGCAGGTGGCTGATTCGCCAAATTGTATGGCGATATTGGGCATGATTCGTATTATTGTATGGTTGTTTTCTACTATATTTTGAAGGGTGTTTATTGTTGTGCCACTGACTGCCGATAGGATGGTTTTGTGCTTAATTTTATCAGAAATTTCTTTTAATACTGTTTCTGCCTGATGTGGTTTTACGGTTAGAATGATAATGTCGGCTTGTTGAATATTGTGTGTGTTGTTGTTAGAGATTTCGATTCCTTTTTCCTGTAAGTAGGAAATGGTTTCTTGGTTTCTTTTTGTAACGGTTACGTGATTGTTTGTTGTGTATTTTGTTATTCCTAAAGCGATGGCAACGCCTAAATTTCCGCCACCTATGATGTGTATTTTCATAATTTTAATTTTAAAAACCTAATATTAATCTGGCTATCCAAAAATAAATCATAATGCCAAATACGTCGTTTGTAGTAGTGATAAATGGTCCTGTGGCTATGGCTGGATCGATTTTCTTTTTGTGTAAAAATAGGGGGACTAATACTCCTAGTGTAGCGGCAAATAAGATTACTACTAACATAGAGATAGAGATTGCAAATCCTACTAAATATTGTTGGTACATTAGGGAATGATACAAAAATAAAAACAGGGATATTATTGTTCCTGAAATTAAGGCTACTGATAGTTCTTTAGATAAGTATTGTCTGCTGTATTGTTTTAGGGTTCCGTTTGCCAAGCCTTGTACGACAATTGCTGATGCTTGTACGCCAATGTTTCCGGCTGTAGCCGATAGCAATGGTACAAATATCATTAAAGTAAAATATTCCTGAACTGAGGTTTGGTTTCCTTCTAGTACTTTTGATGCAATAATTTCGATAACCATTCCGATTAAAAGCCAAGGTAATCTTGCTTTCATTAGTTCTAAAACAGTATCGCTAGATTCTACATCTTGGGTGATACCTGCTGCTAATTGGTAGTCTTTTTCGGCTTCTTCTTTTATTACATCTACAATGTCATCTATGGTAATTCGACCTACTAATCGGCCTAATTCGTCGGTTACAGGAATTGCTTCTAGGTCGTATTTTTGCATGATTCGAGCTACTTCAATATCTTCGGTGTCTACCATTACCGAGTTTAGTTTTTTGATGTAAACTTCGCTAATTGGTGTTTTTGTTGAGGTTGTAAGTAAGTCCTTGAGCGATAGTCTTCCTAATAATTTGTCTTGTTCGTCTACAACATATATAGAGTGTACTCGAGAAATGTTTTCGGCCTGAATTCGCATTTCTTTTATGCAGGTAAGTACGTTCCAGTTTTCGTAAACTTTTACGAGTTCTTTGTGCATGATTCCGCCAGCGGTGTCTTCTTTGTAACGTAATAAATCGACAATATCTTTGGCATGTTCTACGTCTTGAAGTTCTGATATTACTTCTTCTTTTTTGCTTTTAGAAAGTTCGGCAATAATATCGGCAGCATCATTGGTTTCTAATTCATCTAGTTCTTCGGCGATTTCTTTTGGGGATAATCTACTTAGTATGTTTTCTCTTAAATCATCTTCGAGTTCTAATAGAATTTCGGCTGTTTTTTCGGAATCTAAAACTTTAAAAATATAGGTTGCTTCGTCAAAATCTAGTTCGTCTAGAATTTCGGCAATATCAGCATGGTGCATGTCATTTAGCAAAAGCTCCAATTGTTGGTCGTCTTTTTGCTCAATAAGTTGCTCTAACTCTTTTATTAGATCTTTGCTGATTTTAAATTCCATCGGCTTCTATTTTTTTTGTCAGTTCTATAAATTGTTGCACGTCTAATTGTTCTGGGCGAAGATTAAAAACTTCGTCTTCCCGCAGAATATCCGACAAATTTAATGTTTTTAAACTGTTTCGCAATGTTTTTCTTCGTTGTTGAAAAGCCGTTTTTACTACTGTGAAAAATAATTTTTCGCCACATGGCAAACTATAATCTTTTTTTCTTCGCAAACGCAATACACCCGATTTTACTTTTGGCGGCGGGATAAATACGGTTTCATCGACTGTAAATAAATATTCGGCATCATAAAATGCTTGTACTAAAACCGATAGTATTCCGTAGGCTTTTGTTCCTTTTTTTTCGCAAATTCTTTGGGCTACTTCTTTCTGGAACATGCCTGCAAATTCTGGAATCTGGTTGCGATATTCTAAAGCACGAAACACAATTTGTGTCGAAATATTGTACGGGAAATTTCCAATAATGGCAAATTGTTTGCCTTCGAAAATTTCGTTAATATTGTATTTTAAGAAATCTTTAGAGATGATTTTATCTTTTAGTTTCGGGTAATTTTGATCGAGATAAGTTACTGATTCGGTATCTATTTCAATCACATAAGTTGTAACTTCTTTTGCTAATAAATACTTTGTGAGCACACCCATTCCAGGCCCTATTTCTAGTACATTGTCATAACCTTCTAGGTTTAAAGTGTCGGCAATGTCTTTTGCGATACTTTCGTCTTTTAGGAAATGTTGTCCGAGGTGTTTTTTTGCTTTTACTGCTTCCATAATTCTAATAGATTATTTTATTGTGTATTTTTAAGTTGATTAGATTTAGGTAGTCTAATCTTTAATAATCTATTTAATGTTCACTGATTACTTCCAATTCTGTTCTAAAAGCCAACATTTTATCCCCAAAAAGCTTTAATCCTTCTTCACGCATTTTTGGCGCATCTTCTTCATAATATTTTTGTAAAGTTTCTTTATTATCTGTTGTAAATTGAACAGAATAGGTAATTCCGCCCATTTCTTCTTCTATTAAAACTTTGACCATTCTGGCTGAGGTAAATTTACCTGTTGCTAAAACATCGGCAATGTGTTTTTCCTGCATCCAAGAAAACCATTGGTCGTGCACACTTTCGTGAATGTTTATTGTTACGTTGTATATTATCATATTTCGGTTATTTGTGGGTTTGGTTATTTGTGGATTCGAATAACCAAATCAACAAATAACCGAATCAACTTTTTATAAATTTGTATCTCCTCGTAATTTTCTGTAATTGTTTCTAGCTTCGACAAAATAAATACTGTCCTGGTGAGCGAAGATTATTTTCTCATAATACGTTTTTGCTTTTGCAATATCGGGTAGTTGTTTTCTGTAAATTTCGGCCGTAAAGAATAAGGCTTCATCTATGTAAATTCCGTTAGCGTGCTGGTCTATTATTTGTTGGTAATAGTTAAGTGCTTGAATAAAATTATTTTGTTTTTCGTATAGTTTTCCAATTCGTAGCAAAGTTATGTCTTCTATTTTTTCTCCTTTATGTTGCAGTAAAATAGTTTCAAATGCTTGTAATGCTTCGGTGTTTTTGTTTTGATACCCTAAAAAATCTGCTTTCGAGAATTTTTTTAAAGCCACTTGTGTCGAATCTTCGACAGTATTGTCGCTAATGAGTAAGAATAATTCCATCGAATCATTAGCTATAAGTTGCGATGTTGATGATTTAAGAACCGTAAATTGTTTTTGTGCCCAATCGAAATCTCCTTTGTAATAACTTGCTTTTGCCATTTTTAGACTGGCTTCGTGTGCGACTTGATCGTTTTCTAAACCGTCTTGTATTTGAGCATAATAAATAATGGCTTGGTTAAATTTTTCGTCTAGGAGTAAAACATCTGCCAACTCCATTTTTACAGCTGCTTTTTGGTAATTGTTTAAAGGTAAATCTAAAGCTTTGGTTAAAACTGTTTTAGCCGATTCGAATTGTTTTAAATAAAAGGCATCAAAATGTGCATTCAGAATTTGTAAGCGAATAGAATAAGGAGAAATTCCGTATTTCGTTAATAACAAATCGAGTTTTTCTTTTATAATTGGGTAGTCTTTTCTGATTGCTTTATTAATATCTATTGATATTAATTGATAATGAGCTTCCATTTGTAATTCTAAATCTTGTGTATTTAGTAAGATAAAATTTAAGATTTCGGTAGCGGTTTCTATCTCTTTATCATCGATAGTTAGCTTTGCTAAATTAATGATATTGCTTATATTATTGGCACTTCTTTTAAAAATTGCTTTTTCTTGTATAAATGCTTTTCCGTAGTCTTTTTGTTGAATAAAAAACCAACTCATAAACTGATTCCAAAAAATATCTTGTGATTTTTGGGTGCGAATAAGCAAGGCTTTTTTTAAACTATCTGAAAATTTTTTCTGAGAATCCTCAGACATAAAGCGTGTTAATTGGTTTTGTACCAATGGCGCATTTATGGGAAATTTAAATGAATAATCGAGCAGAGTATCGATCATTAAATCTATTTTTCCCAACTGACCTTGTAATAATGACACTTGATAATCGAAATTTGCCTCAGGATTACCTAAAGTTCCTAAACGATATGCCTCGATAGCTTGTTCGACCAATACTTTTTGCTCAAAATCTCGGGCAACCGCATATACGTTGTTTGGGTTTTCTTTTATTTTTTCGAGGGCAATTCTGTAGTTTTTATCGGCTTTATCGGTGTTTTTTTGCAACTGATAATTATACCCTAATTCGATATATAAATTGGGTTGTTTGGTTTTTTCTATTCTGTTTTTAATAATAGTTTCGGCCTTGTCAAATTGTTTTAGTTGTTGGAAACAAGTAACTTGCTTCTGAAAATAATTGTAATTATTGGGTTGGGCTTTTATTAAATCTTCATAAATAAGCGTTGCTTTGTCGAACTCACCTCTGTCAAAATAGTTTTGCGCCAATTGTTCGTTTTGCGAGAAAACAAACATTGGAAGTAACAAAACAATATATAGAAATAAGTTTTTCATGGGTAATATAACGATTTATGATTTGTATCGAAGTGTTTGTCTTTGTCATTTCGGCAAAGTAGAAATCTCACTTAATTATTTAATGTGATTCTTTAGTTTCTTAGAATGACAACTTTGTGTGTTTGCAATTAATAAAAATAAAATAGTCATTAAACAAATGATGTACTAATGTAACAATTTTTATGTTTCATTAGTACATCTAGACTTAAACAAGCTTAGTGTGATTGTTTTTTTTAGTTGATGATATCAAAACCTGTATATTTTCTAAGTACTTCAGGAATTACTATTCCTTCTGGTGTTTGATAATTTTCTAAAATTCCTGCCAATACTCTTGGTAAAGCAAGAGAACTTCCGTTTAAGGTATGTGCCAATTGGTTTTTACCTTCTTTATCTTTGAAACGTAATTTTAATCTATTAGATTGGAAAGTTTCGAAATTAGATACAGACGAAATTTCTAACCAACGATCTTGTGCTGTGCTAAAAACCTCAAAATCATAAGTTAATGCCGATGCAAAACCCATGTCTCCGCCACAAAGACGAAGTATTCTGTATGGTAATTTTAGTTCTTGCAAAATGCTTTTCACGTGTTCTACCATTCCTTCTAGTGCTTCATACGATTTGTCAGGATGTTCGATTCGTACGATTTCTACTTTATCAAATTGGTGCAAACGGTTTAGTCCACGCACGTGAGCACCCCATGATCCTGCTTCACGACGAAAACAAGGCGTATAACCTGTGCATAAAACGGGTAATTCGTTTTCGTTGAGAATAACATCTCTAAAAATGTTGGTTACAGGAACTTCGGCAGTTGGAATAAGATATAAGTTGTCTTTTGCATCGTGGTACATTTGTCCTTCTTTGTCTGGCAATTGCCCAGTTCCGTAGGCCGATGCTTCGTTTACCATGTGTGGTACTTGGTATTCTTGGTACCCCGCATCGGTATTTTTATCTAAAAAATAAGAAATAAGCGCACGTTGTAATTTTGCTCCTTTTCCTTTATAAACAGGAAATCCTGGTGCTGTAATTTTTGTTCCTAATTCGAAATCGACAATGTCGTATTTTTTTATCAATTCCCAATGTGGTTGTGCTTCTTCGTGCAAAACAGGAATGTCACCTTCCTGGAAAATGTTTAGGTTTTCTTCGGGTGTTTTTCCTTCAGGGACAATATCTGCGGGAAGATTAGGTAAGGTATATAGTTTGTCTAATAAATCTTTTGCTAAAGCTTCTGTAATTTCAGAGAGTTCTTTGGTTTTTTCTTTGTTTGTAGCAATTTTTTCTTTTAGAGCGGTCGCTTTTTCTTTTTCGCCGCTTTTCATCAAATCGCCAATTTCTTTTGATATGCTATTAGATTCGGATAAAATAGTATCTAATTCTACTTGTGTGGCACGACGTTTTTCGTCTATTTGTACCACTTCTTGAACAATACTGGTAGCATCGATGCTTCTTTTTGCCAAAGCTTTGATTACTTTTTCCTGATTTTCTCTAATAAATGCGATTTGTAACATAACTTGATTGTCTTTTTAAATGATTTACCCATTAAATTCTTAACCAGATATAAACATAGCGAAAGAGTTTTTGTAGCAAATTATTTTTATATTTAGCTATATTATTTATCTAAAAGCAAAGTTTTCTTATTTATAGAAATATAAATTTATGTTTCTATGTGGTTAATGTTTTAATAAGAACGCAAATTTAGTAATATTTGCTTTAATATTTTAAAAATAAGTCGATAATCCCAAACTAAATCCATCTGTAATTGCTGGTGGGTTATTAAGTATATCATGTTGTTTTTGAAACCGATAGTTTAATCTAATTACTGTTTCGGGAGTTGGTCTAAAACTTATTGCTGGCATTATACTCCAAATATCTTCGCCCATATTGCCACCAGTTTCGTTAAATTTTCCCACATTCCAATCGACATATTCTAGCCTACAAGCTAGATTTAGGGTTGCTTTTTCCCAATCTAGAATGGTTTTATTTACAATTGGTTGTACAATATCTATAAAGCCACCGTGTTGTTTGTTGCCAAATTGTTGTGTATATGTTGTGGGGACATCTACATTAATCCAGGCAAATTCGGCGGTTATAAATGTTTTAATTTTGGGTAGTGTGGTGTTAAAATCGATGGCAAACACATTAATTCTTCGTTTTTCATCTAAAATTATTCCGTCGTCTTGAAATTTATTATAAATTCCTCCCATGTATGAAATGCCTAATTCTCCTATTTTGTTATTTCGCAAGGCTAATTTGCCTGTAAATAAAGGTTGTCCGCTATTTATTTCTTCAAATCGTTCTGGGTTTTTTTTTGCTGCTGGTAAGAACGTTTTGTTTTCTTTGTTTTCAATGATTGAATTGTCGAAATTTCCAGTAAAATAAGCTTCATAACCTATCATCCATTTTCCGGAATATTTTTTTCCAAAAAAACCAGCTCCAGCATTGCTAAAGGTGCCTGGGAGCATTTGTGTTGCCGAAATTGGTCGGTCTGTAAACTCCCATTTTGGTCCATCATGGTTTTGATTGAAGGACCCAATAGGATTTAGAAGAATGCCTGCTCTAAAGTTTACTAGCGGATGAAATTCTACATCTACCGAAGCAAATTCTACCGCTACTTCTTTTCCGCCATCTTCAAATTCTATTTCGCTCAAAAATTTGACACGTTTGCTTATCGCCGATGACATAAAAATAGAGAGTCTTCTGGCTTGAAACTGATGCCCTTCTGAAACGCCATCGGTGGTAAGGTGTTGCCAATTTGTTTCTAGGTATCCTCCAATAGAAATTGGGGTTTTTTCGATATTTAGTGCAGGACGATTATACAAGGCATCCATATTTAATGTTTTTGTTGTGTCTTTTTGAATGCGTTTTAAAAGGCTTGCATCTATTTGAGCATGCGTTTTTGTGAGGCATAATAAGCTAATTATGAGTAAGAAAGTGGTCACTAGTGATCTCATTTCAATGATATTTTTAGGGTGTTGTTTTCTATTATTATGGGAAATTTTTTTAAATCTGAACTTGCTGGTCCACTTTCTACAATTCCTTTGTTATTAAACTCGCTTCCGTGAGCTGCACACTGTAATTTATCGCCAAAAGCCTGTAATTCTGCTCCTTGATGTGTACATTTCATGAGTAATGCGGCATAATTTTTGGCATCGAATCGATAAACGCAAATCGGGTATCGTAAAATTTCATTTTGAACGATTAGGTATTTTTTATAACCTGTTTTTTTATTGGTTTTTATTTCAAAATCAGTTATTGGTATTAAAATATTTGAGCCTTTTATTTCTTTGGTTAAAACCCGAGAAGTAGAACAACTCTCTAGTATTGATGTACTAATAATTCCTGCTAGACAACCAAAACCGCAAGTTTTTAGAAATTCTTTTCTATTCATGTTATAAAGATTTTAAGAATTTGATCAAAGCATTTTTTTCTCCCTGCGAGAGATTATTAAAAGCTGTTTTACTGTTTGTCGCTTCTCCGCCATGCATAGAAATGGCTTGTTCGATACTTCTTGCTCTTCCGTCGTGCATTAAAAAAACATTTCCGCCTTGAGCGTTTTCAGAAAGGCCTAATCCCCATAAAGGAGGTGTTCTCCATTCGTAGGTTTTTGCGCTTCCTTCTGTATATCCGTCATTTAATTCGCTTCCCATATCATGTAAAAGCAAATCGGTATATGGAGAAAAGGTTTTGAAGGATAAAGCACTAATTGGCGAATATCCTGTACTTAGATCTGCTTTATGGCAACCCACACAATTAATTTTATTAAATAAATTTTCTCCTTGAATAACTTGCGAATCGCCAGAATTGCGGCGAGGTGGTGCTTTTAATGTTTTTAGGTAAAAATCTACGTCGTTAACTATATTTGTTGCTATTTCGGGATCAATTTCTTGGTTAGTATATACGTCGATCGGGTTATAAGTTGAGGTAATTCCGATGTCTTGATTGTATGCGGTGACTGTTTGATGTAATAAATTGAAAGTTGCCGCTTTTTTTCCGAAGCGACCTATGTGTTTTCCGTTTTGCGATATTGCATCTACTGGATTTATGTATTCGGGAATTAAAATCCAGTTGGGCACTCCAGATATGCCATCGCCATTAGCGTCATTGGGGTCGGACATGGCTAGTATATCTGCATCGGTAATAAATTGCAAAAATCCTAAACCAGTATTGGCTGGTGGTGTAAATTTTGAAAAAGTTGCTCCAAGAGGAATTTGTTCGGGCATAAATCCAGGTAATGCTCTGTTTTGTAATTGAGGACCACCTAAGTGCAAAAATATATTCCCGTTTTCATTAGGTTGCCCAAATCTTGTGAGCGTGGTAAAGGGGTGTCCCTTCCCGTCGCCAGCATGACAACTAATGCAACTTGTGGCTACAAATGTAGATCCCAAACCAGTTTCTCGTGTAAAGACTTCATTAAAAGCGGCATCGCCTTTTAGGAATCTTGCTGACTCTTCGGTTGAAAGCCCATCTATAGGGCCGTCTAAAATTTCGTCATCTTTAGGAATAGCAACATAAGATTCATCACAAGAGTAGAGAATAGTGATAAATAGTAATAAAAATATTTTTTTCATTATACTTAATTTATTTTTAGGCAAAACTAAAAAATATATTAACATAAAACAAAATATATAATTATATTTGCTAAATTTAATTTTTTAAATATGGGAAAATCTCTAGAAGAAGTTCATGAATCTGTTTCTACACAAAACAAGACTAGTATTTTAAAAAAGATATTAGCCTTTTTTGGACCAGCTTATTTGGTTAGTGTGGGGTATATGGATCCTGGAAATTGGGCGACAGATATAGCTGGCGGAAGCCAATTTGGTTATACATTACTTTGGGTTTTACTCATGAGTAATATGATGGCATTGCTTTTGCAGAGTTTGAGTGCACGATTAGGTATTGTAACCCAACGAGATTTAGCACAAGCATCGCGTGAAACTTATTCGCCATTTATAAACTATATTCTTTATTTTCTTGCCGAAATTGCTATTGCTGCCTGCGACTTAGCAGAAGTTTTAGGAATGGCAATAGGGATTAATTTATTGTTTGGTATTCCACTCATGCAAGGCGTAATGATTACCGTTTTAGATACCTTTTTATTGCTTTTTCTAATTAATAAAGGCATTAAAAAAATGGAAGCTTTTATTATTGCCTTAGTCATGATTATAGGGGTATCCTTTATTTTCGAAATGATTTTTGCAGCACCAGAAGTAGGAAGTGTTCTAAAAGGACTAATCCCATCTATGCCAAACGAAAATGCCCTTTATATAGCTATTGGAATTATTGGTGCAACGGTTATGCCACACAACTTATATTTGCATTCGTCATTGGTTCAGACCAGAAAATTTGATAGAAGTACTGCCGGAATTAAGCAAGCTTTGAAATATAATTTTATCGATTCGACCATAGCCTTAAACTTAGCTTTTTTTGTAAATGCAGCGATTTTAATTTTGGCAGCAGCCACATTTTACAAAAACGGACTATTTGAAGTTGCCGAAATTCAAGACGCACACAAACTTTTAGCACCAATGTTAGGGACTAATTGGGCTCCTGTATTGTTTGCTGTTGCGCTTATTGCAGCTGGTCAGAGTTCGACTATTACAGGGACACTAGCGGGGCAAATTATTATGGAAGGTTATCTAAATTTGCGTATCCAGCCATGGGTTCGTCGTATTATTACCAGATTAATTGCCATTGTTCCTGCAGTGATTGTAATTTCTGTTTTTGGCGAAAGTGTAACTGGGAAAATGCTTATTTTGAGTCAGGTAATTTTGAGTTTACAACTTGGGTTTGCTATTATTCCACTTATACATTTTGTTTCAGATAAAGATAGAATGAAAGGTTTTGCTATTTCTAAAACCACTCAAATTGCTTCATGGATTGTTGCTGTTATTATAGTTTCGCTAAATGCTAAATTGGTTTTCAATGAGATTAAAGATTGGTTAGAAACAGCTGAAAACCCAATAATATTGTGGTTTACAGTTGTTCCGTTATCTATTGGTTTTTTAATCTTGTTGCTTTATATTGTTTTTAAACCATTTATGACTAAATCTAAAATTAATATTCAAAACCATTTGCCACACAATATGGTGCTTAAGTTTTCGGCATCTGAAACGTACAGTAAAAAGAACATTGCTATTTCTGTCGATTTTTCTTCGGCCGATGAGCTGGCGATAAATGCAGCGTTCGAATTAGGTGGAATTGAAGCGAGCTACACCTTAATTCATGTTGTAGAAACAGTAGGAGCAATGCTTTTTGGGAAAAATGCCGATGATCACGAAACCTCGATAGATGAAAAATTGTTGAAAGAATATGAAGTAATGCTTTGCAAAAAAGGATTTAAAGTGTTCACTATATTAGGTTTTGGCAAACCAGACAAAGCGATTCCGAAAATTATAAACCAAGGGAATTATGATGTTTTAGTTATGGGAACTCATGGTCATCGTGGCATAAAAGATTTGCTTTTTGGTACAACAGTTAATAAATTGCGCCACGAAATATCTATCCCGTTATTTATCGTTAAAAAATAAAGTTTAACCACAAAGCACACTAAGAAATCACAAAAAAAAGGAAGAGCAATACCAATTTAGCTTTAAAAATACTGGAATATTTATTGAGGATGTTGTCATTCCGAGGAACGAGGAATCTCATAATTTGAATAACTTGATGAGATTCCTCGTTTCTCGGAATGACAAACTGTATGTTTTTTTATCCCAGTAAATTTAAACTTTAAATGGTATTAACACACGCTACAAGTAATTTGGGTTTTAGACTTAATTTGAAGTTAGTTTTGCATTTAGAAGATTTGGCAAATCCGAAATAAAGCTTAATTTAGCTCTAAACTACTTGTAGAAAACTAGTTAACATTAACGATTCTTAAGACCTATTATTTGTGTTTGAAAATAATTTTAACATTTAATTAAACATAAATCTGTT
>NZ_MUHE01000046.1 GCF_002217405.1 Flavobacterium psychrophilum DSM 3660 = ATCC 49418 | reverse complement strand
AAAATATTAGTAAAACGGATCAAGGAGGGATAGATCAAGGATAAAGTTGAGTCTTATGTAAACCAAAATGAGTATTTTGTTTCCTTTTTTCATGCTTTTATAAAATATTTTGGATACTCCTAAACTTAATCGTATTTTTGAATGATATTGATTTATTAGATGAAAATTAAAGTAATTATTGTTGATGATGAAATGCACGCTCGGAGTTTTCTTAGGAAATTTTGTGAGCGATACCATTCAGAAACTATTGAAGTTGTAGAAGAATGTAATTCTGTGGAAGCTGCAGTTAGGGCAATAAAAAAGTACCAGCCAGATTTGGTTTTTTTAGATATTCAAATGCCTGACGAAAATGGTTTTGAATTTTTAAAGTATTTTGATAAAATTAATTTTGAAATTATATTTACTACTGCTTATAAAGAATATGCTATTGAAGCTATTAAAAAAAGCGCCTTAGACTATTTGGTTAAACCATTTAGTAAAGAAGATTTTAATATTGCTTTATCAAGATTTATGTCGAAAAAGAATGTTAAAATTGATTTTGATAGGTTTAAATTATTAACAGAGAATATTAATAATCAGTTTACAGATAAGCAAAGAATTGTTTTCCCAACGAAATCTGGTTTTGAGGTAATTCAGGCTAATTCTATTGTTTATTGTAAGTCGGATGGTTCATATTCTAATATATTCATAATTGACAAAGAATTGTTTACTTCTAAATCGTTAAAAGAAATTGAAGATATTTTAGTTGATTCTAATTTTATTAGAATTCATAAAAGCTATATTGTAAATAAAAATTATATTAAAGGGTTTAAATCGGACGAGTTTAAGTTAGATTTAATTACAGGTGATAGTATTCCTGTTTCGGATACTTTGTTTTCTAAAAAGAAATTAATGGATGCGATTTCTTCTTAGTATATTTTTATTGGTTTTAACGACTGCTTTTGCTCAAAAACTCCCATCTTTTAATTATACTACTTCTGACGGTTTACCAAACAATGCTGTTCGATCGTTATTTATTGCTAAGGATAATGTTTTGTGGGTTGGTACAGAAAATGGTGTTTCTCGATTTGTAAATGGTCAGTTTTATAATTTAAGTGAAGCAGACGGTTTAGGACATAATAGTTGTTGGGATATTTCGCAAGATACTGATGGTAATATGTGGTTTGCCAGTTATGGTGGTGGAATAAGTAAATATGATGGCAAAAAATTTACTCCTTTTATTTCTAAAGATGGCTTGGCTGCTGATAAAACTCGAAAATTATTTCCTTTTAAAAACAATATTTATGTGGGGACAGAGCAAGGTATCTCGATTATTGATGTAAAAACAAATAAAATTGTAACACCAAAAGTTCCTAAAGCAAAGGAAGATTTTATTTGCATTAATTTTTTTGTGTATAAAAACGAAGTGTATTTTGTAAGTGTTTTTGATGGCATATTTAAAATTGACGAAAGTTCAACTATTCCAAAGGTTGTACCAGTATATTCAGGTAAAAATTTTTATGGTGCTTTATTGGATAAAAATGATTTACTTTTAAGTAGAGAAGGTTTCATAGAAAAAATAAATATTAAGAATTTATTAAATGCAAATTATAAAGCCAATCGGTTTGGGACTTCTTTTGTTTTTCAATACGCCAAAGTTCAAGATTCTTTAATTTTTGCTGCTGCAGATGGTGTTTATAATCCAGATGGTGGCCTGTATAAAATTGAAAACGATAAAATGATTAATGTTTCTAATCAGTTTGAAATAGATTCAAAGATAATTTTAAATGTAGTATATGATACACTTCGAAATGTTCTTTATGTTGGTTCTAATGATAAAGGAATTTATGAAATACGTTTAGATGCAACAATAAAATATGAAGATTTTAAAAATCTATCTATTGTTGATTTTGAATTTCTTGATCAATCGAAATTTGTGCTACATAATAAAGGTCTTTCCATTTTAAATTCTTCAGATAAAATAACGAATACCATATTGTTAAATGAATTTAAAAATTTCCAAACCAATTATTTCCAAAATAATAGAAAGAAACTGAATACCATTTACAGAGAATCGCATGATTTTGAATTAAATTTCAATATTAAAGCCAATGAAATCGTTTTTTATGAATTAGTAAAAAACAAAAAATCTATTTGGATAGGTAGTAATTTAGGAGTTTTTGAAATTAATTCAAAAGGTAAAATCATTAATTATATTCCTAAACATAGTTTAAAAATTGGTTTCACTTCAGATAATAAATTTATTGAAACCATTACCTATGCAGGCGTTCATGTTTACGATAATGTGTATCAATTGCAAGGAAAACATTATTCTAAATTTGATAATAAAACGCCACAGTTCATTGTTAAAATTCTAAATAATAAAGATAAAACATATTTAATTTCTGTTTTCAATGGCTTATTTGTGCATCAAAACGGAAAGTTTAAGTCGTATTTATTTGAGAATATTTGGAAAGAGAAAAAATTTAAACATATTGCAATTAACAATAAAGGGCAATTAGTTTTGGCCGCCGAATTTGGAACTGTTTTTATTGTGGATGATAGTAAGAAATTTAAAATTCTAAAAACAATTTCAAAAAAAGAGATTATTGGAAATAGTATCAATTTTTTAGAATGTTATAAAGATTATATTTTTATAGGAACAGAAAAAGGAGTGAATATTTACCACAACGGAAAAATTCGACTTATAGACAAAGAGCAAGGTTTGAAAGATTGTATTTTTAAAACTTCACAAATTTTTGAAAATGAATTATGGCTGGGAACGCAAAATGGTTTTTATAAACTTAATTTAGATAAGCTTTTAAGTAAACAAAAGACTGTTGAAAAAGTTGTTATTCAATCTATATTGATTAATAATCAGTCGTTTGTTGGTACAAATAGTCGTTGGTTTACATTTAACTCAAATGAATTGACTACAGATTATAAAAACAATTCTTTTTCTATAGATTTTATTCCTGTTGGACATCCGTTTCCAAATAAATTAAAATTTAGATACAGATTAAATAGCAAAAATAATTGGAGTCCATATACTGATAAACCAACCGTATTTTTATCTTATTTACCATGTGGTAAGTATCATTTAGAAATTGAAATTTTAGATTTAAATTCTGGCGAAACCAAACAATTTAAAGTTTTAAATTTAGTAATTACGCCACCTTTTTGGCTTACTTGGTGGTTTGCAATTATAGTGTTTTCGGTTCTATCAGCTTTAGTATTCGTAGTAGTAAAAAGAAAAAAAAAGAACGCAGAAGAAAAAGCTTTAATTAATCAACGTATTGCAGAAACAAAATTAGAAGCACTTAAAAGTCAGATGAATCCTCATTTTACGTTTAATGCTATGAATACCATTCAAGATTTTATAATTAGTAATGATATTGACAATTCGTTAAATTTTGTTAGCGAATTGGCTAAGTTAATGCGACTAACGCTGGATAATTCTACAAAGAAAACCATAACATTACAAGAGGAAATTAGTTTTTTAAAGAACTATATTTTTATAGAAAATACTCGTTTTGGAAATAAAATTAAGGTAAATCTAAAAGTAGAATCAAATATTAATGCGCAAGAAATTGAAGTGCCAACCATGTTGTTGCAACCGTTTATTGAAAATGTATTTGTACACGCTTTTAACGCCGAACATCTTAATCCAACTATAGATATTTTGTTTCAACTTAAAGAGACAAATATATTAGAATGTTATATAAAAGATAACGGAAAAGGAAAAGCTTCTTTCAATAAAGTAAAGCTACATCAATCAAAAGCATTGCTATTAGCAGAGGAAAGATTGCGATTAATTCAACCACAAATTTTAAATCCAATAACCACAAATTTCACAGAATCCGACGGAACTTTTGTTGTGATTTTACTACAGGTTTAAATTTTTTAATTCTACTTCATATCTTAAAAAGTAGTTTTTGTATTCGTTTTTAACCACTTCATCAAGTTGTTCAAAAGCATAATTTTTTGCGTATTATTTTAGCGGTGTAAACTAAAAATAAAACTAACATTTATGGAAGAAATTAATCAAACATTAGAACTTGAAAGAAAAATGGCAAGAGAAGAAGCTAAAAGAGACATGAAAATGTATCTAGCAAATGATTGGCAATTGAAAGAGGAAACACCAGAGTACTTTTTATTAACTAGAAACGAATCTTCAACAACAGGACATGTTGTGGTTTTTTTCGTTACTGTTTGGTTTACTTTTGGTATAGGAAACATTATATATTATTTTGCTAAAAAGAAAAAGAAGAAAATAGTTAAATAATTTAATTATAATAGTATTAGTAAAATACTCCATTCTATTTACTTTGTTTCTTTAATTCAAAGTAAATAGAAATAATTTAATTATTTATACTTAATCATATTAATCAAAATGAAAAAATTAATTTTATTTACCATTTTTTGCGTTGTCCAAAATGCTTTCTCTCAAGAAATTGAAAAAATGGATAAAAAAGAACTTAGAGTAGCTTATCAAAATTTAATAATTTCTAAAAATAATCAAAAAGACTCTTTGGTAAATGTTATAAATGGTTTAAGTATTTCTAATTTAAAATTGTTAGATGAAATTAAAAAAGTACAACAGTCTCTTTTAATTGAAGAAAATAAAAACATAGAAAAAGTAAATAAAATTAACGAACTACAATTAGTAGTCAAATCTCAAGAAGAAAAAATTAAAGATTTATCTGTAAAACCAATCAATTTGACTGTTTTTACAGAAATTCCAGAAGAATTGGCAGGATGTAGTTATGTTTTTTCAACGACAAAAGTTCAATTCAATTTAAATAAATTTAGTTATTTTGATGATTTTGGCACAACAGCTATAATTTCTATAGATGGTAAAATGCAGAAATTAAAAAGGATTTCTACTTTTAAGGAAGGTCAAGATGAAATTACAATTTACTCCAATGAAAATTATTCAGCATATATACATTTGATTAAAGTAATAAAAAAATCCAGCGAAGAGGCTTATGATTATTCAGCGGAATTAGTTGTTAAAGATAAAAATAATCAGGAAATTAAAATAAAAGTTTATGGTCAAGGCGGTTGTTAATCTCGCTGATATTTAAGTAAAATGAAAACCTATCACAAATATAGCATTACTATTCTAATACTTGTGATAGGTGTACTTATAATGAATAAATAAGTTAGACAAATAAAAAATTACTCATTAAGAGTTTTAAACATCAAATCCCGACCCCAAAAAACTTCGTATATTTGGCTATGAAAAATTTTAATCATTAGTTCAGTTTGGGTGGAGCCCATCTTCTGCGGCGGGTAGTAGAATGTTGCAGTTAATTCATTTTTTTTAGTCTGAAAATTATACAATTGAATATGCGTCTATTGCATTAGAAAGCGAATTTTCTTTCGATTTATCTTATTTTTTCATAATCACAATAGCAAAGATGATTAGAATGATTCCTATCCACTGTGTGAGAATAACGGTTTCGTTCAAAATAAAGTAGGCCATCATTACCGAAACAGGAAGTTCTAGTGCAGAAACGATACTACCTAGGCCAATTCCGGTTAGTGGAAAACCAGCATTCATTAGCATAGGCGGAATTACTGTTCCGAAAATTGCAATAAGAATTCCCCATTTGTAAAAAATATCATAATTAAATGGCGTTGTTTGTGTAAAAAGCGTAAAAACAAAAACAATAATTGCACCACCTAAAAGCATGTATAAACTTCGTTGTGCCGAAGATATTTGTGTAGCTACGCTGTTTGCGGTAAACATTGTTGTGGTAAATGAGGCTGCTGCCAAAAGTCCTAAAATAATACCTCGCCAATCGAAATTTATTTTGCTTTGAATTAAATTTGTAGCCAATACCGTTCCTAATAATACAACAAAAACGGCTACTATTTTTATTTTAGAGGGCATTTTTTTCTCTAAAAACATTTCTAATAAAACACCCATCCAAACGGTTTGCATTAACAGTACTATTCCTATAGAAACAGGAATATATTTGACTGCTAAATAATAAAATATACTGGTTAATCCTGTTGAAGTTCCTGCAATCATTAGTTGTTTTATGTTGTTTGCAGAAGCCTTGATAACGGCTGTTCCTTTTTTTGATTTTTGATAGCCATTTATTATAAGTATAGCGATAATTCCTATAATAAATTGAGCAGAAATTACTTCGGCAGGTGTAAAAGGATTGCCAGTAATTCCTGTGTGGGAATAAGCCAATTTTACAAAAGTAGCCAACATGCCGTAACTCGTTGCGCCTAATCCTACTAGAAAAACCCCTTTTAGTACACTATTATTTGTCATTTTTTAAATTTTAAAAAGCGGACAAAGATAAGGCTAATTTTAGTATTAGTTCATGTGTTTTGTTTTTTAAAACAAACCTTCCACTTTTTTATTTTGAATCCCAATTTTTGTGGCATCAAAATTTAATTTATTTTGCAATAAGGATGTGTATATACTTCTAAAATCGGTTTCATATTTTAAATCTCCATTGTCTAAGTCATAAAGGTTAGGATTGTTTCCCAATACCTTTCCTGTATTGCTTCCACCAATAATAAACATAGGAGCAGCCGTTCCGTGGTCGGTGCCTTTGCCATTGTCTTTTACACGGCGACCAAATTCTGAAAAAACTACAATGGTTACATTTTGCATGAGCTTGGCATTTTTTAAATCGGTATACAAATTAAAAATAGCATCATTTAATTCAGTTAGTTTGTTATTATGAATAGCTAGTTGATTATCATGTGTGTCGAATCCTCCGATAGAAGTATAATACACTTTCGAGTTCAAATTTCCTTTTATTAATCTTGCAATCCATTCTAAATTTTTCGATAATCCCGTTTTTGGATAGCTCACTTCCGAGATCGATTTTGCCAATGCTTTCTGAATTTCGTCCGAGCCTTCTGTAACCGAATTGGCTATTTTTCGTACAAAATCTAACTGCGGATTTGTAGATAATTCTATTGGATCATCGTTTTTACTTTTTGTTTTAAATAGATTAGGATTTTTTACCGTAATCGAATTAGGTGCTTGTCCTTTTAAAGCTAAGTTATCTATCGAATCTAGATTAATTCCCGCTGTTGGATGGTGTTCTTTGCATTGCAAGTCTAAGTAGCGACCCAGCCAACCATCATTTAAATACTGATTAGAAGCCGAACCTGTTTGCCAAATTTCCTGACTGCGAAAATGGGAACGAATAGGTTCTGGATACCCTACGTTTTGAATCACAGCCAAATCACCATTTTGTTGCATGGTTGCAAAATTTTTTAGAGCTGGATGAAAAGCCATGCCTTGTGTAGCACTAATTACCTCATTTTTTGATATGGCAATCTTAGGGCGCAAATCATAATACAAAGGATTTTCGAAAGGAACAAATGTGTTTAAACCATCGTTTCCGCCATTTAATTGTACAAAAACCAAACATTGTTCGCTAATAATTAGATTTTGTTGAGAACCAAAAGCAAACAAAAAATCGGGTAATAATAAAGCACCACCAGTAAAAGTTCCTGTAAGTGATAGAAAGTTTCTTCTGTTCATGATTGTAATTTTTAAAGTCGTAATGTCTTAAATATAAATACTTTAAAGTTGAAATGTTAAGCCAAAATAATTGTTTATTTAATCGATAAATTGAAGATAATACAATGCTAAAGTCTTTATATGTCGGACTTTTCGATATTTTAACTTTCCGACTTATATTAGTTGGTATTCTGGCGTTTTTACCATGGCATTAAATAATCGTAAAACTGCATTTTCAGAACCTTCAGTAGTAGAATCGAAATCATATTTTAATATTTTTTCGAAATCTTGCTGGGTGTTATCGTCAACTTCAAATAGCAACCTATTTTTTAATTCGGTAATGATTTGTTTGTTATTTCCATTTTTATTCCAATCGAGTTTAATGTTTATTTTCTGAAAAAGTACTTCATTGTCTTTTTCTTCGACTTTAAACATCTTTCTATTAATAGTTCTGCCGCTACAAAACAAATTGGCAACATTATTTCGTTGCAAATATACTTGCGAGGTGAGCCAAGAATTTCCGCCAACCCAACCTTTTACATTGGGTTGGTTCAATAAATCCATTCCTTGGTCTTTTAAAAAAAAGACTAAAACTTTTGGATTTTCTAATTCGATTTGCAACTCTGAAATAAGTTGTAAACTATATTCTAACGGATTCTTAATTTTAGATCCTGCTGTTTTTTTAGTAAATTCTTCGGTAAAAATTTTGGTTAACAAAGGTTTTATTTCGAAGTTCATTTTCTTAAAATAATCACCATAATAAGTCACTAATTCAGTTGATGGATTGTCGTAAATAAACCATTTTAAGATTTTTTGTGTAATAAAATAAGGCGTGTTTTTTTGCTCGAAAATAATATCTACTAAATCATCGGCTTTAAATTGTCCTGTTCTTCCTAGATAAGTGATGGCGTCATGGTCTTCAAAATTGCTGTGATACTGTGCTTGGTTTTCGCCAATTCCCAAACCTGCTAAGGCTTTTGCTCCATTTTTTATATCACTTTCGGTATAATTTCCAATGCCAAGTGTAAATAATTCTAGCAATTCTCGACTTAAATTTTCGTTTAGTTTGTCTTTTCGATTATCTACATTATCCAGATAACGAACCATAGCATTACTCTTCAAAACTTTTTTTGTAAGTTCTTTAAAATTGCCAAAAGCATTTTCTCGCAACAGCTGATTGTGCTGAAAAACCCAATAATTTACTTTTACTTTCTGATAAGTAGCTACAAAATGATTGTGCCAGAAACAAGTCATTTTTTCTTGAAGCGGAAACTCATGGGTCATCATTTTCTTAATCCACCAAGCTTTCATTTCATTAGAAACTTGCTCTTCTTTTTTGCGTATTTCTTTTGTACTTTCAGGGTCAGATTTTATTTTCAGGCGAATGTCACGCAACGCAGTAAGTGATTTTGGGCTTTCGTCTAAAAAAGAGGGAATTTGAGAATCGTATTTTGCCTGAAATGATTTCTCTAAGAATTTTTGTAAACCCAAACCCAAAATATTTTTAGCTTGCTCATTAGAGAAACCTAACCGTAAGGACCATAGTGTATTATTGTTTATCATGAGCGGTTTAAATTAGTGTCGTCTTGGTCTTAAAAATTTGATGTTTCCTCATCTGTTTTTATGAATTACAGCCGTTGCGCTGCTATTATGAAATACTAGAGTTGATGACTGTCTTCTTGGTGAATATATTTTCTAGCTACAAAAACACGATGTGTAAGTGTTTTGTGGTAGTATAACTATGTATTGCCAGCGGTGTCGTAATTTCTAAACCACATATCATGAATCGTAAATAAAACGAACACTTGAACAAAACCAAACATTGACAACAATATTTTTCAGGTTTATTAATAAGACTTTAAAATTAAGAAAAGGTTTAATTGTTTTAGATTAATTCTAGAATATACAGCATTTTTAACTTCTCAGTATTTTGGCGTTTCCACAAAGGCTAGGGTTTTTCGTTACAACCATAGTTTACTGAACTCTTAGAAAAATATAGCGAAGCAATCCCTAACGCATAAGTGTGGTAATTAATATAATTTATTATTATTTGTAACAAAATTTTATTTTAGTGACTAACCTTTGTATCAAATATCCTAATAATGAGAGATTTTTCCTTTTGCATCGTTTTATTTTTTTATTTTTTTTCTGTTTCTGCACAAGAAACATCTAAAAAAACAACTGCGTTAAACGAAGTTTCTGTAACCAAAGAAAAAAAAGCGATCGAGCAAAGAGCAGACAGAACTATTTTTGATTTTGGGGGGCAATCGCATCTAAATTCTGGTTCTGTTTTGGAAGGGTTAAAAAAATTACCTGGTTTAATTTTGTCTGATGTTGCCGGAATGATGTATCAAGGAAAACAATTAGATGTTTATATGGACGGGCGACCACTTAATATTTCATCAAACGAGCTAAATGCATATTTAGAAGGTATGCCTGCAAATGCCGTAGAAAAAATTGAAGTAATTACCCAGCCAGGAGCAGAATTTCCTGCTACTTCTGGCGGAGCCATCATTAATATCATAACTAGTAAAAAGGCAAAAAGCTATCTGAGTGCTGCGTATAGTGCGGGACTAAATTTTACAAGCTACGACAAATTACGATCAAGAATTAATAATAGTTTGCTCCTAAATGCTAAAAACAAATATTTTGGTTGGCAATTAAATATAGGACAAAGTTACAGAGAAAGTGCTTTGTGGTCTACAATTACTAAAAACGAGAATAATATTGTAACTAATTTATCAGATACAGATTCCGACAGAATGTCTAGAAGTTATTATGCGAAATCTGCTTTGACTTTCGATTTAAAAAAAGACAGGTTGTTGCTAAATTATGATGTAAATCATAATAATAACGATGCCAGTACAATAGGAAATGGTTTTGGTTTTGTTTCTAATGATGCCAGTAAGACAAAAATTATAAGACAAGACGCTGTGGCTGCTTATCAGAAAAGATTTGAAGATAAAAATAAAAAGTTAGACTTCAAATTTAATTTCACTAGAAATGATAATAGTTTTATTTTAGAGTCTAATATTTTTAATGCTCCAGTTTTAAAAAACACATATTTGCAAGATTATTTAAATTTTAAAATCGATTATTCACAAGGTTTAAATATTCTAGATAAAGGAAAAATTAGCATAGGAACTTTGGTAGATGATTTGTCTTTTGAAGCTAAAAACGCAGGAATAGCTAATTTAAATTATACCAGAATAACATCTGCTGGATACGTAGAATTGCAATCTACATACAAAAAATTCGATTTTATTTTAGGCGGTAGGGCAGAAGATTATAATATTACTGGAAAAACAAACACAGCCAATTTAATTCCCTTTAAGCAATTTCGGTTTTTTCCTAATGCCAGTTTGCAATACAATTTTGGTTCGCAAATATATTTTAATGCTAATTATAACAAGAAAATTAGCCTGCCAAGTACTTCTTCTCTAAATCCTAACAATACAAATTATCAAAATCAAAATGTTAGCTATTCTGGAAATCCGCAATTACAACCTACTGTTTTTGATAATTATGAAATAAAAATTAGCGCCTTCGATTATGCTTTTGTAGGATATAATGTTAGTGTTGCAAAAAATCAAGTAGCTAATAAAGTTGTTTCAAATAATAATTTGGTTTCAAATACGAGCGTTAATATTTCCGAGATAGAAATTCATAATTTTAATTTCGGAATCCCCTTGCCTTATATGTTATTTACAAAAGGACTCAAGGAAACTTTAAAATTTGATGTAAATCCTGATAAAATTAATTTTTTATACATTTATACGGGTTATCAAATACATAAGCTTCCAGATGTAAAGACAAAAGGTTTTTGGATCATTAATTTGATGTCGCAAATTCTTTTACCAAAAGAAATTAAGTTTGTGGCTAATTATAACTATACAACAACTAAGGGAAATTATTTTTATTATGTTTCTACGCAACCCTATGGTCATAGTTTAGACATGAGTTTTTCGAAAAAGTTTCTAAAAGACCAACTGTCATTGTCATTAAATTTCGATGATATTTTAAACACTAGCAAGCAAGGATTTACTGCCGTTGGAATGCCTGTTTTATTAGAAAATAAATATGACACACGCAGGTTCGGATTTACTTTAAATTATAAAATTCCTACTAAAAATAAATTAGTAAAAGAAGAAGCTAATTTGCTTAATAAAGAGAAAAAAGAAGATAGCGGAATTATTACTAACTAAAAAACCTGCAAGTTTGAGCTTGCAGGTTTTTACTTTTGCCTTTTGGCTAATTACTTAATCAGCTCAAAACTTCTTTTTACGAAAGCAGTTAATTCTTCTCCTTTTAGTAAATTTTGAGACAATTTTGCCAAATCTAAAGCTTGTTTAACCAAGTTTTCTTGAGCATTTTTGTCTTTATTGTTTAAAATTGAAGTCGCTAAATCAGAATTTGTATTTACCACTAAATTGTACATCTCTGGCATGTGACTCATGCCAAACATACTGCCACCACCAGATTGGCTCATCTCTTTCATACGACGCATAAATTCTGGTTGTGTGATAATAAACGGCGAAGCATTACTATCTAAAGCTTCTAGTTGTACAGAATATGCTTTTGGTATAAAGGCTTCTAAAGATGTTTTTAGACTTGCTTTTTCTTCATCGGATAATTTAGAAATGGCAGTTTCTTCTTTTTTAATCAAATTATCAATATGGTCAGAATCGACACGAACGAAAGTTAGATTTTCGTTATCACCTTCAATTTTTTGAATCAAATGTGAGATAATAGGAGAGTCTAATAGCAATACTTCATAACCTTTGTCTTTTGCAATTTCTATATAAGAATGTTGTGCTTCTTTGTTTCCTGCGTATAAAACAACTAATTTTCCGTCTTTGTCAGTTTGTTTTGCTGCCAGATTTTCTTTTATTTCCTCTAAAGTAAAATACTTACCATCAATAGTTGGGTACAAAACAAAAGCACCTGCTTTTTCGTAAAATTTATCTTCCGACAGCATTCCGTATTCTAAAACAATTTTGATGTCGTTCCATTTTTGTTCAAAATCTTCACGGTTTTCAGTAAATAATGCTTTTAGTTTATCGGCAACTTTACGGGTAATATAGTTCGAAATTTTCTTTACAGCACCATCTGCTTGTAATCCTGAGCGAGAAACATTTAGCGGAATATCTGGAGAATCTACCACACCACGAAGCATCATTAAAAATTCGGGTACAATTCCTTCTACATTATCGGTTACATATACCTGATTTTGGTACAATTGAATTTTGTCTTTCTGAATTTGTAAATCCGATCCTAATTTGGGAAAATATAAGATTCCAGTCAAGTTGAAAGGATAATCTACATTTAAATGAATATGAAACAAAGGCTCTTCAAACTGCATCGGGTAAACCTCACGGTAAAAATCTTTATAATCTGCATCAGTCAAATCCGTTGGTTGTTTTGTCCAAGCTGGATTAGGATTGTTAATGATATTGTCTACTTCTACTTCTGTAAAAATGTTTTCTTTATCTTCTGTTTCAACAAATTCGCCTTTCTTTTGTTCGATTTTCTCTGTTCTAGTTCCAAATTTAATAGGAATAGGCATAAATTTATTATACTTATTTAGTAAACCAGAAATTTTAGCCTCTTCTAAAAACTCTAATGAATCTTCAGCGATATGCAAAACAATTTCAGTTCCACGAGAGGTTTTGTTAGCAGAAGTTAAAGTAAATTCAGGGCTTCCGTCGCAAGTCCAGTGTGCAGCTGGTTCGTCTTTGTATGATTTTGTGATAATTTCAACCTTCTCTGCAACCATAAAAGCAGAATAAAAACCAAGACCAAAATGACCAATAATGCCTGAATCTTTGGCAGAATCTTTGTATTTGTCTAAAAATTCTTCCGCTCCAGAAAACGCCACTTGGTTGATGTATTTTTCTACTTCACTAGCAGTCATTCCTAGTCCTTGGTCTATAATATGAATTTTTTTAGCTTCTTTATCGATTTTTATTTCGATAATAGGATTGCCATATTCAACTTTTGCTTCGCCAATACTGGTTAAGTGTTTTAGTTTTAATGTAGCATCGGTTCCGTTAGAAATTAATTCACGCAAGAAAATCTCATGATCGCTGTATAGGAATTTCTTGATTAAGGGAAAGATGTTTTCTACCGAAACATTAATTTTTCCTGTTGTCATATTTTGAATTTTTAATTAGTATTTTTAATATCTTTGAACAGTCAAAATAAATACCAAAATTTGTTGAAATGACAAATTGACTGAATTATTGTAGTTTTTGTTAAAAAAACTATAAAATTGGCACGGTAGTTGTATATTAGGCAAACATTAAAAAAAACAAATAAATTAACAAATGAAAAAAATACTATTAGTGAGCTTGCTTGCCTTCTTTGCTGCATGTAAGACTCCAGCTCCAGTGGCTGCAACTAATGTTGACAGGAAATCTCAAGTAGCTATTAAAGGGAATTGGACAATCGCATCTGTAACTTATACGGGTTCAGAGATGTTTAAAATTACTTCTTTTGATGCAGCAGATTCAAAATGTTTTGAAGGAAGTACTTGGAAATTTATTTCAAATAATGATTCGGGCGATATGGCTTTAACACAAGCTAATTGTACAAATTTTGCTTCAAAAATTAAATGGTATGTAAACAAAGAAGGTCAATTTGTATTGAAATTTTTGGATGAAGGAGTAAAAGCTCGAAAAATGCAACAAGGTTATATTCTTACAGTTGCTGATCAAACTGCAGAATCATTCAAATTGATTGATAAGGTAAATATTGGAGGAAAAATGACGAATGTCGTTTATCAATTTAAAAAATCAAACTAAAAATTATAACTATGAAAAAGTCTATTATATACATGCTTTCGCTTTCTTTCCTTTTAGGGACTGTTTTGTCAAGTTGCGATGCAATAAAAAATTCAAATAATACACAACGGGGTGCTACTGGTGGTGCAGTGCTAGGTGCAGTGCTAGGAGGAGTTCTAGGAAATAATATAGGACATGGAGGAAATGGCGCTTTAGGTGCTGTTTTAGGTGGTGTTATAGGAGGTGTTGCAGGAGGTGTTATTGGTAATAAAATGGATAAGCAAGCCAGAAAAATTTCGGAAAGTTTGCCTGGTGCAAAAGTAGAAAGAGTAGGCGAAGGAATTCGTTTGGTTTTAGGAGAGAATGCTATTCGTTTTGATACTAATAAGTCGACATTAACAGCCTCTGCAAAAGCAAATTTAGATAAATTGGTAAAAGTGTTTACAGAATATCCGGATACAGATATTCAAATATATGGCTATACAGATAGTTCTGGAGCCGATGATTATAATTTGAAATTATCTGAACAAAGAGCAGCTTCTGTAAAAACTTATTTGTCAGCAAAAGGATTGGCAAGTACTCGTTTTAATACTTCTGGGCTTGGAGAAGCAGATCCAATTGCACCTAACGAAACCGCCGATGGGAAATCTCAAAACCGTCGTGTAGAGTTTGCTATTACAGCAAATGATAAAATGGTAAATGACGCTAAAAAAGAATCGGGCAACTAATTTTTTATTACAATATATTGAAAGCTGTTTCGTAAGAAGCAGCTTTTTTTTTATTTACTTTAAAATATTTAACATAAATTTTGTTTAGCTTTTTTAATTTATAATTAAACAATAGCTATCTTTGTGTAAGATATTTAATCAAACGATTATGGCAACTGCAAAAAAAAAGGAATCAAAAAAGGATATGATTGATGATAATAAGATCATTAGTTTATATATGAATGATGTTTTAGAGAACAATCATAACACAAAAAATGTGTATGTTTTTTGTAAAAACAACGCTATCGAAGAATCGGATTTTTATTCGTTTTTTGGTTCTCTCGAAGCCGTAAAACAATCTATTTGGAATAAATTTTTTGAAAACACAATTTCTACTCTCGAAAAAGATGAGAATTATGCTAACTATCCAGATAAGAACAAATTATTGTCTTTGTATTTTACATTATTTGAAATTTTAACTTTAAACAGGAGTTACGTTGTTTTTTCTTTATTAGAAAACAAAGAAGGAATAAGAAACTTAAAAGACTTTAAGGAATTTAGAAATCATTTTAAGCATTTTATTAATAATATGATCGAAAATAATAATTCTATAGTTAACGATAAAATAGCTAAAATTACCAAACCCGTTTTCTCTGAAGGCGCTTGGATTCAGTTTTTATTTATCTTAAAGTTTTGGTTAGATGACACCTCAAAATCATTTGAAAAAACAGATATTATTATCGAAAAATCTGTAAATACAGTTGTCGATTTATTAGATACTAAACCATTAGAAAGCCTTTTAGATTTGGGTAAATTTCTTTGGAAAGAAAAAATGATTTAATTATGAAAACCTTAGATAGTATTCCTACAACAAAAATTGAGCGTGCAAGTCAGCTATTAAAAACAGGAGTAAAGGTAGGCGGAAATTACTTATCCTATTATAGCGAAAAAATAGTTAATCCTTCATTAACCAGAGAAAAACTGAACGAAAACAATGCTGAGGATATTTACGATGGATTAAAAAATTTGAAAGGAAGCGCACTCAAAGTAGCTCAAATGCTTAGCATGGACAAAAGTATCATGCCACAAGCTTATGTAGATAAATTTTCGCTGTCACAATTTTCGGTGCCAGCTTTATCAGCACCACTGGTTCGTAAAACATTCAAAAAATATTTAGGAAAATTCCCAGAAGAAATATATGATACTTTTTCGCCCGATTCTGTAAATGCCGCAAGCATTGGTCAAGTACATAAAGCAACAAAAAACGGGAAAAATCTAGCCATAAAAATACAATATCCAGGCGTAGCAGACAGCATAAGTTCAGATTTAGCACTTGTAAAACCCATTGCAACACGAATGTTTAACCTTAAGGGAAAAGATTCAGAGAAATATTTCCAAGAAGTTGAAAGCAAACTTTTAGAAGAAACCGATTATATTTTAGAGCTAAAACAAAGCCAACAAATGTCTCACGCCTGCAAAAACATCGAAAACTTAAAGTTTCCAAAATATTATGCAGATTTGTCATCAGAGAAAATCTTAACAATGGATTGGATGGAAGGCGAACATCTTTCTGAGTTTGTTGCTCATAATACTAATAGAGAAAAAGGCGATAAGTTAGGACAAACAATGTGGAATTTTTATATGTTTCAAATGCATAATCTCAAACGTGTACATGCAGATCCGCATCCAGGGAATTTTCTTATAGACGGCGACTCTAATTTAATTGCGATAGATTTTGGTTGTATAAAAGCAGTTCCAAACGAATTTTATATTCCTTATTTCGAATTAGCAACCCCAGAAATTATAAATAACCCCACTATTTTTAATCAGAAATTATATGAATTAGAAATACTTCGTGCCGATGATTCCGAAAAAGAAATTGCCTATTTTACAGATGTTTTTTACAGATTATTAAGTTTGTTTACAAAACCATTTCATGGTGATTATTTCGATTTTTCTGACGAAGACTTCTTTGGCGCTATCGCAACAATGGGCGAAGAGTTTGCAAAAGATACCCAATTACGAAAAATGAATGGAAATCGAGGATCTAAGCATTTTCTTTATATTAACAGGACTTTTTTCGGACTATATAACTTACTACACGATTTGAAATCTAGAGTGCATACACAAGAATATAAAAAATATATGTAAACTTATTTTATTATTCATTAAGAACACTTTTTCTCTAGAGAAATCGTGTTCTTTTTTTGTGAAAAGTGGTAAGTTTGCATTTTTAAAATTAGATATGCTTCAAGTAAAAAACATTTCATTTGGTTACACTGATAAAATAATTATTAATAATATTAATTTTACAGTAACTCAAGGTCAGAATATTGCAATTTTGGGTGAAAGCGGTTGTGGTAAAAGTACACTTCTGAAGCTACTTTACGGATTATATGATTTAGGAGAAGGGCAAATTTTTTGGAAAGAAAAAGAAGTTTTAGGACCAAAATACAATTTAATTCCAGGAATGCCATTTATGAAATATATGGCACAAGATTTCGATTTAAGTCCTTATGAAACAGTTTCTGAAAATATAGGCAAATTTTTATCTAACGCATTCAATGCACTAAAAAAATTACGTGTTGAAGAATTGTTAGAAATAGTTGAAATGACTGAATTTGCTAAAGTAAAAGTAAATTTACTAAGTGGAGGACAGCAACAACGAGTGGCTTTAGCTAGAGTTCTTGCCTTAGAGCCAGAAATATTATTATTAGACGAGCCTTTTAGTCATATAGATAATTTTAGAAAAAATGCTTTGCGAAGGAACTTATTTTCATATTTAAAATCTAGAGGCATTACCTGCTTTATTGCTACACACGATAGTACCGATGCACTTTCTTTTTCTGACCAAACAATAGTATTAAAAGACGGGAAAATTATAGACAAAGCACCTTCTGCAGATGTTTATACATATCCTATGAACAAGTATGTAGCCTCACTTTTTGGTGAAGTAAATGAATTAAAATTATCTCAATTAATCGAAATAGACGGCGAAGATGAAGATGTTTTATTATACCCACATCAGCTTAAAATTTCAGAAAAAGGTACTTTAACAGCCATAGTAAAACAAACTTATTTTAAAGGAAGTCATTATTTAATTAAAGCTGTTTTAAACAGAAAAGTGATTTTCTTTGAGCATGATTCTAGTTTAAATACTAATGATGAGGTAAAACTAACAATCATGTAAGATGCGAAAAGAAGATTATTTAACCACACAGATTAACCAACTCGGATACGTTTTAAAGCGAATATTAGAAAAGCTAACAGGTACTAAAAGTAATGATCAATTAGGAGTAGTTTGGGTAGTAGATAATTTTAAATTAAAAGAAAAACTAGGGTTTGATTTAGCCATTTTAGATACTATTTCTGATGAAAACCTAATACCGTTTTTAATTACAAAAGAGGGATTTAATGATTCAAATATCGAATTGTTTGCTGATGTTTTAGTTAAAATTGATAAAGAAAAATATGCTAAAAAAGCACTTCAGATATATAATTATGTAAATCAAATTACGGCAACTTTTTCTTTCGAAAGAGATTTAAAAATTAAAGAAATTAATCTTTAAATAATCCCGAAAATTAATAAAAACCCATAGCCAAGTAACATAAAAGCCACAATATTCTGAATAAATTTATACGTTGTTTTTTGTAGCAATTTATTACCAAAATAAACCCCTAAAAAAGCAGAAAGTGTAGCCAGTAAAACCAATTTGTAATTTATCGAAAGTTCATTATTTATAATTTTTGGAATATAAATACTTAATCTAGAAACATCGACCAAACAAGCAATAACAACACCCGTGGCTATAAAAGATTCTTTACTTAGCCCAGAACGAATTAAAAACGCACTTCGCAAAGCCCCTTGATGGCCAGATATTCCGCCAAAAAAACCACTAAAAACACCACCAATAGATAAGTATTTTTTGTCAAATTCTAAATTTTTTAGTTTCGGAATAAAATCGAACAAAGAAAAAATGATTAGTAGCAGTCCGATGATAAGTTTCAAAGGCATTATTTCAAAGGATTTCTCAGCAATAAAATATTTAAATATAGGTTGCATTTGAGTTAGTAATTTTAATAAATAAGCACCAATAAAGGCAAAGAAAATGGCAGGAATTCCAAATTTAAAAACAACCTCTTTATTAGCTTTTTTTCCGAAAAGAAATAGTTTAAAAATATTATTCATAAAATGCACTAAAGCAGTAAGTACCACGGCAATTTCTATGGGAAAAAACAATCCGAAAATAGGCAATAAAATTGTTCCCAAGCCGAAGCCTGAAAATAAGGTTAAAGCCGAACCTAATAGCGCAAATAAGCAAATGATACTATAATACATGAAATTTTATTTATACAAATTAAGTAAAACTAACTAACATAGATTGATTAATTTTACAATAAGTGTACCTTTGTAAACTGATTTTTAATAAAAAGATAAAATATGTATCATTCTAAAATTTCTGGGCTAGGTTATTATGTTCCAGACAATATAGTTACAAACAACGATTTAGCAAAAATAATCGATACAAATGATGAGTGGATTCAGGAACGAACAGGTATTCAGGAACGTCGTCATATTATAAAAGGAGAAGATACAACCACGTCTATGGGTGTAAAAGCAGCAAAAATTGCCATAGAGCGCTCTGGTGTTGCTTATAATGATATCGATTTTATTATTTTTGCCACCCTTTCTCCAGACCATTATTTTCCAGGACCAGGTGTTGCCGTGCAAAAAGAATTGGGTTTAAAAACCGTTGGCGCATTAGATATTAGAAACCAATGTTCTGGGTTTATATATGCTTTGTCAGTTGCAGACCAATATATTAAAACAGGAATGTATAAAAATATCTTAATTGTTGCCTCAGAAGTGCAATCATTAGGATTAGATATGACAACCCGTGGGAGAAATGTTTCTGTTATTTTTGGTGATGGAGCAGGAGCGGCAGTTTTAAGTAGAGAAGAAGATGTAACCAAAGGGGTTTTGTCTACTCATTTGCATTCCGAAGGAGAATATGCTAAAGAATTAGCTGTTTTGGCACCAGGAATGGGCGGACGTTGGGTTACAGATATTCTTGCCGAAAACAATCCAGATGACGAAAGTTATTTTCCTTATATGAATGGCCAATTTGTGTTTAAACACGCCGTAGTTCGTTTTAGTGAAGTAATAAATGAAGCTTTAGAAGCTAATAATTTGCAGGTTTCCGATATAGATATGCTTATTCCTCACCAAGCTAATTTAAGAATTTCTCAGTTCATACAAAAGAAATTTGAGTTGAATGACGATCAGGTTTTTAATAACATTCAAAAATACGGAAATACTACTGCGGCATCTATTCCTATTGCTTTAACCGAAGCTTGGGAGCAAGGGAAAATTAAGTCTGGTGATACTGTTGTTCTTGCCGCTTTTGGTTCAGGGTTTACTTGGGCAAGTGCTATTATAAAGTGGTAATGTTCAGTATGATGAAATAAATATACTTTAATGTAGTTTAACTTATTGTTTTATACCAATTTAGC
>NZ_MUHE01000045.1 GCF_002217405.1 Flavobacterium psychrophilum DSM 3660 = ATCC 49418 | reverse complement strand
ACTTTGCGGGATAGTGTCATTTTTACCTACGTTTGGAATCCAAACCATCTTAATATCCATTTCTAAACATTCAAAAGGTTTAGTGGTGTTTACTTTTCTATATTTTACAAATTTACGACCAGAACCACTCCTGTTTATTCGGTTTTCTAGTTTCAATAAACCTTCCTCTTTCATAATTCGGTACAGCTTTTTATGGTTTTTGTAAATGTTTTTCAAAAATTTAGGGTTGTGCAACAGCTACGCCTGTTAGCAAATCGGCTTTCTTTTTTTTACTATTTAATATACATTGCTGACATCTGTTTTTCTTCAAGTATCAATGTCAATTGTTCGGGTAAATTATAAACTTTAGGTTTAGAAGTAAGTTGAGATTTTTCATTTTTAATTCGTGATTTCATTTCAGAATTAGTTATGCTGTCTTTTAATTTAACATTTGACAAAATTGCTTCATAAACTGCGTTTCTGTTCGATTCTTTCCCGCCAACGTGGTAAAAATGTTCTTTAGTTGCTACAAAACAATCTCTCCAAATTGAAAAGACATAATCGTTTGTTCGATATTTATTACTTAACCAAGTAGATAAAATAAATTTACAGTTTGAGTTTTTTAAACCATTGTTCAATAAGATTTCATCTTCCTCTGACCAGCTATCAAAATAATCTACGTGACGACCAATATACGGTGGATCAGAATAAACAAAGTCTGAACTCTTTAACTCTAATAAAGTTTGATTGAAATCTTGATGTCTAAATTCATAATCGCCTTGTTCTATGATTTGAGAAATATTTTCTACTTGGTTAGTTATTTTTGTAACTAATGCTTGTGCAAAGCGATTTGGTTTCTTGCAAAAAGGAACATTAAAACCTCCTTTTTTATTAAATCTCATCATTCCATTAAAGCACGAACGACTTAAAAATAAAAAATCTAAAGGGTTTCCAAATTCATTAAATCTTTCCCTTACTGCGTAATAGTGTTTACCATCAGTTTCTAATAGCTTTGAACCTTCTTCTATTAGAAAATTTTTAACAATTCCACTAGTTATTTCTTTATTTTGTAATGCCTTGTAAAAGTTTATTAGATGAGGATTACTATCACAAAGTAATGCTTTCTTTGGTCGCACATTAAATACAACAACACCTGTTCCCATAAAAGGTTCTACCCAACGTTCAAATTCAATTTCTTTTACGTTTAAAGAAATCCATTCAACTAGTTTGGTTTTAATACCTTGAGATTTTATTGGTGGAACAAATATTTTCATTTCTTGTTTTTTCTTTTTGGTTTAACTGGATTTATTTTATCAGAGTTCATTCCTTTGAATTCAAGAAATTCTGTAAGCTTTGTCAGTTTTTTATAATTCCCAACTTTACTTGTGTCTGGTA
Organism: Flavobacterium psychrophilum DSM 3660 = ATCC 49418; assembly: GCF_002217405.1. Lineage (GTDB taxonomy): Bacteria > Bacteroidota > Bacteroidia > Flavobacteriales > Flavobacteriaceae > Flavobacterium > Flavobacterium psychrophilum. The sequence continues at coordinate 1,377 of NZ_MUHE01000045.1, read as the reverse complement.
CTTTTAAAACACCTTGATTTATCCAATATTCATCAAATATTTTTTCTCCGAGATTTTTAAATACCCCATTTCCTTTTATAATATCATCTATATATTGAATACTGCCTATGTTTGCTGTATTTCCACTTCCTCCTTTGTCACTAGATATTTTCCATTTTTCTTCAGCAAAGAAAACTAAATCTTTTATAACTGAAGTGATTTTGTCTAACTCATCTAATTTAAGAATTTTTGTTTCATCAATATCAGTTGATAACGCTCTGGTGTATAAAATACCTAAACAAATGTGAGAAGTATATTCAGCATATGGGAATTGAATATTTTTCGTACTCGTTCTTTTTCTGAAATATTCACCGTGAGAGCCAAGAGTGAAACCATTACAAAAACCAGTATAGTCATCTAAACGATATGTAGTTTTTATATCGACTGCAAATTTTATTTTTGGGTCTACTTTATTTACAAACGACAAATCTGGATACCAATTTTGCATTTCAGCAAGCTGAATTTCGTATCCATTTTTATCAGCAAATTCTAGAAATTTTGGAAAAAGCTGTATCTCAAGTATTTTAGATATTATTTTTGTATCTGAAGAAATTGTGTAAACACTTTTTTCAATATCTATAAATCCTTTAACTTTCCAATCTCCAACTTTGTCAGAAACATAGTTAGTTAATTCTTTTGAAAATTCCGTAAGTTTTTCTAAAAACTCTTTTTTTATATCACTCATTTTTGTCATTAAATATATGTACGCAAGTTACAAAAATTAAATGATTTAATGTTACACCTGCGATTTTTCAAGCTGTTTGCTAACGTTTCGTTGCTAAAAGCAGTTTGGGACTAAATTAGCCAAAACTTTCGGTTTGACCAAATTTTCCTGACACAAAACGAATTTTAAATTCAAGACTAAAACCCAAATTGCTTGTAGCAGCTGTTGTCGTGCGGTGCTACGAATCGGCACTGAATTTTTGTTTTTTAGAGCTGTTTTTTGCGTTCGGTTCTACAGAAAGTGATTTAATTTCAGCAGTTTTTTCTCTACACTTTTTTGAGTTCAGTTCCGTAAAATTCTGAAGTTTCCATTTTCGGAAGTTCAGCAGTTTCAGATAAATTTCAGCAGTTTTTTCTCCACACTTTTTTGCGTTTAGTTCGGAAGCTATTTTCAAGTGTAAAAATCTCAAAAGTGAGAAGATAAATATTCACGATTGTAGTAACCAGAGTCGATTCGGCACTGAAAGACAACGTTTCGTTGCTAAAAGCAGTTTGGGACTAAATTAAGCCCTATTTTCGGATTTGCCAAATCTTCCAAATACAAAACCAATTTCAAATTAAGCCTAATACCCAAATTGCTTGTAGCGTGTGTGCCTGTTGCACAACTCCACCAAA
>NZ_MUHE01000044.1 GCF_002217405.1 Flavobacterium psychrophilum DSM 3660 = ATCC 49418 | reverse complement strand
CGTTTCGTTGCTAAAAGCAGTTTGGGACTAAATTAGCCAAAACTTTCGGATTGACCAAATTTTCCTGACACAAAACGAATTTTAAATTCAAGACTAAAACCCAAATTGCTTGTAGCAGCTGTTATGGCACGGTGCTAAGAATCGGCACTGTTATTTTTTTAGATTTTTTTTGCGTTTAGTTCAACCGCAAACTATTCAATTTCAGTAGTTTTTCTCAACACTTTTTTGCGTTCAGTTCGGTTTTTTAGGTTTCAATTTTCGGCAGTTCAAAAGTTCAGAATATTTTCAGAAGTTTTCTCTCAACACTTTTTTTGCGTTTAGTTCGGTACACTTTTCAGACTTTGAATTGAGTCAGTTCGGAAGCGATTTTAGGTGTAAAAATCTCAAAAGTGTGAAGATAAATATTCACGATTGAAGTAACCAGAGTCGATTCGGCGCTGTGCCATAACGTTCCCGCGCTACACGCAGGTTGGGGTTAATAATTATTTATTTTTCTGTTATTACTGTTTTTCGCCGACACAAAACCAATTGTAAATTGAGCCTAAAGCCCAACTTGCTTGTAGCGTGTGTTGTGTGAGGTTATTTTATTTCAAGTCCTTGACCAACCAGATATTTTTTGAAGTTATCCAAATGTTTTACACAATATTCATAATCTTTTTGCATAAGTAACTCGAATGTTTCAAAATCTGTATCTACTCCGTCATACCTCGAAGTCTTTGAGTAATGGAGTAAATTTTTATATTCAGTCCAAGCCCCTTTAGTTATTCTCATCGCAGGGTTTTGTCTGTCGGGGTTAACATTTTGCTCAATTTCATAGTGAGTCTGTCCAATATCTATTGCTCTTTTTAAAGCTAGAGCTTTTAAATAGTGTATTGCAGTATAAAATAAAGAAGTAATTTTCCAATCATAAAATTTATTAGATGAGTTGTCACAAATACATTTATGAAACTCCTCATTATGTAAGGCTTGCTTTAAAAATCTATCCATTATTATGCAATATTTATATCTTCACTAAATTTAATTTTATTAACTAATTGTGAAGGTATAAATTGAAAATAGATTTTGTCTTTTTGAGAAATATCAGTTAAATCAAGTTGATTTAAGAATGAAAAAAATATATCCCTATTTTTAGTATTATCTTCTTTTAAAACGATAGAATAATGAAGGTCGTTTAAACCTTCTCTTGTCTTAAATACTTTTTCTAGTATTGATTTGTTATTTTTAAAGTGAACCCTAATAACTTTGTCAAGTATATAACTTACTTTATTATCAATTTTACCAGAAAAATCTAATATATCTTTAATCGGATTTTTCATAGACTTTTCTAGTTTTTTTGACAAAGTAGTTTTTTCTCCTATTTCTAGAAGTGCATAACTACTATCAACCTCGTTTTTAAACTCTTCTAAATCCAACTGTAATTTGAACAAAATTCCTTTTAACTTTCCGAGATTATTGTCAACTTTTGTATCTGTTAAAGTCTTTTCCATTTTTATTAAAAATAATTTCTCAAATATACAACAAATTTTATTCCAAATCATATTCTCTTTTTATTTTTAAAAAAGTAAGCTAAGATTAGAAAAGGAAGAAGTAAAAAATTTGTTATTATTGTTGAATAAGTAAAGTTTGACAACAATATCCAAGTATTTTCTCTTTCTTCTATTGATAAATTAGCGTGCTCTATAATTGCTTTATATGGTCTGAATAAAAAATTATAGCTTTTATTATATGATATCTGTTCTTGGTCTGTACCTCTTATTGGTAAAGTATATGACCATCTTGTAAATTTAGTGCCATCCTCATTTGTAACATAGATTTCACTTGGTCTCATTTCACTATATGATTCAAATGAATTTTCTTTATAAGAGCTATTTGAATTCACAGTGTACAAACCATCTTTTTTTAAACTTTCAATATTTTTATTAATTTCATACATAAAATACTTATACTGTTCTTTTTCTAGTAATGCAGAAAATATACCTATGAATATCGAAAAAAATATATAAAATATTATTGATGGTTTCAATGATTTTTTAAAGCCTAGAATATTTTTTTCTTTTTGTGTTAATGGTGGCTCGCTTAATGCTATTGACGAAAGTTCGTCAATTTCGCTAACTTTAGTCCAATTTTTTAAATCCTCAAACCATATCAAATCATTTGTGTATAAATTTCCTTTAATTTTTAATTGGTCAAAAGTATAATACACTTTCTTTTTGCCATTTTTGAAGTAAATTCTTTCTTTAAAATCATCAAAATTTAAATTTTCAGATTTTATTACTTTTTCTGGAAAATCGACTTTTTTAACCCCTTGGTTTTTATTAAAATTATTATTCAAGTAGTTTTTAAAAACTTTAATTTGATTTGGTATCCTATTTACCAAAATGTAAATCAATATAGATAAAGTTATTAGACTTGATAGTATTGAAAATAGAAGCATATACTCATTTTCAAAACCCTTAGTAAAAATAAAACTGCTAACTATTACATTAAGCATTAAAAGTATAAAAATTTTCACACCGCCTAATACAAAGGAAGTTACTAAATCATAAAAATTTGTTGTTTTATTTTTTTCTATCTTGTTAAAAAAGAAATTCTTTATCTTATTCATTATATTTGTTACTAATTAAATTTATTTATTATGGCTAAAGAAGTTAAATACAAGACTGTAACTCTTTACAGAAGTGCTATTACTGGTAGAACTGTTACCGAAGAGTATGCTAAAAAGAATCCTAAAACTACTGTTAAAGAAGTAACTAAAGTTCCTATTTAGCTATTAACTCTTTTTCGGTAAAATAGTAATCTAATTTTATCCACTTTTCTCCGTCTGCTCTTTCTACACCTTTAGGAAGTTCAAAACTACCTTTATATTGGGTAGGGTTTTCTATTGTCTCTTCAATTCTAAATGGTCTTAAACCATATCCGTTTACATACACTTTCATTCTGTTTTGTGTTTTTAGCACGTTGGTTCTTTATAATCTCACACAACGTTCCGCCGCTTCATGAAGTGGCGAACTTCGTAACGACATATTTTCCACTAAGATAAAAATTCTTGCGAAAGAAAAATGTGAATTTTGCACATTTTTCGCCATTTCTTGAAACGGCTGTTAGCAAATCGGTTTTGTTTTTTATTAATCACTAGTTAGTTTCTTCGTCGATTATCTTTTCTAATAATTCTGCAGTTTCATCATCTTCTGCAATTATTGAAAATGAATACTCTTTTGTATTACCTGTAATATTTATTTCTGCGGAATGACTAAAAATGTATGGTTCAATTCTTAATTCAATTCGAAGTAATAATTCTGTGAAAATTTCATTTATAGAGTCATTTAAGTCAACAATTTTTGCACCATCAACTTTCAGATATTCAACGTTTTTATTAATAGTTATCATATTTATTTTTTTGATTTATTTAAAACAGTTTCAGACTTTTTTTCTAATTTATGAATTCGTTCTTCTAGTTTTTTTGAGTCATTTTGAGCATCAAAATAGGTGTAAATAGAAAATATTAGCGATACTAAAGCAACAATATGCGGTAACCACTTAGTTCGTAAAAGAAACTTATTTACTTCTGTTGAAGTTTTTAAGCTTTCTAGCTCTGCATTTTGTTTACTATTTTCAAAATCTATTTCATTTTTTATTTCCGTTAGATTTATCTTTCCCTTTTCAGTTAGAGAATAGGAATTTCGGTCATTATTTTCAATAATTAAACTATCATCTTCCAATATTTGAAGATTCTTTAAGAATACTTGCCAACCGAAAATTTTATCAATCTCTTCTTTTCCTTTTTCATCACTTAAATCAACTTTCTTTTCTGAAAAATAAATCAAGTATTTTAGTAAATTTCTATCGTTCATTCAGTGCGTTTTTTAAACTGTTTGCTAACGTTCCGCCGCTTCTCGTCAGTTGCGAACTTCGGAACTTTTTATTTTCCGTTAAAGATAAAAATTCTTGCGAAATGTAAACGTGAACTTACCACAAAATTCGCAATTGCGAGAAACGGCTGTTACCAGCCGTATTTCCTTCTGTTGTCAATATTTTGTCGTTACACTATTTGAAAAATTTCCCGAGTTCTCTTTGCCTTCGTAGTTAATCTGAACACTGTATTGTTTGTTTTTTTCAAAATTGTCTGATTGAACCACGAATGTGTTTATTCCTTTTTTGGCTTTTGATTTAGAACTTCCAACAACTTTGTCTGTTTCATAGTCCTGAATTACAATTTCAACTTCTGCTTCATCAACAAAGTACATCACTACTTCAACTTCATTTCTTTTCTTGCTAATTATATCTCTAATGTTAGTTTTGTCTGTGATGTAATTTCTTTCTCTTTTCGTACCACTTTCAATTCCTTTGATTTTCATGTAAGTTATTATTCCTTGAACATTACCAAACTCAACAAATGGCATTGGGAAGAAAGGCAAAATATAGTATCTATATTGGTCGCTTTTCGCTTGAACTATTTTCCTATAAGTGTTTCCTGCGATTGTGTTGAACGTAACTCCTTGTAGAAATAATTCTTTCCCATTCTCAGTTTCAACTATTTTTAATTCTGTTTTATAATCTTGAAATGAAACAAATTGATTACCTACATAATAACCATTGTCTGTAATAGTTACTAAAAGTTCTTGTGGATTGTCGTAAGAGCCGCTCAAATAATTGTATCCTTCAACTTCAAATTTCAACGTTTTTTTATTGCTTACAATAGTGTCACTTAAATATTTGATATTCTTAAATTGTTTGTCTTGGTACTCAGCAAGATTGGTTGTGTCGTTGTACCATTTTCTGCGATAAAATAACTGAATTTCATCGCCTTTTTTTATGTCGAATTTAGTTGAAGCTGTTAGGTTGTTTTTTAAGCCGTTCGTTATGTCATTGTAATTGTCGCCCATTAACTGTTTGGTGTAAAACTGTCCATTGCTCGAAACAACAAGCGATTGTAGGTCGGGAATAATTACAATATAGATTTCTGAATTTTCTTTTAGATAGTACTTTCTCGGTGTTTTTTTTGTGGAAACTAAACTGTCTCTTGGATAGCTATTTCGTGTGTCAATAAATTCAAGTAAAATATTTGATTGCTCGCCGAAGATTGTACCAGTTTGTTCTTTGTCAGTTTGGTAGTTGATTTTATGAAGAACTTTTTTCCTGTTGTCAAGTAAAGAGTAAATGCCATTTGCAAATGTTTCATAGAAAGTTTTCATTTCTCTCTTATCGGAATAATCAATAAAATCGGATGTTTGAAACTTTCGATATTTTACTTTGTCAATAATTGTATCTGTTAAGTCAGTTCTTGTTTGCAGTCCAATATTTTCATTTTTCTTGTCAAAATAAGTAGCTCTCACATAAATTTTAGAGTTAGCTAATTCGCTTCGGCTTGATTGTCCAAAAACAAAGTAGTTTAATAAAAGAAAAAGTATTGTTAGTGAATGTTTCATTTTTTCCGCTGTCGTAATAATATGGCTGGTAACGTTTCGCAGCTACACGTTGTGCAAGGGTTCGTGACTGCTGGGTTTCTAATTTATTTTTACTGTTTTTTGCGGGACGACAATTCCACTACTTCTTGCATAGCGTGTAACTGCTGTTATGTGCTGTTTTTTATATTCAATTTGATTTCATGTACAACTTTTTAACAAAAGATTAACTATTTTAATTAGGTTGTTATTTAGTGTTTTACTAAATTTGCAGAATAACAGAAATGAATAATTGAGAAAAAATTTAACGAGAAATATTTTTAAGTAGTCACACGATTTAACAGGTCGTGTTTTTTAGTGCTTTTTTGTCAACTATTAGTGTAGTTGCAAATTTTTTATTGTCTAATTTTTAAATATTTGCCCTATGAAAACAAATAATGTTTATGTCAAAACTCGCCTCGGTTACTGGGCAAAAATGATTTATGAACTCTTAACCCCAAAACAAAAATGGCTAAAAACCATAAACCTTCGTGGAAAGAAACTTTATTATTGAGATTATGCTTGCAGGCTGAAACTCAACTGATAAAATATATCTTTCAAAACCTATTGTAAAACCTTTAAAAAGCCCAACTTCGGTTGGGTTTATCTAACTTTTTTACGTTGGGTCAAATGTAAGCACAAATTACAAAATACAAGCTAATTATAAATGTTAATTTTTTGTTAAACTTTTTCTCAATATTTCAAATAACTAATTTAACCCGTTGGGTGTAATT
>NZ_MUHE01000043.1 GCF_002217405.1 Flavobacterium psychrophilum DSM 3660 = ATCC 49418 | reverse complement strand
AGGTAAAGAAAAAACAGGTCTCAGTTATGATTGATTATGTACGGATTAATCTTGTTCTTTTTTGTAAAAATAGAAAAAAGGAGTTAATCTTGCACATTGATAAATTTAATCGGAATCATTGAAGATTTGGGGTTAATTTATCATCAGAAATTTGAAGTGTTTATTATTTATGAAGCATTATAAAAAATAGTTACCAAATAAATGATAACTATTTTTTAGTTTGTATTACAGTCTAAAAACGCCACCTACTGCAATTACCTTTTCTAAAAACCAAAAATGCTGGCTTGCTTTGTCGGCATTGCTAAAAGTAGTTTTTATATCATTCATATTTATATACCCGCCTTTTAGTTCGGTTTGTATGAAAAAATATTTGAAGAAAGTAAAGTTTAAGCCTGCTTTTGCCGAAAAACCGTAGCCAGAAATATGAAAATCATCATGACGTTCTTTTCCTAATAATTTGGCGTTTGTTTTAGGATATAGCACTCCAGCACCAATACCTTCGGTAAAATTTATCTGGAATTTATCTGTATTTGGTAAGCCTATAATTTTCGAGATATCATCTACACGGGCAATTTCGGTATTTACATAATTTAAGCCATCAGTATGTTCGAAAGTTAAAAAATCTTCGGTTAGTAAAATTTGGTTGTTTGGCAATACTTCTCCAAAAGTTCCTTTGTTAGGGTAATGGCCTGTATAATTTACTGCTTTGTCCTGATACATTACATATTTCATGTGGTCTACACCAACCGAAATATTGTATTTATCGGTAATAAAATATCCTAATCTGAAATTGGTTTGCGGAATTGTCATTCTTCCGGGATTTATATAATCTATGTGCCACCCTTTGGGTTTGTCTTGTGCGGTAACGTCATATAGCGTAAAATCATAATCAGCACCTGTAAAGTGAATGTCTGATTTAGAATAAACATCTCTATTTCCTCCCCAATAAATATAAAATTTCCCTTTGTTGTGTGCAGTATATTTCTCTGGTGCAATGTCTTGCGAGAATCCAGTAAATGTAATGAGTAGAAGAAAGATGTACTGTATATTTTTCATTATAGTTTTAAATTTTAGTGTTTTAAAAAATATTGATGGTTTGTCTAATGGCAACTAATTTAGTCATTAATCCTTCAAAATAATCTAGGTGAAGCATGTTTGCTCCGTCACTTTTTGCATTTGCGGGGTCGAAATGAGTTTCTATAAAAATTCCATCTACACCTACGGCTATTCCGGCTTTGGCAATTGTTTCGATCATATCTGGGCGACCACCAGTTACACCAGCTACTTGGTTGGGTTGTTGTAAGGAGTGGGTTACGTCGAGCACGGTAGTTGCCATGGTTTGCATGGTGGGAATGCCACGAAAATCGACAATCATATCTTGGTAGCCAAACATAGATCCTCTGTCGGTAAGCATTACGTTTGGGTTGTTGCAATCTAGAACTTTCTGAACGGCGTGTTTCATACTTTCGGGACTCATAAATTGTCCTTTTTTTAAGTTGACCACTTTTCCGGTATTGGCAGCAGCCACAACTAAATCTGTTTGTCGAACTAAGAAAGCAGGGATTTGCAAAATATCTACGTAAGCTGCAGCCATAGCCGCATCTTCATTTGTATGAATGTCTGTAACGGTTGGCACACCAAATGCTGCGGATACTTTTTCTAAAATTTTTAGTGCTTTTTCGTCGCCAATTCCTGAAAAGCTATCAATTCTTGATCGATTTGCTTTTTTGAATGAGCCTTTAAAAACGTAAGGAATTTGTAATTTATCTGTAATTCCTACTAATTTTTCGGCAATTCTCATGGCCATTTCTTCTCCTTCAATTGCACATGGACCAGCAAGGATAAAGAAATTTCCGCTATCTAAATGTTTAATTTTAGGTATATTTTGTAAATTCATTGTATTAAATTTTTTTTGCAAAGATAATGATTTAGCTTGTTACATATAAGTCTTAAAGTTGAAAGTGTGTACTAAATTTCAGAAATTTGAAGAGACTCTAGACTTTATGAGTTTCGACCTTAAGACTTTATGGTTTTATGGTTTACTAATGCATCGCATCTGCTGGGTTAATAATGTTTTTACTTTTTTTGATTAAGAAAACTATTGGAATGCAACACAAAAACATGATTCCTAGGTATAAGAAAATATCCATATATGACATTACTGTGCTTTGTTTTAGAACAGTAAAATCGATGACTTGATGGGCTTTGTTTAACGCTTCGTTGGTGCTAAATCCTTTAGCCATGAATCCTTTTTGTAAAAGCTGAATGCGTTGTTGTACTTCTAACCTGCTTCCATCAAGATGCGCAATTAGATTTACTCTGTGTTTTTGGCTAAATCTTGTAATAAATGTGGTGATTATGGCAATACCAAACGAACCTCCTAATTGTCTCATCATTCCGGTAAATGCTGCGCCTTCGCCAATATGTTTTCCTTTTAATGTGGATAATGATAGTGTGGTAATAGGTACGAATAGCAGTCCTAAACCAATTCCTCTCAAAATTAATGGCCAATAAAAATGTTCTACTCCTGTATCTGGGGTCATGGCGTTTCGCATCCAAAAAGTGAAGAGAAAGAATACTAGAAACCCCACTGCGATCATATATCCTTGCGGTATCCCTTTTTGAATCATTCTTCCTACGAAAGGCATTAAAATCGCCGTTGTAATAGAACCAGGGATTAGTAATAATCCTGCATCAGTGGCTGTCCAGCCTAATATAGATTGGGTATAAATGGGAATAATTAGTGTAGATCCGTATAATCCGAACCCAAGGATAAATCCCATTAAAATTCCAATTCGTAAATTTCCGTCTTTTAGTACGCTTAAGTTTACTATTGGATGTTTGTATGTGAGTTCTCTCCATATAAATAGGAGTAAGCCAGTTATTGAAACAATACATAGGGTTACAATGGTGCTATTGCTAAACCAGTCGTCTTGCTGTCCGTGTTCTAAAACAAATTGCAAAGAGCCAATAAATGCTGCTAGGAAAATAATTCCCCACCAATCTACTTGATTTGCTTTTAATTTTTCACCATATTTTGGACTTCTAACAAATGTTAGGGTTAAAAATGTGGCAATAATACCTAAAGGAATGTTGATATAAAATATATAAGGCCAAGAAAAATGATCGACTAAATAACCACCCAATGGCGGTCCTAAAGTTGGCCCTACAATTACGCCCATTCCGTAAATGGCTTGTGCCATTCCTCGTTTTGCTATGGGGTAACTTTCGGTAATAATGGTTTGTGCTGTTACTAATAAGGCGCCTCCTCCAAGTCCTTGAATAAATCTGAAGGTTACCAGTTCCCATATATTTGTAGCATTTCCGCAAAGAAAGGAAGCTATTGTAAAAATAATGATAGATACTGCAAAATAATTTCTTCTTCCAAATTGTTGTGATAGCCAACTGGTCATTGGGATTACAATAACATTTGCTATGGCGTATGCTGTAATTACCCAGGCTACATCTGTTAGAGTTGCGCCTAAACTGCCTCGCATGTTGGTTAGTGCTACGTTTACGATGGTTGTATCTACTATTTCCAGCAAAGCACAAAGTACTGCTGTAATAGTGATTATAATTCTTCGAAAGCCGTATTCTACTAAATCGTCTTCTACTATAGTTGTTGTCATACTTTAATTGATAATTGATAATT
>NZ_MUHE01000042.1 GCF_002217405.1 Flavobacterium psychrophilum DSM 3660 = ATCC 49418 | reverse complement strand
AAAATATTAGTAAAACGGATCAAGGAGGGAAGGAAGTTTGGTCTATTGACAAACGCTTGGCTATGTTTTTAGGAAAAAGCAGCCATTCTTTTGCGTGTTTTATTTGATCCCAGGATTTAAAATCACTTAGAAATTCTTTGTATTGGTATTGTAAATTTTTACCGCTAACGCCATAGAAAGACCCTATAGCATTACAATCATTTGTCTTGGAATCTATTGATTTATTTTAAAAAAACGCAAACTCTTGTGTTACCCGAGTCCCATCTGCTACTAAATTCCAATCTCTAAAAACCACTTGACCAGTATCTTCATTGAGCCATCTTCTGCGAGTGATGTGCAGATATACTTGGTGACCACGAATTGGAAAATCCTGAACTGTTATCTCATCGAAGAATCCTTTTAAACTTAATTTAGATTGACGATATTCTTTAGGGATTGAATTAATCTCTCTTAGGTATAGATGAAGTATTTCTTCTCTTTTTTCATAAGAAGTTCAACGATTATTTCGGGCAATAATAACTTGAGAAGTTCAACAAATGAATCTTACATTTCTATATAATTTAAAATACAAAAGTCAACATTTTTATATTTCCCCACAACTTTTAGAATTGATCCAAAGAAAGCAACAATAGTTTGACAATCTAAAGGCTGTTTTTGTATTGCACTGTCTTATATTTGTATCTGATTTGGAAATTTAGATACCAGCGTTTTAATTTTTTCTCTAATTTTAATCTTGATCTCGAGTTTTGATTTTTTATTAAAGACTCTTTTTTTGCTTAATAATGTAATTAAAACGTTAACTTATTCACTTCAAAATTAAAGAGATAAAAGAAAGTTATGATTTAAGTATTTTTTTATGTACTTTTGCACCCACAAAAAAACACAGATGGAATCTATTAGAAACATTGCAATTATTGCTCACGTCGATCACGGTAAAACTACCTTGGTTGATAAAATCATGTATCACTGTCAACTATTTCGTGATAACGAAAACACAGGTGATTTAATTCTAGACAACAACGACTTAGAGCGTGAAAGAGGTATTACAATTACTTCAAAGAATGTTTCAGTTCAGTATAAAGGTACAAAAATTAATATTATCGATACTCCTGGTCACGCCGATTTCGGTGGAGAAGTAGAAAGAGTATTAAATATGGCTGATGGAGTTTGTTTATTGGTAGATGCTTTTGAAGGGCCAATGCCACAAACGCGTTTTGTATTGCAAAAAGCAATCGATTTAGGATTAAAGCCATGTGTGGTTATTAATAAAGTAGATAAAGAGAACTGTACTCCAGAAGAAGTTCATGAAAAAGTTTTTGACTTAATGTTTGAGTTAGGTGCTACTGAAGAGCAATTAGATTTCCCTGCAGTTTACGGTTCTGCTAAAAACAACTGGATGTCTGATCACTGGGAAAATATAACAGATAATGTAGAGGCTTTATTAGATATGGTTATAGCAAATGTGCCTGCTCCTAAAGTTTCTGAAGGAACCCCACAAATGTTAATTACTTCTTTAGATTTTTCAGCATTTACAGGTCGTATCGCAATTGGTCGTCTAGAAAGAGGAGTTCTAAATGAAGGTATGCCAATCTCATTAGTAAAAAGAGACGGTACAGTAGTGAAATCTAGAATTAAAGAATTACATACTTTTGAAGGTCTTGGTCGTAAAAAAGTACAACAAGTAATTGCTGGAGATATTTGTGCAGTTGTTGGAGTAGAAGGTTTCGAAATTGGAGATACTATCGCTGATTTTGAAAATCCAGAAGCATTACAAACAATTGCTATCGATGAGCCTACGATGAGTATGTTGTTTACTATTAACGATTCCCCTTTCTTTGGTAAGGAAGGAAAATTTGTAACTTCTCGTCATATTAGAGATCGTTTGAATAAAGAGTTAGAGAAAAACTTAGCCATGAAATTGGGTGAAACTGATTCAGCTGATAAATTTATGGTTTTTGGTCGTGGCGTACTTCATTTGTCTGTTCTTATTGAAACCATGAGAAGAGAAGGTTACGAATTGCAAATTGGTCAACCACAAGTTATCATCAAAGAAATTGACGGTAAAAAATGTGAACCAATAGAGGAATTAACAATCGACTTACCAGAAACTCTTTCTGGTAGAGCTGTAGAGTTTGTTTCTTTCCGTAAAGGAGAAATGTTGAGCATGGAAACTAAAGGGGAACGTATGATTATTAAATTTAATATTCCATCTCGTGGAATTATTGGATTGCGCAACCAATTGCTTACTGCAACTGCTGGTGAAGCTATTATGGCACACCGTTTTATAGGATACGAACCTTACAAAGGAGAAATTTCTGGACGTAACAAAGGGTCATTAATTTCTATGGAAAAAGGAAAAGCAATTCCTTACTCTATCGATAAATTACAAGATCGTGGTAAGTTTTTTGTTGAACCAAATGCAGAAATCTACGAAGGTCAAGTAATTGGAGAAAACTCTCGTGGAGATGATATGTGTGTAAACGTAACTAAAGAGAAAAAACAATCTAACGTTCGTTCGTCTGGAAATGATGAAAAAGCAAGAATTATTCCACCAATTATTTTCTCTCTTGAAGAAGCTTTAGAATACATTCAAAAAGACGAATATGTTGAGTGTACACCAAAATCGATTCGATTGAGAAAAATACATTTAACAGAAACTGATAGAAAAAGATTTAAAATATAATTGATAAGTACAAAAAAGCGTTTCAGAAATGAAACGCTTTTTTATTGTAACAACTTGTAAACTTTGTACCTTTGCCACTTTGATACTAAAATTATGATTGAAATAGGAAAATACAACACGCTAACAATACTTAGAGAAACTAAAGTTGGTTTATATTTAGGCTTGCCCGAGGAAAACAAAGACCCTAGTAAAGACATTTTATTACCTATAAAATATATTCCAAACGAATTCGAAATAGGTGAAGAACTTATTGTTTTTGTATATCTAGACCATGAAGAGCGACCTGTGGCAACAACGTTAGAACCTTATATTTTGTTGAACGAATTTGCACTTTTGCGTGTAAATTATGTAAACCAAGTAGGTGCATTTATGGACTGGGGAATGGAAAAAGATATTCTAGTTCCGTTTAAAGAACAGGCAAGACCTATGGAAAAAGGAAAACGCTACTTAGTTTACCTTTATATGGACGAAAAAACAAACCGATTAGTCGCCTCTAGTAAAACAAATCAGTTTTTAAACAATGATAATATTACTGTCGAAAACGGAGAAGAAGTCGATCTAATAGTTTCTCATATTACCGAAGTAGGGATTAATGTGATTATCAATGAGCAGCACAAAGGGTTGCTTTATAAAAATGAAGTATATGACGATTTGCGAACTGGCGACAGGATTGTAGGTTACATAAAAAATATTCGCCCAGACGGAAAAATAGATGTATCGGCAACAAAATTGGGTTTCGAAAAAGTAGAGCCAAGCGCACAAATTATTCTAGATGAGCTAAAAGCCAGTCGTGGTTTCCTCCGTCTAAATGATGATTCTCATCCAGAAGACATTAAAACAGTCTTAAAAATGAGTAAAAAAACCTTTAAAAAAGCAATAGGTACTTTGTATAAAGAAAAACTAATTGAGATAAAAGAGGACGGAATATATTTGGTAAAAGAGTAAAAATAAATAAAAAAGCATTTTCTATAATGCTAATTATATTATTTTTATTTGCTTTTTTATTCAATCTGGAAATAAAAAAGCAAATAAAGGGTGTTTTATAACTTATGTCGTTTGGCACAAATGAATTATTTTTACATTAAAATAAATACACATGAATAAAATAGATTGGAAAACGGTTCGAGAATTTGAAGATATAACCTACAAAAAGTGCAATGGTGTAGCTCGAATAGCTTTTAACCGCCCTGATGTACGCAATGCTTTTCGTCCTAAAACTACGGCCGAATTATTACAAGCATTTCACGATGCGCAAGAAGATACTTCTATTGGTGTTGTTTTGCTTTCTGCCGAAGGACCATCTAGTAAAGACGGAGTGTATTCTTTTTGTAGCGGAGGCGACCAAAAAGCACGTGGACAACAAGGTTATGTAGGAGAAGATGGTTATCACAGGTTAAATATTCTCGATGTGCAACGACTCATTCGTTTTATGCCTAAAGCAGTTATTTGTGTTGTTCCAGGTTGGGCAGTGGGCGGTGGTCATAGTTTGCATGTAGTTTGTGATTTAACTTTAGCCAGTAAAGAACATGCTATTTTCAAACAAACTGATGCCGATGTGACAAGTTTTGATGGTGGTTATGGTTCTGCTTATTTAGCAAAAATGGTAGGTCAGAAAAAAGCTCGTGAAATTTTCTTTCTAGGACGCAATTATTCCGCTCAAGAAGCTTTCGAAATGGGTATGGTAAATGCTGTAATTCCTCATAATGAGCTAGAAGATACCGCCTATGAATGGGCACAAGAGATTTTAGCTAAATCTCCAATGTCTATAAAAATGCTAAAATTTGCAATGAATCTTACCGATGACGGTATGGTCGGACAACAAGTATTTGCTGGCGAAGCAACTCGATTAGCTTATATGACTGATGAAGCAAAAGAAGGAAGAGATGCCTTTTTAGAAAAAAGAAAGCCTAATTTTGAAAAAAAATGGTTGCCATAAATAATATTAGCCTTTCGATTTATCAAAAAAATTCAAATATCTGAAGTTTTTTGATACATCTAAAATTTAATAGCATAAATCTAATATTAAAATGAAACACTGGATACAAGCCGCACGATTACGAACCTTACCACTTTCTGTTTCTGGAATTATGGTAGGAAGTTTATACGCATTAGCTAACCCAACAAATGATATTCTTACTCCAACCCAAGTATTTAGTTGGATAATTTTTGGTTTTGCAATGCTAACAACGTTAGGATTACAAATACTTTCCAATTTTGCAAACGATTACGGAGACGGAATTAAAGGAACCGACAATAAAGACAGAATAGGACCAATAAGAGCTATACAAAGCGGTGTGATTACACCAGCTGCTATGAAAAAAGCGATGATAATTACAGCAATTCTAACTTTTGCCTCTGCAATTTTGCTCATTTATTTTTCGTTTCATGACAAGCATTTGTGGTATTCTTTGTTTTTCTTACTGCTGGGTGGTTCAGCTATTGTAGCAGCAATACGATACACAGTTGGAAATTCAGCTTACGGATACAAGGGTTTTGGAGATGTTTTTGTTTTTATTTTCTTTGGTTTAGTAAGTACTTTGGGGGTTAATTTTTTGTATTCTAAACAATTCGATTGGCAATTAGTACTTCCAGCCTCGGCAATAGGATTGTTAAGTGTTGGCGTACTTAATTTAAATAATATGCGAGACGAGGTTTCTGATGCAAAAGCAGGAAAAAACACATTAGTTGTAAAAATGGGTGGCGCAAAAGCTAAAATTTATCATTATTGTTTAATTATTACGGCAATGATTTTGATTTTGATTTTTGCTATAATTTACAACGGAATAGGTTTCAGAATCGATCAATATGTTTTTTTAGTAGCTTATTTTCCGTTATTAAGTCATTTAAAAACGGTTTATAATTGTTCAGAGCCACGAGCTCTCGATCCGCAATTAAAAAAACTAGCCATTAGCACTTTTTTATTATCATTAATTTTGGCAATGGTTTTAATTTTTTAAAATGTTTAAAAAAACGATCCGACTACTCAATTCCATATTTATCAATCAAATAAATTAGTGAGGTCATTGTTGCTGCACCTAATTCGAGTTCTCTTTTATTAATAGCATCAAACTTATCATTTGCTGCGTGGTGGTAATCGAAATAGCGTTGAGTATCTGGATATAAACCCGCTTTTATAATTTTTGTTCCTGTTATTGGTTCTATGTCTGAACCACTATGCCCTTTAGTAAAACTATGAATTAAATAAGGTTCGAATAAACTTTTCCAATTAGAAATTCTAGCAAAATTAGCGTCATCAGTTTCTAAAGAAAAACCTCTTGGCGAAAACCCGCCTAAATCACTCTCTAAAGCAAAAATGTGATTTTCGTTATTTATTTGTGCTAATTCTTGGTATTTTTTTCCGCCTCTACCACCATTTTCTTCATTCATAAACAAGACAACTCTGATGGTGTTTTTAGGTTTGTACTTTATGTTTTTAAAAATATTTGCTACTTCTATACTTTGCACACAACCAGCTCCGTCATCGTGAGAGCCATCGGCGAGATCCCAAGAATCTAAATGTCCGCCCACTACAATGATATTTTCAGGGTGCTCTGTTCCTTTTATTTCTCCAATAACATTATAGGACAAAACTTCTTCCATTTGCTGACAAGATTGCTTTAAATAAAATTTTAATTTTGAGTTTTCTTTTAATGTTTTACTTAATAATTCGGCACCATTAGTGCTAATTGCGGCTGTTGGGATATATTGTGTTTTAGGAATATCATCATAACTTTGTGATCCTGTATGCGGAAAATCATCTAATCTAAGGTTTAAAGAACGAACAATAGTGGCAACAGCACCATATTTTGAAGCCTCTTTTGCCCCCGACCATCTTTGGTCGCCTGCTGCTCCATAAGCATTCATGCTTTCTATTTGAGTATTATCCATTGGGCGATTATAGAAAACTATTTTGCCTTTTATTTTATCAATTCCTAAAGTTTCTAATTCTTTGATAGCATGTACTTCGATAACTTGGGCAGTAATTCCTTTTTTTGAAGTTGCCACCGACCCACCAAGTGCGCAAACTGGTACTTTTACTTTGCTTTTATGGTCTAAAATATAAGCTGTTTCTTTTTCGCCACGAACCCATTTTGGTACCATAACTTCCTGAAGATATACTTTATCGAATCCTCCCAATGCTTCCATTTGTGATTTTGTGTATTCTACCGCTTTTTGTGCGCCAGCAGACCCTGATAATCTGTGTCCAATTTTATTAGACAAATCGTCTAACCACGCATAACATTTAGAATTGGTTAATGCCGATTTGTATATTTCTTTTAACTGATTTTGATCAGAATTTTGAGCAAACCCAAATAGTGAAGTAAATAAAAGCAGGAACGATAATTTTTTCATCTGAAGAAGTCATTTTAGTGAGTAGTAAAGTAACAAAATAAAAAAGTCTCAACAAAATTGAGACTTGGATATTATATGACTTATGTTTTTACCACAGATTGACAGATTAATAAAAAAATATGCGAATTTGCGGTAAAAAAAATAGTTAGCAATTGTATTTATTTCCCATCTACATAATCTTGTAAATAAGAAAATCTTTGGGTAAGTTTTCCTTTTTCGGTAATTTTTGCTCTTTGCAAAATTCCGTCTTTATCATTATTGTAAAAAGCAGGAATTACGTGTTCTAAAAACATTTCTCCAAAACCTTCGCTAGCATCTTTAGGCAATTCGCAAGGTAAATTATCTACAGACATAACTACAATAGACCCTGGATGCATAAAATCGACTTCTTTGTGTTCTGACGGATAATAACCAAAAAAGGGTTGTGCGATAGTTGATGCTTTAAGCGTACAAGCCACAGGGCCATCTACATCGCAAGAAATATCTGCCACAACTTTTATCTTATTATTTGCCGCTTTTAGCATTTCTCTAGATAAAATTACTGGGGCACCATTTCCGTAAAAATGTCCTGCCATAAAAATATCAGATACTTTTGTAAAACGTTCGAAATTTGAAGTGTACAATTCCGGATTGGCATAAAAATCTTGTTTATCGAAAGGTTTTCCGTCTATTCGTTTGTTATAATCTTCTAAATCGATATGAGTATAAACGGGTCTGTCATAGTTTTTGGTTAAATAATTTTCGATAGAAACTTCTTTAAGTTTCATGGCATCGAGCATTTCTTTGGCACCAAGCCCCACTTTTCCGTGACCTGTAAGCATAATTTTTATGTTTGGCAAAACCATTCTTTGCAAACGTTCTACGAGTGCGTTTTTGTCTTTTAATGTTTCGGCTTTCGCCAAATTAAATAACTCAAACTTTATTCCAAAAGCACGAATTCCGTTGTAAGCCCCTACAATTCCTGCATAACGTCCAAAACCTATTAAGCGATGGTTTTTTGCATCGACTATTGTTTCATGATCATATAATTCGATGTTTTTTTCTAAACAAGCCAATAATAATTTTCTGTTATAAGGTTGTTTTTTGATTGTGTGCGAGAAGAAAAAATATTTTTTATTTGGGATTAAGGCATCAATAGGAACTTCTTTAACTCCAATTAAAACATCACAATCAGAAAGATTAGTTGTAATATCGAAACCTAATTCGCTATATTGTTCATCATTAAAAATACGAATATCTGAAGATTCAACTTTTATTTCGGCCAGCGGAAATTGTTGTTTTAATTTTGCCAATTCTTCGGGTGTAAAAACAACGCGTCTGTCTGGCGGATTTTTTCTTTCTTTTATAAGTCCAAATTTCATTGTAATTTTTTTTATTTTCAGAATAATTAGTGTTAATTATTTTAAAATTTGATGCAAATATAACGCAATACTAACTTGAAACAAATGAAAATAATTGTTTAAAACCTATTTTGATTCCTAGTTTGTTTATTTATATTTGTTTTATATACAAGTTAAAATGATATTGAAAACAAATATAAAAAATATCTTACTTTTTGCAATTATAACTATCTGTTTTTCATGTAGTGAGAAGAAAAAAGCATTAAAAAAGAAGGAAGAAAACAAAATAGGTTCATTATATACAATGCAACCTTTTGATAATAATTTGCCAGATTTGAAATCTTCCGAAAAGGAAAAGTTACGACAAACCATTGAAACGTTTTATGTTAAAAATTATATACCAAATGATTTTTCAGGAAGTATTCTTATCGCAAAAAACGGACATATTATTTATGAGAATTATCGTGGCATGTCTAATTTTGAAGAAAAAACACCAATAACTGACCAAACGCCGCTTCATATTGCATCTATGAGTAAAGTGCTTACTGCAACTGCAGTTTTTTTGCTTATAGATTCGAAAAAAATAACTTTAGACCAAAAAGTAAATACCATTCTTGATGATTTTCCGTATCCAGAAATTACAATAAGAACTTTACTAAATCATAGAAGCGGATTGCGCAATTACAGTTATTTTACCGATAAAAAAATAGTCTGGAATCAGAAAGATACTTTGCAAAACAAAGATTTAATTTCTGTTATAAATAAAAACAATATCGATTTAGAATATAAAACAGATACTCATTTTGCGTATTGTAATACTAATTATGCTTTTTTAGCCTTGGTAATCGAAAAAATTACTAAAATGGAGTATCGTACAGCTATGAAAAAACTCATATTCGAACCATTGGCCATGAAAAACACTTTTGTTTTTGATTATAAAAAGGACGGAAAAAATAGTAGTCAATCTTATAAAGGAAACAAAATTAAATATGCTTATAATTACCTAGATGGGATTTACGGCGATAAAAATATTTATTCGACCCCAAGAGATTTGCTTAAATTTGATATGGCGACCTACAATTCTAGTTTCCTAAATAAAAAATTATTAGCCGAAGTTTATAAAGGTTACAGTTACGAAAGTAAAGGGACTAGAAATTATGGTTTAGGGATTAGAATGTTAGAGTGGAAAGACGGTAAAAAAATGTTTTACCACAACGGTTGGTGGCACGGAAGCACATCTGCTTATGTGAAACTAAAAGACGAGAAGGCTACATTAATCTGTATATCAAATAAATACACGAGATGTACATATAAATTAAAATTGCTTTCAAGCTTATTTGGCGATTATCCTTTCGAAATAAAAAGTAAAGAAGAAGGTTTGGAATAGAAATTGATTTAAATTCATTACTTTTGTAAACCAAAATGGGGTCGACTGGTTTTGACAGCAAGTCGAATTGAATTGTAAGCATGTGGAGAACTGGAGTAATTCTCGTAAATAAAAGGCTCCAAAACACTTACACGGCGAAGGAAACTACGCTCTTGCTGCATAATCTGAATCATAGTAAGATTAGCCACGTTCCTACAAGGTAGGAAAGCAGGATTTACCTCGAAAGCTCTGGTTTATAGCGTTCGATATAGGTGAATCGTAAATTTAAACCTAGAAATAGTTAAGCTTCGGGACTATTTTGAAACTAAGAAGATAAGCTTTGTGTTGCTGTTCTTGGCATACCACACGGTCGAAAATTTAATCGAGAAATAAACATGTAGAAAGCTCTTTAGTTGCTTGTTTGGACCCGAGTTCGATTCTCGGCGACTCCACAAAATTAAACCGCAATACCTTATTAATTAAGTGTTTGCGGTTTTTTTTGTTTCTTAATTTGTGCGATTTTTGTATTGTGGTTAAAAACTAACCTGATAACTAATGCCAATTTAGCTTTAAAAATACTGGGATATTTATTGAGGATATTGT
>NZ_MUHE01000041.1 GCF_002217405.1 Flavobacterium psychrophilum DSM 3660 = ATCC 49418 | reverse complement strand
TGTAGCATCGTTATCGGTAATGGTTACTGTGCCTGTTGGATTGGTATTGATGGTGTTGCCACTGGTTACCGTTCCGTTTACTGTAAATGTTTCTGCTGGTTCATCGATAGTGTCTTCTAAAATTGGTACCGTTACATTTACCGTAGTTTGGCCTGCTGGAATTGTAACTGTGGTAACTGTGGTGGTATAATCTGAGGTGCCGGCAGTGCCTGTAGCGGTCGTGATGTTAATCACCGTATCTACTGAGCTTACAACATCGATACTTACAGGGATGGTTACTGTTCCTGCTCCTTCATTGATCGTTACATTTCCGATAGTTGCCACTGGTGTATTGTCATCATCTAAAATCGTACCCGTAGCACTTACTGATCCGTTATGGATGGTAAATGTTTCGTTTGGTTCGTCTATAGTATCTTGTGTCGTTGGTACGCTTACCGTGCCTGTCGTTGTGCCTGCTGGCACAATTACAGTAACCGATGTGGTCGTGTAATCTAAATTACCCGCTGTGCCATTGGTTAAAGTAAAGGTATAACTCGTTGCTATAGCACTTGGATTACTTAAAGTGAAACTAAAAACCACTGGACTTCCCTCTGTTGCACTCGCTGGACTGATTGTTGCAACTGTTGGCGCACTATCATTGTCGGTAATGGTTACTGTTGCCCTTTGAACACCTAACTCACTAGCGCATCCACCTGTAACATTAGTAATATCAGCAATAACTGTTTCTGACCCCTCATTAATAATATCGTCTATTGGAATAATTGTAACCGTTCCTGTAGTTGCGCCTGCTGGTATAGTAATTGTTGCAGAACTAGCTGCATAATCTACACCATTTGTAGCTGTTCCAGAATACGCTAATGTAATTGTTGTTGTACTGATTGTTGCTGTAGACAAAGTAGCAGTTATGTTAATCCCAACTGAATTTTCTAAAATAGAAGTAGTCCCTGACAAAGTAACTTTTGGTGAATAGACAGTAACATCTCTTGTTGCTATTGCATCTGAACAACCTCCTGTTCCAGCTACCGTATATGTGATAGTAGTCGTTCCTGCCGAAACTCCTGTTATTTCTCCTGTTACTGCACTAACTGTTGCAATAGCAGTATTTGCAGAACTCCATGCTCCACCTGAAACAGTTGAAGAAAATGCTGTCGTACTACTTACACAAACCCCTT
Organism: Flavobacterium psychrophilum DSM 3660 = ATCC 49418; assembly: GCF_002217405.1. GTDB lineage: Bacteria > Bacteroidota > Bacteroidia > Flavobacteriales > Flavobacteriaceae > Flavobacterium > Flavobacterium psychrophilum. The sequence continues at coordinate 3,739 of NZ_MUHE01000041.1, read as the reverse complement.
GTGGTCCAGATAACGTTCCTGCATTTGGCGCTGCACTTACCGTCACAGTTCTTGATCCTGTATTTACACAACCTCCCGTAGTGGTTACACTATAATTGATTATACTTACTCCTCCTGAAACTCCTGTTACAACTCCCGTGCTTGAATTAACGGTAGCTACTGCTGGTGTGGCACTTGTCCATGCTCCGCCTGAAGTGGTGGCACTGAATGTTGTTGTGTTTCCAACACAAACTGTGTTTGTTCCAGATACTGTTTGAGGTATTGGTCCACTTACCGTTACGCTAACCGCCGTTCTTAGACTCTCACATCCATTTGTGGTTTGACTTGCATAGTATATTCCTGTTACTAAAACTTCTGTTCCTGTATATTGTACTCCTGCTGTTACGGCATTGTACCATTTGATTCCAGTACCGGTAGCCACTAAGTCGCTTACTTTTTTAGCATCTACTGAACAAAAAGTTTGTGCTGATGCTGTTGGCAATCCCGGGGTAGGATTTACCGTTACCGCAACCGCAGTTCTTGCACTCTCACATCCATTTATCGTTTGACTTGCATAGTATGTTCCTGTTGCTAAAACTTCTGCTCCTGTATATTGTGTTCCGGCCGTTACGGCATCGTACCATTTGATTCCAGTACCGATAGCCACTAAGTCACTTACTTTTTTAGCATCTACTGAACAAAAAATTTGCGCTAATGCTGTTGGTGCTGGGGTAGCACTTACCGTTACCGCAACCACCGTCCTTGCGCTCTCGCATGCACCAACAGGATAATTTGCAGTTTGACTTGCATAGTATGTTCCTGTTACTAAAAGTTCTGTTCCTGTATATTGTGTTCCTGCTGTTGCCGCATTGTACCATTTGATTCCAGTCCCAGTAGCCACTAAATCGTTTACTTTTTTTCCCGCTCCTATACAAAAAACCTGTGACGAAACAGTTGGTGTAACTGGAGTCCCAAATACTGTAAATGTTTTTGAAGCCACTCTAGACACTCCACAAGATGTAGTGTAAGCATATTGCACAACAACAGTACCTGCTCCTGTAAAACTAAGCGTATTTCCTGACAAAGTAGCAAGACCACTTACTAATGACAAAGCACCTCCAGCAGGCGTAGTAGTTAAGATAATAGATGGCACAGAGCAATAATTAGAATAACTACCATCGACACCTGGAATTACTGGTATTATATCACCATCTGATTCAGCACCGCAAATTTTTACCGCAGTAGTACTGAAATCATAAGCATCCACAGTACTCTCAATACTACCATTAGACATACTACCACTCACCCTATGCCCTATATATCCAAAATTAGTCTCGCATTTATCTACAATCATACTAGTGTGTCCACCTGTTTCAACAGCCAATATCTTATTTGAAGTAGAAAGTCCCGCAGGCATTATAGGCATTGTATAACTACCCACTATGTTTCCTGCAATCATTCCAGAGCTATTAGCACCAAATGCATATAAATTATAATTACTATTAATAACATTTATAGCCGAATACCCATCATCATGTTCTTGAGGACTAATCCATTTAACGTCATCCATAGTTGTCACATTTGGATATATAGGTCTAACCCATGTCATAGATTCTGCTACACTACTGATTCCTAATTGAAAGTTATGATTTAAACCCAAAGAATATAATTTACCGTTTGTGGCTAAAACATAGTGAGCCACATAATAATTTTGAGAAGCCGTTGACCCTATCATTTTAGGTGTTATACCTACGGGCAAAGACATCAGGGTTGCTACGGAACGAACTCCAGCTGCTGTATTATTACCTAAATATACCTTATTTCCCCAAACATATATTTTACCATCACTGGTTAGTGCAATTAAATTACCGTCACTACCCCTACAAGCAACGATAGTGTTGCCCGCCCCCAAAGAAGTCTTGTCTATTGCTTTATACCAGGTAATAGCATTTCCTGTATTTCCATTACCTCTAACATTCCCATATTGAGACAAAACCCATACATCTCCATCACAAGTGGTTAATGCAATAGTATTATGGGTAGCAAACATCATTTTCACAGTTGCAGGAGTTACACCTGCAGGCAAACCATTAGTATTCCCTGCAATAGTAATTTTTTGAAAAGTAGCACTAGAAGTAATTGATGCGTCTAAGACCGCTCCTTCTGTTCCCCACGCATACAAACCATCTGTACTTAATATAATATTTTGAGAATTATAACTATTACCAAAACTACCTAAGGCTCCTTTTAAAGGAGTTGAAGAACCTAATGCTGGAAAATTTGTCGCATTAACAACCAACGGAGAAAGCACATTAGCAATCCCGTCATTAGCCATTCTTTCCCCCCAAATTTTAAGCCCATCGGGAGTTCTAACTATGGTAGAGTGAAAACTAGATATATAATTATCATACTCAATGGTTGCGGCTACATTAGTAGAATTTGCTCCATAATTAGAGAAATCTGTACTAGCACAGCCTACAGGTGCAGTACATTGGGCGTGTGCATTTTGCACTAAAAAAAGCACTAAAACGAAAATAAAACAGGGTATTTTACTAAAAAAACTTGTAAAACAATCCTTCAAAAGCATTTTTTTTATCATATCATTTATATTAATAAATTGCCCTCTAGTCTATAGCGCAGAGATGCAATTAGTATTGAATATTTATTTTTTTAATAGCATTTCTAATATCTTGATTTTCATTACAAAACCAAGTGTCTTAGGAAAGAAAAAAATAAAACATAATTTAACAGTCAGTTTGTAAAAAACAGATCTAGCATACAAAATTATAGCATTTTGAAGCTTACAAAAAATATTATCGATTAACTAGCGCATAAAAACGTTTAACGGTATTTTCTTCATAAAAACCCTACAACTACAACTATTTTTACTCATTTATAAAACGAATCTGTTTTTAAATAGAGCAGGATTAACACAAAACCAAGACCTTTAATTGTTTTTATAATTGTTTACTTATATTGGTTATTTGTTCTTTTACCACTTTATAATCTGCTTGTATTTCGGCCGCTTTGTCACTCTCAGAAAATCCCTTTACACAAACACGAACGTATTGCTCTGTCACACCGTATTTTTCTGCCAATATTTTTAATATGACTGCATTACTAGCACTTCTTTGTTTTTTTCTATCTTTACACATTTATATTGATTGTTTCGTTATACAATGTAAATATAATCCATATTATTTGACAATTACAAATAATTTTACATTTAATTTAAAAAAATGATATATTTTGGGAAAAATTTAGCTTTTTTGAGAGGAAAAGAAAAACTAACTTTAGACAAAATGTCTGAAATGGTAGGATTTGGTCGCTCACAATGGAATAATTATGAAAAAGAAACTTCTTTTCCAAAATTTTTGGATTTAATACAAATTTCGGAATATTTCAAAATTTCGGAAACTGATTTGATACATAAAAATCTTGAAATAGAAGGAATTTCAATTCAAGAAAAACATAAAGTAAGTTTTGATATAAATCTTGAACTCTTAATGATGCAAAAAGAAAAAATAGCCCGTTTAGAAATTGAACTTCAAGAAGCAAGAGAGGCAAATAAAGATAAAAGTTAGTCGAGCCATACTGCAGCAACTACTACTGGATTTAAGTCATGATCAAGATCCCGTTAATATAAATGTTTTTATACATATTATAAAAAAGGCTACTATAACAAATAAAAATCGGCTTTTGCTAGTCTTGCAAAATTCGTATTATACCAATTTATCTTTAAAAATACTGGAATATTTAT
>NZ_MUHE01000040.1 GCF_002217405.1 Flavobacterium psychrophilum DSM 3660 = ATCC 49418 | reverse complement strand
AACTTTAAATGGTATTATTTATTGTGTGTAGTTTGTGATGATTGAACAGCCTAATTTTTTGTATAATGCAATGGCTTCTGGTTAATTGGTGTCTGTTTTTAAATTTGGTTTGAGGTGTTTTTTTGCTTCTTGGTGCGCTCTTATATTTTTTAACAAAATATGATTGGATTTTTTTTTAATTAGGTGGTTTTTTAATTTTTTTTCTTTAAAATTAAAACGGTATGGTATTGATAATAGATGAATTTGAATGCTAAAGTTAGATGAAGTAATTGCAGGTTGGTTTGTTTTGAAGCGAAATGTGTTTTAGCCCCGATTGCAGTGGAAATCCTTTTTGAGGCTTTTCGCCGATAAAAAGATTGTAACGGAAAGCGGGAAATAGCTCCTAAAAAAAACAGCTGTCATAAAATTATGACAGCTGTAATTGTTTTGTTTATGATCCGCACATTTCGCAATCTTCTGGGGTGGCATTTTTTGCTAGTTGGATCATGGCGCTATATTCTTCGTTTGTCATGGTTTTGGTTTGCGGTTCGACCTCGGTTAAGGTTGTTTGTTGTTTTACTTCGATGGTAATTGGTTCGGCTTTTTTGTCGTTATTTAAGGTAAATTTTATTGCATCGACTGCTGCTTTTGTTCTTAAATAGTACATTCCTGTTTTTAATCCTGATTTCCAAGCATAAAAGTGCATTGAGGTAAGTTTCGAATAATTAGCGTCTTGCATAAACAAGTTTAATGATTGCGATTGATCTACAAAATAGCCTCTTTGGCGTGACATGTCGATAATGTCTTTCATAGACATTTCCCAAACGGTTTTGTATAATTCTTTTAGGTCTTGCGGGATGTTTAGTTTTTGCACTGAGCCGTTTTCTCGCATTAATTGTTGTTTCAAGTCTTCTGTCCACAAACCACGTTCTACTAAGTCGTTTAGTAAATGTTTGTTTACCACAATAAATTCGCCAGATAAAACACGACGTGTATATATGTTTGATGTGTATGGTTCGAATGCTTCGTTATTTCCTAGAATTTGTGAAGTAGATGCAGTTGGCATTGGTGCTACTAAAAGAGAATTTCGAACGCCGTTTTTCATTACTTCTTTACGTAAGCTTGCCCAGTCCCAACGACCAGAGAGCTCTTCGTCTTTTAATCCCCAGAGGTTGTATTGAAATTCTCCTTGCGAAATTGGAGAACCTGCAAAGGTAGAATATGGTCCTTCTTCTATTGCCATTTCCATAGATGCGGTTACGGCTGCAAAATATAAAGTTTCGAAAATTTCTTGATTTAGCTTTTTTGCTTGGTCACTTGTAAAGGGCAAACGCAACATGATAAAAGCATCTGCCAAACCTTGTACACCTAAACCAATTGGGCGGTGGCGTTTGTTAGAGTTTTCACCTTCTTTTACTGGATAATAATTCCTGTCGATAACTTTGTTTAGGTTTCTGGTTACTCGTTTGGTTACGGTAAATAATAAATCGTGGTTGAAGGTTCCGTTTTCGATAAACATTGGCAACGAAAGTGATGCTAGGTTGCAAACTGCAATTTCGTCTTTCGAGGTATATTCCATAATCTCGGTACATAAATTCGAGGACCGAATGGTTCCTAGATTTTTTTGATTCGATTTTCTGTTTGCTGCATCTTTATACAGCATATATGGTGTACCAGTTTCTATTTGCGATTCTAGAATTTTTTCCCACAACTCGTGTGCTTTGATCGTTTTTCTGCCTTTTCCAGCTTTCTCATAATTGGTGTACATTTTTTCGAATTCTTCGCCGTACACGTCATATAAACCAGGACATTCGTTAGGACACATTAAAGTCCAATCGCCATTTTCTTCGACACGTTTCATAAACAAATCAGATGTCCACATGGCAAAGAATAAGTCCCTTGCACGCATTTCTTCTTTACCTGTATTCTTTTTCAAATCTAAAAATTCGAAAATATCAGCATGCCAAGTTTCTATGTAAATGGCAAAACTTCCTTTACGCTTTCCTCCACCTTGATCTACATAACGAGCTGTATCGTTAAAAACACGTAACATGGGTACAATCCCGTTCGATGTTCCGTTGGTGCCACGAATATATGATCCTGTTGCACGAACATTGTGAATAGATAATCCTATTCCTCCAGCCGATTGCGAAATTTTTGCGGTTTGTTTCAAAGTGTCGTAAATCCCGTCGATACTATCATCTTGCATTGCTAAAAGAAAACAAGATGACATTTGCGGTTTTGGCGTTCCTGCATTAAATAGGGTTGGCGTAGCGTGTGTAAAAAACTTTTTCGACATTAAGTCGTAAGTTTCTATTACCGATTTTAAATCATTTAAATGAATTCCAACAGAAACACGCATTAACATGTGTTGCGGACGCTCTACTATTTTTCCGTTTATTTTTAATAAATAAGACCGTTCTAGGGTTTTGAAACCAAAATAATCGTAATTAAAATCTCTTGTATATATAATATGTGAATTTAAAAACGCAGCATTTTCTTGGATAACAGTATGTACTTCTTCCGACAAAAGCGGCGCTTCCTGCCCATTTCTAGGATTTACATAATGATACATTTCGTTCATCGTTTCCGAGAAAGATTTGTTCGTATTAGAGTGCAAGTTCGAAATGGCAATTCTCGCCGCTAGTTGCGCATAATCTGGATGTGCAATAGTCATAGAAGCCGCAGTTTCTGCTGCTAAGTTGTCTAATTCTGATGTAGCAACACCATCGTAAAGCCCTTCTATTACTCGCATAGCTACTTTTACAGCATCTACTAAATCGTTCAATCCGTAACACAATTTTTTAATTCTTTCTGTAATTTTGTCGAACATTACAGGCTCTTTGTGTCCATCTCTTTTTATTACGTACATAATTTTGTTGTTTTGTGAAAAAGCAAATCCCTTTACCTTTTCGATTTATTTGTAATCTATTTTTGAAGCCATTCCCGCTATCCGTTCCAATCTTTTGTTTTTTAAAGAAAAAAACAAAAGGATTTCCACTTCTATCGGGGCTAAGCTAGTTTTCAGGTTTTGGGCTTTACTGAAAATCTTGGGTTTTATTTGGTTGTGTTTTTTTATGTATATAATCTATAAAAAACAGCGAAATTTAAAAAAAAATAGATTAAAAAGGATTGCTTTATCTGTTCTCTAGTTTCGCCTGTTTTGTTGTTTATCACATCAAAAAAAAAATCTGGGCAACAAAAATTTATCTAAAAATCAGCATCAAAACTAATTTTTTGCGCTTCAGAATCCGTATTCATAACCCCTGCTTTTTGGTATTCGGCAACTTTCTTCTCGAAGAAATTTGTTTTTCCTTGCAACGAAATCATATCCATAAAATCGAAAGGATTTGCGGTGTTATATTCTCTATCACAACCCAATTCTACTAGCAATCTATCGGCAACAAATTCTAAATATTGCGTCATTAATACTGCATTCATTCCAATTAGAGAAACAGGCAATGATTCTGTAATAAATTCTCTTTCAATATTTAAAGCATCTACAATAATGCTTCTAATTCTTTCTTTTGGTACTTTATTTACTAAGTGATGGTTGTGCAAGTGCACTGCAAAATCACAATGAACACCTTCATCACGAGAAATTAATTCGTTCGAAAAGGTTAATCCGGGCATTAATCCACGTTTTTTTAACCAATAAATAGAACAAAATGCACCAGAGAAGAAAATCCCCTCAACGGCTGCAAATGCAATTAAGCGTTCTGCAAACGAATCAGATTCTATCCATTGCAAAGCCCAATCTGCTTTTTTCTTAATGGCAGGAAAAACCTCTAAGGCATTAAACAATTCGTCTTTTTCAACTTCATCTTTTACATAAGTATCAATAAGAAGAGAATATGTTTCAGAATGAATGTTTTCCATCATGATCTGAAAGCCATAAAAGAATTTTGCCTCAGCGTATTGCACTTCGTTGACAAAGTTTTCTGCTAAATTTTCGTTTACAATCCCGTCTGATGCGGCGAAAAATGCTAAAATGTGTTTTACAAAATAGCGCTCATCGTTAGATAACTTGTTATTCCAATCGTTTAAATCTTGCGACAAATCAATTTCTTCAGCAGTCCAGAAACTAGCTTCCATCGATTTATAAAACTCCCAAATATCATGGTGTTTTATCGGAAAAATCACAAAGCGATTTTTGTTTTCTTGTAAAATAGGTTCTACGAAAGACATAATATATTGGTTTTTATTGTATTATAAAAATGATTTTTCTAACTATTAAAGAGTACAAAGATTAGGATTTGAATCTATAAAAGAAAGATATAGTTATTCACAATTGCCTTGAGTTTTTAACAAAGTATATTTTTGTAAATATTTTCTGTTAAATTATTAAGTAACTGAAAAACAGTATTTTATAAATTTTAAAAAAGCAAAATAATTGTAAAATAAGGGGTTTTGTTTTGAACTTAAAGGCTAAAAATTATTCGTTTTTTAACTCTTCGGCAACTTTTTCTAGCTCTGTATACCAGTTTTGTCCAAAACGACGCACGAGGGCTTCTTTTACAAATTTGTAAACCGGAACTTCGAGTTCTTTTCCTAAAGAGCAAGCTGGAGAACAAATGTCCCATTTGTCATAATTTACAGCTGCAAATTCTGTAAAATCTTTAACACGAATTGGGTACAAATGACAAGAAACGGGTTTTTTCCAATCGATGATTCCCTGATTGTAGGCTTGTTCGATACCGCAAAGTGCAGTTTTGCCATCGAAAATAACATAAGCACAATCTTTATTGTCTATCAATGTGGTTTCTAGTGTTCCGTCTGTTCCTATAACCGATGTTCCTAGCGCTTCGATAGCAGCGATGCCTTCTTTGCGGAGAAATGGTTTTACTTTTGGATATATTTCTTCTAGGATTCTAACTTCGTCTTCTAATAAAGGTGCGCCAGCATCGCCATCGACACAACAAGCGCCTTTACAAGCTGATAAGTTGCATACGAATTCTTTTTGAAGAATGTCTTCTGATACTATGGTTTTACCTAGTTGGAACATATTATTTTTTTGAGGCAAATATAGTGCTAATGTTACAGTATTGCAATGCTAATTTATAAATGATGTTTGCCAGAATGCCCTGTGAAGTATTGAGGCTTTGTTAGCGTTCTTTGCTTTTTTAGCAAAACAAACTGCCGAAAGCCCAGCTCAATCTCGTTCTAAAAGAGGAGGTTGGGGCACGCCAAAAAAAATAATTGTTTATATTTGCATCAAATTTTGAAAATTATGTTTGATATAAGTCTGAAAGAAATTGTTACAGTAGGTATGGTGCTTTTTGCAGTAATTGATATTATTGGTAGTATTCCAATTTTGGTTGATTTGCGAAGTAAACACGGGCATATTGAGTCTGAAAAAGCATCTATTGTTGCTTGTTTTATTATGATTTCTTTTCTTTTTGCTGGAAAAGAGTTGTTAAATTTGATTGGTATTGATGTAAATTCGTTTGCTGTTGCAGGTTCGTTTGTCTTGTTTTTTTTGGCATTAGAAATGATTCTTGGTATTAGATTGTATCGTGACGAGGAAGCAAAAAGTGCCTCTATTGTTCCTATTGCTTTTCCGCTTGTTGCCGGTGCTGGGAGTATGACGACCTTATTGTCTTTGAAATCGCAGTATCATGATATTAATATTATTCTAGCTATTTTGCTGAATATTGTAATTGTTTACGGGGTTTTAAAATCGGCAGGGAAAATAGAAAAAATGCTTGGTTCTACTGGTTTGGGAATTATTAGAAAAGTGTTTGGGGTTGTTTTATTAGCTATTGCTGTTAAATTATTTGCGGCTAATGTTAAAGGCTTGTTCCTGTAAGCTAAATTTTAGTATTTTTGACCTATAAATAATTTGACATGAAAATTTTTACTTATATTATTATTGCCTTAGCTATTGTTTTTATTGGCATTAATATGACCAGACTGGATTTTAATAATTTGCTTGAAGGGGAAAGCCTTATTGCGATTATAGGTATTATTTCTATAATTTGTGCGGTAGTTATTTTGCTTATTTTTAGATTGTCTAAATCGATCGAAGATAAATTAAAAAACCAAGAATAATGTTTGATGTTTTAATTGTTGGCGGCGGGGTTTCGGGTGTTTCGTGCGCTTTAATTTTAGGTTCTGCTTATAAAAAAGCATTTGTTCAGGATAAGAATATTGTTGTTATTACGCATCAAAAAACATCGTCACTTCAAGAGGCTGTTTTTTATAATGCTTATGGTATTAGTTCTGGAAAATTAGGATCTGAAATTCTTACCGAAAGTATTCAGCAATTGCAAAAAAATTATCCTCATGTAACACAAATAGAAGACGAAAAAGTGGTTTCTGTTGCTGGCCAAGCGGGTAATTTTGTGGTTGTTACCACTAAAAACACTTATCAAACTAGAATTATTGTTATTGGGATTGGTTCTTCTAATTTGTTTTCAATTGATGGTTTGCAACAATATATTGAGCCACACAATAAATCATTGGCAGAAAAAAACAGGATTCAATTACAAAATACGGATCAAAAAGTGGCTAATGGAATTTATGTTGTTGGTACTTTAGCTGGTCACCGAAGTCAGCTTGCAATTGCTGCTGGAAGTGGGGCTGCGGTTGCCACCGATATTCTTACTTTGTGGAATAATGGTGTTGAAACCCATGTGCATGATAGTATAAAGAAATAGTTTTTATTTGACAAAGATTAAAAACAATAAAAAACGTAGAAATCTTTAATTTTTCAAAGCCTCCTTAACCATCGCATCCTCTTTTAGTACGACTTGATAATACTGGTTTTCGCCTAATAATTGTCGACAAAATTCGGCAGTAATATAGCGTTTTATGTATTTTTTACTTGAATTTAAATTGATAAATGAATCATTTAACTCGATTCTTTTTTTAAATTTATTATAATATAAATCCGAAGTTTCTATTTTAGTGATGATTTGACGCAGATTTAGGTTAACAAACTGGTTTCTGTATATATCTAATTCTTTAAAAACAAAATTAGAAACCAAGCCCGACTGCATTATCATAGGGATTACTTCGTTTCCTTTTGCAGATTCTAGTGGCACGAAAACATCGGGCACAATACCACCACCCCCGTAAACAATTCTGCCTTTTGGGGTTTTAAATTTTAAAGTATCTGCTATTTTTATACTGTCTTTTGCGTACAATTCGCCGTTTTTGTAACGGTTTGTAAACTCGTTTATATATTCTTGGTTTCCGTTTTTATATGATTTCTGGATAGATCTTCCTGTTGGGGTGTAATATCTGGCAATGGTTAGTCTGACTGTGCTTCCGTCTTCGAACGGCATTTCTCTTTGCACCAATCCTTTTCCGAAAGAACGGCGGCCAACAACCAAACCTCTGTCGTTATCTTGTATGGCGCCTGCGAGAATTTCGCTTGCTGAGGCAGAGTTTTCGTTTATCAATAACGTTACTTTTCCGTTCTCGAAAACACCATCGGTTGTGGCAAAAGTTTTGTCGATATGTTTTTTCTTGTTTTTGGTAAAAACAATGAGTTTGTTGTCTTTTAGGAATTCATCGGCAATAGAAACAGCTTGGTCTAGATAACCGCCTCCATTATCTCGAAGGTCTATAACTAGTGCGTTTGCGCCTTGTTTTACTAACTTATTTAGTCCAATTTTAAATTCTTTGTAGGTTGTTTCGGCAAAGCGATTTATTTTTATATATCCTGTTTTTTTATTGAGCATAATAGCAATATCGATGCTTTTTAGGGCAATGGTATTGCGAATGACTTTTAGGTCGAATTTTTTGTTTGTCGATTTTCTAAAAATTGTTAGAATTACTTGGGAGTTTGGTTCTCCTTTTAGTTTTGAATACAATTTTTCGGTGGTGATTTTTTTGCCAAAAATTTTTTCGTTATTGGCTGATAAAATTCTGTCGCCTGGTTTGATTCCTGCTTTTTCTGAGGGACCATTTTCTATGGGTTTGATGACTGCAATGGTATCGTTATCGATAAAAAAATTGATTCCAATGCCTACAAAACCGCCTTTCATGCTCTCGGCAATGCCTTGCGCTTCGTTTTTTGCTATATATACTGAGTGTGGGTCGAGTTTTTCTAGTATTCCGTTTACGGTTTGGTTTACAATCGAATCGGTGTTTACATTATCTACATATTCGTCATTAATGAAGTCGATGAGTTTGTTGAGTTTTTGCTTGGTTTGGTTTTGGGTATTTAGTTTTGCGGTAACGGGAATTCTAACAAATATACCGCCTAACAAAAAGCCAATTGCTATTGCGGCAAAAATGAGTAACGGAAAATATACTTTATCGACTTTCATTTAGAAAATTATGAATAGGGGTAATTTGCTTTTTTTTGCCACAGATTTTGCCAGATTAAAAGGGTGAGTTTAATTATTCTATTTCTTCGATTTGCTCTACCAGAACGCCTGCTTTTTCTAGAAATTCTAATCCTGAATTGTCTTTGTAGTCTTCTAGGTATACAACTCTTTTTATTCCTGATTGGTGTATTAGCTTGCTGCATTCTTTGCATGGCGAGAGTGTTATATATAGGGTTGCGCCTTCGCAGCTTTGTGTAGAACGAGCTACTTTGAGTATGGCGTTTGCTTCTGCATGAAGGATATACCATTTTGTAGTGCCGTCTTGTTCTTCGCAACAATTTTCGAAACCTGATGGGGAGCCATTGTAGCCATCGGAAATTATCATTTTGTCACGTACAATGATGGCGCCTACTTGCTTGCGGTTGCAATAGGAAAGTTTGCTCCATTCTTTTGCTAATCGCAAATAGGCTTTATCATATTTGTTTTGTTTTATTTCTTTCATGGGTTACAAAAGTAGGTGTTTTTTGTTGTTTTTTATTTGCAAAAATTAAAGGGGTTTTTCTTATAGCCCTGATTGTAATGGAAATCCTTTTGCTTTTTCTTTTAAAAAAGCAAAAGATTGCAATGGAAAGCAGGAATAGGGTTGGCAAGAATGCCCAAGCTTTTTGCTCCTAATGATAAATTATCTTCCCCAAACTGGGTTTTGTATGAGTAGGGGTACGACTACTCCTATTATGAATGCCGACATGACGAGTGTCCAGTCTCTTTTGGAGAATCTGAAAACGGTTTGTGCTATGTAGGATATGATTAGTATTAGGATAACGACTATTATTTGGGCGGTTTCTATTCCTAATGCGAACTCTGATAGTGGTAATAGTTTTTGGGTGGCGTTTCCTGGTAGTATGGTTTTGAAATAGTTAGAAAAGCCTAATCCGTGTATGATTCCGAAGAATAGTGTTATAAAAGAGAGTAGGCTAATTCCTTCTCCTTTGTTGTTTTTTCCTGCTGTAAATAGGTTGAATAATGCTACTAGAAGGATTGTAATGGGGATTATAAATTCTATTAGATTGGCTTTTACATAAAGTATGCCAAATACAGATAGTACTAGGGCTAGTGTGTGTCCTAGTGTGAATAGTGAAATGAGTAATAGTAGTCTTCGCCAGTCTTTGAAGGCGTATGGGACGGTTAGTGCAATTAGAAATAAAACATGGTCGTATGCACTTATATTAAGTACGTGTTTTAGTCCGATGTTAAAATATAACCAGAATTCTGACATTATTATATGGTTTAGATTTATCAAACTTACAAATTATTTTTTAGGTATTGGTTTTTTAAATTTGTTTCTCTGTTAAAGTATTTTAAAATGATTTCGAAAAAAATGTAGAAATGAGTATATTTGTAGAAATATAAAACCAATATTATGTCTTTTTCAGATTTATTCGACAGCGAATTTAAAACAAGAAATAAAGGTCATTTTTCTGCCATTGTTCGTGTAGCAATTGCCGATGGTGATTTGAGTGCAGAGGAGAAACAATTTTTAGATAAGCTAAAAATACGTTTAGAGATTTCTGATGCAGAATATGATGAGATTTTAGAAAACCCTCTAAAATATCCTATTAATCCGCCAGTATTGCATTCTCAGAGATTAGAGCGTTTGTATGATTTGTCTAGAATGGTTTATGCGGATCATGTTCTTGGGCCTAAACAGAAGGAAGTTTTGACTAAGTTTGCTTTAGCTTTGGGTTTTACGCCTGGGAATGTAAATTATATTGTAGATAAGGCTTTGTCTCTTCTGTTGTTAGATGTTGATTTAGATACGTTTTTGTACGAAATACAACATATGAATAAATAATATAAAAGCCCCTTTATAGAAAAATAAAGGGGCTTTTTTTAAGATCTAAATTTTAAATGTTATAATTGGTTTTGTGGCATGGTTTACAATTCCTTCTGCAAGGCTTCCGTTAAAGAAATGCGCTAACCCTTTTCTGCCGTGAGTAGATATTCCTATCAAATCAGCTTTTACACTATTTGAAAATTTAAGAATTCCTTTTTCGACACTGGTTTCGTTATATATATGAGTTTGAAAGTCATTTATCTTAAAGTTAGAAACAAAATTTGCCATTTTTTCCTCGGCAGTACTTGTAGGGACAAACTGATTAGGGGTGTTTATGGTAACCAAATGTAATTTAGCACCGAAATTATTTGCAAAGTTTACAACTTCTTGAAAAGGTTTTTTAATTTCATCAGAGAAATCAGACGCAAACACAAAATTATTAATAGCAAAATCGTTGTCTTCTTCTTTTATGATTAGAACGGGGATTTCGGAATTTCTAACTACTTTTTCGGCATTAGACCCTACAAACATTTCTTTAAATCCACTTGCGCCATGAGATCCCATTACTACTAAATCGATATCATGCGCTTTGCTTATTTTTAGAATACCGTCAAAAGCCAATTCGAACTGAATAATTTCGGAAACTGCAATTTCAGAAAGATAATCTTGCGCCATCAAATCTTCTAGTTTTTGTAACACGGCATTTTTAAAAAACATCACTTCAGGAATTTCTCTGCCTTGAGAAACGGCATCGCTGTTTTGTTGTGGCAACTCAAGCATGTGAACTAATAATATTTCGCTGTTATTTTTTTTAGCAATTTGTGCCGCTACTTTAAGGGCGTGCTCGGCATTTTTAGAAAAGTCAGTTGGGACTAAAATTCGTTTCATAATGTTCTTTTTTAATTTTGTATTGTCTTGGTTCGTTTAGAAATTAAAACTTTAATAAAGATAAGAAATTATTTAACACTATACAAAATTTTGTAAATTAAAAAAAAGTAGTATATTTGCACATTATTAAGTATTTATATCTAAATAATGAGGGAAGCATTGCTTCCCTCTTTTTATAAAACATGGCATTTAAAGAGAAAGTAAAAGAGTTGTTAGAACAAGGGTTGGCAGAGTATCCAAACTTATTTTTAATCGATCTAAATATTAATGATTCGAACAAAATCATTATAACATTAGACGGCGATAATGGCGTTCAATTACAAGATTGTATTAACATTAGTCGTTCTATAGATAATAATTTAGATAGAGAAGAAGTAGATTTTGCGTTAGAAGTTGCTTCAGCAGGAGTTTCGTTACCGTTAAAATTAGTGCGTCAATACAAAAAAAATATTGGAAGAACGTTAAAAATAAAAACGGCTACACAAACTATCGAAGCATTGCTTTTAGAGGTTTCAGACCAAGACATTACAGTCGAATGGAGTTCGCGAGAGCCAAAAAAGATAGGGAAAGGAAAAGAAACGGTAGTGCATAACGAAAAAATCGCTTACGCGGTAATTCAAGAGGCTATAGTTATAATCATATTTTAAATTAAAAGAGTTGGCATGGAGAATTTAGCATTAATAGATTCATTTTCAGAATTTAAGGACGACAAATCGATAGATCGTCCAACGCTCATGGCGATTTTAGAAGATGTGTTTAGAAACGCATTGAAGAAAAAATACGGTTCAGACGATAATTTTGATATTATTATTAATCCTGATAAAGGAGATATGGAAATCTGGCAAAGAAGAGTAATTGTAGCCGATGATGATTTAGATTTAGATCACCTTGAAATTACACTTACCGATGCAAGAAAAATAGAGCCAGATTTCGAAATTGGTGAAGAAGTATCTGAAGAAGTAAAATTAATAGACCTAGGAAGAAGAGCCATTTTAGCATTACGCCAAAATCTTATTTCAAAAATTCACGAACATGACAATACAAATCTTTACAAACAATTTAAAGATTTAATTGGAGATATATACACTGGAGAAGTTCATCACGTGCGTCCAAGAGTAGTAATACTTGTAGATGACGAAGGAAATGAAATTATTTTACCAAAAGAAAAACAAATCCCGTCTGACTTTTTCCGTAAAGGAGATAACGTTCGTGGAATTATTGAAAGTGTCGAACTAAAAGGAAATAAGCCTCAAATTATTATGTCTAGAACCTCAGAAAAGTTTCTAGAAAAATTATTTGAGCAAGAAATACCAGAAGTATTCGACGGATTAATCATGGTAAAAAATGTTGTTCGTATTCCTGGTGAAAAAGCAAAAGTAGCTGTCGATTCTTACGATGATCGTATAGATCCAGTAGGTGCTTGTGTGGGGATGAAAGGATCACGTATTCACGGAATTGTTCGCGAATTAGGAAACGAAAATATAGATGTAATTAACTATACGACTAACACTCAATTGTATATTACAAGAGCACTAAGTCCAGCAAAAGTATCTTCTATTAAAATAAATGAAGAAACAAAACGTGCCGAAGTTTTCTTGAAATTAGAAGAAGTTTCAAAAGCAATTGGTCGTGGCGGGCACAACATCAAACTAGCAGGTCAGTTAACTGGTTATGAGCTTGATGTAATTAGAGAAGGAACCGTAGCGGCAGATGATGATGTAGAATTAACAGAATTCTCAGACGAAATTGAAGCTTGGGTTATCGAAGAATTTGCAAAAATTGGCTTAGATACTGCAAAAAGTATCCTAAGTCAAGATGTAAACGACTTGGTAAGAAGGACTGATTTAGAAGAAGAAACTATTCTCGAAGTAGTTAAAATATTGAAAGAAGAATTTGAAGAGTAAATTCTTGATTAGCATGCGCATACCACAATAAAAAGATAATATAAAAAGATTTTATGTCTGAAGGTACAATAAGAATAAACAAAGTTTTAAGGGAATTTAATATCTCGTTAGAAAGAGCCGTAGATTATCTAAAGGATAAAGGACACGTAATCGAGTCTAATCCTAATACGAAAATCTCTGACGAAGTGTATAATGTCCTGTCTAATCAATTTGCTGGAGACAAAGGAAACAAAGATGCTTCAAAAGAAGTTGGCGAAGAAAAACGAAAAGAAAAAGAAGCTTTGCGTGTAGAACGAGAAAACGAAATAGAAGAAAAACGCAAAGTCGATGAAGAGCGCCAACGCCAAGAAGTAATCAGAGCAAAAGCTGTTGTAACTGGACTTAAACAAGTTGGAACAATCGATTTATCTGCCAAATCGGTTATTAAACCAACAATTATTCCTGGGGTAAAAGCGGAAGCAAAGGCAGAGGTGAAAACTGAAGCAAAGGTCGAAGCGAAAACTGAGGTGAAAGTCGAGGTAAAAGTCGAGCCAAAAGCAGAAATGCCCGTTGCGAAAACTCCTGAAAAATCAGAACAACCAAAGCAGCATGTTGCAAAAGAAACTCTAGTAAAAGAGAAAATTTTTGCAAAAGAACCTGCTAAAAATGTAGCAAAACCAATTGTCGGAAAAACACCAGAAGCAACTTCAAAACCTTCAGTTGAAGACGCGCCAGTAGATGAGACACACGAAACCAAATACACCAAACTTACAGGTCCTACTTTTTCAGGTCAAACTATAGACTTATCGCAGTTTAATAAGCCAAAAAAGATTATCGAACCTAACAAAGGTGGTGCCAAACCAGCAGGTGCAGGTAACAACAATAATAATAAAAACAAACGCAAAAGAATTCCTACCAAACCAGGTGAAGCAAATGCAACCCCTAGAGTGCCAGGAACAAACTTAATTAGACCCAATACAGGAGGTAATGCAACTGGAGGAGGATTTAATCGCGCAAACAAACCCGGATTTGTAAAAGGAGCAAGACCTGCAATTGTACCTAAAGTTGAACCAACTGAAGAGGATGTAAAAAACCAAATCAAGGAAACGCTAGAACGTCTACAAGGAAAAGGAAATAAATCTAAAGCGGCAAAATACCGTCGTGACAAAAGAGATACGCACCGTCAGAAATCTGATGATGAACAAAGAGAATTAGAAGCAGGAAGCAAAACGATAAAAGTAACAGAATTTGTTACCGTTGGTGAGGTTGCCACCATGATGGACGTGCCAATTACTAAAGTAATCGGAACTTGTATGTCACTTGGAATTATGGTTACGATGAACCAGCGTTTAGATGCAGAAACATTAACAATTGTTTGTGATGAGTTTGGATTTGAAGTAGAATTTATCACAACCGATCTTGAAGAAAACATCGAAGTTGTCGAAGACTCAGCCGAAGATTTAGTACATCGTGCACCGATTGTTACCGTAATGGGTCACGTCGATCACGGAAAAACATCGTTATTAGATTATATTCGTAAAACAAATGTAATTGCAGGAGAGTCAGGAGGAATTACACAACATATTGGTGCTTACGGAGTAGAATTAGAAAACGGTCAAAAAATCGCATTCTTAGACACACCAGGTCACGAAGCGTTTACCGCGATGCGTGCACGTGGAGCTCAAGTTACCGATATAGCAATTATTGTAGTTGCAGCCGATGACGATATTATGCCTCAAACAAAAGAAGCAATATCTCACGCACAAGCAGCAAATGTGCCAATCATTTTCGCTATCAATAAGGTAGATAAGCAAAATGCTAATCCAGAAAAAATTAAGGAAAAATTAGCAGCCATGAATTTCCTAGTCGAAGACTGGGGAGGAAAATACCAATCGCAAGATATATCTGCAAAAACAGGTATTGGTATGAAAGAATTATTAGAAAAAGTATTGCTTGAAGCAGAAGTTTTAGACCTGAAAGCAAACCCAAATAAACCAGCAACAGGAACAGTTGTTGAAGCATTCCTTGACAAAGGTCGTGGATACGTATCAACAGTTTTAGTACAAGCAGGAACAATGCGTGTAGGAGATTATATCCTTGCAGGTAAAAATCATGGAAAAATCAAAGCCATGCAAGATGAGCGTGGAAATAACGTTACCGAAGCAGGACCATCTACACCAATATCTATATTAGGTTTGGCTGGCGCACCAACAGCGGGTGACAAGTTCAATATTTTTGCAGACGAAAGAGAAGCGAAAGCCATTGCAGCAAAACGTACACAATTAATGCGTGAACAATCAGTTCGAGTACAACGTCATATTACACTTGATGAAATAGGTCGTCGTATCGCACTTGGACAATTTAAAGAATTGAACATTATCCTTAAAGGAGACGTAGATGGTTCGGTAGAAGCATTATCAGATTCATTCTCAAAATTATCAACACCAGAAATACAAATCAACATCATTCACAAAGGAGTTGGAGCTATTACAGAAACTGACGTTATGTTGGCTTCGGCATCTGATGCGATTATCATTGGATTTAATGTGCGTCCAGCAGGAAACGCTAAACAATTAGCCGAAAAAGAAGAAATAGATATTCGTCATTATTCTATTATCTACGCAGCCATCGACGATTTACGTGATGCAATGGAAGGTATGCTATCTCCAGAAATGAAAGAAGAAATTACTGGTCTTGCAGGCGTTAGAGAATTGTTTAAAATATCTAAAGTAGGTACAATTGCAGGGTGTATGATTACCGATGGTAAAATACTTAGAGCAAACAAAGTTCGTGTAATTCGTGATAATGTAGTAATTCATACAGGTGATATTATTGCACTTAAACGCTTCAAAGACGACGTAAAAGAAGTAGCAAAAGGTTACGATTGTGGTATTCAAATAAAAGGTTTCAACGAAATCGAAATAGATGATATTATAGAAGGCTTTACAGAAGTTGCCGTAAAACGTAAACTGAAATAGTATTTTATACTTTAAAACAAAAAAACCTCGATTCGTCGAGGTTTTTTTGTTTTTTATGATTATTAAATGTCCTAAGCTTTTTTCAATAAACCTTCAACTTATTTTTAAAACCATTTGTGTTTTTTATATAGTCCAATTTGAGTTAAAAAAAACATATCCGTAATCACAAGCTTTCTAAACAACATTTTTCTCTAAAGCAATTACCTATTCAGACATAAATAGCTTATATTATCTATGGTTTTACAGAATTTGTTATACCATTTAAAGTTT
>NZ_MUHE01000004.1:3586-21619 GCF_002217405.1 Flavobacterium psychrophilum DSM 3660 = ATCC 49418 | reverse complement strand
ACAATATCCTCAATAAATATTCCAGTGTTTTTAAAGCTAATTTGGTATAACTAAAAACAACACATAAAATGCAAACCCAAAATTTGCAAAATCATGATGTCTTGGACTTAATCGAACTAGACAATCTAAAAAAGCGATTCAAAAAAAAAGGATAAAACTCTTTTCTTTTAGCCATTAGACCACAAAAAAAGAGTTCTATCCTTCGTTAAAACAACAATTAAAAACTAGTAAACGTTTTGCTTTAACTTACTAATCATTTCCACAGTCATGTTTTTCATATCAAAATCATTTTTCCAGCCCCAATCTTTTCTGGCCTCATTGTCATCTATACTGGCTGGCCAAGAGTCGGCAATCTTCTGGCGGAAATCTGGCTCATAATCGATAGTAAAATCAGGAAAGTGTTTTTTAATTTCTTCGGCAATTTCGGCAGGTGTAAAACTCATGGCCGACAAATTGTAGGAAGAACGAATTTTAATTTTATCGACATCTGCCTGCATGATACCCACCGTTGCTTTTATAGCATCGTCCATATACATCATTGGCAAACCTGTGTTTTCGGATAAAAACGAGGTAAATTTCCCGTCGGTAATGGCTTTGTGGTATATATCTACTGCATAATCTGTCGTGCCACCACCTGGAGGTGTGCTCCAACTAATTAGCCCAGGATATCTGATGCTTCTCACATCAACACCATATTGTTTGTAGTAATATTCGCACCAGCGCTCTCCAGTTTGTTTGCTAATTCCGTAAACTGTACTCGGCTCCATAATGGTGTACTGTGGTGTGTTTTCGCGTGGTGTTGTGGGACCAAAAACAGCAATACTAGATGGCCAAAATATTTTCTTTATTTTTCCTGCTTTTGCTAAATTTAAAACATGAAAAAGGGAATTCATATTTAAATCCCAAGCAAATGCAGGATTTTTTTCGGCTGTTGCCGATAGCAATGCTGCCATCAAATAAACATCTGTAATTTGATGTTTCTCTAACAAATGTTCAATCTGGTTGTAATCTAAAGCATTTACTACTTCAAACATTCCTTCATTTACAATATCTGTATTTAGCTTTCTAATATCGGAAGCAATAACATTTTCTTTGCCGTAAATTGTTCGTAATTTGTTCGTTAGCTCGGTTCCTATTTGTCCGCAAGCACCTATAATTAATATTTTCGTCTCCATTTTTGTTTCTTGAAGTACAAATATAATGTTTTCGTAAAATATAGCGTTAACATCTTTAACACTTTGGCAAACCAAAAACCAAAAATAACTACATTTGCTTTTTAGTTAAATTTTTTAGTATGAGATATATTTTTTTACTTTATTTGTTAATGACCATTTTACTTACGGGTTGCAAGGACAATAATGATAATAACACCCACGAAAGGCAAATTGCCAAAGCCTTAAAAGAAAAAGAATTGGTTTTTAGCAGCATTAATAAAACATGGAATTTTGTGCCTCTAAATTTAACACCAGAAGCACAAGCTATTACAAACAATTGGAGCGATTGGCGATTATTTACATCAGAATTATACCAAAAACCAAAAGGTACAATTGGTGCTTTTCAGCGAAAAACAAAAAGTTTGGTTCTAAAAGTAGAAACCCTAAACAATACAATTCCTGAAAGGATTAGCAAACCACAAATAAAAAGTAGGTTAATGGCAATAATTACAAAAGTAAAAGCCTTACATACTTTTATAAATCTAGATAGAATTCCTGAAAAAAAAGTAGTCACTTTGATTACCGATTTGAATATCGAATTGAATGCTTTTCAGGATCAAATAGAAGAAATCGTGCGTCGTAGCCATATTCAGAAAGAAGAAGGAGAACAAGAAATGCTAAACTTATTAAATGGTTCTCAGCCAACAAATACCACTCCGATTACGGAAGAAAAAAATATCGAAGATTAGTGATTTTTGGTTATATTTAATAATTGGCAGAAAGTAAATACAATTTATCCAAATCAAAAAATAAAAAAAAATAGTGACTAAAAAATTAAATTTTTAGTCACTATTTTTATCATTTCAGAAATCTAGACAAGGTTTAGTATCTGTAATATTCTGGTTTAAAAGGTCCATCTACACCAACACCAATATAAGCTGCTTGGTCGTCACGTAAAACTTCCAATTCGACACCTAATTTTGCAAGGTGCAAGAAAGCCACTTTTTCATCTAAATGTTTAGGCAACATATACACATCATTATTGTATGCTGCGCTGTTTTTCCATAATTCAATTTGAGCTAGAGTTTGGTTTGTAAATGAGTTACTCATCACAAAACTTGGGTGACCCGTAGCGCAACCTAAGTTTACCAAACGACCTTCTGCAAGGATAAGAATGTCTTTTCCTGCAATCGTATATTTGTCTACTTGTGGTTTAATTTCGATTTTTGATGCACCGTGGTTTTTGTTCAACCAAGCCATATCAATTTCGTTATCAAAGTGACCAATGTTACAAACGATAGTTTTGTCTTTCATTTGTTCGAAATGAGAACCTAGAACGATGTCTTTATTTCCAGTAGTTGTAATGATGATATCAGCATTACCAACAACTGTGTTTAATTTTTTAACTTCAAAACCGTCCATTGCCGCTTGAAGCGCACAAATTGGGTCAATTTCAGTAACTGTAACAATAGATCCAGCACCTCTAAAAGAAGCAGCAGTACCTTTTCCCACATCACCATAACCACAAACGACTACTCTTTTTCCGGCCAACATAATATCAGTAGCACGACGAACGGCATCAACAGCAGATTCTTTACAACCGTATTTATTGTCAAATTTCGATTTAGTAACCGAGTCATTTACGTTAATAGCAGGCATTGGCAATGTTCCAGCTTTTACTCTTTCGTATAAACGGTGAACTCCAGTTGTAGTCTCTTCAGACAATCCTTTGATACCTTCAACCAAATGAGGGTAACGGTCTATAACCATATTCGTTAAATCTCCACCATCATCAAGAATCATGTTCAATGGTTTTCTGTCTTCACCAAAGAAAAGTGTTTGTTCGATACACCAGTCAAAATCAGGCTCATTCAAACCTTTCCAAGCATACACCTGAATTCCAGCAGCAGCAATTGCAGCAGCGGCCTGATCCTGTGTAGAAAAAATATTACAAGAAGACCAAGTAACCTCAGCACCAAGAGCAATTAAAGTTTCAATTAAAACCGCAGTTTGTATTGTCATGTGCAAACAACCTGCAATACGAGCACCAGCAAGTGGTTGTTCGTTTTTATATTCCGCACGAAGTGCCATCAAACCTGGCATTTCGGCTTCAGCCAATTCAATTTCTTTTCTTCCCCAAGCCGCTAGAGAAATGTCTTTTACTTTGAAAGCCACATAAGGCATAGTCGCTGTACTCATATTTATAGTATATTTGTATTATAAAATTTTTGCAAATTTACGTAATAAGTTTATAAAAAAACGAATTTCAGGAATATTTATACATTGTTTAACAACTTAATTTACAGACCAATAAATTAATATTTTTCAGAAGCTATTCCCGCTTTACACTTCAATCTTTTTGTTTTTAAAGAAAAAACAAAAAGGATTTCCGTTGCAATCGGGGCTAAAAATCAAGTACATAACATGCCTTTACATAAAATCATCACACCCAATTCATCGACTAAAATTTATATTTGGAAAATAGAAGAAACCTTCGAAGATTTGTTCGACCAAGTTGTTTTAAACGACATCAACCTCATCAGGTTAAACACAATGAAATCCGAAATGCACCAACGCGGTTTCTTGAGTGTTCGCAAACTATTGCAAGAAGCAGGTTATGCTGACACTGACTTGCATTATAATCAAGAAGGAAAACCACATCTAAAAGACAATAAATTTATTTCAATATCTCATTCTTCTCAATTTTCTACTATTGCAATAAGCGACAAACCTATAGGAATTGACATCGAATTGGCTAAAGAAAAAGTCTTAAAAATTGCCTCTAGGTTTATGAATATTTCCCATCTAGAAGGCTTATCTGTTTCCGAAAAAATTAGAAAAGCCACTGTTGTGTGGGGTATTAAAGAGTCTATCTTCAAAATTAAAAATGAAAAAGGAATTAGTTTTCCCGACCATATTTTCGAAAATCCTTTTTTATTATCAGACAAAAAAGCAACGGCACAATTGTCTTTTAACAATACCATAGCGTCTTTCGATATATTTTTTGAAGAAATAAACGCTGACAACAGCCTAAACTATACTTTAGTTTACGCATTCGAGAATTAGACCCAAAAAAATGAGTACCATTTACAATCAAATCTTAAAAGCAAAAGCAGAAAACAAAAAGTTACTTGCTATTCTTTTAGATCCCGACAAAATCGATCTAGAGAATATTCAGCAATTAATCGAAAAAATTAATCAATCGCCAGCAACCCATATTTTTGTTGGCGGAAGCCTTGTCGAGAATAATATTCTTGACCAATTGCTTTCGGAAATTAAGAAAATTTGCGCTTTGCCCATTGTACTTTTCCCAGGAAATCCGTCACAAATATCAGACAAAGCAGATGCGATTTTATTTTTATCTTTAATATCAGGAAGAAACTCGGATTATCTGATAGAACATCAGGTAAATGCAGTTCCAATTTTAAATAAAACCAATCTCGAAATCATTTCAACTGGTTATATTCTCATAGAAAGTGGTTCAGAAACCGCCGTAGCACTCGTAAGCAAAACAAAACCTTTGCCAAGAAACAAGCCAGAATATATCCTTCAAACAGCGCAGGCTGGCGAAATGTTAGGCAAAAAACTCATTTATTTAGAAGCAGGAAGTGGGGCAAAAATTTCTGTTTCAAAAGAAATCATTGCATTGGTTTCCCAAAATATCAACATTCCTTTAATTGTGGGTGGCGGCATTAGGGATCTTAGCGACATTAAAAAAGCCCATAACACTGGTGCCGATTTAGTAGTTATAGGCACTGCTTTTGAAAATAATTCGAATTTTTTTAACCAAAACCTCTAATACTACAAATGATAGAATCCCTTTTTTCGCAATATAAAAATTATCCAACTTACGAAATTGTTCTTGAGCTAGTGGCAATATTCTTTGGGTTATCGAGCGTTTGGTGTGCAAAAAAGAACAACATTTGGGTTTTCCCTACTGGATTAATTAGCACATTTATATATGCTTATTTATTATGGCAATGGGATTTATTGGGAGATTCGATGATAAATGGCTATTATTTTATCATGAGTATATACGGCTGGTACCATTGGACTCGAAAAAAGGAAGATGCGCAAGAATTCCCTATTTCGGTAATCACAAATAAAGAGAAAATAATAGGGCTTATTATTTTTGTTTTAACGCTCATTTTTGTTATTATTGTGTATATTTATTTTGGCAAATTTACCAATTGGTATTCTTACATAGACACCTTTCTAACAGCTATATTCTTTGTTGGAATGTGGCTCATGGCCAAAAGAAAAATTGAGAATTGGCTTTTCTGGATTCTAGGCGATCTAATCTCAATCCCTTTGTATTTCGCAAAAGGATATACATTTACAAGTTTTCAGTATATAATATTTACAATTATTGCCGTTTTTGGCTATTTAGAATGGAAGAAAATCTTAAACAGCAACAAAGTAACATCATAAAAATAACCGTATTTGGACCTGAAAGTACAGGAAAAACAACGCTAACAAAACAACTTGCCAAACATTTTGATACCGTTTGGATTCCTGAATTTGCCCGTAATTATCTCCAAGAAAAACTAGACAAAACAGGTAATACTTGCCTAGCCGAAGATTTACTTCCTATCGCCATAGGACAAACAAAATCAGAAAATGAAGCTTTACTAAAAGCCAATAAATTCCTTTTTTGCGATACAAATTTGTTGGTTACAAAAGTATATTCTGAAGCGTATTACGGCTTTTGTAACCCAATTATAAACAAAGCGGCAGCAGAACACCAATACGATTTGTTTTTCTTAACAGACATCGATTTGCCTTTCGAAAAAGATGACCTAAGAGACAGTCAGGAAAATAGAGATAAATTTTTTACTGTTTTCGAAAATTCATTAATCGAAAATAATAAGCCTTACATAAAAATTTCAGGCAACAAAAAACAACGACTAGAAAAAGCAATCTTAATAATAAATGATTTAATTTATGCAAAAAAAATGGGCTTTTCTTCCCATGATTTTGTGCAAATACACAAACATGGAATCCCGTTAAACAATCTCGAAAAACAACGAGAACTTTTAACAAAAGGAATTCCAAAAATCACGTTACAAAGTCCCGCCACTTTACAAAACGGAATTTGGAAACTATCGCAAAACGAATATAAAGAAAAGGCTGTTTTTTTTGACGAAATAAAATCTGTTTTAAAACTAGAAAAATTTATTCCAGCATCTGGAGCAGCAAGTAGAATGTTTCAGTTTTTGAATGAATTTTTAAATGATTTTGATGTTGAAACAGATACCATAAACGGATATATTAATAAA
Organism: Flavobacterium psychrophilum DSM 3660 = ATCC 49418; assembly: GCF_002217405.1. Lineage (GTDB taxonomy): Bacteria > Bacteroidota > Bacteroidia > Flavobacteriales > Flavobacteriaceae > Flavobacterium > Flavobacterium psychrophilum. The sequence goes on along the minus strand of NZ_MUHE01000004.1, from coordinate 15,186 downwards.
AACAAGGCAACAAGTCTAACTGTTTTTTTAACAGGAATGGAAAAATTTCCTTTCTTCGAAGCTATAAACAAAAAACTCGAAGCAACTTTCCCTAACATTGACACTTGGACTACAGATAAGAAAAACTACTATTTTATAAAATTTTTAATTAATTCCGAAAACTTCAATTTTGGCAACAAACCAAAAGGAATTTTGCCTTTTCATCAATACAAAAATCATATTGCCACCCCTATTGAAGAACACCTAAATGAAAGCACTTTTTATGCTTCATCAAACGGAATTTCTAATTTGCATTTTACCGTTTCAAAAGAACATCAACAACAATTTGAGCATATTTTATCTATCGTAAAAAGTAAAATAGAATTAGACAATCATACTAAAATAAACATTACTTTTTCTTATCAAAACGAGAAAACAGACACGCTTGCTGTCGATTTTCAGAACAATCCTTTTCGTGATGAAAACAAAAAATTAGTCTTTAGACCCGGCGGACATGGATCTTTAATCGAAAATCTAAATACTATAGATGCTGATCTTATTTTCATTAAAAATATAGACAATGTAATTCAAAACCACATTAAAACCATTGCGCTTTACAAAAAGGCACTAGCAGGCATTTTAATACAGTTACAAAACCAGATTTTTGCATATTTAAAGACTATTGATGCTAATTTAGTTTCCAAAAAAGAAATTGAAGAAATTATTTTTTTCGCAGAAAAGAAGCTCAATATTGTGATTCCAAATCACTTTAACCAACTTACATATAATGATAAAATAATTTACATAAAAGAACTATTTAATAAGCCTATTCGTGTTTGCGGAATGGTAAAAAACGAAAACGAACCTGGCGGGGGGCCTTTTTGGGTTCTAGACACAAATGGAGAAATTTCGTTGCAAATTATAGAGGGTTCTCAAATAGATTTGCAAGACAAAAAACAAATGCAAATATTTCAGCTAGCAACTCATTTTAATCCAGTTGATATTGTTTGTAGTATTAAAAACTATCAGGGCAACAAATTTAACTTACTCCAATTTATAGATGAAAAAAGTGGGTTTATAGTCGAAAAAAACAAAAACGGAACAAGTTATAAAGCCTACGAATTACCTGGTTTATGGAACGGTGCCATGGCAAATTGGCTAACCGTTTTTGTAGAAGTACCACTTATTACTTTCAATCCTGTAAAAACAGTAAACGATTTACTAAAACCTACACACCAACCAAAATAATGGAATCAGAAAAAATAAAAACTGAATTAACTTATAAAGCCGTACGAAGTTCTGGCGCTGGTGGTCAGAATGTAAATAAGGTATCGAGTAAAGTTGTCTTAAGTTTCGATTTACAGAACTCTCAGGCGCTTTCGGAAGAAGAAAAAGAATTAATTTTAGTAAAATTATCCTCTAGACTAACCTCAGAAAACATACTAATTTTAAATTGCGATGAAGACCGAAGCCAACTAAAAAACAAGGCTATTGTTACCAAAAGATTTCTAGAATTGCTCAAAAATGCTTTAATCGTACCTAAAATTAGAAAAGCGACTAGAATTCCTAAATCTGTAATTAGAAAAAGGATAAAGGATAAGAAAAACATTTCGGAAATTAAGAACAATAGAAAAAAACCTAATTTCGAATAGTTAGAAACTTATTTTTAAAAAGTTCTTCTTGCGTGCTTATAATTTGAGAACTAGAAAGCATCTAACCTTTTTTTACTTCTTAAATGCACTCAAGGCGTTTTTAGTAAAATCTGACAAAACTAATTGCCCTGAAATGCCAGCTCTTTCGTATAATAAAGTATCCCAATGTGCCGTTTTTTCCCAAAAAACCTTCTTCATTTCTTGCAAAGCTTCTGGATTATAAGAGGCTAATTTAGAAGCAAAAACCATTAATTCTGAGTCTAAATTTTCTGCCGAAGTAAAAATCTCTGAATATAGTCCGTTTTCAAAAGCCCATTGAGCGGTTTTCCAATCATGGGCTGCCAATGTAAGTTGCGACATGGCAGTTTTTCCTATTTTTCTGGAAACTGCGGGTTCTATTACAAAAGGTCCTATTCCTATAGCAATTTCAGATAATTTTACCGAAGCGCTATTGGTAGCAAAAACATAATCGCAAGCAGAAGCAAGACCTACTCCTCCCCCAACGGCTTTGCCTTGCACGCGCCCAATAATTATTTTTTGACAAGTTCTCATCGCATTAATCACATTTGCAAAACCACTAAAAAAAAGTTTACCGTCATTATAATTAGTTATAGAAAGCAACTCATCAAAAGAAGCGCCTGCACAAAAAGCACCATTACCTTCGCTTTTTAGTATGATTACCGAAACAGATTCGTTTTGGCTTAAGGCATTAAACTCTCTTGTTAAATCTTTTAATAAATTGCTAGGAAAAGAATTGCTGGCAGGGTGGCTAAAAGTAATTGTTGCGGTTTTATTATCTATTATTGTTGCAATAAATCCGTTTGGGTTTATTAATGTATTCATGTGTTTTTTTTAGGGCTGTAAATATAAAAATAAAAAACATCTACCAAGGCAGATGTTTTTTTTCATTATTTTCCTTTGTTTGCTTCTGCAACATATTTTTCTAAAGCCATAGTCATAGATGGTGTTTCTGGTGTTGGTGCCAAAATATCTATTCGTAAACCATGTTCTAATGCTTCTTTTTGAGTTGTGCTTCCAAAAACAGCAATTCTAGTATCTTTTTGTTCGAAATTTGGGAAGTTTTTAAACAATGATTTTATACCTGTTGGACTAAAAAAGGCTAACACATCGTAGTAAACATCTTTTAGATCAGACAAGTCACTCATGACTGTTTTATAAAATGTTCCCGCAATCCAATCGACTTTTAAGTTGTTTAGAGTCTGGGTAATATCTGCATTAAGCTGGTCTGAGGAGGGCAAAAGATATTTTTCGTCTTTGTATTTTTTAAATAAAGTAGACATATCTACAAAATCTTTTTGTCCCACGTATATTTTACGTTTTCTGTACACAACGTATTTTTGAAGATAAAATGCCACCGCTTCAGATTGGCAAAAATATTTCAAATCCTCAGGTACTTTATAACGCATTTCTTCTGCCACTCTAAAAAAATGGTCTACCGAGTTTTTACTGGTTAGAATAATAGCCGTAAAATTGTTCAAATCTATCTTTTGTGTACGAACATCTTTTGCCAAGACGCCTTCCACATGAATAAACGGTCTGAAATCAATTTTAACCTTGTGCTTATTTTGTAACTCAAAATAAGGAGAGTTTTCAACCTTTGGTTCAGGTTGTGAAACTAAAATTGTTTTCACTTTCATATTAAACATTTTCTAATGCACTAGCTTTTTGTAATAATATAATACATAAAGTAATAGGGCGCGATTTCGAGTGCGCAAATATATAAAATAAAATAAAACAACTTACTTAATAATAATTTTTGATAATTTTTTAATGAAACTAAATAAGTTATTGCATTAATCATCAATAAAATAACCATAATACCAATTATAGCATAAGTATTCATAATATTTGTATAATACATGATAATATCAACTGGCAACAATAGTAATCCTATATAAGTTCTATAGCTTACTTTGAACAAATTAAACTGTTCTATAAAATTTTCTATATCAAATGAGGTTGCAATAATCTTCTCGATCAAGAATTTAGATAGTATAAAAAAGCTTAAGAAAGTAAATATTTGTATAAATGTGATCCAATTTGTTTTGGTCGTATAGCCAAAATAGCTTAAAACCAATTGTAAGAAAAACGACATCGAAATAAGCTGAACAACAAATAAAAGTATTGTAAACCAACTCATCAAGTTGCTACTATCCTTGTATATTTTTAAATATTTGTCATTAATTAATAAATTTACAAAATCTCTAAAACGATTTTCGAAAGCGGTTTTAGTTACAACAAGCAATGCAAAAGCAAGGAGAAATAAGACCGTTACCCAGTCTTTATTTTCTAGAATTCGAGGAATAAGTTCAGTTTTACGCATAATGCAAATTTACAATTTTTTAAAACTATTACCCAAAACCGCAAGTTAAAAAGTCAAACATCAGAAAGCCTTCTATTTTATTACTGTCTTGAAAAATTAATAAAGAGAAAAATATTTTTTTTAGCCTCATTCATCAAAAACAGACAAACGAGATATTATTTGGCTTTTATTATTGTATTTATTTGGAATAACAAATACTCGATTTGCTATTGTGAGGAATAGAAAAATTTTATCATGTGATTTAGATTAGGAGATTCCTCGTTCCTCGAATAACAAAATACCTACCAAATATTGCAGTGTTTATAAAATTAAAAAGATATGATTTCATATTAGTTCATCTAAGAACAGATGGTCGTTTGTTCTAGCTATACTAAAAAACCGTGCTTTTTACGAATATTTACAACTACACAACCTGATTGCGAATTTGGTTTTGTATTAACATATTTTTTATTTGTAACGCATTTTTAATATGCCTTTAAACAGGATTTTACAATAGTTTAAAAAAACCAAATCTTATTTGCATTTACTTTAATTAATATTTTAAATTTGTATTATTTATAATTAGTCTAATTAAAAACAAAAAACATGAGAAAATTATTATTTATCATTTTAATGCCTTTTCTAGGAATAGCGCAAAATTTTACAGCAAACGGCATAAATTATACTGTTACTTCTTCAACAGTTCCTCTTACTGTTAGCGTCGCTAACAACACTCGTTTTACTGGAGTAGCGGAAATACCAGAAATAGTAGTATACAATTCAGAAAATTATGCTGTGACTGCTATTAGGGGCAACGCTTTTAATGGTTCTCCGCTAACATCGGTTACTATTCCTAATTCTGTAACTGCTATTGGAAAGTTTGCTTTTTATAGTTGTGAGAGATTAATATCGATTAGCATTCCTAATTCTGTAACTTCTATTGAAGAAGGGACTTTTTCCTTCTGTACAGGTTTAATATCAATTACAATTCCTAATTCTGTGACTGTTATTGGAAAGAAAGCTTTTAGCGAATGCCTTGGTTTAACATCTGTTACCTTTCCTAATGCTTTGACTACTATTGGAAGTCATTGCTTTTATTTTTGTACAAGTTTGACATCGGTTACCATTCCTAATTCGGTGACTGATATTGGAGTTGGTGCTTTTTATGACTGTACTAGTTTAAGCACCGTAAATTGTCAGATCACAACACCTTTAGTTATTAATGTAACTACCTTCCGTAAGGTTAATAAATCAACATGTGCTTTAAATGTTCCTGCCGGTACTGAAGCGGCTTATCAGGCAGCGGCTGTTTGGAAAGATTTTAACCTTATTTATGGCAGTTTACTTTCTAATCATTCATTTGCAATAGAAAGTAATCTAAAAATATACCCAAACCCAGTTTCAGAAATTTTAAACATAGCCTTACAAGAGGGCTTACAATTAGAAAAAGTAAATTTTTACAACACATTAGGGCAGTTAATAAAAACAACTAATCACTCAGAAATAAACATTTCAAGCTTTGCGAAAGGAAATTATTTTGTAGAAGTAATGACAAACCAAGGTAAGGCAACAAAAACAATCATCGTACAATAATTAAAAACAAAAACATGAGAAAATTATTATTTGTCATTTTAATGCCTTTTTTAGGAATAGCGCAAAACTTTACAGCAAACGGCATAAATTATACTGTTACTTCTTCAGTAGCTCCTTTTACAGTTAGTGTATCTGACAATACTCGTTTTTCTGGAGTTGCAGTAATACCAGAAACAGTAGCTTACAATTCAGAAAATTATGCTGTGACTGCTATTACCGCTTCTGCTTTTAAGAGTTGTTCTGGCTTAACGTCTGTTACCATTGGAAATTTTATTACTTCTATTGAAAGGGATGCTTTTAGAGATTCTACTAATCTGACAACGGTTACGATTGGAAATTCTGTTAATTCTATTGAACGTTTCGCTTTTAATAATTGTTCTAGATTAACATCTATTACGATTCCTGATTCCGTTACTGCTATTAGGAATTCTGCTTTTGCTTCTTGTACCGGATTAACATCAGTTACCTTTCCTAATTCTGTAAGTTTTATTGACGCCTTCGCGTTTTCTCGTTGTACTAATTTAACATCGGTTACCATTCCTAATTCTGTGACTCACATTGGGGGTTATGCTTTTAATAATTGTTCTAGTTTAACTACGGTAAATTGCTACATTACAACACCTTTAGCTATTAATGTAACTACCTTCCGTAAGGTTAATAAATCAACATGTGCTTTAAATGTTCCTGCCGGTACTGAAGCGGCTTATCAGGCAGCGGCTGTTTGGAAAGATTTTAGCCCTATTTCTGGCAGTTTACTTTCTAATCATTCATTTGCAATAGAAAGCGCTTTAAAAATATACCCAAACCCTGTTTCAGAAATTTTAAACATAGCCTTGCAAGAAGACTTACAATTAGAAAAAGTAAATTTTTACAACACATTAGGGCAGTTAATAAAAACAACTAATCATTCAGGAATAAACGTTTCAAGCTTTGCGAAAGGCAATTATTTTGTAGAAATAATGACAAACCAAGGCAAAGTAACAAAAACAATCATCGTACAATAATTAAAAACAAAAACATGAGAAAATTATTATTTATCATTTTAATGCCTTTTCTAGGAATAGCGCAAGATTTTACAGAAAACGGAATAAATTATACTATTACTTCTTCAACAGCTCCTTTTACTGCTAGTGTTGCTAGCAACACTCGTTTTTCTGGAGATGCAGTAATACCAGAAACAGTCGTTTATAATTCAGAAAACTATGCTGTGACTGCTATTGCAGACGAAGCGTTTAAAGGTAATTATAATTTGACATCGGTTAGTATTGGAGATGCCGTGACTTCTGTTGGAGAGTCTGCTTTTAATAATTGTGTTGCTTTAACATCTGTTACGATTGGCAATTCTGTTATTTCTATTGGCAACTCTGCTTTTATTGGTTCGAGTTTAACATCGCTTACTATTGGAAATTCTGTTGCTTCCATTGGAAGTTTAGCTTTTTTTGGCTGTTTTGGTTTAACATCGCTTACCATTCCTAGTTCTGTGACTTCTATTGCAAATCAAGCTTTTTCTATGTGTAGCGGTTTGACATCAGTTACCATTCCTAATTTTGTAACTTCTATTGGAGATGGCGCTTTTTCTATGTGTAGCGGTTTGATATCGGTTACTATTCCTAATGCCGTGACATCTATAGGGGATTATACTTTTATGAATTGTACTAGTTTAACCACAGTAAATAGCTACGCTACAATACCTTTAGTTATTAATGAAAATGCCTTCCATAATCTTGACAAATCAATATGTGCTTTAAATGTTCCTGCTGGTACTGAAGCAGCTTATCAGGCAGCGGCTGTTTGGAAAGATTTTAGTCCTATTTCTGGCAGTTTACTTTCTAATCATTCATTTGCGATAGAAAGTAATCTAAAAATATACCCAAATCCAGTTTCAGAGATTTTAAACATAGCCTTGCAAGAAAACTTACAATTACAAAAAGTGAATTTTTACAACACATTAGGCCAGTTAATAAAAACAACTAATCATTCAGAAATAAATATTTCAAGCTTTGCAAAAGGCATTTATTTTGTAGAAGTAATGACAAACCAAGGTAAGGCAACAAAAACAATCATCGTACAATAATTAAAAACAAAGACATGAAAAAATTATTATTTTTTATTTTAATTCCTTTTTTAGGAATAGCACAAGATTTTACAGCAAATGGTATAAATTATACCATTACTTCTTCGGTAGCCCCTTTTACAGTTAGCGTCGATAAGAATCCTGGTTTTACTGGAGTAGCGGAAATACCAGAAACAGTAGCTTATAATTCAGAAAACTATACTGTGACTTCCATAAGAGATTATGCTTTTGCATATTGCAATCGGTTAACATCGGTTACGATTCCTAATTCTGTGACTTCTATCGGAGAGGCTACTTTTTTTCAGTGTACTGGTTTAACATCAATTACGATTCCTAATGCTTTGACTGCTATTGGAAAGGATGTTCTTTATAAATGTTCTAGTTTAACATCAATTACGATTCCTAATTCTGTAATTTCGATTGAAGAGAGCGCTTTTGATTCTTGTTCTGGTTTAACATCTGTTAACATTCCTAATTCAGTAACTGACATTAGAAAACATGCTTTTAGAAAATGTACTGGTTTAACCACAATAAATTGCCACATTACAGAGCCTTTAATTATTAACTCAAATGTTTTTAAGCAAGTCAATCAATCAAACTGTGCTTTAAATGTTCCTGCTGGTACTGAAGCAGCTTATCAGGCAGCGGCTGTTTGGAAAGATTTTAGTCCTATTTCTGGCAGTTTACTTTCTAATCATTCATTTGCGATAGAAAGTAATCTAAAAATATACCCAAACCCAGTTTCAGAGATTTTAAACATAGCCTTACAAGAAAACTTACAATTACAAAAAGTGAATTTTTACAACACATTAGGGCAGTTAATAAAAACAACTAATCATTCAGAAATAAATATTTCAAGCTTTGCAAAAGGCATTTATTTTGTAGAAGTAATGACAAACCAAGGTAAGGCAACAAAAACAATCATCGTACAATAATTAAAAACAAAGACATGAAAAAATTATTATTTTTTATTTTAATTCCTTTTTTAGGAATAGCACAAGATTTTACAGCAAATGGTATAAATTATAATGTTACTTCTTCGGTAGCCCCTTTTACAGTTAGCGTGGCTAAGAATCCTGGTTTTACTGGAGTAGCAGAAATACCAGAAACAGTAGCTTATAATTCAGAAAACTACGCCGTGACTGATATTGTAAATTATGCTTTTGAAGATTGCATTCGTTTAACATCGATTCGTATTGGAAATGCTGTAACCTCTATTGGAGTTTCTGCTTTACTCAATTGTACTGGTTTAACATCGATTCGTATTGGAGATGCTGTAACCTCTATTGGAGATTTTGCGTTTAATGCTTGTACTGGCTTAACATCGGTTACCATTCCTAATTCTGTGACCACTATTGGAATCGCCGCTTTTGGTGCTTGTGCGGGTTTAACATCGATTACCATTCCTAATTCTGTAACTACTATTAAACATAATGCTTTTTTCAACTGTGCTGCTCTAAAAACAGTTACGATTCCTAATTCTGTGACCTCTATTGGAGATTATGCTTTTAATCTTTGTCCTAGTCTAACTACAATAAATTGTCACACTACAACGCCATTAGTTATTAATCCTAATGTTTTTGGAGATACTAATCAATCAGCATGTACCTTAAATGTACCTGCGGGTACTGAAGCCGTTTATCAGGCAACGGAAATTTGGCAAGATTTTAGCCCTATTACTGGTGGTTTTTTATCTAGCAATTCATTTGCGATAAAAAGTAATCTAAAAATATACCCAAACCCTGTTTCAGAAATTTTAAACATAGCTTTACAAGAGGGCTTACAATTAGAAAAAGTGAATTTTTACAACACATTAGGGCAGTTAATCAAAACAACTAATCATTCAGAAATAAATATTTCAAGCTTTGCAAAAGGCAATTATTTTGTAGAAGTAATGACAAATCAAGGTAAGGCAACAAAAACAATTATTGTTCAGTAATTTTAAAAAAATATTTTATACAATAAAAGGTTAGCTTCAAACGGCTAACCTTTTTCTATTCATAACATTATATAAAAAAAGCTTCTAAATAAAAAAAGAATATTAACCAATATTTTAATGAATTTTAGCACCTAATTAATCGTTTGCAAAGCCAAATACAACGGCTAAAAAACAACAAAAAGAACAGCAAAACCAGACAATTGTAGGCATATAGAAACAACACCTACTTAAAGACCAATCTCAAAAAAACAAAGTATTATTTGTATTTATTCTAAATCTAGCTTATTTTTGTAAACCCCATAATTTTTTAATTAAAAACAAAAAACATGAAAAAATTATTATTTTTTATTTTAATTCCTTTTTTAGGAATAGCACAAGATTTTACAGCAAACGGCATAAAATATACTGTTACTTCTTCAACAGCTCCTTTTACTGTTAAGGTAGCTAGAAACGCTAATTTTACTGGAGCAGCAGAAATACCAGAAACAGTAGCTTATAATTCGGAAAACTACGCCGTGACTGCTATTGGAGAATCTGCTTTTGAACATTGCAATAATTTAACATCGGTTACTATTCCTAATTCTGCAACTTCTATTGGAAGGTATGCTTTTAACATGTGCTCTCGCCTAACATCTGTTACCATTCCTAATCGTGTGACTACTATTGAAATTGAAACATTTAATAATTGTATTGGTCTAACATCGGTTACAATCCCTAACTCTGTAACTTATATTGCAAACTCTGCTTTTAGTGGTTGTGCTGGCTTAACATCGGTTATAATTCCTAATTCTGTTACTCAAATTGGACATAATTCATTTAGTTCTTGCACTGGTTTAACATCGGTTACAATCCCTGATTCTGTAACCGCTATTGGAGATCGTGCTTTTAACAAATGTTCTCGCTTAAAATCGCTTACGATTGGAAATTCCGTGACTGCTATTGGAATTGATGCCTTTAATGAATGTTCTAGCTTAACATCGGTTATAATCCCTAATTCTATGACTTATATTGATAAGTCTGCTTTTAGAGATTGTACCAGTTTAACATCTATTACCATTCCTAATTCTGTTACTTTTATAGGAGATAGTGCTTTTTATAATTGTAATAGTTTGACATCGGTTACCATTCCTAATTCTGTTACTTTTATAGGAGATCATACTTTTTCTAATTGTAGTCGTTTAGTATCAGTTACCATTCCTAATACCGTGACTACTATTAGAGGCTATGCTTTTTCTAATTGTAGTCGCTTAACATCGGTTACCATTCCTAATTCTGTGACCACTATTGAAAATGCTGCTTTTTATAATTGTAAACGTTTAACCACAGTAAAATGTTACATTACAATGCCTTTAGCTATTAATGCAGATGTCTTCGGTAATGTTACTCAGTCAAACTGTGCTTTAACTGTTCCTACTGGTACTCAAGCCGTTTATCAGGCAGCCGCGGTTTGGAGAAATTTCAGCCCTATTTCTGCTAATTTACTTTCTAATCATTCATTTGCAATAGAAAGTGCTTTAAAAATATACCCAAACCCTGTTTCAGAAATTTTAAACATAGTCTTACAAGAGGGCTTACAATTAGAAAAAGTAAATTTTTACAACACATTAGGCCAGTTAATCAAAACAACTAATCATTCAGAAATAAATATTTCAAGCTTTGCAAAAGGCAATTATTTTGTAGAAGTAATAACAAACCAAGGTAAGGCAACAAAAACAATCATTATACAATAATTAAAACAAAGACATGAAAAAATTATTATTTTTTATTTTAATTCCTTTTTTAGGAATAGCACAAACTTTTACAGCAAACCGTATAAATTATACTGTTACTTCTTCAACAGCTCCCTTTACTGTTAAGGTAACTAGAAACCTTAATTTTACTGGAGCAGCAGAAATACCAGAAACAGTAACTTATAATTCAAAAAACTATATTGTGACTGCTATTGGAGAGAACGCTTTTCAAGAGTGTAATACCTTGACATCGGTTAGCATTCCTAACTCTGTGACTACTATTGGAAATGGGGCTTTTGAAAGATGTTCT
>NZ_MUHE01000004.1:2138-3441 GCF_002217405.1 Flavobacterium psychrophilum DSM 3660 = ATCC 49418 | reverse complement strand
TAACATCAGTTACAATTCCTAATTCTTTGACTACTATTGGAGATGAGGCTTTTGCAGGCTGTAGCAGTTTAAGGACAGTAAATTGTCATATTACAAGCCCTTTAGTTATTAATGCAAATGTCTTCGGTAATGTTACTCGGTCAAACTGTGCTTTAAATGTTCCTGCTGGTACTGAAGCAGCTTATCAGGCAGCGGCTGTTTGGAGGAATTTTAGCCCTATTTCTGGTAATTTACTTTCTAATCATTCATTTTCGATAGAAACTAATCTAAAAATATACCCAAACCCAGTTTCAGAAATTTTAAACATAGCCTTGCAAGAGGGATTACAATTAGAAAAAGTGAATTTTTATAACACATTAGGGCAGTTAATCAAAACAACTAATCATTCAGAAATAAATGTTTCAAGCTTTGCAAAAGGCAATTATTTTGTAGAAGTAATAACAAACCAAGGTAAGGCAACAAAAACAATCATCGTACAATAATTAAAACAAAGACATGAAAAAATTATTATTTTTTATTTTAATTCCTTTTTTAGGAATAGCACAAGATTTTACAGCAAACGGCATAAATTACACTATCACATCTAGAACAGCTCCTTTTACTATTAGCGTAACTGACAACCCTAATTTTACTGGAGCAGCAGAAATACCTGAAACAGTAGCTTATAATGGAAACAGATATATTGTGACTGCTATTACAAGGGGTGCTTTTATGCATTGCAATAATTTAACATCAGTTACCATCCCTAACTCTGTGACTACTATTCGAGAGAATGCTTTTGCAGATTGTCCTGATTTAACATCCGTTACCATCCCTAATTCTGTGACCTCTATTGGAGATAGAGCTTTTTCAGGTTGTACTGGTTTAATATCAGTTACCATTCCTAATTCTGTGACTGATATTGAAAATGGTGCTTTTGCCGGTTGTTCTGGTTTAACATCAGTTACAATTCCTAATTCTGTGACTACTATTCGAGAGAATGCTTTTGCAGATTGTTCTGGTTTAACATCAGTTACAATTCCTAATTCTGTGACTTCTATTGGAGATTATGTTTTTGGAGGCTGTTCTGGTTTAACATCTGTTACAATTCCTAATTCTGCTACTACTATTGGAGATGGGGCTTTTCAAGATTGTTCTGGTTTAACATCAGTTACAATTCCTAATTCTGTGACTACTATTGGAAATTTTGCTTTTGAAAGATGTTCTGGTTTAACATCAGTTACAATTCCTAATTCTGCTACTACTATTGGAGATGGGTCTTTTCAAGATTGTTCTGATTTAACATCAGTTACAATTCCTAATT
>NZ_MUHE01000004.1:0-2086 GCF_002217405.1 Flavobacterium psychrophilum DSM 3660 = ATCC 49418 | reverse complement strand
TGTTCTGGTTTAACATCAGTAAACTGCTACATTACAATGCCTTTAGTTATTAATGCAAATGTCTTCGGTAATGTTACTCAGTCAAACTGTGCTTTAACTGTTCCTACTGGTACTCAAGCCGTTTATCAGGCAGCCGCGGTTTGGAGAAATTTCAGCCCTATTTCTGCTAATTTACTTTCTAATCATTCATTTGCAATAGAAAGTGCTTTAAAAATATACCCAAACCCTGTTTCAGAAATTTTAAACATAGTCTTACAAGAGGGCTTACAATTAGAAAAAGTGAATTTTTATAACACATTAGGCCAGTTAATAAAAACAACTAATCATTCAGAAATAAATGTTTCAAGCTTTGCAAAAGGCAATTACTTTGTAGAAGTAATGACAAACCAAGGTAAGGCAACAAAAACAATTATTATACAATAATTTAAAACAAAAAACATGAGAAAATTATTATTTGTCATTTTAATTCCTTTTTTAGGAATAGCACAAACTTTTACAGCAAACCGTATAAAATATACTGTTACTTCTTCAACAGCTCCTTTTACTGTTAAGGTAGCTAGAAACGCTAATTTTACTGGAGCAGCAGAAATACCAGAAATAGTAACTTATAATTCAAAAAACTATATTGTGACTGCTATTGGAGAGGATGCTTTTGAGTATTGTAATACCTTGACATCAGTTACCATACCTAATTCTGTGACTGTTATTGGAAAGGCTGCTTTTTATGAATGTGGAAACCTAACGGCTGCTAGGATTGGAAACTCTGTTAATTCTATTAAACCTCTTGCTTTTAGCAATTGTCACAAGCTACAATCGATTATCATCCCTAATTCTGTGACTACTATTGGAGATGGGTCTTTTGCACGCTGTTCTGGTTTAACATCAGTTACAATTCCTAATTCTGTGACTTCTATTGAAAATTCTGTTTTTAGCAATTGCGATCGTCTATCCACAGTAAATTGCTATATCACAACACCTTTAAATATTGTTGGCAAACATTGTTTTGAAGATATTAACACATCAAAATGTGCTTTAAATGTCCCTGCCGGTACTGAAGTTACTTATAAGGCAGCCGCTGTTTGGAAAGATTTTAGCCCTATTTCTGGTAGTTTACTTTCTAATCATTCATTTGCAATAGAAAGTGCTTTAAAAATATACCCAAACCCTGCTTCAGAAACTTTAAACATAGCCTTACAAGAGGGCTTACAATTAGAAAAAGTGAATTTTTACAACACATTAGGGCAGTTAATAAAAACAACTAATCATTCAGAAATAAATGTTTCAAGCTTTCCAAAAGGCAATTATTTTGTAGAAGCAATAACAAACCAAGGTAAGGCAACAAAAACAATTATTGTTCAGTAATTTTAAAAAAATATTTTATACAATAAAAGGTTAGCTTCAAACGGCTAACCTTTTTCTATTCATAACATTATATAAAAAAAGCTTCTAAATAAAAAAAGAATATTAACCAATATTTTAATGAATTTTAGCACCTAATTAATCGTTTGCAAAGCCAAATACAACGGCTAAAAAACAACAAAAAGAACAGCAAAATCAGACAATTGTAGGCACATAGAAACAACACCTACTTAAAGACCAATCTCAAAAAAACAAAGTATTATTTGTATTTATTCTAAATCTAGCTTATTTTTGTAAACCCCATAATTTTTTAATTAAAAACAAAAAACATGAGAAAATTATTATTTGTCATTTTAATTCCTTTTTTAGGAATAGCACAAGATTTTACAGCAAACCGTATAAATTATACTGTTACTTCTTCAACAGCGCCCTTTACTGTTAGCGTCGCTAAGAACCCTTATTTTAGTGGAGTAGCGGAAATACCAGAAACAGTCGTTTATAATTCAAAAAACTACGCCGTGACTTATATTAAAGAAATTGCTTTTCAAGAGTGTAATACCTTGACATCGGTTAGCATTCCTAACTCTGTGACTACTATTGGAAATTCTGCTTTTGAAAGATGTTCTAGCTTAATATCAGTTACAATTCCTAATTCTGTGACTACTATTGGAAAGGATGCTTTTGCAGATTGTTCTGGTTTAACATCAGTTACAATTCCTAATTCTGT
>NZ_MUHE01000039.1:68083-68240 GCF_002217405.1 Flavobacterium psychrophilum DSM 3660 = ATCC 49418 | reverse complement strand
CACTTTGTGTTATACTGCCTAATTTATTTGTGATAATTAGTGGCTTTTTGTATTTTTATAAAACCTTTTTACCTCAATTTTTTACGTAAAACATTGTAGTTTTTAGAATTAATCTGAAATTATACCAATTTATCTTTAAAAATACTGGAATATTTAT
>NZ_MUHE01000039.1:59284-67916 GCF_002217405.1 Flavobacterium psychrophilum DSM 3660 = ATCC 49418 | reverse complement strand
TAAACTTTAAATGGTATTATCTAATTTCTAAAAAGTTCGAAATTTACAAAAATAAGGCTCTCAGTTCTGTTGCGTCGCTAGGTTTCATTTTTCCAGCAAGAACTAAGCTAAGTTGTTTCCTGCGCAAAGCCGCATCAAATCTAGATTTTTCTTCGTCAGTTTGTGGCTCAATTGCTGGGACTTCAACAGGATGTCCAGTTTCATCTACAGCTACAAAAGTATATATTGCTTCGTTGGCTTTGCTTTTGTTTCCAGATTCACGATCTTCAACCCAAACATCAATAAAAATTTCCATCGAAGTTCTAAAACTTCTAGACACTTTTGCTTCAACAGTTACAACACTTCCTAAAGGAATCGCTTTATTAAAAGCAACATGATTTACAGATGCAGTTACGGTAATCCTACGAGAATGTCTTCTAGCAGATATACTTGCGGCACGATCCATTCGGGCTAATAATTCACCACCAAAAAGGTTGTTTAACGGATTAGTTTCGCCGGGTAAAACCATATCTGTAAGGATTGTCAATGATTCTGAAGGATATTTTACTTGCATATTTTTTTTTTTTCAAAGATAAACGGAAAGTATATGTTATAGAAAAAAATAGCCACAAATTTTTTAATTTGTGGCTAAATATCTAAAAGTGCAGTTGTTTTATAATTCCTCGATAAGAAGCCAAGCAACAGGGTTTATAGTATTTTGTATTTGAGTCGTTTTGTATTGTGCTTCGGTATAAGTGGCAAAACTTCCGTAAACTACTGGAATTAATCCGTTTGAATTTTTATCAAGAATTCTAGCATTATATCCTTTCGAAATTAAATTTTCTAATTCTCTATTGGCATTTTTTTCATTTCTAAAAGCACCAGCCATGATATGAAAAGGCAATGTCTTTTTGGTTTCAGCTTCAAGAGCAGAATTATTTATAAAAAAAGTAGCTTCCTGAATTTTAGCATTTACTTCTTTCTGAACATCAGCCTGAACCATTAGTGTTTCTGCTTGTTCTGCCTCATTCAAATAAGCTTTATAACCAATACTAGTAGTTCCTACCGATAATAAAAAAACAGCAGCATATTTCAGATAAGTATTTAGATATCTTTTATTTGCAGTTGCGGGAATTTGATAAACTACTTCAATGTCTTGAGTTTCTTGAGTTTTTTGAGTTTCTTCGGTCTTAGTAATGGCTAATTCTCTTTTCATTAACGGAGAAACAAAAGAGCTTAATCCGAAGGAAGAAGTTAAATAATTTAAATGATTTGAAGGTTCAAAAACCAAATTATTTTCTAGATTTAATCGTAACTCACCAATGTTTTTAAGGGATAACAGCCTATTGCTTTCTAGCTCGATTTTCCATAAGGAAACAGCATTTTCTATTGCAATAATTGCTTGGTCGTAGCTCATTTTTTCCGAAATAGAAATATGATTGGCTAACAATCCGTCGTTATTTTTTAGATGCGAATTAAAAGAAATTACTTTCTTTGGCGGATAAAAAGTTTGATTACTTTCTTGTATGTTTGCAGAGATGGTTTCGGCTAAAAAAGCACCAAAACCAGGTACATTAACACACTGGAAACGATATAATAATTGGGATATGTGATTTGCTATATTCATTAAAGCAAAATTATAAAACACAAGCGAAAAAAATAATGTTATTAACAAATGTTATTAACAATTTTATATTTTTTTGATGCTTTGAAATAAAACAGGTGAGAATTTATGACAGAAACTGAATTACATTATTTACTTGCACTGCAAAAAGTAGAAGGCGTGGGTGATATTATGGCCAAAAAGTTACTCAATCATTGCGGTTCAGCAGAAGCTGTTTTTACTACTAAAACTTCGCAACTTGCAACCATAGATGGTATTGGTAAAGTTTTACTTAATAATTTAAAAAACGAAACTGTTTTCGGTCAGGCCGAAGTGGAACTCAAATATATTCAAAATAATAATATTAATGTTTCTTATTTTAAAGACGAGAATTATCCAGAAAGACTGAAGCATTGCATCGATTCACCAGTTTTATTATTTACTGCTGGGAATATCAATCTGAATCAAAGTCGAATTATTAGCATTGTTGGTACACGCCAAATTACCCCTTATGGAATCGATTTTTGTAAAAAACTCATCGCCGATTTAGCTCCGCTAAACCCAATAATTGTTAGTGGTTTTGCATACGGAGTTGATATTGTAGCGCACCAAGTAGCTCTAGAAAATAACTTGCAAACCATTGGGGTTCTTGCCCACGGATTAAACCAAATATACCCAAAAGTACACAAAAAATACATGTCTAAAGTCGAAGAAAACGGTGGCTTTATGACCGAGTTTTGGAGCAATTCTAGTCCAGAAAGAGAAAATTTTGTAAGAAGAAATCGTATTGTTGCAGGAATATCGGAAGCAACAATTGTTATCGAAAGTGCAGATTCTGGTGGCTCACTCATCACGGCCAACTTAGCGAATGATTACAATCGTGATGTATTTGCTGTTCCCGGAAGAATCTCAGACAAGTATAGTCAAGGGTGTAACAATCTTATAAAAACCCAACGAGCCCACCTATTATCTAGCGCTGCCGATTTAATTTATATTCTCAATTGGGAATTAGAAAAGAAAGAAAAAACCATTCAAAAACAATTATTTGTTTCACTCGAACCTGAAGAACAATTAATTCATGATTTTCTTCAAAAAAAAGGCAAAGAACTTTTAGATACAATCGCAATAGAATGTAATCTACCTGTTTTTAAATTATCATCTATATTATTAAATATGGAATTAAAAGGGCTAATACGTCCTTTGCCTGGTAAATTGTTTGAAATTATTTAGAAAACACCGCTTAATTCTACAATAGCCCCCTTGTTTAAATCTCATTCTTTGGGCATGTCCCAAATATTATTTTTTGCTAGTAATTAAAAAAAAATAAAGCAAACTATTTATGGTAATTGCATGTGTTATAATCTATCTAACGCCTAGTTATTAGTTAGAAAAAGTTTTTTTAATCTCTTTTTTTTCTTGTATAATTCAAATTTTTTTTATAAAATTAGTTTGCTATTTTTAAGTGATTTCAAATGACAAAAAAGCCAGATATTTCTAAACTTTATAATTATCATAACGAAGAAGGCGTTTTGCTTGAGATGAGCAGTGATTATAAACTCATTTCCAGAGAACTTAAAAGTATTAATGTTGCTTTCGAAAACAGAACTATCGATGATATTTTGCAGGAATTAGAAGAAATAAGAAATCTCTACTTTATTTTTTTTTATAATGATTATGATGACGAAGCAGAATTTGAGGTAATTACAGATGCTATTGAAGAGGATTATGATTATATTAAAATAAATTTTCTGATTGAATACTTAAAGGATTTGAAATTGTATGAATAAAATATAAACAAAGAATAGCAGTTAGTAAGATTTTTATATCGATATTTTTTTAAAGCCTAGGATTTTTTAAGTGCAAACTTGGTTTTTAGGTTTGTTTATTGAAAAACAAAAAATCCCTGAATCCTATTTTATAAGGGATTAGGGGTTTTTTTGTGGTACCTCCAGGGATCGAACCAGGGACACATGGATTTTCAGTCCATTGCTCTACCATCTGAGCTAAGGTACCGTGCTAATGCGGGTGCAAATATAGAACGTTTTTTCGGTTCTACAAAACATTTTTTTAAAAAAATCTATTCGTACCTTTGTAAAATCAATTTTAAACAAATGATTCTAACCATAGATGTAGGTAATACAAGGATTAAAAGTGCTGTTTTTAAGTACAATACGATTATAGAAACTGCTTTTTTTTCAAATAAAAATTTTCAGTCGGAAATCGAAAATATTTTAAATTTAAACAATAAAATAAAGGTTTTAGTGGTGGCTTCGGTAGGAAAACTAGAAAAAGAAGCTTTCGAATTGTTCTCTAATCGAGTATATGTTTGTTTTATTTCTAGAGAAAGCACCTTTCCCTTTCAAAATAATTATGCAACCCAAAGTACATTAGGCATTGACAGAATGGTTTTGTCGGCTGGTGCGGTTTTTCAATTTCCAAAGAAAAACAGATTAATAATTGATGCAGGAACTTGTCTTACCTATGATTTTGTTGATGAAAACGATGTTTATCAAGGAGGAGCCATTTCTCCAGGAATTCGTTTGCGATACGAAGTCATGCATAATTATACCGCAAAATTACCTTTGTTAACTTTGCAAGAACCACAAAGTCTTATAGGAAACACTACAAATCAATCATTACATTCTGGCGTTGTAAATGGTTTGACTTTCGAAATAGAAGGGTATATAGAGGCTGTGAGAGGGAAAAATGAAAACTTTATCATAATTTTAACTGGTGGCGATGCTAATTTTTTGGCTAAACGATTAAAAAATACCATATTTGCCAATTCAAATTTTCTTTTAGAGAGTCTGAACAATCTTTATCAATATCAAAAATGATTAAAAAAATTTTATTAAGCAGTTTCATACTGCTTTCGTTTCATAGTTTTGCACAAGAAGGAACCGCTTCTCCTTATTCTTTTTACGGAATTGGAAATGTAAAATTTCAGGGGACTGTCGAAAATAAATCGATGGGCGGACTAGGTATTTTACCTGATAGTATTCATATAAATTTGCAAAATCCAGCGTCATTATCTGCATTAAAACTGACTACTTTTGGTGTTGCGGGTACATATAATACGGTAAAGTTAGAGAATCAATATGTAGCTGAAAAAGCTAGAAGGACCACGCTCGATTATCTTGTAGTAGCTTTTCCTGCTGGGAAATTAGGTTTAAGTTTAGGATTAATGCCATATTCGGCAGTAGGATATAAGATTAAAAAAACAACAGATGTTTCGACTTCACTATATTCAGGTAGCGGAGGATTAAATAAAGCATTTGTTGCTGCGGGATACAAACTTATGCCTAAATTAAGTGTGGGTATCGATGTTGGTGTTAATTTTGGAAAAATAGAAAGGTTATCGCAGGTTGTATATGCTAATGCGCAAAATGGTATTGGCGAAACAAACACTTCTCAGGTTAGCGGAATAAGTCTTAATGCTGGTTTGATATACAAATCAAAATTTAAAAATTATGACGTGATATCTAGCTTCACACTTTCTCCTAGTACAAACTTAGTGTCTAAAAACACAAGTGTGTTAACTACAATTCCATCAACCACAGTTGGATCTAGAGAGCTTATCGTTGCCGATTCGAAAATAAAAATCCCTTCTAAACTGGCTTTTGGAGCAGGACTTGGAGAAATAAAAAAATGGTTTGTAGGCTTCGAATCTACGTTTCAAGGATCTAATGACCAGGAAAACATAGAGGGGTCTAAAGTGTCTTACGAAAACGCAACAAGAATATCATTAGGAGGATATTATACCCCTAATTATAATTCTTTTTCAAATTATTTTAATAAAGTAACTTACAGAGCAGGTTTTCGTTACGAAAACACAGGCTTGGTAATAAACGAGAAATCTATAAACGATACAGCCTTTACACTTGGGCTAGGATTGCCAGTAGGTGTGGGTAGTTCAAATATAAATATTGGTATGGAATTAGGAAAAAAAGGAACTACAAATGCAGGCCTTATTCAAGAAAATTACATGAACATTTCAGTTGGATTATCATTTAACGAAAGATGGTTTGTAAAACGAAAATTCGACTAATCTAAATGACAATAAATTTTAAGATATTAAAAACAATAAAAAAAGTGCTGTTACTTATCGTGACAACACTTTTTTTTATTTCATGTGAAAGCAATATCAACGAAGTTCGAAAAATAAACGTGGTCGAATTTAATCCTATTGGAGAAGCCAAAGATTTTAACCTAAAGTACACTGATTCTGGAAAAATAAAAGTAGTCTTGGTATCACCACAAATGCTGGACTTCTCCCAATTAGACTTCCCGTTTACAGAATTTCCAAAAGGTATAAAAGTTACTATTTATGACACGCAAGGAAACAAAAGTTTTGTAACATCAAATTATGCAATTTCATATACAAATTCGAATTTAATCGATTTAAGCGGAAAAGTAAAAATAACCACAAACGATGGTAAAATTCTCGAAACCGAACAATTATATTATGACCAAAAGAACGAATGGTTCTTTACTCAGAAATCATATAAATTTACAAATAAAGGAAGTGTAATAGAAGGATTAGGAATCGATTTTAGTAAAGATTTCAAAGTTTTAGATACACAAAGTATAACAGGAGTTTACAGCATTTAAAAAAAAATAAAAACATGAATTATTTAAAATACACACAATACATTTATTTGGTTGCGGCAATATTTTTTGCATACGACGGATTTTCACAACTAAATTCAGGAACAGACATGGCATATTTAAGTTTTATACTTGCTGCTACTGCGGTATTTATGTTTTTCTTTCGCAGGAAATTCGCCAAAAAATTTGAGAATCAAAATAAGAATCAATAAAAAATTAAACTTTCTATCAAAATAAAAGCTTTAGTCTTTTGATATTTGATAGATAATCGTATTTTCGCTCACTGAATAAAAAATATTTTAAGAAAATGGCAGTTTTATCAAAAATTAGACAAAAATCGTTTCTAGTTATAGCAGTTGTAGGAATAGCATTATTTGCATTTATAATAGGTGCATTAATCGAAAATGGTGGTTTCGGAAAAACTGCTAGAAACGCAGGAACAATAAATGGTGTCGATATTTCTTTTGAAGAATTTAGAGAAAAAGTAGATATGGCTCAAAAAAGCCAACCAGGGCAAAACATGACCATCATGCAAGCTACAAATGGTGTTTGGGATCAAGAAGTAAGAAGAGTTTTGCTTGAAAAACAATGCGAAAAATTAGGTTTACGTATTGGCGATGACCAGCTAATTAATATAATTAAGGAAGACCCGCAGTTTGCACAAACACCACAATTTTTAAATGCTGCAGGAAAATTCGACAAGGCAAAATTTAACGAAGCATTACTATCGCTAAAAAAAGGTAGCCCAGAGCAATGGGGAAAATGGTTAGAAGACGAAAAAAGAATCATGCAAAGTACTAAAGAACAAATGTACAGTACCATGATACAGTCAGGTTTTTATACCACACAAGCAGAAGCAAAGTTTAACTACGAATTAGAAAATAACAAAGTTACCTTCGATGTGGTTTCTGTGCCATATTCAACTATCGAAGACAAAAAAGTAGAACCTACAGATGCGGAACTAATCGCCTTTATGAAAAAAGACGAAAAAAAGTATAAAGCAGACGAATCTCGTGAATTAGAATATGTTTTTGTAGAAGACAAAGCATCAGCAGAAGACAAAAAAATAATAGAAGATAAAGTAAACGGATTATTAAATCCCGTTGCAGACAATCCAGTAACTACAACCGTAAACGAAGCAAGAGTTGGATTTAAAAATGCTTCAAATTTAGTAGAATTTGTAAATGCAAATTCAGATATAAAATACGATTCTACCTATGTTTCTAAAAAAGATTTGCCAGTAGAACATGCAGAAGCATTATTTAATTTAGCACCAGGACAATTTTACGGACCATATATGTTTGGCGATTACTACGGTATTACAAAAAATTTAGGAAGAAAAGTAAACGCAAATGCAAAAGCTAGTCATATCCTAATTAGTTATGAAGGAACGCAAGTGCCAAACAAAAAAGAAAAAAGAACAAAAGAACAAGCAAAAGCAAAAGCAGTATCGTTATTAGCTCAAGTTTTAGCAAATCCTTCAGCATTTCAAATGTTGGCTTATACAAATTCTGATGATTCATCTTCTCAACAAGGTGGCGATTTAGGTTACTTTAGTCAAGGTCAAATGGTAAAACCATTCAATAATTTTGTTTTCTCAAACCCAGTTGGAAAAATCGGATTAGTAGAAACTGATTTTGGTTTTCATATCATCAATGTAACGGACAAGCAAGATGCAGTTCGTTTGGCTACACTAGCGCAAAAAATATCGCCATCAGAAGTAACAAGCGATAAAGTATTTACTACTGCAACTAAATTCGAAATGGCCGCAAATGAAAAAGCATTTGATGTTGCCGCAAAAGAAATGAAACTAATAGTTGCTCCAGCAGCTAAACTATTAGCACTTGACGAAAACGTTCAAGGTATAGGAAATCAGAGAGAAATAGTTCGTTGGGTATTTGGCGCAAAAGAAGGAGAAATAAAACGTTTTAATATTCCAACAGGACATGTTATTGCTCGTCTAAAAAAAGTAAATGAAGCAGGTTTGTTACCTATCGAAGAAGCAAAAATGGCTATTGGTACTAAATTAAGAAACGAAAAGAAAGCAGAATTAATTAAAGTTAAGATGTCTGGTAGTACTCTTGAAGCAGTCTCAAAAGCTACAGGTTCTCCTGTAAAAGAGGTTTTAGATGTAGTTGCTGCAAATGCTTACATACAAACTATTGGTGTAGAACCTAGAGTTGTAGGAACAGCATTTTCTCTAAAAAACGGCGTTGTTTCTCAAACTATCGATGGTAATTCGGGAGTGTTTAAAATTAAAGTAAAATCTAGTATAAAAGCACCAGTTGCTGCAAATTATACAGATATTTCAGCAAGACTAAGCGGACAATCTAAAGGATCCGTTTCGGGAAGAGTTTACAATGCGCTTAAGAAAGACGCTACTATTGAAGATAATAGAGCACAATTTAACTAAAAACATAAGTTTTATAAATGAAAAAATCC
>NZ_MUHE01000039.1:0-59260 GCF_002217405.1 Flavobacterium psychrophilum DSM 3660 = ATCC 49418 | reverse complement strand
GGATTTTTTCATTTATAAAATAGTTCAAAGGGTTTTTTATAAATACTTTGTACTCTTTTTTTTGGTATTAATTATAGGCTCTATATGCTACATGTGTAGTCTTTTGCATATTTAGGCTAAAAATATAGTTGTATCTTTCCCTTTCTTCTATTGAAAAGTTTTAGGATAAAGGCACTTTAATTTTAGTAGATCCTAAATAAAACACAAACATAGGATAACAATATATGCACCAAATATTGGGGTGTTTTTAAAATTAAAGCGGTATTACATTTTTCTTTGCATAAAAATGCCCCAAAAAAATTTGTTTTTGGGGCATTTACATTTTTTTGTAATTTTTATGCAAAACTACATTTTCATTAACCAGTTTTTCACAGAAACTTCATTGTTAATAATATCTCGTAATTCAGAAATTTTAACTCGGTCTTGCTTCATGGTATCACGATGACGTATGGTTACCGTTTCGTCTTCTAGTGTTTGATGATCTACTGTAATACAAAAGGGTGTTCCAAGGGCATCTTGTCTTCTGTATCGTCTTCCAACGGCATCTTTTTCGTCGTAAGCCACATTAAAATCCCATTTTAATTTTTCTATGATTTTTCGAGCCACTTCTGGCAAACCGTCTTTTTTTACCAACGGTAAAACCGCTGCTTTTGTAGGTGCTAGAACCGAAGGTAATTGTAAAACAGTTCTTGTTGAACCGTCTTCCAAAGTTTCTTCTTTTAGAGAATTTGAAAAAACTGCCAAGAACATTCTGTCTAATCCTACCGATGTTTCTACAACATACGGGGTATAATTTGCGTTGGTTTCTGTATCGAAATATTGTAGTTTTTTTCCCGAAAATTTTTCATGTGCTTTCAAATCGAAATCAGTACGAGAATGAATTCCTTCTAATTCTTTGAACCCGAAAGGGAAATTAAATTCTATATCAGCCGCAGCGTTTGCATAATGTGCTAATTTTTCGTGGTCATGAAAACGGTAATTTTCTTTTCCTAATCCAAGAGACAAATGCCAGTTTAATCGCGTTGTTTTCCAATATTCGTAATACTTCATTTCTTCGCCTGGTTTTACAAAAAACTGCATTTCCATTTGTTCGAATTCACGCATTCTGAATATAAATTGTCGGGCTACTATCTCATTTCTAAATGCTTTTCCGGTTTGTGCAATCCCGAAAGGAATTTTCATGCGACCTGATTTTTGTACATTAAGAAAGTTTACAAAAATACCTTGAGCTGTTTCTGGGCGCAAATACAAATCCATAGCAGAATCTGCTGAGGCTCCAATTTTTGTTCCAAACATCAAGTTAAATTGTTTTACTTCGGTCCAATTTCTTGAGCCTGAATCTGGACAAGCAATTTCTAATTCTTCGATTAGTGCTTTTACATCGGCTAGATTTTCGGTTTCCAGCGCACGAGCCATTCTTGTTAGGATTTCGTTCTTTTTCGATAAATATTCGACCACACGAGTATTTGTTGTTACAAATTCCTCACGATTAAAGCTTTCTCCAAATCGAATACTTGCTTTTTCGATTTCTTTTTCTGCTTTTTGGTTTAATTTTTCTGCATAATCTTCTATTAAAACATCTGCTCGGTATCTTTTTTTGGAGTCTTTGTTGTCTATTAAGGGGTCGTTGAAGGCGTCTACGTGACCTGAAGCTTTCCAAGTGGTTGGATGCATTAGTATTGCGGCATCTATGCCTACAATATTTTCGTGCATTTGCACCATCGATTTCCACCAATATTCTCTTATGTTTTTCTTTAGTTCTGCACCATTTTGAGCATAGTCATATACTGCGCTCAAACCATCGTAAATTTCGCTCGACGGAAAAATAAATCCGTATTCTTTAGCATGTGAA
This sequence comes from Flavobacterium psychrophilum DSM 3660 = ATCC 49418, assembly GCF_002217405.1. Taxonomy (GTDB): domain Bacteria; phylum Bacteroidota; class Bacteroidia; order Flavobacteriales; family Flavobacteriaceae; genus Flavobacterium; species Flavobacterium psychrophilum. The sequence continues at coordinate 57,408 of NZ_MUHE01000039.1, read as the reverse complement.
ATTACGTTCTTAAATAAATCTTCTTGTTTTGCCATAGTGCAAAAATAGGAAAAGGGAATGATAATTTTAGAAAAAAATCATCAAAAAAATAATAGATTATAGGATAAGAATTAGTTTTCTTTATTCTTTTCTGCTTTCAATTATTAGGGTTTTATTATTTTAGAGAAAAAACAGTGTTTCCTATTAGATTAATACCAGAAAAAATATTTATCTTGTAATCTCCTTTTTGCATATCGTCTTTGTTAGGGTCTACAAAAAGGCAAACATCTAGTTTGTCATTGTCGTAAAAAACATTGGTTTTTGCACTAAAGTTTAATAATTTATCTTCTGTTTTTGCAATTTCTCCGTTTTTGTTTACAATTTTGTTGTTAGGATTTAAAATTTGAATATATAAATCTTTATTTCCTTTTAGCGCCGCTTTGTTTTCTAATAAAGTGAAACAAACTTTTATTTGTTCAGTTTTACTTAAACGATTGGTTTCTATAATACTATTAGATGCAATTTGTATTGCTTTTGCACTAATATCTATTGCTTTTAGATTTTTAGAAATTGCTGCTGTATTTTCGTTGTTAGCGTGGTGTTTTTGTAATTCTTTATTTTTATTAATTAAGGCTATAAGCTGGTTTTCTAGGTGTTTTTTTTCTTCGGTTTGTGCTTTTAAATTGCTATTAAGTGAATCTATTTTGTTTATAAAATTGTTTTTCAGGGCTAATACTTGATTATCTAAATTTTTATTGTTTTTTAAATCACGTTTATTACTAACCGTTTCATTTTCTTTTTTAAGATTCTTGTATTGAATTAATTTTTTATTTTTTAATAATTCTGAATCATAAAGATTAAAGATTTCTCTCAAATCATTGCTGTATGTTTTTTTGTCTATTTGTATTGCTTCTTTTAGCTTTTTGTATTTGTTTTGGCTATCGTGATATTTTACAGCAAAAACCATAGCGATTGATATAAAAATAATAGAAGATAGTTTTATCATCGTAAGTGCTGTTCTTGATGTCATAATTTTGTTTATAATTTTAAAATTTTTTATAAAAATATATGTATTTTTATAGCACAGCAAATATAATCGACAAAATGCTTAAAAATCTGATAAAATTATTCTTTCCAGCTATTTGTTCTGGCTGTTCTGAAATTCTTTTGCAAAACGAACATACCATTTGCATTTTGTGCAGACATAAAATGCCATTTACTACAGATTTGTTAGTTGATGATAATCAGTCTTTTAAAAAATTTTATGGGCGTATTCCTATCGAACACGCATCTTCAATGTTGTATTATCACAAAAAAGGAATCGTTCAGCAGCTCATTCATAATCTGAAATACAAAAATCATCAAGAAGTAGGATTAATATTAGGGGAATGGTATGCGCATGATTTGAATAAAAGTGAAAAACTAAAAAATATAGACTATATTATACCCGTTCCTTTGCATAAAAAAAAGTTGAAAGAGCGCGGATATAATCAAGTAGCTACTTTTGGAAAGGCTATTGCAAAAGGGTTAGAGAAAGAATACGATGATACTGTTTTAGTTCGTTGTCAATATGCTGTGACACAGTCTAAAAAAAACTTAATTAATAGAAACGCTGTGTCTGAAAATAGTTTTGAGGCGCACTTTTCAGAGGGTCATCATAATAAGCATTTTTTGCTTATAGACGATGTGCTTACTACCGGAGCAACACTCGAGGCTTGTGGAAAAGCTATTTTTAAAATCCCTGGCGCAAAATTAAGTATTGTTACCATTGCAATGTCTCAGTCTTAGTTTTATTTCGAAAAGGTTAAACAAATTTAAAATTATTTCGTTTACACTAAATATAGTCGTTATTTTGTACGGATTAAATTAAGTTTCATGAGAAAATTTCGCACATTAATAATTGTTTTTTGCACTTTACTTTTTGCAGTAAGTTGTGCAAAAAGAGGTACAATAACTGGGGGAGACAAGGATATTACACCTCCCAAAATTATTTCTAGTTTTCCCGAGAATTTTGCTACAAATTTTAGCAAGAATACGATTAAAATTACTTTCGATGAATATATAAAAGTAAAAGATTTGCAAAAAAATCTCATCGTTTCTCCGCCAATGAAAACCCCAATAATTGTACTTCCACAAGGTAGTGCGAGTAAATATATTACTATAAAAATTGCCGATACATTGAAGCAGAATACTACATATAGCTTCAATTTTGGAAAAAGTATTGTCGATTATAATGAAGGAAATCCTTATCAGCAATTAAAATATGTTTTTTCTACAGGCCCTTTTCTCGATTCGCTTTCGATAGAAGGAATCGTCAAAGATTCTTACGAAAAAAATACCGATAAATCTGTAAATGTGATGCTTTATGAAGTTGACCAAAAATATAATGATTCGATTGTTTACAAAGAAACACCTCGTTATATTACCAATACAGGCGATAGTTTAAAATCCTTTAAATTAGAAAATATTAAAGCTGGAAAATACAAATTAATTGCCCTTAAAGAAACAGGCGAAAATTACAAATTCGACCCAAATAAAGATAAAATAGGGTTTTATAACCAAATAATTTCTGTTCCAGATAAATCAGTTTTCGAATTAGAACTTTTTAAAGAAGAATTAATATTTAAAGCTAAAAAACCATCGCAAGCATCAGGAAATAGAGTAATTGTGGGTTATCAAGGAAAGGTAAGAAATCTAAAAATTGAAGCAAAAAGAAACCAAAATGTTATAAAAACTAGGGTAACTAAATTTGAAGGTAAAGATTCTATTCAGGTTTGGTTTTTACCAATAAAAAATGATTCGATTCAATTAAATATCGAAAACGAAAAGTACAAAAAAGATTATATGGTTAAATTAAAAAACCAGCATCAGGATAGTTTAAAACTATCTCCAAAACAAACTGGGACAATTTCTTTTAGAGAAAACTTTGCTATTGCAACAAAAACACCTTTAGATAAGTTCGATTTAACAAAAATGATTTTAACAAAAAAGGATTCTTCAAAAGTAGTTTTCAAAACAAAATATGATGAATTTAATCAGAATTTTGAAGTTCTTTTTACCAAAGAGCCTGAAGAGAAATACACTTTTTCTTTATTACCAAATGCTATTGAAGACTATTTAGGTCAGAAAAATGACAGCTTAACTTTCAGGTTTTCTACCAGCGCTCTTGCGGATTACGGAAACCTAAAAGTAAATTTAAAAAACCCAAAATCTTTTCCTCTTATTATAGAATTGACTGATAAAAACGGAAAAATTATCGCTTCAGAATATTCAGAAAAAAATCCAATAGTCGAATTTTTTCTCTTAGATCCTCAAAAATATTTGGTTCGTGTTGTATATGATCAAAACAAAAACAAACAACGGGATACCGGAAGCTATTCTGCCGGTAGCCAGCCAGAGGAGGTTGTTCATTACCCATCAGAGATAGATATTCGTGCCAATTGGGATGTGAATCAGGATTTCGATTTGAGTAAGTAAATTATAAAACTTCAAAACGTTATTGGCCGTTTGCGGGCGGACTAAATTTTAGCAACTTATAAGTATAAAAAAGACAGCCACGAATTATTATGAATTAAGGGAGTTCATAATAATTCGTTGTTTTAAAATGTAACGTATTAATACTAGGTAACATAATACGATACAATCATTTTTTTTCCGTTTTAATTATAGTTTTGTAATAAATTACATGTTTTAGCCTATAATTTAGCCTATTTTGTGTATTAAAGTTAAATTAATTATAAATCGAAATAATTATATATAATTTTATTAAAAGATAAAAACGGCGTGAATAATTCATGCAATTAAGACTTAATTACAATAAAAAAGCAATTTAAAGAAAATTATTTAAATTAACCATTTGTTAAAAAATATTGAAATCATGATTTTTATCCTTAAATTTGCATTTCTACCTTTTTTAAAAAGCGCATATAACGTTAATAATAAAACTTTTTACAATGAAAAAATTAATACTACCAGCTATTGCATTAGCCCTTTCTATATTGGGATGTAGTAGTGACGAGCAGAATGTTTATTCGAAACCTTTGCCAGATCAAAATTTAGCTACTCAAGCACCAGTTACTCAAACACCAGTTGATACCACAGTTTTGCCACAGCTTTCTGATGCTGAAATGGGAAGGCGTAGTTTGGCAAGTTTAAAACCAAACCCAGAAATTTTTTATAAGTCTGTAGATATTGAAGAGCTAACAACTAATAAAGCTAAATTTACAATCGATTTTCTTAAACAATTTATTACTATTCAATCTATGTCACCTAGTAGTTTGATAAATCATGTATTTAATGAGGAGGACTTACGATACGTAGTTATACATGATTTTAATTATGATAGAAGAAACAATAAAATTACTTTTAAAACAAGTTATAAAGGTATTATTAGTACTTTAGAATCTGTCATAACTTTCGATTCAAATGTATATTACAGACATCAAATAACTATTAATACAGATTACGTTTCTAAACATTATATGCGAGGTATTTATGAGGACATAGGTGGTGCTACAGATGAGTTGCTAATGTACGACCACAATAAGTATTCGATTGACTATGAAAGAGATTCTAGATTTAAGGATGATTATTCAGATTACTTGCGTTTTAGCTTTGAAGTAACTGATAATATACGTAATCAAGTAGTGGCAAGGTTGTCATCTGATGATATTCGAGGCTTCAAGAAATTAGACTTGATAGGTACAGAGATGAAAGTTTTTTGGACTCCATCATTGGTAGAGGTTGTTAGGGAAAAAATATTAACCCTAAGAAATCTTAATCCCAACGATTTAGATTTAACCGACAGGTTATCTGGTATATTTGAAAGTCAAAAATGGATGATGCGTACTCGTATTGAAGTTGATGATAGTCAATTAACTTGGCGAGACGATTATTTATCAGGAAGAGGTTTAAGACGTGATATTTATTTAAAATCGCCTAGGTTTGTTTTAGAATCTGCTATACGAAATGGGAATGATTTAAAGTTTAGAATAAGATTTATGCAGGCAAACGAGGTGATAATTACAGATGCTTATTTTGAATTTGTTCTTCAAAATGTCATGTAATTATTTTAAGGGAAGAGAAAACAGTTAAAGGTTAAAAAAAAAAAAATGAAAAAATATATTCTTATTGTAACATCTGTCTTTTTACTATTATCTTGTAAGAAAGACAACCAAAAGATTACGACAACAGAAGAGAAGACACCAAAAGAACAAGTTGGTGGTAAGAGCGAATTGCTTGAAGGCGAATTATCTATTGGTTTTGAAGTTTCCTCTTTTCGGCCATGTAATGAAAAGTTAGATTATTGGATAGATGACAGTACAAGCCGTATGGATTCTCTTTACACAAATATTGTTAGAGAAAATAATTTAGGAAAATATAAAGCTGTGTATTGCAAATTGAAGGTTTATAAATTGCCAAAGGCTACAGATGGATTTGCTTCTGATTATGATGGACTCATGAATGTTGATGAGATTATAGAAATGTCTGCGATTACTCCAAAAAATAAATGCAAATAATTAAACTAGCTTATGCTATCCTAAAAAGTGTGTAAGTTAAAAAATATAGGGGTTTAACTTTTTAATTAAAGTTAAACCCCTTTTTTATTTTGTAAATTTGCTGGTAAGAATTATTTAATTTTAGACCACATGGTGAGGTTTATAAGCAAAAGAGTATGAAAGATAAATCTTCATACTCTTTTATTTTGCGTGCTAATGGTAAGATTTAATCTGTTATTTTGTTGGCTTCTTTTTCAGCTTTTTCAATTTTTTTTTGTTGGTTTGTTGCTTTTTCTTTCATTTTTGCCAATTTTTCATTCCACTTTGTGATGTCTTGTGGCGATAATTTACCTTTTTTATTTTGCTTGTCTAATTTTTCAGTACTTTTTGCAATGTCATTATTTATAGCTGTAAGTTTGTCTTTTTCACTTGCAAGTTTGTCTTGAGCTTTGGCAATTTTTTTTCCTTCTTTTTCTACCTTTTCTCTTTCTTTTTCCATTTTTTTCTGGGCAGCTTCTAATTTTTGGGTGGCTTTATCAGCTTCTTTTCTTCTTTTTTCTTCTTTTTTTATTCTGTCTTCTGATTCTTTTTCGGCACGTTTTTTTTCTTTTTCTCTCTCTTTTTCTGCTTGTATTTCTTCTTTTTTAGCCTGAATGTTTATTAGAGAATCTTTTTGGTGAACTAATTTTATCTGTTCTTTAGTTAGCACTGTTGTTTCTTGAGCATTTGTTGTAACACCTAACAGAAGTGTTATTGCTGCAATGATAATTTTTGTTTTCATAATTTGTTTTTTTTGCTTTTTTGTCTAAATAGAAGTAATATCTTGTTATATTTACCTCATAAAAATACGATAATTTGATAATTTATGAGATTTTATTATAATTTTTTACTTTTTTTTACTACTGTTTTTATGTTTTGTGGTTGTAATAAGCAAAAATCAGACCAAGATAAAGATGTTGTAATTAAAAATAATCTTGCTAGTGCTGTTGTTCCTATAGATAGAAATTATTATTTACCTACTTCGACTACGCATGTAGTTGTGGAGCATTCGTTTTATACTTTGTCGTATAGTGAGAGGTACGAGCAAGCAGAATGGGTTGCTTATGAGCTGAAAAAAAATGAACTGAGCCATTCTAACCTAGAAAGACCTTATTTTATTGATGATCCTGAGGTGAAAACGGGATCTGCAAGTTGGAGAAATTACAAACGTTCTGGTTATGATAAGGGGCATTTGTGTCCTGCTGCCGATAGGAGGTTTTCTCGTAAGGCTTTTGATGAAACTTTTTATACGTCGAATATTTCGCCCCAACGTAATGATTTTAATGCTGGAATTTGGAATACTTTAGAGCAAAAAACCAGGTATTGGGCTGCAAAATATGATGGTGTTTATGTGGTAACGGGTGGTGTTTTGACTAATAATCTGGAGAGGATAGGAAAGGAAGGTGTTGCTGTTCCTAATTATTTTTATAAAATATTATTAGACAATTCTAGAGGGGAATATAAGGTAATTGCTTTTTTAGTGCCTCATGAAGCTTCGCAGAAATCTTTGGATTCGTTTGTTGTTTCGATTGATAAAATTGAAAAAATGACGGGTATAGATTTTTTTCCTAATCTTCCTGATGGGATTGAAAAAAGACTGGAAACGAGCCGTGATTTTAAGGGTTGGAGTTTTTAGCCCAGATAGTAACGGAAAGCCTTTTGAGAAGAAAGGCTTATTTTTCTTGATAAAAAACAACGACCAACGGAAGTTCGTTTTTTGTTTAGAAAAATTGCTTTTCTGATTAAAAGCTTGTAGTGTATAGCTGGAAATGGCTCTTTATGCTTACCACTCGTTTACTTTATTGGCATCCATTTTTATAAAAATGAATAGTAAAATGGTAAATCCCCAAAGGCTAGATCCTCCGTATGACATGAAGGGGAGGGGTACGCCAATGGTTGGAAAAATGCCTATTACCATGGATATGTTTACAAAAAAGTGAGTAAATAGTACCGATGCCACGCCGTAGCCATATACTCTGCTAAATTTTGTTTTTTGGTTTTCGGCCAGATAAAGTATGCGCAAGATGAGTCCTACGAATAGTAAAATTAATACAAAGGAGCCTGCAAATCCCCATTCTTCGCCTACGGTTGTAAAGATATAATCTGTGTGTTGTTCTGGCACAAAATTTCCTTTGGTTTGGGTTCCTTCTAAGAATCCTTTTCCGATCCAGCCGCCTGATCCTATGGCGATTTCTGACTGGTTGGTGTTGTAACCTATACCATTCATATCGACATCTTTGCCTAGTAAGATATTGAAACGGTCACGGTGGTGTTGTTTGAATACGTTTTCGAATACGTAATCGACAGAAAACACAAAGCCAGATATGAGTAAGAGTATTATTGCACTAGCTAGTATATTTCTGTTTATTCTTCTGGATCTTAGGTATTGTATTGCGATGCCTATGAACGCTATTAGGATTACATACTGGGGTTTTATTACAAGTGTCATGACAAATAATACAACGGCTATAAAGCCTGTCCATAGGTACCAGGAGGGTAGTCCTTCTCTGTTTAGTACAAATATAAACATGATAAATATTAGTGCGCTTCCTGGATCGGGTTGTGGTAATATTAATAATATGGGCAATCCCATAATTAGTAGGGCAATGATTTGGTGTTTGATGTTTTTTAGGTTTACTTGGCTGTCGCTTAGGTATTTTGCTAGTGCTAATGCTGTGGCTGCTTTTGCAAATTCTGAGGGTTGCAGGGTTAGTCCTCCTATGGCATACCAGCAGCGTTGGCCTGCAATGGTTTTCCCGAAGATGAATAATCCTGCCAGTAATACTAAGGAGGCTCCGAATATTACACTCGAAAATTTTTCGTAAAACTTAGAATCGACTGTTAGGATTACAATTACTAGGATAGCGGTAAATGCAATAAAGATTAATTGTTTTCCGTAATTTTGATTAAAATCGAAGTAGTATTCTGAATTGGTTGTCATATCGGCCGAATAAATATTCATCCAACCAATGCCAACAAGGGCTATGTATATAAGCACTGTTATCCAGTCGATATTACTTGAAACGCTCTGATTTTTCATTTACGTTGTAGGTTTGCTTTTCTTAATAGAATCTAGTTTTTTTGTATTTATTGTTCGTAAGATAGAGTCTTTTCTAATCTTAATTTTGTACATAGAGTCTAGGTATTTTCGTGTAAATCTGTTATATTCTCCTTGAAGACTGGTTTCTAAAACGCGCTTTTCTCTGTCTTTCATGGTGATTTCTTTTTTAATGTATTTTTCTAACATTAAAGTAGTAATGGGGCCAGCCACAGTCGAACCAAAACCCCCGTTTTCGACTAAAACTGCAATGGCTATTGTAGGGTTTACTTTGGGTGCAAATGCTACGAATACTGAGTGTGGTTTTAGCATTACTTTCTTTCCGTTTACTCGGGCAAAATTGTCGGCGGTTCCTGTTTTTCCGCAAATTTCTATTCCGTCTACTTTTAGAAAATAGGCAGTTCCTGTTTTAAATACTTCTGCCAAACCATTAATAACTGGTTTGAAATATTTTTTGTCGATACTCGTTACGTGTTTTGTTCTAAACTTTGGATCTATTTGTTGTCCTTTAATTTTTTTGATGATATGAGGTGTGTAATAATAACCTTGGTTTGCAACTGTTGCCATCATATTTGCCAATTGTATTGGCGTCATTAGGACTTCTCCTTGTCCTATCGAATTTGATATTACTGCAGTTCCTCTCCAACCACCATTGGGGTACATTTTTTTATAGGTTTCAGATGTTGGAATTTTTCCTTTTCGGCCTGTGGGTAAATCATAGCCCATAAACTGCCCCAAGCCAAAACTCTTTATGTTATGGCTCCAAAAATCTACGCCTGCTGTTGGTGTTGGAAATTTTGCGATGGTTCTCAAATAAGTATTTGCAAAATAGGTATTACAAGATTTTGCTATTCCCATGTGTAGTTTGCGAACACCACCACCACAGTGGCAACCCATAAATCTTCCTCGGCCATAGCTAAAGCCACGGTTGCATATAAAGCTACTCGATGTGTCTATTACCTTTGCTTGTAAGCCTGCTAATGCTGTTAATATTTTGAAGGGGGAACCAGGAGGGTATTCTGCTAGTAGGCTTCTATCGTATAGTGGTTTTGCTAATGAATCATTATAAAGTTTCGTGTAGTTTCGTGAGCGTTGTCTGCCTACTAAAATGGCAGGGTCATAGGACGGAGCAGTAACTAAACAAAGGATTTCTCCCGTACTAGGTTCGATGGCGATAATACCGCCTCGTTTGTTTTTCATTAGTGCTTCTCCGTATTTTTGAAGTTCCGCATCAATAGTTAGCGTGATGTCTTTTCCTTGTTTTGCAATGGTGTCGTATTTTCCTTCTTTGTAAGGGCCTATTTCTCTATTGAAACGGTCTCTTTGTATGTGTTTTACGCCTTTTGTACCTCGAAGCTCTGCTTCATAGGTTTCTTCTACCCCTTGTTTTCCTAGCAAATCGCCACTTTTGTAATAGGGATTTTGTTTTACCATCGCTTCATTTGCTTGGGTAATAAACCCAAAAACATTGGCTCCTGCGGTTAGTTGATATTCTCTGAGGGAACGTTTCTGTATATAAAACCCTTCAAATTTTCTTTCTTTTTCTTGGAAAGCAGCATATTCTAATTTGTTTAGCTGTCCTAAAAATACTGAGGGTAGCATGGGGCTGTAAACGACTGCTTTTTGTATTTTTTTTATAAAATCGGTCTTGGTAATATTTAGAAGATTGCAAAACTCAATCGTGTCCATGCTTTTGGTTTCACGAGGTATTACCATGATGTCATACGATGGTTGGTTGGCAACCATGAGTGCTCCGTTTCTATCATAAATATAACCTCTTTCGGGATAGTCATATTTAATCTTAATCGAAATATTTTCGGATTTTAGTTTAAATGTGTCATCAATAATTTGCAAATAAAAGAGTCTTGCTGTGATAAGAATGCCAGCAATTATAACTATCCCTGGAAGTAATAGCTTTCTCATCGTTTGTTTGGCTTAAATAAATAGATAATTAGAATACTTATTATTAATGTAAAAACGGTTGTAACAATTGTTCTTAGTAACGCATCTAAAATAAAAGTAAATTTAAAATATTCTAGCACAAACAATATGAGGTGATGTGTAAGTATCGAAACTAATATAAATGTAAATCTTTCTGGGGAAAGTCTATCGTTAATCTTAATAGTTTGATACTCATAACTTAAACCGAATGAAAATTTAAAAAAGGTGGGTCTTACGTATGCTAAAATTAGGCATGATGCTGCGTGAATTCCTCCTGAATTGGCAAACATATCGACCGTTAAACCTAATAAAAAACTTGTTATTAATAATCCTGCTCTGTTAGAATTTACGGGATATAATAAGATAAATAATATATAAGGATACGGATTTATATAACCAAACAAATCGATATTATTGAAAATGACGATTTGCGCTGCAAGCAGGGAAATAAAACGAACGATATTTAGTATCAATGCATTATTCATTTGCTTTGATTGTTTCTTTTTCTAATTTATTTATTTCTGCACTTTCTTTATTTGAGATGATGTAAACATGATTTAAATTGGTCATATCATTAAACAATCTTACGTTTATTGTGTAGTAATTTGTTTCGGTATCTGTATAAATTTTGTCGATAATTCCTACTGGGATATTTTCAGGAAAAATGGTAGATCGTCCGCCTGTTACTACGGTATCTCCTTTTTTTACTGTGGCAAGTCTAGGAACATCTATTAGTTGTACATACCCTGCGTTTTTTGCATTCCAAACTAGCGAGCCAAAATGGTTCGACTTTTTTACTTTTGCATTTATCTGAGATTTTATATTCAAAACGCTTAATATTGTGGCATATTTTGGTGAAACTTTTTCGACTATTCCTACAATTCCTTGGCTGTTTACTACCCCCATATCTTCTTTAATTCCTTGAAGTGAACCACTATTTATGGTTAGATAATTTTCAGGGACATTATAAGAGTTGTTAATTATACGAGACTGAATTACATCGATCTTGTCGTATCCTTTTAAACTGTCTTTTTTTAGGATTGTTGTACTGTCTTTCTGGTTGAAAAGAATTTTGCGCAAAGTAGCATTTTCTTGTGCTAATTTGTTGTTTTGTTCTCTTAAGTTAAAGTAGGTATTTACTTCGCTTACTTTTTCAAATACAGTTCCTGTTAGGATGTTTGTCGAATTTACGATTGTACTTCTGTGGTAGGAATGAGATTGTATGGTAAGTGTTAATGAAGTTATCAAAAGCAGCAAAAACAGCATACGAGTGCTGTTTTTAAATACAAAATTAATTATTTGCTGCATTTATATTTTTATTTTAAAAGGATACTTCTGTATTTTGTAAGGTTTTTTAGTGCCATTCCTGTGCCACGAACTACTGCTCTTAGAGGGTCTTCGGCGATAAAAACGGGTAAATCTGTTTTTTGCGAGATGCGTTTGTCTAATCCGCGAAGCATCGAGCCTCCACCTGCAAGATAAATTCCTGTATTGTAAATATCGGCTGCTAATTCGGGTGGTGTTTGCGATAATGTTTCCATTACAGCATCTTCAATACGTTGTATAGATTTGTCTAATGCTTTGGCAATTTCTCGCGATGATACCTCGACTTGTTTAGGTTTTCCAGTTAATAAATCACGTCCTTGAACTGACATGTCTTCTGGTGGAGAATCTAAATCTTCGATGGCTGCTCCTATTTCAATTTTTATTTTTTCAGCAGTTGTTTCTCCTACAAATAAATTGTGTTGGGTACGCATATAATAAATAATATCGTTTGTAAAAACGTCTCCCGCAATTTTAACGGATTTATCACATACAATTCCGCCAAGAGCTATAACTGCAATTTCGGTAGTACCACCACCAATATCTACAATCATATTTCCTTTGGGTTGCATGATATCTACACCAATACCTATCGCTGCTGCCATTGGTTCATGTATTAAATAGACTTCTTTACCGTTTACACGTTCTGCAGATTCTTTTACCGCACGCATTTCTACTTCGGTAATTCCTGATGGGATACAAATAACCATGCGCAGAGCTGGTGTAAACAACTTTTTTTGCAAAGCTGGAATACTTCTAATAAGCATTTTTATCATTTGCTCCGAAGCATCAAAATCTGCAATAACTCCGTCCTTTAATGGTCGAATGGTTTTTATGTTTTCATGGGTTTTTCCTTGCATTAAGCTAGCTTCTTTTCCAACGGCAATTATCTTACCAGAAATCCGATCACGAGCCACTATCGATGGACTATCTATCACAACTTTATCGTTATGAATTATTAGCGTGTTTGCGGTGCCAAGATCTATCGCAATATCCTCGGTCATGAAATCAAAAAATCCCATATTTAGTCAGGGTTAAATTTATTTATATTAAATGCTCAACAAAAGTAATAAAATTAATGTTTAAAATGGCGAATTCCTGTAAATACCATTGCAACATTATTTTTGTCGCAATAATTTATGCTTAATTCGTCTTTTATAGATCCGCCTGGCTGTATCACTGCCGCTATTCCTGCGTTTTTTGCAATCTCTACGCAGTCTGGGAAAGGGAAGAAAGCGTCGCTTGCCATTACTGCGCCTTTCAAATCAAAATTAAAAGATACTGCTTTGTGAATGGCTTGGGTTAGTGCATCGACTCTCGAGGTTTGTCCTGTTCCTGAAGCGCACAATTGTTTGTTTTTTGCTAAAACAATTGTGTTCGATTTTGTGTGTTTACAAATTTTAGAGGCAAACAATAAATCTTCAATTTCTTCTTTAGAAGGTGCTGTTTTTGTTGCAGTTGTTAAATGTGCTTCAGCATCGGTAATTAAATCTTTATCTTGAACTAAGATTCCGTTTAAACAGCTTCTAACAGAAGTTGTTGGTAGGTTTAATTCTTTTTGAACTAATATTATTCTATTCTTTTTTTCTTGTAATAATTCGATGGCGTTTTGGTCATAACTTGGTGCTATTACTACTTCGCAGAATAATTTATTTATTTCTTCGGCTGTAGCCAAGTCTATATTTCCATTGGCAATTAGAACGCCTCCAAAGGCTGATGTTGGGTCTCCAGCTAGTGCATCAAGATAAGCTGTTTTCATTGTTTTTCTTGATGCAATTCCGCAAGCATTATTGTGTTTTAAAATAGCGAATGTTGGTTCGTCATTTTTAAATTCTCCCATCAAATTTACAGCAGCATCTACATCTAATAAATTGTTGTAAGATAATTCTTTACCGTGTAATTTTGTAAATATCTTATCGAAATCTCCAAAGAAGAATCCTTTTTGATGTGGGTTTTCTCCGTAACGCAAAACGTCAGCTTTGGTTTGGCTAATTTTTAGAACAACTTCTTCTTTATTTGTATTAAAATAATTAAAAATTGCTGAATCGTAATGTGAGGAAACATTAAAAGCTTTGGTGGCAAATTGCTTTCTTTGTTCTAATGTGGTTTGTGCGTTATGAGTTGAAATAATGTCTAAAAATAACGCATATTCATTTACCGAAGGGATAATTACGGTGTCTTTGAAGTTTTTTGCAGCAGCACGAATAAGTGAAATACCACCGATGTCTATTTTTTCGATAATATCTGCCTCAGAAGCGCTTGATGCAACTGTTTTTTCGAAGGGATACAAATCAACAATTACTACATCTATTTGAGGTATATTGTATTCTTGCATTTGTTGCACATCAGACTCGTTGTCCTGACGGTTTAAAATGCCGCCAAAAACTTTTGGGTGTAAAGTTTTTACTCTTCCGCCAAGGATTGATGGGTAAGAGGTTACATCTTCAACTGGAACTACAGGGATTCCTAGGTTTTTTATAAAATCTTCGGTTCCGCCAGTAGAATAAAAAATTACATTTTGTTCGTGTAATTTTCTTACAATTGGCTCTAGACCTTCTTTATCGAAAACAGAAATAAGTGCTGATTGTATTGTTTTTGTAGTATTCATTGTGTTGTTGTAGTTTATTTTGCAAAAGTAGTTTTTTTGTAATTAATTTTTAGCTAAGATTGTAACAAAAATTTAAAATTATACACATATTGTTAAATTGTTTCTGTGTTAGGTTTTTAGCTAAGAATTACTCAAATTTACATTACAAATATTCCTATGATTATATATATACGATTGCTTAAAGAGAGTTTCAGTTTTGCTGTAAACGCATTGCGGAATAATAAATTGCGTACTTTATTATCGTTGTTAGGGGTTACCGTTGGAATTTTTTCGATTATTGCTGTGCTTGCCGCGGTCGATTCGTTAGACAGAAAAATTAAAAAAGATATTGGAAGCCTAGACAATAGTACGGTTTTTTTATTTAAATATTGTTTTGGACCATCGGAAATCCCTGATTGGAAAATAGATCAGTTTCCTAATGTAACTTATGAGGAATATAAGTTATTGAAAAATAATTTGACTGATGTAGAAGCGGTTTGTTATCAGTTTTATGCGGGAAGGGAAAATATAAAATATGAGTCGAAAACAGTTAGTTCGATAGCCGTAATTCCTTGTACTTATGAGTTTTCTGATATTGAAAATTTAGATTTTTCTGAGGGGCGTTTTTTTAGTGAGCAAGAATCTAATTCTGGCGAAAATACTGTGGTAATAGGGGCAGATATTAGAAACTCTTTGTTTGATGGGGTTTCGCCAA
Source organism: Flavobacterium psychrophilum DSM 3660 = ATCC 49418 (assembly GCF_002217405.1). GTDB lineage: Bacteria > Bacteroidota > Bacteroidia > Flavobacteriales > Flavobacteriaceae > Flavobacterium > Flavobacterium psychrophilum. The sequence goes on along the minus strand of NZ_MUHE01000039.1, from coordinate 42,268 downwards.
TAGGTAAAGAAATTCGATTGTATGGTCAGAAATTTAGAATCGTTGGTGTGCTAAAAAAAGTAGGCGATCGCATGGTGAGTTTTGGTTCAAATCCTGATACTACTATTTATCCTACGGTAAATAGAATTCGAAGTTTGTTTGGCGACAACAACAAATCGTTCACACCAATTGTTATTATAAAACCCGCTAAGAATATTGATACCGAAAGTTTGAAAGGTCAAATTGCGCAAAAAATTAGAAATTTTAGAGGAATTAAATCGGGTGAGATGAATAATTTTTTCATTAATTTTATTAAAGGCGCAACAGATATGATTGATGAAGTTATTGGTGTGATGAACCTTGCTGGTTGGATAATTGCAGGTTTCTCTTTGTTGGTTGGCGGTTTTGGTATTGCTAATATTATGTTTGTGTCTGTAAAAGAACGTACTAATTTAATAGGAATTCAGAAATCATTAGGGGCAAAAAATAAATTTATCTTGCTTCAGTTTTTGTTTGAGGCGATTATCTTATCTGTTTTTGGCGGTATAATTGGTCTGCTTTTTGTTTGGCTCATTTCGTTAATACTAACTTATGCGTTCGATTTCGAATTTATTCTCGGATTAGGAAATATACTTTTAGGAACTGGTTTGGCAGCGTTTATAGGATTAATCTCTGGGATATTGCCGGCAATATCAGCTTCAAAATTAGATCCTGTTGAAGCAATTAGAAGCGGAATGTAGGATAAAAAACCGCAGATTTACAGTTAAAATAATATGTAAATCTGCGGTAAAACGTTTGTTGTAAAAAGACTAATCTTGGTCTTGTTCTTCTTCTTTATCTATAGCGTCTTCATAATCTGGATACAAAAACTTGTTATAGGGAAATCTAGTAATGTGTATTTCTCGAACGGTTTCGTACACTTTTTTACGAAATTCTTCAAAATTTTCTTTATTAGTTGCCGATATAAATAAGGCGTTTTGTTCGCCTACTTTGTTCATCCAAGTGTTTTTCCATTCCTGAAGCGTATAATGTTTACTGGTTCTTTCGGTCATTAAATCATCGGCATCAATGGTAAGGTGTTTGTATGCGTCGATTTTATTAAAAATCATAATTGTAGGCTTGTCGGCACTTTTTATGTCTAATAAAATTTTGTTTACCGCATCAATATGATCTTCAAAATCTTGGTGAGAAATATCTACTACATGTAATAGTAAATCGGCTTCACGAACTTCGTCGAGTGTGCTTTTGAAAGAATCTACTAGTTGTGTTGGTAATTTTCTAATAAAACCTACGGTGTCAGAAAGTAAAAAAGGGAGGTTTTTAATGACTACTTTTCTGACTGTTGTGTCGAGGGTTGCAAATAGTTTGTTTTCGACAAAAACATCACTTTTTCCAACGGCATTCATTAAGGTTGATTTTCCTACATTAGTATATCCAACTAAAGCAACACGAACCATTGCGCCACGATTTCCTCTTTGAGTTGCTTGTTGTTTGTCTATGATTTTTATTTTTTCTTTAAGCAATGCAATTCTGTCACGAACAATTCGGCGGTCTGTTTCTATTTCCGTTTCTCCAGGGCCACGCATTCCGATACCCCCTTTTTGGCGTTCTAAGTGTGTCCACATTCCGGAAAGTCTTGGGAGTAAATAGATACATTGGGCTAATTCTACTTGGGTTCTTGCGTAAGAAGTTTCGGCTCTTTGGGCAAAAATATCTAAGATAAGATGTGTTCTGTCAAGGATTTTACAATCGATAATTTTGGAAATGTTTTTTTGTTGAGAAGGGGTTAATTCGTCATCAAAAACAATGGTTGAAATACCGTTTTCTAAAACATATAAATTAATTTCTTCAATTTTCCCTGTTCCTAAAAAGGTTTTGGGATTGGGACGTTCCATTTTCTGAGAAAAGCGTTTTACGACTTCTCCGCCAGCGGTAAAAGTTAAAAATTCTAACTCGTCTAGATATTCTTTTAGTTTTTCTTCACTTTGATTTTGAGTTACGATACCTACAATGATAGTTTTCTCAAAATTTATGGTTTCTTTTTCTAACATAATTTTAATAAAATACAAATCTACTCATTTTCAAATTAAAAAATTATTTATTCAATTAAAATTAGCGTTTGTCGTCTAAAAGGGGCATTCTGAATTCTTGCTTATTAAATTAATATTTTTTCTTATATTTGGCGATTCGATGAATTAATAAACCAAAAAATATTAATAACTATGAAAAAAAATATTATAGCATTTTTCATGATAATCTTTCCTCTTTTGAGTTTTGCTCAAATAACAGAAGGATTTGAAGGAGCTACATTTCCTCCTGCCACACCGGGCAACTGGGCCGTTTTAGATAATGGGGTAGGAACGGCAGTTAGTTGGACTGAAACAACTGACCCAACAAGAGTGCATTCTGGACTGAAAGCAGCAATTGTTGATCGTGAGAATATAGGCGCAGGAAACACATCGCAAGATTGGTTGGTTTCTCCTCGAATTACACTGACAATCAACTCGCAATTGCGTTTTTTTACCAGACAAACAAGTGTGCCAGATAATGGTACTACTTATGAGATTAGGGTTTCTACAGATGCGAGTCAAACTAACCAAGCTGCATATACTACGGTACAGACTTGGAACGATTTAACGCTTAATGCTTCGCCTCTTGTGTATGAGGAAAAGATAGTTAGTTTAGCGGCTTATCCAGCAGGAACACAATTATATGTTGCATTTGTTAGGGTAAATACACAGCCAACAGGAGCCACTTCGGGGGATAGATGGTTAATAGATGACGTTAAGGTTGCTGAGCGTTGTTTAGATCCTATGGGTTTAAATGTAACTAATTTAGCGTCAGTGTCTGCAACTTTAAATTGGATAAATCCAGGGAGTGCAACACAATGGGAAGTAGAAGTTGTTCCGGTAGCATCGGCACCAACAGGAGTTGGGGTAATTACAGGAGCGCCAACTTATTCTGCAGCTGGGCTTACGCCAGGAACTGATTATGTTTTTTATGTACGTTCGCTTTGTTCTGCGGGTGTTAAGAGCGCTTGGATCTCCTCTCTTTTTTCTACAAAACCTTTAGGCTCGATTTGTGTGTCGCCTATTATAATAGGCAGTTCGACATATAGTCATTCTAGTGATACTATTTTTTATGGTAATGATGTAGCTGTACCACAAGGCGCAGGATGTGCGGGTGGCACAACAAATTATCTTGCAGGCTTTGATGTATTTTATTCTTATACACCTGCAACGTCTGGAAATATAAGTGTAACAATGACACCAACAAATCCTAACTCTTCACTTTTTGTTTATAATGGTTGCGCAAACGTTGGTGTAACTTGTTTAGGAACAGGTGTTGCTAATTCGTCTAATGCGCCTAGGGTTATACCTAGTTTAGCGGTTGTTGCAGGGCAAACGTATATTTTTGTTATTTCTACAAATACTTCAACCCAATCTACACCATATACATTAGTTATTCAGCCTGTAACTTGTACTCCTCCAGCAGGATTGATTGCTACAAATATAGGAACTGCAACTGCAAACTTGACTTGGACTAATCCTACTGCTGCCACATCTTGGCAAGTAGCTGTACAGCCAGCAGGTGGTACAATTCCTACAGTGCCTGGTATTATAGCAAATACAAATATAAATTTTGGTGTTTCAGGATTAACATTAGGCACCGCTTATCAATATTGGGTACGATCGGATTGCGGAGCTGGGGTGTTTAGTCCGTGGGCGGGGCCTTATTTGTTCAATACTAATGTTTGTGAAGTTGTAGATCAGTGTACATATACATTTAGATTAGAATCAACAACCGCACAATGGTCTAATGCAAGAATGGAAGTTAGACAAAATGGTTATGTTGTAGCAACTTTAGGTCAGCAATTTACATCAGGAACTTTGTTAAACGTACCAGTTACATTATGCCAAAACTATCCTTTTCAATTAGTTTGGACTGTTGCGGGTACCGTGCCAACTAGAGTTAAAGTTTCTATAATTAATAATGCTCCTTTTTCACAAACAATATATACAAAAGCAGCTGGTATTGGGACTACAGGTCCTTTATATGCAACTACATTTAATTGTGGTCAGGCAGCTTGTTTAGCCCCAACAAACTTAACAACTACCGCTATTACTGCAACTACTGTAAATTTAGGTTGGACAGCAAACGGATCAACACTTTGGGATGTTTATTTAGTTCCTACTGGATCTCCTGCACCTACAGTATTATCAGTAGCTACATACGCAGGGGTAACAACAAATCCACTAGCGGTTACTGGACGTACACAAAATACTACTTATGATTTTTATGTAAGAGCAGTTTGTGGTGCAAGTAAAAGTAATTGGTCGATAGTTAAAAAATTTACAACATTGCCAACTTGTTTGGCGCCAAATACATTAACAGTAACGGCAATTACATCAGCTACTGTTACAGTAGGATGGAGAAATGTTGGGACTGCAACTTCATGGAATTGTATTGCCTTACCTTGCGGTTCTCCTGCACCAACGGCAGCATCTACTGGTTGGGTTACTGCTTCTACAAATCCTTTTGTTATGACAGGATTAAGTGCAGGAACGTGTTATGATTTCTACGTGAGAGGAGCTTGTTCTGCAAGTGATATAGGGCCATGGTCTGGAGTAAAAACAGCAACTACATCCCCTGGTTGTGGAGGAGGTTTCTTTGATACGGGAGGGGCTACTGCAGGTTATTCAGATAATGAAAATTCAATTATTACAATATGTCCAACTAATCCTAGTGATATTGTTACGGTGACTTTTACAGCATTTGATATTGAACCAAAAAGGGATGGTTTGTATGTTTTTGATGGGAATAGTATTACTGCGCCACAAATAGCTAGTACAAATCCTGCGGGAACTGGGGCTGCAATGTCACTTGCTGGGGCTTATTGGGGCACCACAAACCCAGGTCCATTTACATCATCAAGTACTGACGGTTGTTTAACTTTTAGATTTAGAAGTGATTCTGGTGGTCAAGGAGCGGGTTGGACTGCTAATGTTACTTGTGGGCCACCACCGTCATGTGTTAAACCAAAATTATTAACAGTTTCTAGTATAACACAAACCACAGCAATGTTAGGTTGGAATCAGCCATTAAACCCTAATGGTAGTCAAGCTACAACATGGCAAGTATTAGTCTTGCCTTGTGGATCTCCAGTACCAACAGCCGCATCTACTGGTTGGACTACCACCACTGGAAATCCATATATTACAACAGGATTACTTCCTGGCACTTGTTATGAGTTTTATGTAAGAGCAAGTTGTTCTGCTACAGAGGTTAGTCTTTGGAATGGCCCTAAAAGCTTTACCACATTACTTATAAATGATGAGTGTATAGGATCTATACTTGTGCCAGTAAATCAGAATACAAACTGTTTGCAAACAGTAGCAGGAACTGTTAACGCAGCTACTGCATCGCCCGAAGCCAATTCTTGTGGAGCAATAGCAGATAATGACGATGTTTGGTATCATTTTACTGCTACATCAACTACACACCACATCTCGCTATTGGGATTAAATTATGCCACAAATCCTTCAGGATTGGAATACACTTTATATACGGGTAGTTGTGGTGCGATGACACAATTTAGAGGGTGCGTGACAGATACTGGGGCAAATAATACCACGGGATTAACTATTGGGCAAACCTATTATGTAAGAGTATATTCGACAGCGACAACTTCTTCAACAATACAATTTGAGTTATGTATAGGAACAACTCAGATTACATGTCCTACCGCATTGCCATTATGTGCTATAGCACCAATCGTAATCCCTAATAATGTGGGGGTTCCTAAATTACCTAATCCTGTGAGTCCTTATTCAACCACTAATGCTAATGTAGGGTGTTTGGGAAGTGCGCCAGCACCAACTTTTTATTACTTAACAATTCCAACAAATGGTAACTATTCCTTTTTCTTAGAACAAGGTAGAACTAATGTATTTCCCTCTCCAGCTGGAACTGGTTTAGATGTAGATTTTGTAGCTTGGGGGCCTTATACTAGTACAGCAGCAGCATGTGCTTCTATAAGCACAGCTACCGCACCTGCCACAGGAAATTTTTGTAGTTATTCTTTTTCAAATACAGAAACATTTACTGTAAATGGCGCTATTGCGGGACAAGTGTATGTTCTTATGATCACAAACTTTTCTCAAAATAGAGGTTTTGTAAGAATCTCTCAGACAAGAGGTCCTATTCCATCATCTTGTTGCCCTTATACTAACTTTAGTTATCCAGGCGCATTTTTCTGTCAGAATAGTGCAAATATTTTGCCAACACTACAATCAGGAGGCACCTCAGGTACATTTAGTGCTACGCCAGCAGGTTTAGTAATTAATCCTGTAACTGGAGAAATAAATATTGGAGCAAGTGCTGTAGGTTCTTATACTGTTAAAAATGAAATTGTAGGGTCAGGTAGTTGTACAACATCAACATCAACATGGCTTATTAAGATAACTGCACCAGCAAATGCTACTATATCTTATAGCGCACCAGCATATTGTGCTAATGATACTGTTGTAAAAAACGTAACACAAACGGGTACAACTGGAGGGACTTATTATGCTGTTCCAGCAGGTTTGAGTATTAATACTGCTACAGGAGCAATTAATCCAAGTGCAAGTATGCCTGGAAATTATACTGTAAACTACGCTATTGCAACAGTTGCAGGTTGTCCTACATTTTTGGCTCCAACAGCGGTAACTATAACAAAATTACCTCTTGCAACGTTCAATTATGGTGTATTACCACATTGTCAAAATGCAGGAAGTGCCTCTCCAACATTTGCAGCAGGTGGCGTGGCAGGATTATTTACTTCAACAACGGGATTGGTAATTAATACTAATACTGGAGTTGTAGATTTAGTGGCAAGCACACCTGCAACTTATACAGTTACAAATACAATTACGGGTTCTGGAGGTTGCGGGACTGTTGTATATTCGAATACAATCACAATTGCAACATCCGCAATTGCAACATTTAACTATGCGAGTTCTCCGTACTGTCAGAACATGGGCACTGTGTCTCCAATATTTACTGGAGGTGGGGTTGCAGGAACATTTTCATCTACTGCGGGTCTTGTTATAAATGGAGTTACTGGTGCGGTAGATTTAGCGGCAAGTACACCTGCAACTTATATTGTAACAAACACTATTGCACCAGTAAATGGTTGTTCATTAGTTTCAGCATTTGCGACTATCATTATAAATCCAAATCCAAGAGCAACAATAGCTTCATCGGATGCAGATAATACAATTTGTAGTAATGATTCAGCAACCATAACTGTAACGCCAATAAATTATACAACAGGCGCTACTTATTCATGGACATTAAATGGAAATCCTATCGCAGGAACAACAAACACAATTCCGGCTACCGCAACAGGAACTTATGCTGTAACAATAACCCTTAATGGATGTACTAATATTACACCATTATCATTAGCCTTTACAGTTAATTCGCTTCCAAATTTTACATTAACGGGTACAAATATTGTTAAATGTATTAATGAAACTGCTGTGCTTTCGGTAGTTCCTACTAACTTCTCGTTAACAGATCCAACAATTACTTATTCTTGGACTTTAGGAGGCAATCCGTTAAGTAATACCACAAGTTCTATTAGCATATTAGCTTACGGAACTTATGCAGTAACGGTTAGAAATGCTGGTTGTACGACAACGCATCAAGTAAATGTTACTTTGGATACAGCAAGTATTCCAATTGGAACAAACGCACAGTGTGTGGGGCAAAATTATATTTTAACAGCCTCTCCAGTAAACGGATCATTTACACCAGGAATTGGTAATGTATCGTACGTTTGGAAAAACGCCTCAGGTACCGTAGTGGGAGCAAATACTAACACATTTAATGTTTCTGAATATATTAGAAACAACGCATCAATAACTTTACCAACTACATTTACAGTTGCAATTGTTACAATACCTGAAGGTTGTACAGATACCACTACATTTAATGTTTCGACATCAGTTTGTATAATACAAAAAGGTATTTCTCCAAATGGAGATGGTGATAACGATACCTTCGATTTGAGAGGGTTAGATGTAAAACAATTGGCCATATTTAATAGATACGGAACAAAAGTTTATAGTTTAGCTAATTACACAAACCAATGGGCAGGACAATCAGACAAAGGTCAGGAATTGCCAGACGGAACATATTACTATGTAATAGACCAGAATAATGGGGAAACTAAAACAGGTTGGATTTACATTAATAAATAATTAAGCAATATAACAGTAGATTGTTTAAAAAGGCAGTCTACTGTTTATTAAAATAAAAAACAGACTATAAAATGAAAAAATTATTTTTCACGTCAATTCTTGCTTTAGTAGCTTTTATTGATGCTCAAGCCCAACAAGATCCACATTATACACAATATATGTATAATATGAATATTATAAATCCGGCTTACGCAGGATCTAAAGAAAATCTATCTATAGGACTTTTATTCAGAAAGCAATGGGTTGAGATACAAGATGCACCAACAACATTTACAGCAACAGGACATTCGCCAGTAGGCAAAAATGTAGGAGCTGGACTTTCTGTGATTTCCGATAGGATTGGACCAGTTGATGAAACTAATGTTTACGGAGATTTTTCATATACACTAAATTTGGGTGGAGAGCACAAATTAGCAATGGGTATGAAAGCTGGAGTTTCGATGTTGAAAGTAGATAATGGCTTAATACGAGCATCCTTACCCGTTCCAACCGATGGCGCTTTTTCTATAAATACAGCTACGGCCAATCTAAATATTGGAGCAGGTTTATTTTATTATACAAATAAATATTATGTAGCATTTTCGGTACCTAACATGTTAAAATCGACACATTTAGATTATAATGGAAGACAGTACGGTTCAGAGATTCAGCATTATTTTTTTACAGGAGGTTATGTTTTCGACCTGAATCCAAATTTAAAATTCAAACCATTTTTCATGATAAAATCTGCTATAAATGCACCAACATCAATAGATGTATCTACGAATTTTATGTTTTTCAACAAATTTGAGATAGGAGCAACTTATAGACTACAAGATTCATTCGGAGCCATGGTAAATTATAAAATCTCGGACGGTATTCGTGCTGGTTTTGCTTACGATCATATTGTGTCAGATTTGAAAGTTGCTACCCCATCATCATACGAAGCAATTTTGTTATTTGATTTAAATTTCCCTAAGAAAATATCAACATCGCCACGTTATTTCTAATATAATCGAAAGAAAAAATGAAAAAAATATATATAGCTTTAAGTTTTATTCTAGTGCTAACAACTGGAAAAGCACAAAATAAAGATACAAAAATAGCAGATAAACTTTTTGACCGTTACCAGTACGTAGATGCGGTTAAAGAATATTTGAAACTAACCGATAAAGGCAAAGCAGATACTTATGTTTTTAAGCAACTAGGCGATTGTTATTACAATGTTTTTAATTCTATTGAAGCAGAGAAATGGTACACACAAGCTGTAACAAAACAGCAAGATGCCGAAACCTATTTTCGTTATGCTCAGATGCTAAAAGCCAATTCAAAATACAATGAAGCGGCACAGCAAATGAACAAATTTGCAAGTTTAGCACCAAACGACAAAAGAGCCCAAAGCATAAGTGGAGACAGTAATTACCTAGCAAAATTATTAGGGAAAGCAAAAATGTTTGATGTACGTTCATTAGAATTTAATTCTAAATATTCAGACTTTGGTGCCTACTTAAAAGACAATGTAATTTATTTTGCAAGTGCTCGAAATACTGCTCGAAAAAGTTACGAATGGAATGACCAACCATTTTTAGATATTTACAAAACAGATTTCAAAGACGGAAAAGTAAATAGTAAATCTGTTTTGGTAGAGGATTTAAATACAGCCTATCATGAAGGACCAGTTACTATTAGTGCAGATGGTAATACAATGTATTTTTCTCGTGAGAGTTTCTTCGATAAAAAATTCGTAAAGTCTCAAGACAAAAAAACAAAAATAGGCAAAATGTATATTTTTAAAGCAACGAAAGAAAATGAAAAGTGGACAAATATTAGCCCAGTTTCATTCAATTCTAAAGAATACAATACCAGTAGCCCTTCATTAAGTAAAGACGGAAAAACATTATATTTTACTTCAGATATGCCCGGAACATTAGGAAAAACCGACGTATTTAAAGTAGCCGTAAACGAAGATGGAACTTTTGGAACACCACAAAATTTAGGAGACAAAGTAAATACCGAAGGGAACGAATTATCAGCATTTATTGCAGACAATAACACCTTATATTTTGCATCTAATGGAAAAAAAGGATTGGGAGGACTAGATGTTTTTGCTTTCGATACAACTAAAAATACCGAAGCTGTAAATCTTGGAAAACCCGTAAATAGCGAAAAAGATGATTTCGGATTTACTTTTAATCAAGATCAGAAAACCGCATTTTTATCTAGTAATCGAGATGGCGGGCAAGGAGATGACGATATTTATCTTGCATTACCAGTTTGTAATTTAGATTTAATTACGACAGTACACGACAAAAAAACGGGCGCTATTTTAGCTAATGCAACCATTACCGTTGTTGACCAAAAACTAAACGTATTAGGAAATAGTATCTCAGACGAAATGGGTATAGTAAATTTTCATTTAGAATGTGATAAAACGTATTTTATTAATGTAGATAAAAATGGCTATATTGGAGAAGTAATTGAAGTCGAAAAATCTAGCGGAGGAGAAGTAGCAATAAATGCAGATTTAAATCCAAAGGCACCAATTATTACACAGACCGAAGTGATTCTTAGTGATATTAACTTCGATTTTAATAAAAGTAATATTACACAAGAAGGAGCAGCAGAGTTAGATAAATTAGTTGCAGTAATGACTAAATATCCAGAAATGGTAATTTTTGCTAAATCTCATACAGATTCACGCGGTGACGACAAGTACAATATGCTTTTGTCTGATCGTAGAGCAAAATCGACTGTGCAATATATAATTTCGAAAGGAATCGCAGTAAATAGAATTACTGGAGAAGGTTTTGGAAAATCTGAGCCAAAAGTACAATGTGATAAATGTACCGAAGCAGAACACCAAAAAAATAGACGTTCTGAATTTATGATTGTAAAAAAATAATTATTTTATTAGATATTAAAATTAGCCCACACCCAAAAGTTTGTATGAATCGCTTAATGCTATAATAAACAGCTTTTTTTAAATCTCATTATTTGGGTGTTAGCATAAGGGTAAGGTTTTACATTGCAAACAAAGTTTACAGGGTTCTTATAAAAATATAGTGAATAATCTTTTTTTGAGACAGAGAAAACCTCAAAAAAAATTTCTACCTCAATCCCTAACGAAAAATGTTGTAATTAAAGAATTAAGCCGCATTAATAAGTTTTAAAAAAAATGAGCTCGATATTGTATCGGGCTCATTCTTTTTAATAACATAGGCGTTTTAAGGTATTAGATATTTTACTAAGTCATCCAGATTTATCATTTCTCTGATAATAAGTGCTATTTGTTATACCGTTTTAATTTTAAAAACACTGTAATGTTTGCTGCATATATTGTCCTTGTTAGCAACGAGGAATCTCATAATTTTAATCGCTTCATAGGATTTCTAATGCTTCACAACTCAAATCGGGTGTTTTTTATTCCAGTAAATTAAAAAATTATTCTAGTTTCATGCTAAATAAAGGTATTATTTTTTTTTCAAAGATTTATAAGCAATTCCCAAACTAACTAACATTAAAAATCCACCTAAAACAAATGGTGCACCTGCAAATTGAAAAGGTGCTGATTTGTGTGTAAAAAAATAAAAAACACTCGACATCATTGGCGGACCAATAATAGATGATGCACTCATCATGCTTGTCATAGTGCCCTGAATTTCTCCTTGCTCTGTTGCGGGTACTTGCCCTGAAACAACAGATTGCAATGCGGGTCCTGATATTCCTCCCAAGCAGTACGGAACTAAAAATACAAACATCATCCAGCCTTCAGATGCAAATGCAAACAAAAACATTCCAATGCAGTACAATGTCATTCCTATAAAAATACTTTTGTTATTGCCCAACCTAGGATTTGTAAATCTAATTAAGCCACCCTGTACAATACCCACTAAAAGCCCTACAACTCCAAGAGAAATACCCACCATTTTTTCGTTCCAGCCAAATTTGTACATTGTATAATAACTCCAATTGCTCTGAACCGCATGCGATGCTACATATAAAATAAAGGTTGCAGTAATTAATCCAATTAGATTTGGGTGTTTTTTTAAATTAAGAACGGCTCCAATCGGATTGGCTCTTTTCCAACTAAAATCTCGTCTGTTTTCTTTGGCTAATGATTCTGGAAGAATAAAATATCCATATAAGAAGTTAACCATACACAAAATTGCTGCTGCATAAAATGGAATTCTGGCACCATATTGACCAAGAAATCCTCCAATTACTGGGCCAATAATAAAGCCCAATCCAAAGGCTGCTCCAATTAATCCGAAGTTTTTTGCTCTGTTTTCGGGCGTGCTAACATCGGCAATATATGCTGAGGCTGTTGTGATACTTGCCCCAGTAATTCCAGCAATTATTCTGCCTAGAAAAAGCCATGTTATTGTTGGCGAAAATGCTAAGAGCAAATAATCTAATGAAAAGCCAAATAAGGAAATTAGAATTATGGGTCTCCTGCCATATTTATCGCTCAAATTCCCTATTAATGGTGAAAATATAAACTGAGTTATTGCATAAGCAAAAATTAGCCAACCGCCATATTTTGCGGCTTCACTAATGTCGCCATGAATTAGCTCTTTGATCAGTTTAGGAATAACAGGTATGATAATTCCTAGTCCAATAATGTCGATTAACATGGTTATAAAAATAAAACCAATGGCTGGAGATTTTTTGTTTTGTTTCATATTGGTAAAAATACAAAAAAAATAAATCCCAAATTCTAATTTTAGAATTTGGGATTTTTATATAAATTTAAAGCCTATGTTTTAATTACAATTCGAATGCTTTCTTAGGATTGTTATCTAAAAGCAATTCTAATGGGTTTTCTAAAGCTTCTTTTACAGCTACTAAGAAACCAACTGACTCACGACCATCAATAATACGGTGATCATAAGAAAGTGCTACGTACATCATTGGGTGAATTTCTACTTGACCATTTACAGCAATAGGACGTTCGATAATGTTGTGCATTCCTAAAATTCCAGATTGTGGCGGATTGATAATTGGTGTAGATAACATACTTCCAAAAACACCACCATTGGTAATGGTAAATGTTCCACCCGTCATGTCATCAACAGTGATTTGTCCGTCACGAGCACGAATTGCCAAACGTTTAATTTCGGCTTCAACACCACGAAAAGTTAATAATTCTGCATTTCTAACTACAGGAACCATTAATCCTTTTGGTCCAGAAACTGCGATAGAAATATCTGCAAAATCGTAAGCTACTTTATAATCTCCGTCCATCATCGAGTTAACATCTGGAAAAAGTTGTAAAGCACGAGTTACGGCTTTGGTAAAGAAAGACATGTAACCTAAACCAACACCATTGTGTTTTGCTTTGAATGCGTCTTTGTATTGGTTACGAATGTTATTTATTGGTGTCATGTTTACTTCGTTGAACGTAGTTAACATAGCGGTTTCATTTTTAGCAGCGACTAATCTTTCGGCAACTTTACGGCGCAACATAGATAGTTTTGTGCGTTCCGAACCACGAGATCCACCAGTTGGCGTTCCCATAGAAGGCACTGCATTTACAGCATCTTCGGTAGTAATTCTTCCGCCTTTTCCTGTTCCTACAACATCTGATGGTTGTATGTTTTTTTCGTCTAATATCTTTCTTGCAGCAGGTGAAGGTGTTTGTGCAGCATAGGTTTTTTGAGCTACTGGAGCAACTTTTGGAGCTTCTACTTTTACTTCTGCCTTTGGGGCTTCGGCAACGGGAGCAGATCCAGATGGTTTTTCGCCATCAGTATCAATATGACAAACTACAGCGCCAACGGCAACGGCATCACCTTCTTCGGCTTTTAGTGTAATGATTCCACTTGCTTCTGCGGGTAATTCTAGTGTTGCTTTGTCTGAATCGACTTCGGCAATGGCTTGGTCTTTTTCTACATAATCGCCATCTTTTACTAACCAAGTTGCGATTTCAACTTCTTTGATTGATTCCCCTGGTGATGGGACTTTCATTTCTAAAATCATTGTATATTTATTTTAAATGATGAATTTTATATTTTAAATGTATCTTATTTTTTAGCCCTGATTGGAGTAAAAATTCTTTTCTTCTTTAAAAAAGGAAAGATTACTTCATTTTATTTTAATTGAAGTTCGGTGAACTTCGTTTGTAGCGTAAAGCAGGTTACTGGCTCCTAAAATTTATCTAAACAAATCTTTGTCGAAAACCATTCTAATTGCATCGGCGTGACGGCGTTTTGCTCTGGTATAACTTCCTGCTGCTGGTGCGGCGTATGCTTTTAACGATGCCAATCTCCATTTTATGAAATCGAAATTCATTAGCATAAAACTATAAGCTCCCATGTTTTTAGGTTCTTCTTGTGCCCAAACATAATCATCTGCATTTGGATAGCTTGCCACAATTGCTTTTAATTGTTCTACTGGTAACGGGAACATTTGTTCGATTCTTACCACTGCAACATCGTTTCTTTGTAGGTTTTCTCTTTCGGCAGTAATGTCGTAATAGAATTTTCCTGTACAGAAAACTAATGTTTTAACCTGGGTTTTATTTACTGAAATATCATCGATAGTTTCTTGAAACTCACCATTTGCGATTTCGTCTTGTGTAGAGACACATCTAGGATCACGAAGCAAACTTTTTGGGGTAAACACAATTAATGGTTTGCGGTATTTTGTAAGCATTTGTCTTCTTAGTAGGTGGAAGAAATTGGCGGGTGTTGTACAATCGGCAACAACCATATTATGGCGTGCACAAAGTTGTAAGTAGCGTTCCATTCTTCCTGAGGAGTGTTCTGCTCCTTGGCCTTCGTATCCGTGAGGCAACAACATTACGATACCGTTTTGGTTGTTCCATTTGTCTTCTCCGCACGAAATGTATTGGTCTATCATAATTTGGGCTCCATTACTGAAATCGCCAAATTGTGCTTCCCAAATGGTTAAAGCATTTGGGTTTGCTAGTGCATATCCGTAATCGAATCCTAAGACTCCGTATTCTGAAAGGTGTGAATTGAAAACATTGAAGTTTCCTTTTTTCCCTTTTATATCGTTTAATAAAACAACTTCTTCTTCGCTATCTTCTACTTTTACAACGGCGTGACGGTGTGAGAATGTTCCTCTTTCTACATCTTGTCCTGAGATACGAACATCGTAACCTTCTGTTAGTAGCGAACCATAGGCCAAGGTTTCGGCAGTTCCCCAGTCGATGGTGTTGTTGTCGTACATCGTTTTTCTGTCATTGACAATTTTAGAAATTTTATTGATAAATTTCTTGTCCGATGGCAATGTCGAAATGGTTTCTATGATAGAATCTAATTCTTTTTTATCAAATTTTGTATTTACTTTTTGAAGCATTACGTCATCTGAAACCTGCACAAATCCTTCCCATTCATTTTGCATAAATGGCGTGATTACTGTGAGTGATTTTTTACGTGATGCTTCTAGATTATCATCTAAATCTTGTTTGTATGATGTTTCTAATTCTTTTACAAAATTGCCATCGATGATGTTTTGTGCTAATAATTTTTCGGCATAAATATCACGTGGGTTTTTGTGTTTTGCAATGATTTTGTATAATAATGGTTGTGTAAAACGAGGTTCGTCGCCTTCGTTATGACCATATTTTCTGTATCCTAATAAATCTATAAATACGTCACGACCAAATTGCATTCTGAAATCTAGAGCAAAAAGCATGGCGTGTACAACAGCTTCGGCATCATCTGCATTTACGTGTAATACTGGTGATAGTGTTACTTTTGCAATATCGGTACAATAAGTTGATGAGCGTGCATCAAGATAATTAGTTGTAAAACCAACTTGATTGTTAATCACTATATGAATAGTTCCGCCAGTTTTGTAACCGTCTAGTTGTGCCATCTGGATAATTTCGTATAGGATTCCTTGTCCTGCAATTGCGGCATCACCGTGAACGGCGATAGGCAATACTTTCGAGAAATCGTTAGGAAAATATTTGTCTTGTTTGGCACGAGTAATTCCTTCAATAACAGCTCCAACAGTTTCTAGGTGTGAAGGGTTTGGGGCTAAATTGATATTGATGTTTTTTCCTGATCGTGTTTTCCTATCGGAGGTTAAACCCAAATGGTATTTTACATCACCATCGAAATATTCTTGGTCGTAATCTTTTCCGTCAAATTCCGAGAAGATATCTTGTGTTGATTTTTTAAAAATATTTGCTAAAACGTTTAAACGGCCACGGTGTGCCATTCCCATTACAAATTTTTCGACACCTTTATCAGCGGCGGCTTCTATAAGAGCGTCTAAACCAGCAATTATAGTTTCTCCTCCTTCTAATGAAAATCGTTTTTGACCTACATATTTAGTATGTAAAAAGTTTTCGAACGAAACAGCTTCATTTAGTTTTTCGAGGATAATTTTTTTCTGATTGTTATCAAAATTAGGCTGATTGTCGTTTGTGTTTATTTTGTTCTGAACCCATTGAATGATTTCAGGATTTCTCATATACATATATTCGATACCAATATGTTGGCAATATACGTTTTTGAGGTGAATAATTATTTCTTGTAAGGTTGATGGCTGGTGTCCAATTATTTTTGCTGCATCGAAGACAGTATTCAAATCGGAATCGGTAAGACCAAAATCTGACAGTTCTAATGTTGGCGTGTAATGTCTTCGCTCACGAACAGGGTTGGTTTGGGTAAATAAATGCCCACGAGTTCTATAACCATCTATTAGTTTCAATACATTAAATTCTTTTAGAATTTTATCTGAAACTTGACCGTTATCTACATTTGTTGTAGCGATATTCGCCATCTGATTTGCTGCGTTTTCTTCGCTATAAGTTGTCATTCCAAAATCGAAACCCTGAAAGAAACTCCTCCAAGAAGGCTCGATACTATCTGGATTTTCGAGATATTGGTCGTATAATTGTGCGAAAAATTCTGTGTGAGCTGCGTTTAAAAATGAAAACCTATCCATATTATTTGTTAAATGAACATTATATTAAATATGTTACAAAAATATAACATTTGTAACAAATACATTCTGTTTTTTCATACTTTTATGGTGAATAATTTAGACATTTATCTTATGATTTTAAAAAGGCTAAAAAAAGTTTCAAAAAAACAGTTGCTTTTAGTTGTATTTTCGGTTAGTTTGAGTGGTTTTTCGCAGGATTTTAATAATGTTAGAAGCAAAAGTGAATTTTGGAAAAAAGTGCAAATAGGTGGTGGTTTGGGTCTTAATGTAGGTGGTGGTTTTACTAATATTGCAATTGCTCCGAGTGCTATTTATAATATAAATGATTATTTTTCTTTGGGTGTTGGTCTGCAAGGGAGTTATGTTTCTGTAAAAAGCAATTATGATTCGTTTATTTATGGTGGTAGTTTGATAGGTTTGATTCATCCAATAGAACAAATTCAGCTTTCGGTCGAGTTAGAAGAGCTTAGGGTAAATACTACTTTCGAGTCTTCTTTTCGGGTTTCTTCGAGAGATTTCTGGAATACGGGACTGTTTCTAGGCGCAGGCTACAGAGCAAATAATGTAACTATTGGTGCTCGTTATAATGTTTTGTATCATGCAAGCGACAATGTGTACAACGATGCTTTTATGCCGTTTATTAGGTTTTATTTTTAGTATTTATTTCTAAACCAAACCTTCATCCATTCTCGTTTTAGGATTAGAAATGCTACTTGGGCAGACAATTCTGAAATATCTGAACCGTCTAATTTTTTTATTTGGTCTTCGGGAACATCAATAATATAAAGTAAATTGAGATATTCGGCAAATTTGTATTGTATTAATCGATATATTTTTTCGTGTAACTGAATTTTAAGTTCCTCGGGCAAAGTACTCATTGGAAGATCTATTGCTTCGTTGGCTAAATTGAAATCTTTATTAATTTGTTCGATCAATTTTAGATATAAATTCTCGCTTGTTGCTTCAAAAAGTAATAAATCTGTCGATATGGGAGTTATAAAATTCATTTTTTTAAATTCAATTACAAAATCGATTATAATGTCAAGAATAAATGCAGTTTAATTTTTGCCATTCTTATACGTTTCTACTCATTAGGTTCTCGCCAAAAGTTCGTAGTATTGTTTTTTTGTTATTAGAAATATTCATTTTTTCTAGTGTTTCAAAAGCTTTGAAAGTATAGTCTTGAATTGCTTTTTGTGTTGCTTCTGAAGCTTTTGTTTTGTTAAAAATTTCTTTTACAGAAATAATTTTATCCGAACTGTCATTGGGTTGAATAGAGAATAAATGTAGTAATTGTTCTTTTTCTTGGGGTTGAGAAAACTCTATTGCTTTGAGGTATAGGTATGTTTTTTTGTTTTCGATAATGTCGCCACCTACTTGTTTTCCGAAGGTTTCTGGATTTCCAAAAGCATCGAGATAATCATCTTGCAATTGGAAGGCAATACCTAGATTTAGTCCGAAATCATAAATCAAATTGGCATTTTCAGTAGAAGTTTGAGCAACAATTGCTCCCATTTTCATGGCGGCACCAACTAAAACAGCTGTTTTATATTCGATCATTTTTAGATATTCGGCGATAATCACATCGTCTCGCGTTTCGAAATCTACATCATATTGTTGTCCTTCACAAACTTCGAGAGCAGTTTTGCTAAATAATTTTGCTAAATCTCTAAATATTTTGGGTTCGTATTCTTCAAAATGCTGGTAGGCTAAAATTAGCATGGCATCTCCAGACAAAATGCCGGTATTAATATTCCATTTTTCGTGAACCGTTTCGTTACCACGGCGCAATGGTGCATCGTCCATGATATCGTCGTGTACTAAAGAAAAATTATGAAAAATCTCTATAGCTGTGGCTGCTGCCAATGATTTTTTGCAATCTACATCAAAAACTTCGGTTGCCATTAATGTTAGTATCGGGCGCATTCGTTTTCCGCCAAGAGACAAAATATAATCAATTGGATTGTAAAGATTTTTAGGTTCTTTTGTTAAATGCAATTCCGAAAAATAATCTGAAATGAGTTCTTGATAGTGAGAAATTGTGTGCATTTTTTTGAAAAGTTTAAAAAAATTATGTGCTCAGACTGTTTGGTCTTAAAAACGCATAAATTTATACTAAAGCAAAAGTATATTTTTTTATTATTCCAACCTAAACTTCTAAACTTTTTCTAAACGGCTAAGTGGCTTATGTTAAATTTAAAAAAATACTCAGGAAACTATTTTGGTGTTTAAAGTTTCCTTCTTATGTTTGCATCGAAATTAAATATGAAATGAAAGATAAAATCATCAAAAAAGCAACAGATATGTTCTTAAAGATAGGATTTAAGAGCGTAACTATGGATGATATTGCTTGCGAAATGTGTATTTCTAAAAAAACAATTTATAAGTATTTTAGTAACAAAGAAACGCTTATTGAAGAAGGCACAGAGGTAATTCATCAAAACATTCATGCGCTTATTAATCAGGTTGTTGCAAAAGACTATAATGCAATTGAAGAAAATTTTGAGATGCGAAAAATGTTTAAAGAGATGTTTCAGTCTTTCGATCATTCGCCAGCTTATCAGCTAAAAAAACATTACCCCGAAATTTATGAAAAAATGATGGTGAATGAAATGGAAGATTGTAACGAGTTGTTTACACAAAATATTTATAAAGGAATTAGCCAAAATTTATACCGAAAAAATATAGATGTTCAGGCGTATGTAAAATTTTATTATACCTTAATTTTTTCAATAAATGAAACAACGCAGCAAGAAAGTGAAGCATTAAAACTAGAATTAGACGCTTTAGAATACCATACCAGAGCACTTGCAACAGTAGAAGGAATTAAAGAGCTAGAAAAACAATTGTCAAACCTAATATAACCATCTATCTATGAAAAATAAATTAATATTAACATTGTTTTTGTTTGCATCAATTTTGCAAGCTCAAGAAAAAAAGCAAAGCTATTCTTTTACTTTGCAACAAGCAATAGCACATGCAACTCAAAACAACTATTCTGCAATAAATGCCAGTAGAGATATAGAGGTGGCAAAAGAAAAAAAATGGGAAACAACTACAATAGGTTTGCCACAAATAAACGGAACTGTTAGTTACTTAAATAATTTGCAATATACAAAGCAAGGGGTTACAGGCGGTGGTGCCTTTGGTGGTGCTCCAGGTTCGGTTTCTACTATTGCTTTTGGCACAAAACATAGTGCAAATGCTGGGGTAACATTAAGCCAGTTAATTTTTGATGGTTCTTATTTAGTAGGATTACAATCGGCAAAGGTATATTTAAAAATATCCGAAAATGCCAAGCTAAAAACCAATCAAGAAGTTAAAGAAATCGTTATTAATTCTTACGGGAACGTACTTCTTGCTGACGAAAGCATTTCGATCTTCGAAAAGAACAAAGTTATTCTCGAAAAAACACTATCAGATACCAAACAAATTTTTAAAAA
Organism: Flavobacterium psychrophilum DSM 3660 = ATCC 49418; assembly: GCF_002217405.1. Taxonomy (GTDB): domain Bacteria; phylum Bacteroidota; class Bacteroidia; order Flavobacteriales; family Flavobacteriaceae; genus Flavobacterium; species Flavobacterium psychrophilum. Next base: position 21,693 of record NZ_MUHE01000039.1, on the reverse strand, counting down.
TGGCCTGATCGAAGAAGAAAATGTAGAACAATTGCAAATAACGTTAGCTTCTGTAAACAGTGCTTTGGCAAATGTAAAGCGCCAGAAAACAATTGCTCTAAATATGTTGAAACTTATTTTAGGGATTAATTTGGATAACGAATTAATATTGACCGAAAAATTAGAGGATTTAACACAAAAAAATGTAGATTTATTATTGCTTCAAGAAGAATTTAAAGCAACAAATAATATCGATTACCAAATAGGAGAAAACCTGCAAGAAAGCAAAAGATTATTGCTAAAGTATGAGAAAAGCAAAGAACTTCCGTCCTTAGGAGCAGCATTAAATTATGGTTATAATGCTTTCGAAAACAAATTTGACTTCTTCTCGAAAGATCAGAAATGGAATAATTTTGCCAATCTTGGCGTTAGTTTACACGTGCCAATATTTAGCAGCTTAGGCACTAGTGCAAAAAAGCAACAAGCCAAAATTGCACTAGAACAAGCAACAACCAAACTTACAGAAACCGAGCAAAAGCTAAAACTTCAGTTCGAGAAAGCCAGAAGCGATTACGAATTTACTATCGAAGAATTAGCAACAAATAAAAACAATTTGAAACTTGCCGAAAGAATCGAGACCAAACAACAAATTAAATTTAAAGAAGGATTGTCAACCAGTTTTAATCTAAGCGAAGCCCAACGACAATTATATACTGCCCAACAAACCTATCTGCAATCGATGGTCGATGTGATAAACAAAAGAGCCTCTTTAGAGAAAATTATAAACAAGAAATAAATCAAACAACTATATAAAATGAAAAAGATAATCTTAATATTTACAGCATCAATCCTATTGTTTTCATGTGGGCAAAAAGAAGAAGCAGTAACAACCGATGCTTTAATCGAAACAAAAAATGTTGCCAATATTAAAGCAAAAAGAGACTTACTACAAGCCGAAATATCTAAAATAGATGCCGCATTAGCCACTTTAGAAGTTAAAACTACTCAAGAAGCATTAGTATCTGTACTAACAGTAAAAGACACCGTTTTTAATCATTATCTTGAAGTACAAGGAAATGTAAACACGAAAGAAAATATTTTGATACAGCCAGAAATGCCAGGAACATTAGTTTCGCTAAACGTTATTGCAGGTCAGAGAGTAGCAAAAGGACAAATTTTAGGAAGAACAGATGATGGCGGTATGGGCCAGCAATTGGCTTCGGTAGAAAACCAATACGCATTGGCAAGAACAACTTTCGAGCGTCAAAAAAATCTTTGGGATCAAAAAATTGGTTCAGAAATTCAGTTTTTGCAAGCACAAACACAAATGATTGGATTACAAAAAGCGGTTTTACAAATGAAAGCACAATTGTCTAAAACATTAATAAAAGCACCATTTACAGGAGTTATAGATGCCGTTTTTGTAGAACGAGGACAAGTCGTTTCAATAACTCAACAAGGATTAATGCGAATTGTAAACTTATCTAACATGTATGTTTCTACAGAAGTTCCAGAAACATATATAGGAAAACTAAAAGTAGGTTCGCTAGTAAATGTTTCTTTAACAAGTTTAGGAAAAACATACCAAGGAAAAGTGCGTCAGGTAGGAAACAACATAAATCCCGCAAACAGAAGTTTCGGGATAGAAGTTTGGGTGCCTAATCCAGGAAATTTATTGCGTCCTAACCAAGTTGCAAAACTTCAAATTATCGATTATACTAAGAAAAATGCAATTGTGGTTCCAACAAACACGATACAAGCAAACGGCGACGGAACAAAATTTGTTTACATCGCAAATAACGTGAACGGAAAAACTGGAATTGCTAAAAAAGTAGTGGTAACAACCGGACAATCATCAGAAAATGTTACCGAGATTTTATCAGGTATAAAAGCAACCGATATAATTATTACCGAAGGAATTAACACGATTCAAGAAGGAACGAAACTTAATTTTTAAAGGAAGTTTAGAAGGTTTAAATAAAAAAACATGGAACATAAAAACCACGAATTTAGCATTTCAAGTTGGGCTGTCGACAATCGCGTTACAGTATATATCCTAACCTTACTTATTGTCGTAACAGGCGTTATGGCATATATTACAATGCCACGAGAGGATTTTCCCGAAATTATCGAAAACAAAATTTACATCTCATCAATTTTTCCAGGAAACTCTGCCGAAGATGTCGAGAAATTAATTGTAAAACCACTCGAAAAAGAAATTAAAAACATAACTGGTGTCGAGAAAATTACCTCAAGTTCTTTTCAAGATTACGGAATGATTGTTGTCGAATTTTCTGATAACGTTTCGGTAGCACAAGCCAAAACTAAAGTTAAAGATAAAGTTGATGTGATAAAAGCCGATACCGATTGGCCAAATCTAGACAATGGAAGCAAAGTAGAACCTAATGTTTTCGAATTAAATATTTCGGAAGAAGTACCTATTTTAAATATTAACCTGCAAGGAAATTATACCACACAACAGCTAAAAAAATATGGAGAATTGCTTCAAGATGACATCGAAGAAATCCCAGAAGTAAAAAAAGTAGATATTTTAGGTGTAGATGACAAAGAAGTAGAAATTGCTGTCGATATTTTCAAAATGACAGCAGCACAAGTATCTTTTGATGAAATTCAGAATGCGGTTAAATACGAAAACATGACGCTTTCCGGAGGAAATTTAATTTCTCAAGGTTCTCGAAACAATATCAGAATTGTTGGAGAAATAAAAAACCCTAAGGAACTCGAAAATATCATTGTAAAACACAACGGCGGAACAGTTTACCTAAAAGACATTGCTGTTGTTAGTTTTAAAGAAAAAGAAAAAACAACTTACGCTCGAGAAAAAGGAACCGAAGTTGTCATGCTCAACGTAAAAAAACGATCTAACCAAAACATGATTTCCGCAATAGATCAAGTAAAAGAAAAATTAGAAAAAGCAAAAGTATCTTATTTGCCAAAAGATTTAAAACTAGAACTTTCTAACGACCAATCTTCTCGAGTAGAACACCAAGTTGACGAACTTTCTAACCACATTATCTTCGGAATTGTACTGGTTATGATTGTCCTAATGTTTACCATGGGATTGCGAAACTCATTATTTGTTGGCGCAGCAATTCCGTTATCTATGATGATGGCATTTACCATACTTTCGGCATTCGGATTAACACTAAATACGATGGTGCTTTTCGGATTAGTCATGGGATTAGGAATGCTGGTCGATGACGGGATTGTCGTGGTCGATAACGTATTTGCCAACATGAAAAAAGGAATGCCACGAATTGAAGCTTCTAAAATAGGAATTGGAGAAATCGCTTGGCCAGTAATCTCATCAACAGCAACAACACTGATGGCCTTTTTGCCATTTGCATTATGGCCAGGAACTATGGGAAAATTTATGAAATATTTTCCAATCACATTAACAGTAACCTTGTCAGCTTCATTATTCGTGGCAATGGTTGTAAATGCTGCTATGACAGGTGGTTCTATGGATATTGAAGATAAAAACGTGTCTAAAAAATCGGCAAAAACCTATTCGATAGTATTTACAATTATAGCGGTTATTTTTGTGCTACTAGGAAACATCTACGATTCTAAAATTGCCAAAGCCATAGGGCATTTGGCTATAATTTCATTAGGATTAATGTGGTTGTACAAAATAAAATTGTACCAATGGACACAAGATTTTCAACATAGCTTTTTTCCAAGAATGGAAGAAAAATATAAAGATTTCTTAGCTAAAATTCTTACAGGAAAAAGAGCTTGGATTGCATTAGGAACTATTATAGGAATGTTATTTTTCTCCTTTATATTATTAGGAATTTTTCCAAGAAAAGTATTGTTTTTCCCGGATAACATTCCAAATCAGGTGATTACTTATATCGAATATCCGCAAGGAACAGATATAGGGAAAACAAACAAAGCCACTTTATTTGTCGAGAAACAAGTTATTTCAATTCTAAGCAAATACGTTGATCCAAAAACCAACAAAAATTACCTTGCAGAATCTATCATTTCTCAAGTAGGTAAAGGAGCAGGGAATCCAAATGTCGATGCTGGATCGGCTTCAGAAACACCATACAAAGGAAAAGTAACAGTTAATTTTTCAGAATTCAAATTCAGAAAAGGCATTAACACTGCCGATATTCTTGAAGAAATTAGAGGTAAGGTAAAAGCCATTGCAGGGGCAAAAGTTACGGTCGAAAAAGACGCAGCAGGACCACCAGCAGGGTATCCAATTAGTATTCAGTTAACAGGAACAGATTATGATGTTATGCTTAAAGAAGCAGACAAAATGATCACTTTTATTAACGCTAAAAACATTCCTGGAATAGAACGTCTAAATGTCGATGTCAACAAGCAAAGTCCAGAGCTAGAAGTAAAAGTTGACAGAGTTAGCGCAGGAAGCCTAGGTGTTTCTACAGGACAATTGGGTTTCAATTTGCGTCGTTCGGTATATGGTCAAGAAATTTCTACATACAAAGAAGGAGATGACGATTATAACATCACAATGCGTATGCAAGACGATCAGCGCAAGAACGAAAGTATATTGTTTAACCAATCGCTAACGTTCCGCAATCAGGGCAACGGACAAATGATGCAAGTGCCTATATCTGCAATTTCTAAAACAGAGAAAACAACCACTTACAATCAGATAAAACGTAAAAATCAAAAACGAATCATGACGATTTACTCTAACGTCCTGACAGGTTATAATGGTGATGCTATTACAAAAAATATCGGAGCTGATCTAAAAGATTATCAATTACCAAAAACAGTAACTTATTCGTTTTCTGGTGTGCAAGAAGAACAAGGAAAAAACGCAAGTTTCTTAATGTATGCACTTTTCTTAGCATTGGCAGGAATTACAATTATTATTGTATTACAGTTTAATTCAGTTTCTAAAACAATGGTCATTTTATTTACAGTGATACTAAGTTTTAGTGGCGTTTTTTACGGATATGTAATTGCCAATATGGATTTTGTAATCCTAATGACCATGATGGGAATTATTTCGCTAGCAGGAATTGTGGTAAAAAACGGAATTGTATTAATGGACTTTTTTGTGCTTTTATTAGACAAAAAAATGATAGATAAGCAAGTAAAAAGCCATGATGATTTAACTCTAGAAGAAATAAAAGAAGTCATTATCGAAAGTGGAAAATCACGTTTGCGTCCCGTATTACTAACGGCTCTAACCGCAATTTTAGGGCTAATTCCGTTAGCAATTGGTTTAAATTTCGATTTCTTTTCTTTAATTACCGATTTAAATCCCCATATTTTTATGGGTGGCGATAACGTTATTTTCTGGGGACCACTAGCTTGGACTATTATTTTCGGATTAAGTTATGCCACAGTTTTAACACTGGTTATGGTTCCAGTAATGTTTTATTTAGTAAAGAGAACTAAATATTGGTTGCGTGACAAACGAAATGCTACCCAAGTTACAATATAAAGTAGCGAAAGTATTATTTAGAAGACAAGAAAAAACCATAAATATTGAAAACGCCTTAACTATTTAGTTAAGGCGTTTTGCTTTTGGTTTGGTTTTTTGGTTTTATAGTGGAGAATATCGGATTCGAACCGACCACCTCTTGCCTGCCAGGCAAGCGCTCTAGCCAAATGAGCTAATCCCCCAATATTTTTTTCAAATATATTGTTTTTATCTAATAATTTATACTTTTGTGTAAAAAAAATAATAATGCAAGATATTACTATCAAAATCACAGACCGAGAAGGTGTCTCGCACGAGGTACAAGCTCCAACAGATATGAGTATGAATATCATGGAATTAGTTCGCATGTACGAACTAGTTCCCGAAGGTACAATAGGTATTTGTGGCGGTATGGCAATGTGTGCCTCTTGCCAATGTTATGTTTTAAATGATGTTGTATTGCCAGAAATAGGAGACGATGAAGGCGCCATGCTCTCTGAAGCATTTAACGTAAAAGAAAATAGTCGTTTGGGATGCCAAATTCAAATAACAACAGAAATAGACGGATTAGAAATCGAGTTGGCTCCAGAAAGCTAGATTTTCTCTTTAAAATCTATTTTTACTTTATTTGTGGTAAATATTCCTTCAATAAAGTTGCGGTCTTTTTTTATTCTTAAATATTCTTCTTCACACAATTTTTCTTTAAAGGATGTTTTCTTCAAGTCTAAAACCAATTCGAATTCGTACTTGTCTTTTTCGTCCAGATAATATTCTAGATCATCTTCTTTAAAATAGCGCTCCCTGTTCCAAGAGGTCTTTATCACAAAGGATTTTGTTTCTTTTGGGTTTAACGTAATTTTAGATTCGAGTAAATGGTGGTTTTCAAGAATCCATTTCTCAACGGTACTTTTCCCGCCATTTTTTGTATAATTTTCTACAATCAGTTTGTTTTTTGCTTCAAATTCTGCTATCACTTTTTTAATTACTTCTTTGGCTTGGGGTGTTGTATAATCTTTAAAACCGAGGAGTTTAGTTTCCCAATCGATGCCGTTTTTTTCAAAAAAGGGTCCGTCGAGCGAAATAAAAACATCGTTTATATATATTTTATAAACAGGAAACAAAGTCATCGAAGCTGCTGCATTTGCAATCAGAGTGTTGGGGGTTAGAAAAAATGAAACCGAATTATTTGTTAGGTTTTCTATCTCATAATGTATGGTAAATTCTCGATTTTTAGGGTTAGAATCGCTGGCGGTTATAGCCATTATTTTGGCTTCAATACTTTTGTCTTGTGCAAATATTGAAGCCGAAATAAGTAATAAATATATAAATTTCATTGAAAATTATTTCTTAAAAAAATTATTTTCTTTATTCACATCGGCCATGAGTCCGCTTGGGTCAATGGCAATGTTTTTTATTGGGGATTTTGTATTAACATTAAATTCGAATGTAGGATATGCCCAATCCCAACCTTCTAGAACAGTTCTTTTTATAGCTAGATTTTGATTTTCTTTTGTCCAGCGCATTAAGGTTTGGGGGATATAAAAACTTTCTTGATTTCCGTCTTCATAAGTAACTAAAACATCAAGAGGCATTGGCATTCTACCAATTCTTTCGAGTGTTATTTTTGTGTTTTCTCCATGATTTTCTACCAATTTGATTCCGTAATCAATAGTATTTGTAGTTTTCGTCCAGTCGTTTAAGTACCAATCTAGGTTTGCTCCAGATACTTTTTCGGCCGTATGTTTAATATCGTTTGGTGTGGGATGTGTAAACTTATAATCGGCAAAATAACGTTTCAAGGTTTTCATGAAGTTTTCTTTACCAATAACATACTCTAGCTGAGATAAGAAAATATTACCTTTGCTATATGCCTGAATGCTATACGGACGATTTTCGTCGTAACGATCAGCATGTGTAGTTTGTGGTTGCTCTTTACCAGATTTTACTAATGATATATAACCAGTATAAGAATCGGCATGAGGATTTTCTGCTTTTTTATCGGCAATTTCGTTTAGGCCATAATTTTCTAACCAAGTGGTAAAACCTTCGTCCATCCAACTGTTTTTACTTTCGTTAGATGCCAATATGTGCTGGAACCAAGAATGTGCCATTTCGTGGGCTGTAACGCCTAATAAACCATCAAAAGTTCCTTCGCCTAGGATTAAAGTACACATTGCATATTCCATTCCGCCATCGCCTCCTTGTATTACAGAATATTGTTTATAAGGATATTTGCCAACAGTTTTGTTGTAAATTTCCATGAGTTGCGCTGTTTTAGGTTGTAAATTCTTCCAGTTATCAATAATTTTTGGATTATTTTTGTATAAAAAGTGTAGCGTCGTTCCAAAATTTGTTACTAATTTGTCATGAATGTAATTCTTGTCGGCAGCCCAAGTAAAGTCATGCACATTTGGTGCAACAAAATGCCAAGTCAACGTTTTTTGTTTCTCAGGAAGAGTAACAACAATTCCGGAATCTTGGTAATTATATCCTATTTTATTTGGGTTTTGTAAATAACCAGAACCACCTAAAATATAGTTTTTATCGATGGTGATACTTACATCAAAATTTCCCCAAACACCATGAAATTCTCTTGCAATATAAGGGTCTGCTTGCCAGCCTTCATAATCATATTCGGCCATTTTAGGATACCATTGCGACATAGAAAGTTCGACACCTTCTTTGTTATTTCGTCCCGAACGGCGAATTTGCACGGGTACTTGCCCATCAAAATCTAGCGAAAAAGTTGTCGAAGTGTGGGGTAATAATGGTTTTGCTAAATCTACTTCGAGAATTGTGCTCACAACTTTATTTTTGAGTTCGATTCCGTCTTGTTTTAAGTTTGAAATTTTTAGAAATCCTATTTCATTCGCTTTTAAAGCAGAAATTCTACTTTCTTTTACTTCTTTATCACCTATTTTTACTTTGGTTACCATTCTTCCGTCAGGATCTTTTATGGCTTTTAGTCGAGCATCCATACAGCTATTAGGCTGAAAAGCGTTGTTGAACAAATGATAGTACACGCGATGTAAAGTATCGGGAGAGTTATTGGTGTAAACTAAGGTTTGTTTGCCTTTGTATTGATAGTTTTTTACATTCATCTCGACCTCCATTTTATAATCGACTTTTTGTTGCCAATAACCTGGGTTTGGATTATTTTGAGCTATAAGAGAGCCAAAACTAAATAAAGTAAGTAAGTGTATTTTTTTCATTTGATAGGATTAAAAAAACACAGATTCTGCAGCGTGATAAGATATCCTGCAGAAGCTGTGTCTTACATTTAAAATAGATAATTATTTTTTTGCGGTCATTTTTTCGGCTAAAACTAAAGCGTTGTATGCGTTTACAATTTTTCCTGTTTTAGAAATAGACGCTAAAGTAGTTTGAGTTCCTTCTGCCCCAGCTAAATTGAAAGAATTGGTTAGTAAGGTTCCAGAGTCCATAATAATATGTTTTACTTGCGAAGCGGTAAGACTTGGATAGTAAGCACGAACTAAAGCGGCAACTCCAGCAACATTAGGCGATGCCATAGATGTTCCGTCTAAAAAACTATAAGTATTTTTTGGTGTTGTGGCATAAATCTTTACTCCAGGGGCAAAAATATCAACATTTATTTTCCCGTAGTTAGAGAAATTTGCCATTTGCGATGCGCCATACTCATAGTTTAGTGCGCCAATTGTTAATACATTATCAGCATATTCTGGGTTTGCGCCATCGGTATCATTTGGAAAATTAGGAGCCGTGTCTATATCTTCGGAGCTATTTCCTGCTGCGTGTACAAATAAAACATCTTTAGATTCTGCATATTTTATGGCATCGTAAACCCATTCTTTATTCGGAGAATAGCTTTTTCCGAAACTTCCGTTAATTATTTTTGCACCATTATCTACAGCATAACGAATGGCTAATGCAATATCTTTGTCGTATTCATCTCCGTTAGGCACTGCACGAACAGACATTATTCTTACTACCTCTGATGCAATACCGTCTCCACCTTTATTATTATTACGAACCTGAGCAATAATTCCTGCTACGTGTGTACCATGTTTTGCGCCTTCTTTTTTAGGGCCATAAACAATATTGTTTCCGTAATGTTTATTGGTCATATCGTAGGGATTGTCTCCTACGACTTTACGTCCGTCAAATTCGGTGTTTAAATTATAGTTTAATTGATCGTAAACATAATCTTGATATTCTTGTATTTGAGAATCGAATTCAGCTTTTGTAGTCCCCGATAATATTTGGGTAAACATTCCTTTGTATTGCACCATTGTTGGATCTGTGGTTTGCATTGCTTTTACATCTGCTAATGTAAAATTAGGCTTTTTAAGATATTCTCTTACGGCTTTGTCTGCGCCCAAAAGCATGTCTATTTGTTGTTTTTGAGGGGCAAGTTCTGTTTTGCTTTTTTCAAGTTCTGCAGAAGCGTCTTTAAACTGCTGCGAGCCATCGTTCCCTTTTTTTACGATACGGGTCATTTCTAATTGTTCATTATTAGTATCGCCTAAAAAATTCCAACCATGCACATCATCTATAAAACCATTATTATCATCATCTTTCTTGTTTCCTGCTATTTCTTTTGGGTTAGTCCAGATTTTACCTTTCAAATCTTCATGATCTATATCTACTCCTGAGTCAACAATTCCTACAATAACGGGGGTCATTTTTTTACCTTTTAGGAAACCATACGCTTTGTCTATGCTCATTCCGGGAACGGTGTCTTTTACTAAATCTAAATGGCTCCAGCGTTTCATGTTGGCTTCAGAAATAGGGGTTGTTTTTAGAGGCATTTTATCGATATTTGCAACATTTGTGCTCATTATCGTTTTAGCGCCACCACAACTAGCCATTGTAAAAGCAATTATTCCAGATATAAAAATGGGTTTTAAAATCTTCATGATATTATAGTTTAGTTCTATTTTTTGCATAAAAGTCTTGATTTTTGCATCAAATTTAGTTTTTTTAACATTATGTTAATATTTCTGAACACGAAAAAGTCTCTTTTAGTCGAATTCCTTTTTCGGTTTTTTCGACGGTAATTATTTCATTATGTGCATCGTGTTCTAGAAATAAATAATAATTATTTTCTGCTGCCGAAGTTAAAAATTTTAATTTTTCTGGCATTGTTAAAAGAGGTCTTGTGTCGTAACCCATGACATACGGTAAGGGCAAATGTCCTGCCGTTGGAATTAAATCGGCACAAAAAGCAATTGTTTTGTCTTGGTATTTAATATGTGGAATCATCATTTTCTCGGTATGGCCATCTACATAAAAAATATCAAAATTTAATTCTGAAGCCATTTCAAAATCAGAATTTGCTTTGGTAATAAAATTAAGCTGACCGCTTTCTTGCATTGGCAAAATATTTTCGGATAGGAAAGAGGCTTTTTCTCTAGCGTTAGGTTTTGTTGCCCATTGCCAGTGGTTTTCGTTTGTCCAGAATTTTGCGTTTTTAAAAGCGACTTCGTAACCTGTTTTTTCTTTATTCCAGATAACGCTTCCGCCGCAATGGTCAAAATGCAGGTGGGTCATAAAAACATCGGTGATATCATCACGAGAGAACCCGTATTTTGCCAGCGATTTGTCTATTGAATGGTTTCCCCAAAGCGAATAATAGCCAAAAAACTTTTCTGTTTGTTTGTTTCCCATTCCGGTATCAATTAAGATTAATCGGTTTCTGTCTTCTATTAAAAGGCAACGGGCAGCAATGTCTATTAAATTATTTTCGTTGGCAGGATTGGTTTTGTTCCAAATGGTTTTAGGAACTACGCCAAACATCGCACCACCATCGAGTTTAAAATTGCCTGTTTCTATAGGATAAAGTCTCATTTTATTTTTAATTTAAGATTGCAATTTAAGCAAAATCATTTGTTTTAAAGCGTATCAAATAGACTTTTTCTATTTCGTTATTAGTTATAAATATGTTGGTAAAACTTGTAAAAAGTATTTTATGACTTATCTTTGTGGTTAGTTTAGACAAAATCAAAACAATTAATGAAATAAGCATTAGAAAAAAACGTTAATTTGAAGTTGTTTTTCTATGTAAATTGCATAACACCAATAAAAAAAACAAATAATAACGAGGTTATGATAAAAGTATCTGAATCTGCCAGTAAAAAAATTGTCGATATGATGAAAGATGATGGTTTTGATGCTACCCAAGATTACGTTCGTGTGGGCGTAAAAAGTGGTGGTTGTTCAGGATTGTCATACGATTTAACATTTGATAAAGAGATAGGCGAAAACGACAAAGTTTTTGAAGATAATAATATAAAAATTGCTGTCGAAAAAAAGAGTTTTCTTTATTTAGCAGGAACAATTTTAGAATTTTCTGGAGGATTAAACGGGAAAGGATTCGTTTTTAACAATCCAAATGCAAGTAGAACTTGCGGATGCGGAGAGAGTTTTTCTCTTTAGTCGAATGTCGAAAGTCATCAAGTCGGAAGACCTGCGTTGACTTTCAAACCTTAGACTTTCAAACTTTAAGACTTAAAAAAAAATGTCAAAATACACAGAAGACGATTTAAAAATCGAACTCGAAACAAAAGAATATGAGTACGGATTTTACACTGATATCGAATCGGAAACTTTCCCTATTGGCTTAAATGAAGATATTGTACGTGCTATTTCTTTGAAAAAAGAAGAACCACAATGGATGACCGATTGGCGTATCGAAGCCTTTCGTGCTTGGCAAGACATGGTAGAACCAGAATGGGCAAATGTACATTATGCAAAACCAGATTTTCAAGCTATTTCATACTATTCGGCACCAAAAGCGGTAGATCCCAACAAAACATTAGATGATGTAGATCCAGATCTTTTAGAAATGTACAAAAAACTGGGTATTTCTATCGATGAACAAAAAATGATGAACAATGTGGCTATGGATATTGTAGTCGATTCTGTTTCGGTAGCCACGACTTTCAAAAAAACATTGTCTGAAAAAGGAATTATTTTTTGTCCAATATCCGAAGCGATTCGTGAATTTCCAGAATTAGTTCAAAAATATTTAGGAACAGTTGTACCGCAAAAAGATAATTTTTATGCGGCATTAAATTCGGCAGTTTTCTCTGACGGAAGCTTCTGTTATATCCCAAAAGGCGTTCGTTGCCCGATGGAATTATCTACTTATTTTCGTATCAATCAAGCAGGAACAGGACAATTTGAAAGAACACTTCTTATTGCCGATGAAGGTAGTTATGTTTCCTATCTAGAAGGTTGCACTGCGCCAAGTCGTGACGAAAACCAATTACACGCTGCAGTTGTCGAGCTAATTGCTCTAGACGATGCCGAGATAAAATATTCGACCGTGCAAAACTGGTTTCCAGGAAACAAAGAAGGAAAAGGCGGGGTGTATAATTTTGTAACTAAAAGAGGGTTGTGTGAGAAAAACGCAAAAATTTCTTGGACACAAGTAGAAACAGGATCGGCTGTAACCTGGAAATATCCTTCATGTATCTTAAAAGGAGATAATTCGATTGGAGAATTTTACTCAATCGCCGTGACTAATAATTTCCAACAAGCAGATACTGGTACCAAGATGATTCACATTGGTAAAAACACCAAATCGACCATTATTTCTAAAGGAATTTCGGCAGGAAAATCACAAAATAGTTACCGTGGTTTGGTAAGAATTAGTGCAGGTGCTGATAATGCTCGTAATTTTTCACAATGTGACTCGTTACTTATGGGGAATAATTGCGGTGCGCACACATTTCCGTACATAGAAAGCAAAAACACATCGGCAAAAATAGAACACGAAGCAACAACAAGTAAAATAGGAGAAGACCAAGTTTTTTATTGTAACCAAAGAGGAATTCCAACCGAAAAAGCCATCGCACTAATTGTAAACGGTTTTAGCAAGGAAGTTTTAAATAAATTACCCATGGAATTTGCGGTTGAAGCTCAAAAACTATTAGAAATTTCGTTAGAAGGTTCGGTGGGATAATCAATCATAAATCAGAATAAAAAACACATTCAACAAATGTTATCAATAAAAAATTTACACGCTTCAATCGAAGACAAAGAAATATTAAAAGGAATAAACCTTGAGGTAAAAGCAGGAGAAGTTCATGCAATTATGGGACCAAACGGTGCTGGAAAAAGCACGCTTTCTTCTATCATTGCAGGAAACGAAAACTATACCGTAACCCAGGGCGAAATATTATTAGAAGGAGAAGATATTTCTGAATTAGCCCCAGAGGAAAGAGCACACAAAGGAGTATTTTTATCGTTTCAATATCCTGTAGAAATTCCAGGAGTTTCGGTAACAAATTTCATGAAAACAGCTATAAACGAATCTCGTAAAGCTCGTGGACAAGAAGATATGCCTGCAAACGAAATGCTAAAATTTATTCGTGAAAAATCAGAATTATTAGAAATAGACCGTAAGTTTTTGTCTCGTTCCCTTAATGAAGGCTTTTCTGGTGGAGAGAAAAAACGCAACGAAATTTTTCAAATGGCAATGCTCGAACCAAAACTTGCCATTCTTGACGAAACAGATTCTGGTCTTGATATTGATGCTTTACGTATCGTTGCAAATGGTGTAAACAAACTAAAAAGCAAAGACAACGCAGTAATTGTAATTACACATTACCAACGTTTGCTAGACTATATAGTTCCAGATTTTGTACACGTTCTTCATGATGGTAAAATAGTAAAATCTGGAGGAAAAGAATTAGCCTTAGAATTAGAGGAAAAAGGATACGATTGGTTAAAACAAGAAGTTAACTAATATGGAATTGAAAGAAAAATTATTATCGTCATTTATGGCTTTTGAAGAAAAGATAGATTTTCATCAAGAGCTTCACGATGTGCGTAGTCAAGCTATAAAAAATTTCGAAAGTAAAGGATTCCCAACTAAAAAGGAAGAAGCTTGGAAATATACCTCGCTAAACACAATCTTAAAAAATGATTTTAGCGTATTTCCTAAAAAAGAAAATACTATTGAATTTAAAGAAGTAAAAAAATATTTTATTCACGAAATAGACACTTTTAAAGTTGTTTTTATCGACGGAATATTTAGCTCCTTTTTATCGTCAACCTCACACGATGGTTTAGATGTTTGTTTAATGTCATCGGCACTAAACAAACCAAAATACAAAATACAAATCGATGAGTATTTTAACAAAATAGCGAGCAAAGAGGAAAGCCTAACCTCATTAAACACAGCTTTTGCAAGCGAAGGTGCTTACATAAATATTCCGAAAAGTAAAGTGGTTGAAAAACCTATTGAAATTATTTATTTTTCGACAGGAGCAGAAGCAGCCCTTATGGTACAGCCTAGAAACTTAGTAATTGTTGGCGAAAACGCACATGTGCAAATTATGGAGCGCCACCAAAGCTTAAACGACAACCCCGTTTTAACCAATTCAGTGACCGAAATTTTTGCTCAAAAACGTGCTGTTGTCGATTATTATAAAGTACAAAATGATGTGCAAACAGCCAATTTAATAGACAATACTTATATAGCACAAAAGCAAGAAAGCCATGTTTCGGTTCATACTTTTTCTTTTGGAGGAAATATTACAAGGAACAACCTGAATTTTTACCATCAGGGAGAAAGAATCTATTCTACGTTAAAAGGGGTTACCATTATTGGCAACAAGCAACACGTAGATCATTACACTTTAGTACAACATGCTACGCCAAACTGCGAAAGTCATCAGAACTACAAAACAATTCTTGACGGAGCGTCAACAGGCGTTTTTAACGGAAAAATTTTTGTAGAAAAAGAAGCTCAAAAAACCGATGCTTTTCAAAAAAACAACAATATTTTGTTAAGCGAAAAAGCCACAATAAATGCAAAACCACAACTAGAAATTTTTGCCGATGATGTAAAATGCTCTCATGGTTGCACAATAGGACAACTAGACGAAAACGCCATGTTTTATATGCAACAACGTGGAATTCCTAAAAAAGAAGCAAAAGCATTACTAATGTATGCTTTTACGAGCGAAGTAACAGGAAGTATTAAAATACCAGAACTTAGAAGTAAAATCGCCAGAATTATTGCCGATAAACTAGGCGTAAAAATGGGATTTGATTTGTAGTTTTTAAACACAAAGTACGCAAAGGGTACAAGGTTTTTACTAAACTTTGTGCCCTTTGTGGTTTTTGCTTTGTGTTCTTTGTGGTTATAATTAATTGTTTCTCTAAATAAAGTTTAATTAATCGTGATTAAATAAATCGATGTTCACATATTCCTAAACATGTCTAAACATCCTAGATGTCTATCTGCTTTACTCAATAGCTGAATGACTTCTATATTATTCAACACCCAATTTTTATTAATAAGGCTGGGTTGAAAACTTTTATAATACCCTTGATTTATATAATGACCAGAAACAAATAATTCTATCTAAATTGTTTTAAAAACTTAAACAAAGACAATGTTATTTAAGAAAAACACATAAAAACTTAAATAGTAATTTTTTTATTTTTTTCATATTCTACTTCTTTACACTACCCAAAATGCCTTTCAATAATTCATTAAAATCAAAAACACCATTTTCTTTTAGTCCCATTCTCACAATAACAATGTCTTGCGACGGAATAATAAACACATTTTGTCCTTGAAAACCATTGGCAGAATATAAATCTTTAGGGGCATCTGGATATTTTTTGTTGCTATTTAGCCAAAATTGTGCGCCATAAATCCCGTTGGAGTCATTTGTTGGCGTGGCTACATATTTAGCCCAACTTTCGTCGAAAATTTGTTCCCCATTCCAGTTTCCTTTATGCAAATAAAGCAATCCAAATTTAGACCAATCGCGAGCCGTTGCCCATCCGTATGAAGAGCCTATATAATTTCCGGCCATATCGGTTTCTACCACCATCGAGTTCATTCCTATTTTATCAATTAATGCCGAATACCAAAAATCTAGATATTCTTGGTGCGTTTTAAACTGTTTTCTTAAAATTCCAGACAATAAATTTGTTGTTCCAGAAGAGTAATTCCAATGCGTATTGGGTTTAAATTTTGCGGGTTTTAGGATTTGAGATCTTGTCATATCTTCTTCATGAAAAAGCATTTTTGTTGCATCAGATATTTTGGCATAATCTTCCTCCCATTCTAACCCAGAATTCATGTGTAATAAATCGTTTGTGGTAATGTTTTTTCTTTCGTCATTTTGCCATTCTGCAATAGGAGCAGGTTTATTAATATCTAATTTTCCTTGTTTTTGAAGAATACCAAAATAAGTTGCTGTAATACTTTTTGTCATAGACCAGCCTAATATTTTAGAACTTTTTGTAAAACCTGTATCGTATTTTTCGGCAATAATTTTATCTTTATAAATAACTAATAAAGCACGAGTTCGTTTGTTTTTTTGTCCTTTTTTATCGAAAGCAATTTCAACAGCGAGCTCTAATTTTTTATAATCAATATTTTTAAAAACCACTTTTTGTGCTTCGTTGTTTCCGTAAGGAAAAGGTAAATTATTGTTTTGCTTTGTTCTTTTTGGCACTTCATAAGGTTTAGATTCATCAAAACCATCATTTATTAAAGTAGCTCCTAAGCCCTCTCTATATATAGCCTTTCGGGTTTTTAATCCATACACTGAAGCTGAAGCTGATTTAGAATTTTCGTTAATTTTATTTTTTGCCAAATCAATTAAGTCAATATCATTGTCGCCTTTTTCAATTATTTCAAGGCTTCGGTTGTCTATAAAATGTCCTGAAGCAACACTTTTGGCAGAAAAACCAGAGATCAAATCCAGTTTAGGATAAGTTGTAACACCAAAATATACTAAAAACAAGAGAATGACAAAGCCAAGTATTTTGAATATTTTTTTCATTTTTAATTTTTTTTTAATGCAATTTAACGAAATAAAGTTTCAATTGTTAAAAAGTTAGCCACAAAGATAAAAAGCGTTTTTTTAAATCTTTTAGGTCTTTTTTGGTTTAAAAAACAAGAAACACAATTATTAACAAACGTTTGATAAAAATCCGTTTCTATTTGACTACTTTTGTGTTTAGATTTTTTATAAATAAGATGTTAGAGATAAATAAAATAAGAGCCGATTTCCCCATTCTTACTCAAAAAGTAAACGGAAAACCATTGGTTTATTTCGATAATGGCGCCACTTCACAAAAACCAAAAGTAGTAATAGATGCCATTGCAGCATATTACCAGGAAATAAATGCCAATATTCATCGTGGCGTGCATACGTTAAGCCAATTAGCGACTAATGCTTACGAGGAATCACGTATTAAAATTCAAAACCATATTAATGCAAAATTTGCCCACGAAGTACTTTTTACATCAGGTACAACTTTTGGGATAAATCTTGTTGCTCACGGATTTGCAGCTGTATTAAAACCAAATGATGAGGTTATGGTTTCGGCACTCGAACACCACAGTAATATTGTACCGTGGCAAATGTTGTGCCAAAAAACTGGCGCAAAACTGGTTGTAATTCCTATGAATGAAAATGGCGAATTAATCCTATCCGAGTACGACCGATTGCTCTCTAATAAAACCAAAATAGTTGCTGTAAACCATATTTCTAATGCCCTAGGAACCATCAATCCTATCAAATACATGATTAACAAAGCACATGAAGTAGGTGCTGCAATTCTAATAGATGGCGCACAAGCCGTACCGCATATTAAACCAAATATGCAAGAACTAGATTGCGATTTTTATGTTTTTTCTGGACACAAAATGTGTGGGCCAACAGGAACAGGAATTTTGTACGGAAAAGAAGCTTGGCTTAACAAATTGCCTCCCTATTTAGGAGGTGGCGAAATGATAAAAGAAGTAACTTTCGAAAAAACAACTTATGCAGATTTGCCACACAAATTCGAAGCAGGAACACCTAATATTGCAGGCGGAATTGTATTAGGAACTGCTGTAGATTATATGAATTCGATAGGTTTCGAAAACATACAAGAACAAGAAAAAGAGTTGTTAGCCTACGGAACAAAAAAATTATTAGCAATAGAAGGCCTAAAAATCTTCGGGACAAGTAAAGAAAAAACATCGGTAATATCATTCAACATCGACGGTATTCACCCTTACGACATAGGTACAATTATAGACAAGCTAGGTATAGCAGTGCGTACAGGTCACCATTGTGCGCAACCTATTATGAATTATTTTAATATTCCAGGAACAATAAGAGCAAGTTTTTCATTTTATAATACTAAAGAAGAAATTGATATATTTGTAGAAGCTGTCAGAAAAGCAAAAACAATGTTATCTTAAAAATTATTTGAAGTTATTCCTGCTATCCGTTGCAATTTTTTATCTATAATCAGAAAAATAAAACAATTTTGCCAGCAACGAAATTCGCTAAACTTTGATGGAAACACAAATTATGTGAGGCAGTCAGGGCTAAAAAACCGTAAAAAAACAAACATTATGAAAACAATAGCACTAGTATTTTTAAGTTTATTGCTCACAAAATCATGCCAGCCCAAAAAAGAGTCGGGCCTTAGCCAACAGACCAAGGAAACCATCGATAACAATGCAACCCCCGAAGTTGAAAAACCCGAAAAGACAAACAACAAAGTTCAAGCAGGAACAAAAGCCGAATATGAAGCATTTTCTAGAGGTTTTTTTAGCAAAATTACCTTCGAAAACAACCAGCTTACAATTGCCTCAGATAGAAATAATCCAGAAAAAGTAACCATTATAGTACTTACTAAAAATGACATATCAGATCTATCAAACTTAATTAAAGCCGTAAATTTAGATCAGTTGCCTAGCCTAAAGTCACCATCGGAAGCCAGAATGTATGACGGTGCTGCCCACGCAAATTTAACCATTACATCTGGCGGAACAGTATATACAGGAGCTGGTTTCGATGCGGGGAAACCACCAGTGGAAATCGAAAAATTAGTTTCAAAATTAGTTTCTTATTCAGAAAAAAAATAATGACAATAAAAGAAATACAAGAAGAAATTGTAGCCGAGTTTTCTATGTTCGATGACTGGATGCAGCGTTACGAATACATCATCGACTTAGGGAAAAACCTTCCGTTAATTAGCGAAGAATTTAAAACAGAAGAAAATATAATTAAAGGTTGCCAGTCGAAAGTATGGTTGCAAGGAGAACAACATGATGACAAAATTGTTTTCACCGCCGATAGTGATGCTATTTTAACCAAAGGAATAATTGCTATTTTAATTAGAACTTTTTCTAACCAAAAAGCAGTAGCAATCCTTGAAGCTGATATGAGTTTTATAGATGAAATTGGATTAAAAGAGCATTTATCGCCCACTCGAGCCAACGGCTTGGTATCGATGATAAAACAAATAAAAATGTACGCTTTGGCTTTTCAATCTAAAAATTAGTCGTTTTTATTATTTTAAAAAAGGTTATCACGAATTACACAAATTAACAAGCGTTTTTTTAAGATTCCTAAATTTAGGAATTCGTGTTAGAAATAATAAATTTGGATTAGTTGTGAACAGTCCTAAAAATAACAGCCATTACTTATATGGTTCAAAATACAAAATAATATGGAAGAATTTAACGATACAATCAATTTAGGAGAAGCAGCGGTAAAGGTTTTAAAAACAATTTATGACCCAGAAATCCCTGTAGATATTTACGAGCTAGGACTTATTTATGATGTTTTTGTAAACGAAGCATTAGATGTAAAAATATTAATGACACTAACCTCTCCAAACTGTCCCGTTGCCGAAACCTTGCCAAGAGAAGTAGAAGAGAAAATTAAAAAAATAGACACTGTAAAATCTTGCGAAGTAGAAATTACCTTCGATCCGCCATGGACAAAAGATTTGATGAGTGAAGAAGCAAAATTAGAATTAGGAATGCTATAAAATGCAAGACGAAATAATAAACAAAGTAGCAAATTCTGTACTCGAAGTCTTCGATTTAGAGGATTATTATGCAAAAGAAATTCGAACACAAATAGATATTTCACACTGGCTTTATGAGGGTCTTTTATTAAAAGAAAAAGACTTTCGTGAGGTGCTAAAAAAGCATGATTGGTCACAATATGAAAATCATTATGTGGTAATTCATTGTTCTACCGAAGCTATTATTCCCGCTTGGGCAAGTATTCTAGTTACCATTCATGTTTCGCCATTTGCTAAAAAAGTGGTATCTGGGAGTTTGCAGGATTTAGAAACCGCTTTGTATCAAGAAATATTGCCAACGATCGATTATTCTAAGTACCAAGACAAGCCAGTAATTATAAAAGGTTGTTCTAAAAAACCCGTTCCCGAAAGCGCCTATATTCTAGCCGTACAAAAACTTCAACCATTTGCAAAAAGCATTATGTATGGCGAAGCCTGTTCTGCAGTTCCTTTGTTTAAAAGGAAATAATTGTAATATTGTAGATATTTTTTTAATTTTGTAAGAAATTTAAATATAATTACAAATGAAAAAAACAATCTTAGTATTGGCTGTTTTGCTTTTAGGTATAAATGCAAATGCACAATTAAGCGAAAAAGAACTACTAGAAAAAAACGCATTATTAGCCAATAAAGCTGACGATACTACAAATGCAGGTTGGAAACGTGGCGGAAACATTGTGTTTTTGTTTAATCAATCAGCATTTAATAACGATTGGTTAGGTGGTGGTACAGCAAATACAGCTGGAAACTTAGGACTTAATTACGATTTTAATTACAAAGCAGAAAAAATTGTTTGGGATAATAAAATTATTGCCGCTTATGGTTTAACTCAAACAAAAGGTCAGAAGACAACTAAATCTGATGACAGATTAGAATTTACATCACTTTTAGGACGAAAAGCGGGTCAAGGATACTGGTATTATTCATGGTATTTGAACGCAAAAACACAAATGGATTCTGGTTTCGATAAAGCAAAAGGAATAAAAATTTCTCATTTTTTCTCACCAGCCTATTTGCAATCAGGTCCAGGTATGTTATGGAAAAAAAGCAACAACCTTAAAGTAAATATTGCTCCAGCAACCTCAAGATTAATATTTGTTGACGGTCAGTTTACACAATCAGGTGCTGCTTTTGGTGTAGCGCAAGGTAAAACTTCTCGATTTGAATTTGGAGCCGCTCTAAACGGGTATTACAAATTAAACTTGATGGAAAACATTTCGGTAGAAAACATCTTAAATTTATACTCTAATTATCTAGACAGACCAAAAAATGTAGATATCGACTATCAAATGAATTTAGTAATGAAAGTAAACAAATATATTTCTACAAACCTAGCTTTCCAAGCGTTATATGATGACAATGCTAGAGGTGCTTTTCAAATTAGAGAAGTATTTGGTTTAGGAGTAAACTATGGTTTTTAGATTAAAATAGTATTTATAAAAAGAAAATCC
>NZ_MUHE01000038.1 GCF_002217405.1 Flavobacterium psychrophilum DSM 3660 = ATCC 49418 | reverse complement strand
TCACGTGTAGACCCTACACCTTCTAGATCATCTTCGTCAGACGGTAGTAGTGGTAGCTGGAATAGTGGTATTATATAATTTAGACCTTTAAAATCGATAAAAATACTTGAAATCTATTTTTTTAGAAGCCAAATGCTAAACCATTTATAAGTGACCTATTTTTTAAGACCAAAAAGAGAATGCGCTAAAGCAATCTTTTTATTGCACAAAAAAATGCTTTAGTTGGGGGACTAAAGCATTTTTTATTAACAATTAAACAAACCAAAAAAATATTTTTATAAAGTGAGGTATTCGTATCTTTTTTTTTAAATAAAAATTCATCACTATAATTTTATACTACAAAAATAGAGTAAAATTTAATGTAATTGTAAATTATATGAATAAATTATAATTAATTTGTTAATTTATAATGAATATATTGTATTTAAGGTGCTAATCTTTCTATTTTCCAATAAAAATCAGCACTTAATTTATAACGAATTCTGTCATGCAAGCGATTAGGACGACCTTGCCAAAACTCAACTTCCTGTGGTTCAACAATATAGCCACCCCAATTTTTAGGACGAAGAATTTCTTTTCCTACACAATTATCCTCTAATTGCTTTAATTTTTCTTCTAAAATTATTCTTGATGCTATTACTTCACTTTGGTTAGAAACTATTGCGCCTAATTTGCTTCCGTTTGGTCTAGATTCGAAATAACCATCAGAGAGGTTCTCGGCAATTTTTTTTACTTTTCCTTTTATAATAATTTGACGTTCTAATGAATGCCAAAAAAAAGACAAGCAAATATTTGGGTTATTTGCTATGGCACGACCTTTTTCTGAATCATAATTAGTATAAAAAATAAATCCTTCGTAGGTAAATTGCTTCAAAAGCACAACTCTAGCTTTGGGAAAACCATCTAAACCAATGGTAGAAACAGTCATGGCATTAACTTCTTCTATCCCACCAAAATCTTCTACTTCATGAAACCATTTTTTAAAAAGTGTTATTGGATCTTCGGGAATATTCGTTTCCAACAATTCACTTTTTTCGTATGATTTTCTGTAATTACTTAAATCTTTCATTTCTTGGTTATTTGTGGCTTTGGTTATTTACAGATTTTATTGGTTACTCAAAACACAAAATCTGTTAATAACCAAAGCTAACATTTATATTACAATTTAAAAAATTTGCCGTCATCTCCCAAAAGAGTGTTCAAAAAAATGGTTTGCGCTTCTTCTTTAAAGAGTTTTATCGATTCGTATCTGGTAGAATAATGCCCTAAAATAAGTTGTTTGCAATTGGCTTGCAGTGCTATTCTAGCAGCTTCTTTGGCGGTCGAGTGCATGGTCTTTTTAGCTAATTCTGCTTCCGACTCTAGGAAAGTGGTTTCGTGGTACAAAACATCTACATTTTTTATTACGGGAATAATCGACTCATTATATATGGTATCTGAACAAAAAGCGTAACTTTTAGGCGTTTCCGGATCGAATGTTAATTCAGAATTGGGAATAATTCTTCCGTCTTCTAAAGTGATGTCTTTTCCGTTTTTTATATTTTGAAAATAACAGGTTTCTATTTTGTAATTCTGAACTGCATTTGCATTTAGTTTGCGCTCTTTTATTTTTTCTTGAAACAAAAAACCATTAGTATAAACTCTATGCTTTAATGGAATTGTTTTTACAATTACTTTATCATCTTCAAAAATAATTTCAGATTTAGTACTTGTAAGTTCTACAAAATGCAATTCATATTGTGGCCAAGAATTAGATAATTTTAACTGTAATTTTATAATTTCCTGAATTCCTTTTGGCCCATAAACTGTTAAATTATTGTTTCTATTTAATAAATTGAAAGTAGAAATTAGTCCTATTAATCCATAAAAATGGTCGCCATGCAAATGGGAAATAAAAATATGATTTATTGCTGAAAACTTAATCTTATTTTTACGCAATTGCACTTGTGTTCCCTCGCCACAATCTATTAAAAATAATCTATTTCTTATTTCTAATACTTGCGAAGTTGGGTTTGTAAATGTTCTTGGCGTGGCCGCATAACAACCTAATATGGTAAGATTCATTAGTTTTTTCCCTTTCTGCGATTGCGTTCGGTTTTTATTAATAGTAGTTCACGACTGGTTTGTCCTGCTACTGAAGTGTTTTCTTCGGCACGACGAATTAAATATGGCATTACATCTTTTACAGGACCGAAAGGTAAATATTTTGCCACATGATAACCTTCGTTTGCTAAATTGTAGCTAATATTATCGCTCATGCCATACAATTGCCCGAACCAAAGTCTCTCGTCATTTTTAGGAATGCCTTTTTCTTGCATTTTTTGCATCAATGTATAAGAACTCAATTCGTTGTGAGTTCCTGCAAAAACAGCCATCTTATCTATATTATTAATCATATAAGAAACCGCTGCGTTAAAATTATCATCGGTGGCTTGCTTCGATTCGCAAATAGGAGATTTGTATCCTTTTTCTTCGGCACGTTTGTTTTCTTTTTCCATATAAGCGCCACGTACAAGTTTCATTCCTATATAAAAACCTTCTGTTTTTGCTTGTTCATGCAATTTTTTAAGATAATCCAATCTGTCCCAACGATACATTTGTAAGGTGTTATAAACAATAGGTTTCTCTTTGTTGTATTTTTGCATCATTCTAGCAACAAGTTCATCGGCAGCATCTTGCATCCAGCTTTCTTCACCATCTATAAGTAGCGAAATATTATTTTCGAAAGCTTTTTTACATACTTTTTCAAATCGTGCTTCTACTCTAGCCCACTCTTCTTGTTCTGCATTGGTTAGGGTTTGTTTTTCTCCTAATTTTTCGTACAATTCAAATCGTCCGAAACCTGTTGGCTTAAAAACCGCAAACGGAATGGCTTTTTTTTCTTTGGCAAAATCGATGATTTTCAAAGTCATATTCATGGCATCATCAAAATGTGCTTCGTCTTCTTTTCCTTCTACCGAATAATCTAAAACTGAAGAAACGCCTTTGGTAAACATTTTGTCGACCACAGGAATACAATCATCTTCAGAAATTCCGCCACAAAAATGGTCGAAAACAGTAGCACGAATTAATCCTTGAACAGGTAAATTAGCGTTTAGCGCAAAATTTGTGACCGCAGTTCCTATCCTAACTAAAGGCTTAACGGCAATCATTTTAAACAAAAAATAAGCTCTATCTAGCTCGTTATCACTTTTTAAAGAAAAAGCATTTTGGGTATTATCGAAAATTTTATCCATATAAATAATAATGTTATGCAAATATAATATAGTAGCGTATTTTTTTATACAAATTTTACTTTATTTTGCATAAAAATATTAAATAACACACGCTAATATGGTTTCAATAGTTTCAAACGGATATTCAATACATTTTAGTCAAGATGGTTATGATTTTTTAAATCGTAATATTAAAGACCATAATTACTCGAAAATTTTTATTTTAGTCGATAATAATTCTAACGAATATTGTTTACCTCAATTATTACCAATGATTGAAGCACAGTCTGAAATAGAAATTATCGAGCTCGAATCAGGCGAAGAAAACAAAACAATAGAAACTTGTGTGCAAATTTGGAATGTTTTAATAGAATTAGGTGCCGATAGAAAAAGTTTAATCATCAATCTTGGTGGTGGCGTAATTACAGATATGGGAGGTTTTATAGCCTCAACTTTCAAACGTGGCATTGCTTTTATAAATATTCCTACTACATTATTATCGATGGTTGATGCCTCGATTGGTGGAAAAAACGGAGTAGATTTAGGTGGATTAAAAAACCAAATTGGAACCATAACAAACCCAGAAATGGTCATTATAGACAGTAGTTTTTTAGAATCACTACCACAAAACCAAATGCGATCTGGTCTTGCCGAAATGCTAAAACACGGACTAATTGCCAAAAAATCGAACTGGGAAAAATTTAAAAATCTAAAAGAAATAAATTTTGATGATTTTGATGATTTAATTTTCGAATCGATAACCATAAAAAGCGACATTGTAACCCAAGACCCTACCGAAAACGGGATAAGAAAAGCATTAAATTTTGGTCACACGTTAGGTCACGCCATCGAAACTTATTTTCTAGAAAACCCTGACAAAACAAATTTACTACACGGAGAAGCAATTGCTGCCGGAATGATATTAGAAAGCTATATTTCCTTACAACAAAAGTTAATTTCCGAAACTGAATATACCCAAATAAAAACAACTTTAAATAACATTTTCGACAAGATAATTATTACTAAAAAGGAACAAGAAGATATTATCAAATTACTCATTCATGACAAGAAAAATGAGTACGGAAAAGTACAATTTGCGCTTTTGTATGGTATTGGAAACATAAGAACAAACCAAACTACTGATAACGAAACAATTATAGAAGCTTTTTTAAATTATAAAAATTAATGATTTTTTAATAATATATATATTATAACATTAATATTTTTTTAAATTTGTGTCATGAATAACGGCTGTAAATACACCAACAATAATCGATTCCAAAAACCTGAAAATGGGTTTATAAATTCTGTTTTAAAAAAACAAGAAACGCTCTTGGCTGTATTTTCGATAAATTCATTTAGACAAAACGAATTAGAAATAATTTTTGCAAATATTCGAGTTTGATTTAAAAGTATCTTATTATTATTATACTTTTAACCCTTTAAATATCTGACAAATAAATGAATACAAAATATTCTGACTTAATAAATCAAACCTACTACTTTCCACAAGAAGAATTTACACTTGCAAAAGACAATCTCGAGTTTCATAAAATAGACTTAATGAAACTTGTAGAACAATACGGTACACCACTAAAATTTACCTACTTACCACAAATTTCCAGCAACATAAAAAGAGCCAAAGCTTGGTTCAGAAATGCCATGGAAAAAAACAATTACGAAGGCAAATACTACTATTGCTATTGCACAAAAAGCTCTCATTTTGAATACATTATGAACGAAGCTTTCAAAAACAATATTCACATAGAAACCTCCTCAGCATTCGACATAGATATTGTAGAAAACTTATTACAAAACGGAAAAATAAACAAAAGCACTTATGTCATTTGCAACGGCTTCAAACGAGACCAATACATAGAAAACATTGCAAGAATTATTAATAACGGACACAAAAACACCATTCCAATT
Organism: Flavobacterium psychrophilum DSM 3660 = ATCC 49418; assembly: GCF_002217405.1. GTDB lineage: Bacteria > Bacteroidota > Bacteroidia > Flavobacteriales > Flavobacteriaceae > Flavobacterium > Flavobacterium psychrophilum. The sequence continues at coordinate 27,563 of NZ_MUHE01000038.1, read as the reverse complement.
ATAGACAACTATGAAGAATTAGATTTGCTCCAAGCAGAAATAAAAGGCAAATTTAAAATAGGAATACGTATTGCTGCCGAAGAAGAACCTAAATTTGAGTTTTACACCTCTCGATTAGGAATTGGATATAAAAATATCGTTCAGTTTTACAGAAAACAAATCCAGGAAAATGATAAATTAGAGCTAAAAATGCTTCACTTTTTTATCAATACAGGAATAAATGACAACGCCTACTACTGGAACGAATTAGTAAAATGTATCAAAGTTTACATCTCACTAAAAAAAGAATGCCCAACACTAGACGGACTAAATATTGGCGGAGGCTTTCCCATCAAAAACTCATTAACATTCGAGTACGACTACCAATATATGATAGATGAAATCATCAATCAAATAAAAATTGCCTGCGAAGAAGCAGAGGTCGATGTACCCAATATTTTTACTGAATTCGGTTCATTTACAGTAGGAGAAAGCGGAGGAGCAATTTATCAAATATTGTATCAAAAACAACAAAATGATAGAGAAAAATGGAACATGATAGACTCATCTTTCATCACAACACTCCCAGACACTTGGGCAATAAACAAACGTTTTATCATGCTCGCCATAAACCGCTGGAACGACCAGTACGAACGTGTCTTATTAGGAGGAATGACCTGCGATAGCGACGATTATTACAACTCCGAACAAAACATGAATGCCATATATTTGCCAAAATACAACAAAGAAAAACCCTTATACATAGGCTTCTTCAACACAGGAGCATACCAAGAAACAATAGGTGGTTACGGCGGCTTGCATCACTGCCTGATCCCCCAACCCAAACATATCCTGATAGATAAAGATGAAAACGGAATCATTGCCACAGAAATTTTTTCTGAACAACAAAAAGCCGAAGACGTACTAAAAATATTAGGTTACAAATAATTTTTAGAAGCTATTTCCTGCTATCCGTTGCAATCTTTTTCCTGGCTAAAGGAGCCAGAAAAAAGGATTTCCACTACTATCAGGGCTAGAAAAAAAAAAAAAAACATCCCATTAAATACATAACTAAATCTACACCCAAGCCGTAGCAAACAAATCAAAAAAACAAAAACAAAAACAAAAATGAAAGGACCAATAAGTCAGTTTATCGAAAAACACTACCTGCACTTCAATGCCGCCGCATTAGTCGATGCAGCAAAAGGCTACGAAGAACACCTACTAGACAATGGTAAAATGATGATTACACTAGCAGGAGCAATGAGTACCGCCGAACTAGGAAAATCATTAGCAGAAATGATACGCCAAGACAAAGTACACATTATTTCTTGCACAGGAGCAAATCTAGAAGAAGACATTATGAATCTTGTGGCGCATAATTCTTACAAAAGAATTCCAAATTACAGAGACCTAACCCCAACAGAAGAAAGAGAATTACTAGACAACCACTTCAATAGAGTAACAGATACTTGCATTCCAGAAGAAGAAGCATTCCGTCGTTTGCAATCTCATCTGTTTCATATTTGGAACAAAGCAGAACAAGCAGGCGAAAGATATTTTCCGCATGAATTCATGTATCAAATGATAAATTCTGGTGTGCTTCAACAATATTACGAAATAGACCCTAAAGATTCCTGGATGGTTGCAGCAGCAGAAAAAAACCTACCAATCGTAGTTCCAGGTTGGGAAGATAGTACCATGGGCAACATTTTCTCCTCCTACTGCATAAAAGGAGAACTTACAGCTACGACGATGAAAAGTGGTATCGAATATATGATGTGGTTAGCAAAATGGTATCCTGAAAACTGCCAAGGAAAAGGAATAGGTTTCTTTCAAGTAGGCGGTGGTATAGCAGGAGATTTCCCAATTTGCGTAGTACCAATGTTGTACCAAGATATGGAAATGCACGACATCCCTTTCTGGAGTTATTTCTGTCAAGTTTCAGACTCAACAACCAGTTACGGCTCTTACTCTGGCGCAGTGCCTAACGAAAAAATTACATGGGGAAAACTAGATATAGATACACCAAAATTTATCGTAGAATCTGATGCTACAATCGTAGTTCCACTTATTTTTGCTTACATTTTAGATTTATAATATATATTTATGAAAAGAGTTATTGTTGATTATTCAAAACTTACAGGAGAAATTTTAAACTTATTAGTCGATAAATTTCCCGACGGATATGATGATTCAAATATAGTCCGTTTTAAAAATGCTAAAAACGAAACTATCGAAGCAGTAGAAGTACGCACTATTGACACTATTTTTCTAGTAAAGATAAGTACTAAACTTTCTGACAGAATCATAAACTACGATGAAGATGACGAATTAGCTGATCACATCGGAGATGGTTCTATAGATGCTTTAAAAGAACTCGAAATTGAGACTGATGACGATGACGACGATGATGATGATGAAAAAAATCATGCAAACGACAATGATTCTGACGACGATGACGATGATAAAGACGAACCAATAGATGATGATTCTGACGAAGATGATGAAGACTAAAAAAAAAGGAACTCAATGAGTTCCTTTTTTTATACTTAAAAAGTAAGACTTAATGCCCCACATTTTCTACATCTTTCGGATTGTGTTTGTGCTTAAAAAAGACCGCAAATAATATAGCAACCACAAGCGCATAAATTGCAAAAGCCAACCATATATTATGCCAATCTCTTTTACCATTTATTGTAAAATATTTATCAATTATAAACCCACTAATTATTCCTCCAAAAAAAGCACCAAAACCATTAGACATCATCATAAACAAACCTTGTGCAGAAGAACGCATTTTAGAATCGGTTGTGGTTTCTACAAATAAAGAACCAGAAATATTAAAGAAATCGAATGCCATTCCGTAAACAACACAAGACATAATTATCATCCACAATCCATTTGTTGGATTTCCGTAAGAAAACAATCCGAATCGTAAAACCCAAGCCAACATACTAATTAACATGACCTGTTTGATACCAAAACGTTTTAAGAAAAACGGAATCGCAAGAATAAATAAGGTTTCAGATATTTGAGAAATAGACATAATGATAGTCGAATATTTAACTACAAAAGAATTGGCATATTGAGGAACTTTAGCAAAATCAGACAAATAAGTATCTCCATACATATTTGTTAGTTGCAAAGCACCGCCTAAAAACATAGAAAAAACAAAAAACAATGCCATCTTATAATTGCCAAATAACTTGAATGCGTCTAATCCCAATTTTTTAAGAAATGAATCGCTTTCGGAAATTAATTTTTGTGGCGGACATTTAGGCAACGTAAATGAGTAAATTCCTAAAACCATTGCGGCAAAAGCAGAAATATAAAACATATTTACAGAGGCTTTGTTTCCTGATAAATTTGTTAGCCACATGGCCGCAATAAAACCAACAGTTCCCCAAACTCTAATAGGTGGAAAAACTTTTACAATGTCATAATTATTATCTTTAAGAATATAATATGCTACTGAATTGGATAATGAAATTGTTGGCATGTAGCACATCATGGCTGCAAAAATTACCCAATAAAAACTAGTTGGATTGTTAACTTGTGGTAAATAAGCAATCGCCAAACCTCCTAGTATATGCAAAACACCATATAATTTTTCGGCATTTACCCATTTATCCGCAATAATACCAGTTAGTGCTGGCATAAGAATAGAAGAAAGTCCTAAGGTAGAAAATATAGCCCCAAACTCTGCTCCGCTCCATTGTTTTGTGGTAAACCAATAGTTTCCAACTGTAATTAACCATGCTCCCCAAACAAAAAACTGGAGAAAACTCATGATTATTAATCTATTTTTTATGCTCATTTTTTAGTTTTTAAATCTTTTTTTTTAGTAGCGTAAAACTAACAATAAAAACAACTTTACAAATAAATTTTGTTAAATATTATTAACCAAATCAAGAACAATCTTAAATTGTTCTTCTCGAGACAAATGGGAATTGTCTATTTCTATAGCATCGTTAGCTTTTACAAGTGGCGAATCTTCTCGATGGGTATCTATAAAGTCTCTTTCTTGTACGTTTTTTAGAACCTCATCGTATGAAACATTTTCTGAGTTAGATGACATCTCATCGTAACGACGTTGTGCTCGAGTTTGTGCGCTGGCTGTCATGAATATTTTGAGTTCGGCGGTTGGAAAAACGACGGTTCCTATATCCCGACCGTCCATGACGATGCCTTTGTTTTTGCCCATTTGTTGCTGCTGTTCGACTAGTTTGGCTCGAACTTGTGATATGGCGGCTACTTGACTTACGTAGTTGGATACTTTGATGGTTCGAATTTCTTTTTCGACATTGGTGTCATTTAGGTACATTTCGGCAAAGCCTAGCTTTGGATTGAATTGAAATTCTAATTTTATTTGTGGTAAATTTTTGATTAGTTTTTCTTTATTGAAGAGGTCTTGATTTATATATTCGTTTTGTAAGGCATAATAAGTTATGGCGCGATACATTGCTCCTGAGTCGACAAAAATATAGCCTAAGTGATTGGCTAATTGTTTGGCTAATGTGCTTTTTCCTGTTGAGGAAAATCCGTCGATGGCAATGGTTATTTTTTTCATTTTTTTTTAATGTTTAATCGTAATCGCAAAGTTTGTTTGTAGCCCCGATAGTAGTGGAAATCCTTTTTTTTGTTTGAGTTCTCGCTTTTTTTGCGAGGAACTTAAGCAAAAAAAAGATTGAAACGGATAGCGGGAGGTTTGTTTTTTTAGGGCTTTATGGTTTCTGCTTCAAAAAAAAAAATTATTGTTCGTTGTTATACAAATTTATTGTGAGTCCGAATAAACTGGTGTTTGCGGCTAGGGTGTATCGCGAGTAGGAATAATCGAATCGGAATTTTCTGAATCTGATTCCGAATCCTGCTGATATTCCTGAGAAGGTGCGTTGTTCTAGTATTTTTAGTTCGGCTGCTCGGCGGAAATTATAGCTTAATCGTAGTGTGAAGGTTTTTTTGGGGAAAATTTCGGCTCCAACGATGACGTGTCGCATTGTGTTGCCTAGGAAACTTACTTTTTCTTCGATTGGTTCTCCGTCTATTGTTGGCTGGCTTCTGGCGGGGTTGGCGAAGGAAACGTTCCAGTGTTGTAGGTTTTCTAGTGTGAGGTGCCAGCGAATGGGTACGTTTTCTAGTTCTTGCGATATTCCTGCTATGACTTCGAATGGTAATTTTTCGTTTGTGTCATTATAGCTTTTTATTTGTGTTCCGAAATTTCTGACTACTAGTGCGTAGTTTATATCGTTTTTGTCGTCTTTATACATTGCAGCCAAATCGGCGGCAACGCCAAATGAGTTATAACTTTCGAGTGTTGAGGAAATAAGTTTTGCGTTTGCCCCTAGGTATATTTTTGTCCAGGGAATATTGTAAGCGTATCCTAGGGATAGTGCAATTTCGTTTCCTGTAAATTGTCCTGTTGCTGCTTTGAACTCATCATACCCATCGAATTTTCCGTAGTTTATGTAGGTAATTGCGCCGTGTAATGTTTCTAGGTGTCTATCGTATGTGTATGCAAATGCTGCTGTTCCGTAGGTTACATCGCCAAAATAGTTTCCGTAGTTTAAGGCTAAACGACCGTCCATTTCTGTGTTTATACTTGCGGGATTAAATAAGGGTTGGTTTACGTCGTAATCGTAATTTGTTATTATTTTTCCTCCTAATGCGGCTTGTCTTGGTGAGGAAATTAGGTTTAGGAACTGGTATACGCCTTGCCCTCCTATTTGACTATAAGTTGAAGTATAGATTGTAAATAATAAGAGTATTAGGTGTTTTTTTTGCATTTATTTTTGACGTTTTAAAACTATATAACGCAGAAACGAAGATATTATTTTTTATGACTGTCTGCAACTCATACTAATTTTATTTTAACCACGAATTGCACAAATTAAGACGATTTTTTTTTTACTGATAATTAGAAATTCGTGGTAATTTGTGCAATTCGTGGCAAAAAAAATTTATAATGTTTTGGCGTTTTTTACGTTATCTTTTGTTATTGCAATGGCTAAAACCTCATTCATTTCTTTCACATAATGAAAGGTTAGACCTGTTAGATATTCTGGTTTTATTTCGTCTATATCGCTTTTGTTTTCGTGGCACAAAATTATTTCTTTAATATTGGCTCGTTTTGCGGCTAGGATTTTTTCTTTAATTCCGCCTACTGGTAATACTTTTCCTCGTAAAGTGATTTCGCCAGTCATGGCTAAACTTTTCTTTATTTTTTTCTGGGTAAATACCGAAACTAATGAGGTTAGCATGGCAATACCTGCACTTGGCCCGTCTTTTGGGGTTGCGCCTTCTGGAACGTGTAAGTGAATATTATATTTTGCTAACATTTCTGAATTGAGTCCCAATAATTGGGCATTGGCTTTTATATATTCTAAAGCGATTGTTGCTGATTCTTTCATGACTGTTCCTAGGTTTCCAGTAATTGTCATGGTTCCTTTTCCTGGGGAAATTAAGGATTCTATAAATAAAATATCGCCTCCAACTGATGTCCAAGCCAATCCGGTAACTACTCCTGCTACCTCATTATTTTCTGATTTGTCTCTTTCTAGTCTGGGAACACCAAGGATTTTTACAATATCGTCATCGCTAACTTTTATATTGTATTCTTCGTCCATAGCTACGCATTTTGCAGCATTTCTAATTACTTGTGCCATTTTATTTTCTAGTCCACGCACGCCAGATTCTCGTGTGTAACCTTCTACTATTTTTTCTAATTGTTTTTTACCAATTTGTAAATGTTTAGAGGTTAGACCATGAATGGCTAATTGTTTTGGCAACAGATGTTGTTTGGCAATTTCAACTTTTTCTTCAATGGTATAACCTGACATTTTGATGATTTCCATACGGTCTTTAAGTGCTGGTTGTATGGTTGCCATATTGTTTGATGTGGCAATAAACATGACTTTAGACAAATCGTAACCTATTTCTAGAAAATTATCATAAAATTCGCTGTTTTGCTCAGGGTCTAAAACTTCTAACAATGCAGATGATGGATCTCCTTGATTACTATTTGATAATTTATCTATTTCATCTAAAACAAAAACAGGGTTTGATGTGCCTGCTTTTTTTAGGCTTTGCAAGATTCTTCCTGGTAGTGCGCCAATATAGGTTTTTCGATGTCCTCGAATTTCGGCTTCATCACGCAAACCACCTAGCGAAACTCGTACATATTCTCTTCCTAAAGCTTCGGCAATAGATCTCCCGATAGATGTTTTTCCTACTCCGGGAGGGCCTGTTAAGCAAAGAATTGGCGATTTCATATCATTTCTCAGTTTAAGAACGGCTAAATGTTCTATCATTCTTTTCTTAACATCTTCTAGACCAAAATGGTCTTTATCTAATATTTTTTGAGCCCGTTTTAAATCGAAATTATCTTTAGAGTATTTTCCCCAAGGCAAATCTAGAAATAATTCTAAATAATTTCTTTGGATACCAAAATCGGGCGAATTTGGGTTAGAACGTTGCATTTTCGATAATTCTTTATCAAAATGCTTTTGTGTTTTTTCGTCCCAAATTTTTGTTTTCGATTTGGCACGCATTTCTTCTATTTCTTCTTCTTGCGAAACGCCTCCCAATTCTTCTTGAATGGTTTTCATTTGCTGGTGCAAAAAATATTCACGTTGTTGCTGGTCTAGATCGAAACGTACTTTAGATTGTATGTCGTTTTTAAGTTCCAATTTCTGAAACTCGATATTCATATACTTTAAAGTAGCTAAAGCTCGTTCTTTTAAGTTATTTATTTCTAATAAATCTTGTTTTTCAACAACCGAAAGGTTCATGTTTGAGGACACGAAATTGACTAGAAACGAGCTGCTATCGATATTTTTTATTGCAAAAGTGGCTTCTGTAGGAATATTAGGGCTTTCGGTGATGATTTGAATTGCCAAATCACGAACTGATTCTATTATGGCCGAAAATTCTTTGTCTTTTTTAGTTGGTCTTTCTTCTGTAACTTCTTTTATAGAAGCTTTCATGTAGGGTTCGGTCGAGGTAACTTGCTCTATTTCGAAACGTTTTTTTCCTTGCAAAATTACGGTAACATTTCCGTCGGGCATTTTTAATACACGAAGAATTTTAGCTACTGTTCCTACTTTATTAATATCATTTTCGGTAGGGTCTTCGTCTTCTTCATTTTTTTGAGATACGACTCCAATAATTTTGTCGCCAGCATTTGCTGCGTCTATTAATCTAATCGATTTATCTCTTCCTGCGGTAATAGGAATGACAACTCCGGGAAACAAAACAGTGTTTCGCAAAGGAAGTATAAGCAAATCTGAAGGCAGTTCTTCGTTTGCCATTTCTTCTTCATCCTCTGGTGTGAGAAGTGGAATTAAATCTGCTTCGGAATCAAATTCTTGTAGTGACAAATTGTCAATGGTAATTATTTTTTGTTGAGACATATTATATTTAAGTCATTTTGTCATTAAACATGGCTTATTTGAATTGTAAAAATAACATATTCAAATATTTATATAGCTGAAAATCAATAAATAATAAAAATATTTATTTAGATTACTCTTTTATAAGTCAAGGATTGTGCCATAAAGAAAATCCTTTTGGCATATTTAATACATTACTTAAAGTCTTGTATTCGATTTAGTATTTAAGGCATTATTTCTTGGAATTCTTAGTAGTAAAATTACTCCTATTACAAAAAAAATAGCTAAGAATACAAATGAGTTTCTCATAGAGCCTGTAATCTGATCTATGATTCCGTAAATAGACATTCCGATGACGATTCCTATTTTTTCGGTTACATCATAAAAACTAAAATACGAAGCTGTATCATCTGTTTCTGGCAATAGTTTTGAATATGTAGAACGAGCCAACGATTGTATTCCTCCCATTCCTAACCCTCCAAATCCAGCAACAGCATAAAACTCATTTGGTGTTTCAACAAAAAAAGCAAAAACACAAAATATTGCCCAAAAAATATTTAAGAAGATTAATAAATTTATGTTACCATATTTTCCTGATGCTCTTGAGGTAATAAAAGCTCCTATAACAGCTACAATTTGAATAACTAATATACTAATAATTAGCCCTGTGGTTTGCTGACTGCTAGTTTCCCAATTTACTTCGGTAGCACCAAAATAAGTCGCTACTAAAATAACAGTTTGCACTGCCATGATAAAAACAAAATAGCTTGATAAATATCTTTTTAATGTAATATTTTGTTGCAATTGTTTCCAAACTAATTTTAGTTCTTTAAAACCATCAAAAACAATAGCTTTTGTTACTTTATGTCCTTTTGATGAGCCTTTTGGTAAATAATAATAAGTTACATGACTAAAACCTATCCACCAAATACCAACCATTAGAAAAGAAGTTCTCATGGCAATTTCTCTTGCTCTGTCTGGATTATCGGCAGTAATATAAAACTTATCAGGAAACATTACCATTGCAAGGTTTATAATTAATAATAGGGTACTTCCTATATATCCCATAGAAAATCCTCTTGCGCTAACTCTATCTTGTTGTTCGGGGTAAGCAATGTCTGGCAAATAGGAATTATAAAAAACAAGACTTGCCCAGAAGCCTATTAATCCTAATAAATAAGCGGTATAACTTAAGAATAAATTTTCTAAATTAAACCAATATAGAGAAATACAAGACAAACCACCAAGATAACAGAAGAACCGCATAAATACTTTTTTATTTCCTACATAATCTGCAATTCCTGATAAAAAAGGAGAAATAATAGCCACTATTAGAAAAGCTAATGCGGTAACAAAAGTAATCATTGCTGTGTCTTTAATTTCATTACCATATATATAGACTACATTATTGCCTCTTTTTTTAAAAATCATCTCATAAAAAATAGGAAAGATAGCCGAAGCAATGACTAAGCTATAAACCGAGTTTGCCCAATCGTAAAAAGCCCAAGCATTTAATAATTTTTTATCTCCTTTTTGAAGTGTTTTCATGTTTTAAAATATTTTTATCATAAAAAAAGCTGCCCATGAGAGCAGCTTCGAAAGTAATATATTTTTATGACTTAATGCTATTAATTACAGTATTTGCGTTTGGGATTAAACCCGAAATGTTTTTTGAGGCTTTTGCTGTCTCAAAAAGATTTCTATACTTTCATTTTTATTGCAGTTTGGCGAACTTTGTTTGTAACGAAAAGCAATACCTTGTAATAACGCCAAAATAATGCGATTTAAAAAAATGTTTTTTATTATTATAAATAAGCCGATTTTATTTAAAAATAACCCCAAATTTTGCGGCTTCGGCTTTTGCTTGTGGCAATAATGATTTTAAGTTGGCAATACGTGTTGCGTTTGCTGGGTGGGTACTCATAATTTCTGGTGGTGCATTTCCGCCTGCTTGAGCAGACATACGCTCCCATAATACAACTGCATTCTCAGGATTATAACCTGCAATTGCCATTAGTGTAAGTCCAATCATATCGGCCTCGCTCTCATTATCACGACTAAATGGGAGCATCACACCTACTTGACTACCTACACCATAAGCTTGCATAATCATTTGTTGTGTTTCTTGACTTTTATTTCCTGTAGCCACCGCTAACCCAACACCCCCTAATTGTTGCAACATTCCAGCACTCATACGCTGCTGTCCGTGATTTGCTAAAGCGTGAGAAACCTCATGTCCTAAAACTGCTGCTAACCCTGCATCGTCTTTCGTTATTGGCAAAATACCCGTATAAACTACTATTTTACCTCCTGGCATACACCAAGCATTTACTTCTTTACTTTCTACTAACTTATATTCCCATTTATAATTTGCTAAATAAGTTGGTTTTCCGTTAGCGGTTAGCCATCTTTCGGCAGCTACTTTTATTTTTGTTCCTACGTTTTCTACTCTTTGCGCATCTTTAGTACCTACAAGTACTTTATTCTCTGACAAAAATTGTCCATATTGCTGAAATGCCGATGGGAAAATTTCGCTATCTGGCACTAATGCCATTGTTTTTTTCCCTGTAAATGGATTTGTAGCACAAGAGGCAACCAATACAGCTATTGCTAAAATCATCAAACCTTTTTTCATTCTTCTTTTAATTTATTTGAAATATCTAGTAAAATTAATTCATTTTTTTTTAATTGTAAACATAAAAATCTTTAAAGTATTTTTATGATTAATTTATGAGTCAATTTTCATACCAAAAAAAATAAAAACTTAAATTGCACATTATTAAATATGAAATATTTTGAAAGCAAAAAAAACAAAACACACACAAATACCTAAAATAATATTATACACCGTAAAAATAGTTGAATTTTTCTCTCTCGATTTGGTTACAAAATTGGCTTCTAGAATATTTACAATGCCCATAAAACACAAAACACCCAATAGAGAATTGGCAATGGATAAAAATACCATACAAGAAACTATTTTTATACCAAAAATTAATAAAAAAATAGTCGTTTACCATTACGGAAATAGTCCGAAAAAAGTATTATTAGTTCACGGATGGTCTGGTCGTGGCACACAATTAGTGAAATTTGCCGATGAATTAATTAAACTAGGCTATTCAACCATAAGTTTCGATGCACCAGCCCATGGAAAATCAGGAACAAGAACAACCCTAATGCCAGAATTTATAGCTTCAATATTAGAATTAGAAAAATTATATGGTCCTTTCGAATTTGCGATAGGACATTCATTAGGTGGAATGGCATTGCTAAATTCGGTAAAACAAGGATTGCAATTAAAAAAATTAATAGTCATAGGAAGTGGCGATAAAATTGAAGATATTCTAGATGATTATGTCAAAAAATTAAAACTAAAACCTATCATTGCCAAAAAAATGAGTGAACTTTTCGAAAAAAGATTTGGTGAGCCCATGCAAGATTATGCCGCATATCTTGCCGCAAAACAAGTAAATATACCTACACTCGTTATTCATGACGAAAACGATTATGAAGTACCCTTGTTTTGCGGTAAAAACATCTTAAAACATCTTCCAAACGGAGAAATTTATGTTACGCAAAGATTAGGCCACAGGAAAATTCTTGGAGATACAAATGTGATCAACAAAACACTTAATTTTATTCAAAATTAAAACATCAAAAATGAAAAAAATAATCATTTTATTAGTTTCTATTGTTAGCTTAACTGCTTCTCATAGCCAAGAAAAAAAAGCAGAAAAAACAAACTCTAAAAATAAAATTCATAAAACAGATGCACAATGGAAAACACAACTAACACCAGAAGAATATAACGTTTTAAGAAAAAAAGGAACAGAAGCGTCTTTCTCCGGAAAGTATTGGAATCATTTCGAAAAAGGATACTATGCTTGTGCAGCCTGTAAGAATCCTTTATTTACTTCCGATGCAAAATTTAACTCAGAATGTGGTTGGCCATCATTTGATCAGGCTATAAAAGGAAGTGTAATTTATAAAACCGATACTTCTTTTGGCATGCAAAGAACCGAAGCCATGTGCGCCAATTGTAGCGGACATTTGGGCCATGTTTTTGATGATGGACCGACAGAAACAACAGGAAAGCGTTTTTGTACTAATTCTGTTTCTATCCTATTTATACCCAAAAAATAATAACAAAATATTTATGATAACAAAATAAAAATTCCCTCATAAATATACCATATTTCAATAAAAAAACATCATCTAGACATGAAATATCCAGTAGAAAAAACCGAAGCGGCATGGAAACTAGAACTTGGCGAAGAAAAATATAGAATTCTCCGAGAAAAAGGAACAGAATACCCACATACCGGAACCTACAATTTACATACCCAAAAAGGTACTTATATTTGTGGCGGATGCAAAGAACCATTATTTGAGAGTAATGCTAAATTTAACGCACACTGCGGTTGGCCTTCTTTCGACGAATCAATTTCTAAAAAAATACAACACCTCAAAGACAACACACACGGTATGATTCGTACCGAAATTGTATGTGCAAATTGTGGCAGTCATTTAGGCCATATTTTCGATGATGGCCCTACAAAAACAGGGGTTAGATATTGCGTAAATTCACTTTCAATCGACTTTAAATAATCAAAAATTGTAATTCTTCGTATTTTTTATTAATTTGCATAAAAATTAACCCATACTTTAGAATGACCAAGATCACAAGATTATTCGACTTCCCTTATTACCAACTAGATAAACAAAATTTGCCCGATGCTTTAGTAACAAAGTATGACGGCGTTTGGGTAAAAACTTCGACACAAGAATATATAAACAAAGCAAATACCATTTCGAGAGCGCTACTTCGATTGGGAATACAAAAAAATGATAAAATTGCTCTAATATCAACCAATAATAGAACCGAATGGAATATTATGGATATTGGTATTTTACAAACTGGTGCGCAAAACGTTCCTATATATCCTACTATTTCTGAAGATGATTATCAGTATATTTTAAACCATTGTGAAGCAAAATATTGTTTTATTTCTGATGCCGAAGTACTTCGGAAAATAAACATGATTAAAAACAATGTACCAACACTTAAAGAAATTTTCTCTTTTAATGATATTGAAGGCTGCAAAAATTGGAACGAATTGCTAACCCTTGGTTCAGACAAATCGAACCAAAACGAAGTAGAAGAAAGAAAAAAAGCAGTATTAACCACTGATTTAGCAACCATTATTTACACCTCGGGAACTACTGGAAAGCCAAAAGGCGTCATGCTTTCTCACCAAAATATAGTTTCGAATGCTTTAGATAGCTCAAACAGAATCCCTTTTGAAGAAGGCACAAGTAAAGGACTAAGTTTTTTACCAATTTGTCATATCTTTGAGCGAATGATTCTTTATTTATACCAATACTACGGAGTGGCAATATATTTTGGAGAATCTATCGAAAAAATTAGCGACAATATAAAAGAAGTTAAACCAACAGTAATGACGGTTGTTCCCAGACTTTTAGAAAAAGTCTATGACAAAATATACACCAAAGGTTCTGAACTCACAGGAATAAAAAAGAATCTTTTCTTTTGGGCAATCGATCTGGGATTACGATACGAACCTTACGGAGCAAACGGATTTTGGTACGAAATACAATTAAAAATTGCACGAAAACTTATTTTCAGCAAATGGAAAGAAGGATTAGGAGGTAATTTAGACCTTATGGTTTCTGGAAGCGCAGCCCTACAACCAAGATTAACTAGAATTTTTGCCGCCGCAGGAATTCCCGTCATGGAAGGTTATGGCTTAACCGAAACATCACCAGTTATATCAGTAAATGATATGCGCAACAAAGGATTCAAAATAGGAACTGTTGGCAAAGTAATAGACAAATTAGACGTAAAAATTGGACCAGATGGAGAAATCCTTTGCAAAGGAACAAATGTCATGATGGGCTATTATAAAGACGAAGCACAAACAAAAGAAGTTATCAAAGAGGGTTATTTTCATACGGGAGATATTGGAGAATTTGACAACGAAGGATTCCTGAAAATTACCGATCGGAAAAAAGAAATGTTTAAAACCTCTGGCGGAAAATATATCGCACCACAATTACTAGAAAACACCATGAAACAATCCCGTTTTATAGAGCAAATTATGGTAATTGGTGATGGTCAGAAAATGCCAGCAGCATTCATACAACCCAACTTCGATTTTGTAAAAGAATGGGGCGTTTTGCATCAAGTAACTTTAGGAAATACAAACGAAGAAATAATTGCAAACCCAAAAGTTATCGAACGCATTCAGCAAGAAGTAAATTCATTAAACGAAAAATTTGGGAATTGGGAAAAAATAAAACGATTTGAACTTACACCAGATTTATGGACCATTACCGATGGTCATCTCACACCAACATTAAAACTAAAACGAAAAATAATCTTAGAGAAATACCAAAAACTATACGAAAAAATTTACAATTAATAAAAAAACGCTTCGTACAGAAGCGTTTTTTTTAGTAAAATACTAAAGCCCCACAAAAAAATCCTATAAATAAATAACTTATGTATCTAAAAAAAACATTCCTACTCCTACTCATTATTAGTTTACCAACGTGTAATGCACAACAAACAAATACAGGTTTAGTTACCCAAAAAGCAATGATTGTATCAGCTCGAGAAGAAGCTTCGAAAATTGGAATTGAAATTATAAAAAAAGGAGGAAATGCGTTTGATGCAATGATTGCAACAGAATTAGCATTGGCAGTAGCCTATCCTAATGCAGGAAACATTGGCGGTGGCGGATTTATGGTTTATCGCAAAGTAAACGGAGATATTGGCTCATTAGATTATAGGGAAAAAGCCCCCCTAAAAGCATCAAAAAACATGTATCTAGATAAAAAAGGAAATATTATTGATGGCAAAAGTACACAAACAGCCTTTGCCGTTGGAATTCCAGGAACTATTGCAGGTATATTTGAAGTACACAAAAAATTTGGTTCATTACCTATATCAGAAATCATAAACCCTGTAATAGCACTCGCCGAAAAAGGGGTCATTGTTACACAAAAACAAGAAAACAGCTTGGCAGAATACCGAGAAGTAATCATAAAAGCCAATGGTAAAAAAACACTTTTCGCAAGAAATTTTAAACAAAATGACACCATCAAATATCCAGCTTTGGCAGCCACCCTAAAACGAATTGCAAAAAATGGAAAAGATGAATTTTACAAAGGAAAAACAGCTCAAAAATTCGTAAACTATATCCAAAAAAAAGGAGGCATAATCACCATGGAAGACATGTCTAAATATGAAGCCAAATGGAGAACTCCAATCACTTTTAATTACCATGATCTAAAAATAATATCCATGCCACCACCAAGTAGTGGCGGAATCTGTTTGGCCCAAATCATGAAAATGATAGAACCCTACCCTATCGCAAAATTTGGTCATAATACTATTCAAACTATACAAATCATTACAGAAGCAGAACGCCGAGCTTATGCAGATAGAAATTATTATCTAGGGGATCCAGATTTTATAACCAATCCCATCAATCAATTATCAGATAGCGATTATCTAAAAAACAGAATGAGCAATTTTTCATTAGAAAAAGCAACTTTATCCTCAGATATTGCGCAAGGAAAAATAAACTTTAACGAAAGTACCGAAACCACACATTACTCAATTGTAGATTCTTTTGGAAACGCAGTTTCAGCAACCACCACATTAAATGACAATTATGGCTCAAAACTATATTGTAAAGAATTAGGTTTTTTCTTAAACAATCAAATGGATGATTTTAGCATAAAAGCAGGCACACCAAATTTATACGGATTAATAGGCGGAAAAGCCAATAGCATTGCTCCCCAAAAACGCATGCTAAGCTCTATGACCCCTACAATTGTAGAAAAAGACAACAAACTATTTATGGTAGTGGGAACCCCAGGTGGCTCTACAATTATTACTTCCGTTTTGCAAACAATTTTAAATGTTAGCCAATTTAATCTAACCATGCAAGAAGCCGTAAATGCTCCCCGCTTTCACCATCAATGGGTTCCAGATGTAGTAACTTTCGAACCCAATGGCTTTCCAAAAGATACTTTAGATGCGTTAAAACAAAAAGGCTACCTTATTAATGAAAAAAACAATCCAATTATTGGTAAAGTAGATGCCATATTAATACAACCAAACGGAAATATTGAAGGTGGTGCCGACAAACGAGGTGATGACAAAGCGGTTGGATTCTAAAAAACATAAAACAATAACAAACTCCTTAAGAATATAACTATCCCAACTTGTATTAGTTGTATTATAGCAGATATTAAAAATACAACCTTTTATTAATCTGATATTTATTAACGAGTTGTGTAAAATTAACAAAAATCAAAATTTTTAAAGAAAAAAAAACCACATAGAAACATCTAAAAAAGAGTTAAACAGACCAATTATTGGTTCATAAAGCTATATTTTAAAGAAATAAAATGAAACGCTTTCAATTAAATTCATCAAAACTACAGCTCTATCTGGTTAAAAAAATTAAACCTCAACCAACGGGTTATTTATTAATTTTTTAAGAATCAATTAATGTTAAAAAATCAAAAAAGAATACCTTAGACTAACTTTAAATTTCGAATATTCTTTTATAAAAATAAACTAATTTTATTATGCACGCATAGTATTTTTTATTATCTTTGAATTTCAATTAATTAAAATGAAAGAGAAAACAATCGATTATGTGCTTCGAGCAACTTGGCAAGCAGTTGCCAGAATGTATAATGAAGAAGCAGCAAAATTTGATGGTACAATGGCAACAGGATTTGCATTATTAAGTATCGATAAAGAAACAGGAACACCATCAACCGCTTTAGGACCCAGAATGGGAATGGAAGCCACAAGCCTAACAAGAACCCTAAAATCTATGGAGGAAAAAGGGCTAATCATTAGAAAAAAAAACCCAGAAGATGGTAGAGGCGTTTTGATTTACCTAACCGAATTTGGAAAAGAAAAAAGAGAACTTTCTAAAAATACCGTACTAAAATTTAATGAAGCTGTAAAACATAATGTTTCTATAGAGAAATTGCAGAATTTTATGGAAGTTTCCGAAATTATAAATGAATTAATACAAGAGAAAAAAATATTCAATCAAACTGAAAAAATAGAAAATGAAGCGTATTATTAAAAAAGTTGCAGTAATTGGATCCGGGATTATGGGTTCAGGAATTGCTTGTCATTTTGCCAACATTGGTGTCGAAGTCTTACTTTTAGACATTGTACCAAGAGAATTGACGGATGCAGAAGCCAAAAAAGGGCTAACACTTGAGAGTAAAATTGTTCGCAACCGTGTGGTAAACGAACATTTGGCCAACTCATTAAAATCGAAGCCCTCTCCTATTTACAGTCAAAAATTCGCCAGCCGAATCACCACTGGAAATACTACCGATGATATGGCGAAAATTGCCAATGTAGATTGGATCATCGAAGTAGTTGTAGAGCGTTTGGACATCAAAAAATTGGTTTTTGAACAAATCGAAAAATTCAGAAAACCGGGAACTTTGGTTACCTCAAACACTTCTGGTATTCCAATTCACTTTATGAGCGAAGGACGTAGCGAAGATTTCCAAAAGCATTTCTGCGGTACTCACTTTTTTAACCCTGCGCGTTACTTAAAATTATTCGAAATTATTCCTGGCCCACAAACTTCAACGGAAGTTTTGGATTTCTTAACCATATACGGAGAGAAATTCTTGGGTAAAACTTCGGTTGTTGCCAAAGATACTCCAGCATTTATCGGAAACCGTATTGGTATTTACGGAATTCAAAGTTTGTTCCACTTGGTAAAAGAATTGGGATTAACGATTGAAGAAGTAGATAAATTGACAGGACCAGTTATTGGTCGCCCAAAATCGGCTACTTTCAGAACTGTAGATGTGGTTGGATTAGATACTTTAGTACATGTTGCCAACGGAATCTACGAAAACTGCCCAACAGACGAACAACATGAGTTGTTTAAACTTCCGGAATTTGTCAACAAAATGATGGAGAACAAATGGTTGGGAAGCAAAACAGGTCAAGGTTTCTACAAAAAAGTAGACAAAGATATTCTTTCTTTGGACTTGGACACAATGGAATACCGTCCTGCCAAAAGAGCTTCTTTTGCTACTTTGGAATTGACAAAAACAATTGACAAACCAATCAACAGATTTAAGGTTTTAGTTAAAGGAAAAGACAAAGCAGGTGAATTTTACAGAAAAAGTTTTTCTGGAATGTTTGCTTATGTTTCGAACAGAATTCCTGAAATCTCTGATGAATTATACAAAATAGACGATGCCATGAAAGCTGGTTTTGGATGGGAAAATGGCCCATTCGAAATTTGGGATGCCATTGGTGTTGAAAAAGGAATCGAAATCATGAAAGCCGAAGGTCTTGAGCCTGCAACTTGGGTTACCGAAATGATTGCTTCTGGAAATACCAGTTTTTATTCCGTAAAAGAAGGTGCTACCTATTATTATGGGATCAATTCAAAATCTTTGGTGAAAATTCCGGGTCAAGATGCTTTTATCATCCTGAATAACATTCGCGAAAGCAAAAAAGTTTGGAGTAACAGCGGTGCAATTATTCAAGACTTGGGAGACGGAATTTTAAATTTAGAATTCCAATCTAAAATGAATACCATTGGTGGTGATGTACTTCAAGCTATTAATAAAGCAATTGACCTATCTGAAAAAGAATACCAAGGTTTGGTTATTGGTAATCAAGCATCGAATTTCTCTGTTGGTGCCAATATCGGAATGATTTTCATGATGGCGGTGGAGCAAGAATATGATGAGTTGAATATGGCCATCAAAATGTTCCAAGACACAATGATGCGTGTGCGTTATTCTGGAATCCCAGTTGTAGTTGCTCCTCACGGAATGACTTTTGGTGGTGGTTGCGAAATGAGCTTACATGCTGATAAAGTGGTTGCCGCTGCAGAAACCTATATGGGATTAGTTGAATTTGGTGTTGGGGTTATTCCTGGCGGTGGTGGTTCGAAAGAATTGGCCATGCGTGCATCCGATTTATTCCGTAAAAACGATGTGGAATTGAATGTTTTACAAGAATATTTCATGACTATCGCTATGGCAAAAGTATCGACTTCGGCTTACGAAGCTTTTGATACTGGGCTTTTACAACACGGTAAAGATATTGTGGTTGTAAACAAAGACCGTCAAATCGCCGAAGCTAAGAAACACGCCTTATTAATGGCCGAAGCGGGTTATACTCAACCAATTCGCAGAACGGATGTAAAAGTTTTAGGTAAACAAGCTTTAGGAATGTTCTTGGTAGGAACCAATCAAATGGTTGCCGGTAAGTACATCTCAGAACACGATTTGAAAATTGCAAACAAACTAGCTTATGTTATGGCTGGTGGTGATTTATCGGAACACACTTTGGTATCTGAGCAATATTTATTAGACCTTGAACGCGAAGCTTTCTTGTCACTTTGTACGGAGAAAAAAACGCTAGAAAGAATTCAGTTCATGTTAACAAAAGGGAAACCTTTGAGAAATTAGAATTAAGACTGAAGTATTAAGTATTAAGACTTAAAAAAAAGACTATGCACAATTTTGAAAAATTAAAAATTTGGCAAAAAGCGATGGATATTGCTGTTGAAGTTTATGAAGTTTCTACTTTATTGCCTAATGATGAAAAATTTAATTTAATTCATCAAATAAAAAAATGTGCAGTATCTATTCCTTCTAACATCGCTGAAGGTTCTGGAAGAAATTATGATAAAGAATTCATACAATTTTTAGGAATTGCAAATGGTTCTACTTTTGAATTAATAACTCAATTAATACTTGCTAAAAGGCTTAAACTTGTAAATGAAGATTTAATACAACCTATTATTAATCAATTAGTCGAAGTTTCAAATATGAATTTTTCATTTCAAAAATCATTAAAAGAAAAAATTAACATAAACATTGGAAAATCTTAATACTTAATTCTTCATTCTTAATACTTTTTTAACAACGATTGGAAAATCTTAATACTTAATTCTTCAATCTTAATACTTTTTAACAACGATTGGAAAATCTTAATACTTAATTCTCCAATCTTAATACATAATTTATGAAAACAGCATATATAGTTAAAGCGTATCGTACTGCGGTAGGAAAAGCACCAAAAGGAGTTTTTAGATTTAAAAGACCTGATGAATTGGCTGCAGAAACCATTCAATACATGATGAATGAATTGCCAGAATTTGACAAAACCCGTATTGACGACGTTATGGTAGGAAATGCCATGCCAGAAGCAGAACAAGGTTTGAACGTAGGTCGTTTAATCTCTTTGATGGGATTAAAAGTAGATGATGTACCGGGTGTTACCGTAAACAGATATTGTGCTTCAGGATTAGAAACAATCGGAATGGCAACTGCCAAAATCCAATCAGGAATGGCACATTGTATCATTGCTGGTGGAGCGGAAAGCATGAGTTTTATTCCAATGGGAGGTTACAAACCTACTCCGGATTATGCTGTTGCAAAAGCGGGACATGAGGATTACTACTGGGGAATGGGATTAACATCGGAAGCGGTGGCTAAGCAATTCAACATTTCTCGTGCAGACCAAGATGAATTTGCTTTTCAATCACACAACAAAGCATTAAAAGCAGAAGCTGAAGGTAAATTTGACAAACAAATCGTACCAATTACAGTAGAGCAAACATTTATCAATGAAAATGGTAAAAAAGAAACCAAATCGTATGTGGTAAACAAAGATGAAGGACCAAGAGCTGGAACATCTTTGGAAGCACTAGCTGGTCTTAGAGCTGTTTTTGCTGCCGATGGAAGTGTAACTGCAGGTAACTCTTCACAAATGAGTGATGGGGCTGCTTTTGTACTGGTTATGAGCGAAGAAATGGTAAAAGAATTAAACCTTGAACCTATCGCTCGTTTGGTAAACTTCGCCTCTGCAGGTGTTGAACCAAGAATTATGGGAATTGGACCTGTAAAAGCGATTCCAAAAGCGTTGAAACAAGCAGGATTAACTCTAAATGATATCGATTTAATTGAATTGAACGAAGCATTTGCTTCACAAGCATTGGCAGTTACTCGCGAATTGAACTTGAATCCTGATATCATCAATGTGAATGGTGGAGCTATTGCCTTGGGACACCCTCTAGGTTGTACCGGTGCCAAATTATCTGTTCAATTGTTTGATGAGATGAAACGCAGAGGAAGCAAATACGGAATTGTGAGCATGTGTGTTGGAACTGGACAAGGTTCTGCAGGGATTTACGAACTTCTTTAAATAAATTATCCTTCCTTTTGTCATTCCGACGAAGGAGGAATCACATAACAAATTAGGGACGAAAAAACTTAATGAGATTCCTCCTTCGTCGGAATGACAAGATTGAGGAAGCAGATTGCAAATAAAAATATAAAAGTCTATTACTTAAAAAAATAAAAAAAAATGAGCGATAAAACAAGAGGTGGTCAATTCATCGTAAAAGAAACAAAATGTGAAGCTATTTTCACGCCAGAAGATTTCAATGAAGAGCAGCTAATGATGCGTGACTCTGTAAAAGAGTTCGTTGATAAAGAATTGTGGGCACACAAAGATCGTTTTGAGAAAAAAGACTACGCTTATACACAAGAGTGTATGAAAAAAGCGGGTGATCTTGGTTTCTTAAGCGTAGCTGTACCTGAAGCTTATGGCGGAATGGGAATGGGATTTGTAAATACTGTTTTGGTATGTGATTATATTTCGGGAGCAACGGGATCCTTCTCTACTGCTTTTGGAGCGCACACCGGAATTGGAACAATGCCAATCACTTTATACGGAACAGAAGAGCAAAAACAAAAATACGTACCTAAATTAGCTTCTGGAGAATGGTTTGGAGCGTATTGCTTGACTGAGCCAGGTGCTGGATCGGATGCGAATTCTGGAAAAACAAAAGCCGTTTTATCTGAAGACGGAAAAACATATTCGATCACTGGACAAAAAATGTGGATTTCGAATGCAGGATTCTGTTCTGTATTCATCGTATTCGCAAGAATTGGTGACGACAAAAACATTACTGGTTTTATCGTAGAAAACACTGCTGATAATGGAATTTCAATGAATGAAGAAGAGCATAAATTAGGTATTCGTGCTTCTTCTACTCGTCAGGTTTTCTTCAATGAAACTAAAGTTCCTGCTGAAAACATGTTGTCTGAAAGAGGAAATGGATTCAAAATCGCAATGAATGCTTTGAACGTTGGTCGTATCAAATTGGCTGCTGCTTGTTTGGACGCACAACGTAGAGTAATTACTCAAGCAGTAAACTATTCTAATGAAAGAATTCAGTTTAATACTGCTATTTCTCAATTTGGAGCTATTCGTTCTAAATTAGCTGAAATGGCGACTTCTTGCTACGCAGGAGAAAGTGCTACATACCGTGCTGCAAAAGATATTGAAGATCGTATCACAGAACGTGAAGCAGCTGGATCTTCTCATCAAGAAGCCGAATTGAAAGGTGTTGAAGAATATGCTATCGAGTGTTCTATCTTGAAAGTAGCGGTTTCTGAAGACGTGCAAGCTTGTGCTGATGAAGGAATTCAAATTTTTGGTGGAATGGGATTCTCAGAAGACACGCCTATGGAAAGTGCTTGGAGAGATGCTCGTATTGCTCGTATCTACGAGGGAACAAACGAAATCAACAGAATGTTATCTGTTGGTATGTTAATTAAAAAAGCCATGAAAGGTCATGTTGATTTGTTAGGACCTGCTTCTAAAGTACAAGAAGAGTTAATGGGAATTCCATCTTTTGAAACTCCAGATTATTCTGAATTGTTTGCTGAAGAAAAAGAAATGATTACCAAATTGAAAAAAGCGTTCCTAATGGTTGCCGGTGGAGCGGTTCAAAAATACGGTCCAGACTTAGACGCACACCAACAATTATTGATGGCAGCTTCTGATATCCTAATCGAAATTTACATGGCTGAAAGTACCATCTTGAGAACCGAAAAATTAGCCAAAACAAACGGTGCAGACAAAGTAAAAGAACAAATCGCCATGGCACAATTATATTTGTACCAAGCAGTTGATATCATCACTCAAAAAGGAAAAGAAAGCATTATTTCTTTTGCTGAAGGTGACGAACAACGTATGATGTTAATGGGATTACGTCGTTTCACTAAATACACTAACATGCCAAATGTAGTAGGTTTAAGAGAAACGATTACCACAAAATTAGTTGCAGAAAACGCATACTGCTTCTAATATAAACCCTCTTAATTATAAAAAATGCTTCTAATATAGAAGCATTTTTTTTATTTATCTATCGATCCTAAAACTCTTTTCATAAAAGCATTTAAGGCTTCTTTTTTATCCATTCCTGTTTTGGTCATTTTATGCACTTCGAGTGCGCCATACATATTAGAAATTAATTCGCCAATAACATCAAGCTCTTCGTCTTTAAGTGAAGAAACTTCTGTTAAGGCTTCAAGAACTTCGATAGTTTCTACAAGATAATCTTGGTCATTTTCATCAATAAATTGAGTTAAATGCTTTATAACTGGTAACTTCATTTGTTTTATATTTTTAAATGATTAGAACTATAGATAAATCTAATTAAGTACTTCATTTACAAAATCAATCAAAACCTCTGCTTTATTGGTTTGAGTTTGGCTTACAAATGCTCCGCTTTTGAAAGTAGCAAAAGTTGGTAAATTATCTACATTGGCTAATTTTCTTGATTCAGGGAAATTTTCGGCATCTGCAATTACAAAAGTAACGTTTTCGTTTTCTGAAGCCAATTTTTTAAATTTTGGTTTCATAATTCTACAATTTCCGCACCATGATGCCGAATATTGTACTACTACAATATTGTTTGTATTAATAATTTCGGCTAAATTATCGTTTTCTAATTCTACTAACATATTTTTTAAATTTCAATATCCAATTGCAATGACAATATTCAAAATTATTTCATTTGAATATTGTCTTGCAATTAAAATTAGTTATTAGTTCATCGATAAGTATGAAGCGGTACTATTTCTATCGGCAGTCATTGCTTCTTTACCTGCTTCCCAGTTTGCAGGACAAACTTCTCCTTTTTCTTGAATATGCGTATAAGCATCAACCATACGCAAATATTCATTTACGTTTCTACCAAGTGGCATATCGTTTACACTTTCGTGGAAGATTTTACCCGTTTCGTCAATTAGGTAAGTTGCTCTAAAAGTTACGTTAGAACCTTCAACAATAATTGAATCTGTTTCTTCGCTATAACTTGTAGAATCTATATCTAAAATCCCTAAAATATTAGCTAAATTACGGTTTGTATCGGCAAGAATTGGGTAAGTTACACCTTCTATTCCGCCATTGTTTTTTGGTGTGTTTAACCATGCAAAATGCACTTCGTTTGTATCGCAAGAAGCACCAATTACGATTGTATTTCTTTTGTTAAATTCTGGTAAAGCTGCTTGAAATGCGTGTAACTCTGTTGGGCAAACAAAAGTAAAGTCTTTAGGATACCAAAATAATAATACTTTTTTGTTGTTTTTTGTAGCTTCTTCAAAAATATTTATTTTTAAATTGTCTCCCATTTCAGAAATAGCATCTACTGCAATACTTGGAAATTTTTTACCTACTAATGACATAATGATATGAATTTTAATTTATTTTTTTAATACTGTAAAAGTAGCTATTATATAGATTGATAATAATAACTTTTATTATATTATTTTATTTCGATATAGTTTAAATTTATTTAACATAAAAGGCAGTCTATTACAAGACTGCCTTTTATACTATAATAGTATTAGAATTTAGTAATTATACCAAATCGAATCGATCTAAATTCATTACTTTATCCCAAGCTTTTACAAAATCCTTAACAAATTTCTCTTGAGAATCTGTGCATCCATAAACTTCGGCAAGGGCACGAAGTTCTGAATTAGAACCAAAAATAAGATCGACACGAGTACCTGTCCATTTCAATTCGCCTGTTTTTCTATTACGACCTTCAAAAATATCTTGAGACTCTGAAGAGGCTTTCCAAGTGGTACCAAAATCGAGTAGATTTACAAAGAAATCATTAGTTAATTCTCCAGAACGATTAGTAAACAGACCATTTTTAGATTGATTAAAATTTACATCAAGTACACGCAAACCACCAATAAGTACAGTCAATTCAGGAGCTGTCAAGGTTAGCAATTGTGCTTTATCTATTAGCATTTCTTCTGCCGAAACGGTGTACTGGGTCTTCATATAATTACGAAAACCATCTGCTTCTGGCTCAAGTACCGCAAAAGAGGCTACATCTGTTTGTTCTTGCAAAGCATCGGTTCTTCCTGGTGTAAAGGGAACTTTTATGTTTTTTGCTGCTTTCTCTATTCCTACACAACCTGTTAGCACAATTAAATCGGCTATTGATACTTGTTTTCCTATTGACTGAGCATTATTGAACGTTGCCTGAATTTCTTTGAGTGCATCTAAAACTTTTGACAGTTGGATTGGATTATTAACTTTCCAATCCTTTTGTGGAGCCAAACAAATGCGTGCTCCATTTGCGCCTCCACGCTTATCCGAACCACGAAAAGTAGAGGCTGAAGCCCAAGCTGTAGAAACCATTTCAGACACAGAGAATCCTGCATCTAAAATTTTAGCTTTTAATATAGTAATATCATTATCATCTATTAATTGATGGTTTACCGCTGGAATAGGGTCTTGCCAAATAAGTACCTCTTTTGGCACATCCGAACCAAGGTAACGAGCAACTGGTCCCATATCTCGGTGGGTTAACTTAAACCAAGCACGAGCAAATGCCTCTTCAAACTCAGCTGGGTTTTCGAGAAATCTTCTTGAAATTTTTTCGTAAATAGGATCGGCTCTCAAAGCTAAATCGGCGGTAAGCATAGTTGGAGCATGACTTTTCGACGAGTTGTGTGCATCTGGAACGGTCCCTGCTCCTGCTCCATTTTTTGGTTTCCATTGGTGTGCACCAGCTGGACTTTTCGTTAGTTCCCATTCGAAACCAAAAAGATTTTCCAAATAATTGTGACTCCATTTTGCAGGTGTGGTTGTCCAGGCACCTTCAAGACCACTACTTATGGTATGTTCTCCGCTTCCGCTTCCGAAAGTATTTTTCCAACCCAAACCTTGTTCTTCAATACTCGCAGCGGCAGGTTCTGCACTAACATATTGATTAGGATCGGCTGCACCGTGGGTTTTACCAAAAGTGTGTCCACCAGCAACAAGCGCAACAGTTTCTTCATCATTCATAGCCATACGGGCAAAAGTTTCTCGAATATCACGAGCAGATGCTAATGGATCAGGATTTCCGTTAGGACCTTCAGGATTTACATAAATTAAGCCCATTTGCACAGCGGCCAAAGGATTTTCTAATTCACGGTCGCCAGAATAACGCTGGTCATCTAACCATTTTCCCTCAGATCCCCAATAAATATCTTCTGCGGGCTCCCAAACATCTTCACGTCCTCCAGCAAAACCAAAAGTCTTAAACCCCATCGATTCTAAGGCACAATTTCCTGCAAGTATCATCAAATCTGCCCAAGAAATTTTCTTACCATATTTTTGTTTTATTGGCCATAATAACAACCGAGCTTTGTCAAGATTTACATTATCAGGCCAACTATTTAGCGGTGCAAATCGTTGCATACCAAAACCTGCACCACCACGACCGTCTGCAACACGATAAGTACCTGCGCTATGCCAAGCCATACGTATAAAAAACGGACCATAATGCCCATAATCTGCTGGCCACCAATCTTGAGAATTGGTCATTAGATCTGAAATATCTTTTTTTAAGGTAATCAAATCAAGGCTTTTAAATGCTGCAGCATAATTAAATTCTTCTCCCATTGGGTTAGACAATGAAGAATACTGGCGAAGAATATTCAACTTTAACTGATTTGGCCACCAATTACTATTTCTTGTGCCTGCGCCAGCGCTTTGCTTTGCGGCTCCTCCTGAGAAAGGACATTTTCCTTGACCACTAATAGGATTTGTGTTGTTTTCCATAATACTATACTTTTTTGATTTTCAATTTATTAACCAAAATTAAAGATTAAACAGACAAGACCGCATCGAAATTGATTATTATTTTTTATTTTTAGATAGTAAATAACTATTACATTAATCATTGTTCCCTAAATAATAAGAAACCTATATGGCTTAATATGAATACTACTAAAATATAATTTTGAATTTGAGTTACAAAATTCAAATAATACCAATTTAGC
>NZ_MUHE01000037.1 GCF_002217405.1 Flavobacterium psychrophilum DSM 3660 = ATCC 49418 | reverse complement strand
CCACAGATTCACAGATTTTAAAAAATTTAAAAAAATACAGATTAAGAAAAATAATTTTGAAAATTTGTGAAATAATTTTTTCAGAATATTTAAAATAAAATCTGTGAATCTGTGGTAAACTTTGTCAGAAAATTTCTTTTACTAACTCTGTATCACAGCCGTTTTTACAATTCCTTTCAACGTTAACACTTTTGAACTAGCATCTGCATTTGTGGTTACTGTTATAGTTTTAGTAAATGCACCAACATTTGCCGCATTATAAGTTGCTGTAACAAGTCCTAATTTTCCAGCTTTTATAGCTTCCTTTGTATAATCGGTAGCTGTGCAACCACACGAACCTTGCACGTTTGTAATAATTACATCTGTTTTTCCTGTGTTTTTAAATTCGAAAATAATAGCTTTTGGTTTACCTTGTGGAATATCTCCAACATCTATAGTTTCACTTTTCCAGGTAATTGCAGCAACAGTAGCAAACGACATTAATCCCAATGTTAATGCTAAAAAGGAGGTTTTAATTGTATTCATAATTTTAATTTTTAATTGATTAATAAATTGGTTTCTCAAATTTGATAATCCAAAAGTAGCTCAAGAAAAGCTTGGCTCTTGTTAACCAATTTCAAATGTTTGTTAATGACTTGTTAACACTTATTTTGAATGTGTTTTTTGAGTAAATTTGAACAAATGACAAACCTAATTCACAATTGAAAACAAACAAGTTAAATACAATTATAGTGCTAGGACTTATTGCTACTATTGGAATCCTTATGGCTCAATTATTATGGACAAAGCAAGCCTTTACACTCGAAGAAAAGAAATTTTCGCAAAAAGCACACATTGCTTTGCTCGAAGTAGTAAAACATTTATATGAAGGCACAAATCATGACCTTCCGGCAGAAAACCCCATAAAAAAAATTGCAAATGATTATTATGTTGTAAATATTGATAATGATTTTGAAGCCGAAATTCTTGAATATTATTTAAACTCCGAATTTAAAAAAGCAAACCTAAATACAGATTTCGAATATGCCATGTACAATTGCCAAAGTGACGAAATGGTATATGGTAATTATGTTTCGGCAACTAACAAAACAGCTAAAAAGGCATCTGTTTATTTCCCAAAACACAAGAATCTTATTTATTATTTTGCCATTCGATTCCCTACTGAAACCTCTTACTTATTTAATTCTTTGCGGTTTTGGTTCCTCTTATCGATAGCATTAATTATAGTTTTGTTAGTTTACGTATATTCTATTTACACGATTATTCAACAAAAAAAATATTCTGAATTACAACGTGATTTCATCAACAACATGACACACGAATTTAAAACACCATTATCATCTATACTCATTGCCTCTAATTATTTGAAACAACAAGAAAGTATTAAAACTGATGAAAAATTAGAAAAATATGCTCAAATTATTATTAACCAAAGTAATAAACTAAACAATCACATCGAGAAAATTCTCAATATCGCAAAATGGGACAATATTCCTATGGCATTAGAAAAACAAAAACTAGAAATTATTACTATTATTAATCAGGTTATCGAAAACATAAAGCTAAAATATGAGACTGTTGATATTAAAATAAAATCACAATCTGACACCATTTTTATTAATGCTGATGAGTTTCATTTTTCAAATTTAGTTTACAATATCCTTGAAAACGCAATAAAATATGCCGATCAAAAACCTGAAATCATTATACATATATTTGCCACAAAAACCCATTTGTTACTACAGTTTATTGATAACGGAACTGGTATATCAGAAAAAAACATTCCTTTTGTTTTTGATAAATTCTATCGAATTACAAGCCAAAAAACTACCGAAGTAAACGGTTTTGGTCTAGGTTTATATTATGTAAAAAAAGTTTGCATACTACACCAATGGAAGGTTTTTATAAAAAGCAACACTAAAAAAGGAGTTACCGTTTCTGTACAAATAAAACCTATATAAATGACTAATTTTAAAATACTTTATACAGAAGACGACGAAACTTTAGCCTTCTTAACCAAAGACAATTTAGAACAAAACAACTATAACATCACACATTGCAATGATGGGCAAATCGCTTTAGATACTTTTAAAAACAACCCTTTTGATATTTGTATTCTAGATATTATGATGCCTAAAATAGATGGTTTTGAGCTGGCAACCGCTATTAGAAAATTAAACACCAACATCCCTATCCTATTTCTTTCAGCAAAAACACTAAAAGAAGATCGCATAAAAGGATTAAAATTAGGAGCCGATGATTACCTGATAAAACCCTTTAGCATCGAAGAATTATTGCTAAAAATAGAAATTTTCTTGAAACGTTCCCTAAAAAATAATTTCGAAGAAAAAAACATTTACACACTTGGCAAATACCAGTTTGACTCAAAAAATTATGTAATATTTACTGATGATCAAAAAATAAAACTAACCGAAAGAGAATCTCAATTGCTAAAATTTTTCTTAAACAATAAGAATGTAGTACTCAAACGAGAAGAAATTCTAAAATCACTTTGGGGAGACGATGACTACTTTATGGGGCGAAGCCTAGATGTATTTATATCTCGCTTGAGGAAAATATTAGCCCATGAGGAAAAAATTTTTATCGAAAATTTACACGGAATTGGGTTTCGTTTTAATATTTAAAAAGACATCATTGCTTAATTTATTTTTATAAAACCAAAAGACCAAAATTTCTTAAAGTATTTATTGGTTTCGAGTACCAAAATAATTCAAAATCATCAAAATTTTCTTCAAAATCTGTTTTCAATACTAAAAAAGTATTTTTCTTATCATTATGTATCGAAATAATATTTAAAATTTTAAGCAACCAATCCCCTTTCTCTTTTTCAATATCTATTACAAAAGTCTCTTTTTTGTCGTGAAAAGTCATTTTTATCATTTCCCAAGCGTTCCCTTTTTTAGATTTTATAAAAATCTCTGTTAATGGCTTTCCTCCTATCCAAACAATTCTTGCCGATGGTTTTGTACTAAAATTTTCTTCTTTTTGAATCGAATTGTATATAAAATTAGGTTTTACCGTTGTTTTAGGAATTTTAAAATCGAACCAATCTTGCAAAGTATAATCGAAACAAAGACCGTGCATATAATTAAATAAAGATTTTTTTAGCCCGAAACTAAACTGGTCATGATTTATACCTGTTTTGTCTGTAAACTGAATATCATTATTAGCAAAAGTGATTTCGTTCGATTGTGGAATAACGCCAAATTCGTCAGGAAACATACCCACTGGCGAATGCGCTGTCATGGCAAATTGGTGCCAAAAACCAGACTGCAAAATACCCAACTCGAACAACTGACGAACCATTTCTAGACTATCTACCGTTTCCTGAATAGTTTGTGTAGGATAACCATACATAAGATAAGCGTGTACCATAATTCCTGCCTCGGTAAAGTTTCGGGTTACTTGTGCTACTTGCTCTACGGTTACTCCTTTTTTTATGAGTTGCAATAACCTATCGGAAGCAACTTCTAGCCCTCCAGAAACGGCAATACAACCCGATGCTTTTAGTAAAACACACAAATCCTGGGAGAAACTTTTCTCGAAGCGAATGTTTGTCCACCAGGTTACAACTAGTTTTCGTTTAATAATTTCTAACGCTAATTCACGCATTAAAGCTGGCGGTGCGGCTTCATCTACAAAATGAAAGCCATTTTCGCCAGTTTGTGCTATGAGTTCTTCCATTCTATCTACTAATGTTTTAGCAAGAATGGGTTCGTAAACTTTTATATAATCTAAAGAAATATCGCAAAAAGTACATTTTCCCCAGTAGCAACCGTGTGCCATGGTAAGTTTATTCCAGCGACCGTCGCTCCACAAACTGTGCATCGGATTGGCAATTTCGATAACCGAAATATATTTATCTAACAACAAATCTGAATAATCTGGTGTGCCAACTTCGCTTTGTTTATAATCTCTTTGAAGTGTATTATTTTTGTAAACGACTTGATTATCTTCTAATAAAAATGTTCGTTTAAATTCGTTTGAAACTGTTAATTGTATAGAATCAATTATCAATTGTAAGGGCAACTCACCGTCATCTAAAGTAATAAAATCGAAGAATTCGAAAACCCTAACATCTGTTAAAGAGCGCAATTCGGTATTTGGAAAACCGCCACCCATTGATGTTTTTACGCCTGGAAAATTAGTTTTGATAAACTGTGCACAACGAAAAGCACTATACAAATTTCCTGGAAACGGAACCGAAATACAAACTAATTTAGGTTGTATGGCGTGCATTTTTTCTTTTAATATTGCTAAAGCAATGGCATCTATATAAGTTAATTCCTTTAGCAGATGCGAGTACAAATCATCAAAAGAATTAGCACTTCGGCCCAAACGTTCGGCATAACGACTAAATCCGAAATTATCATCGATACATTCGACAACGAAATCCGATAAATCCTCGAGATATAAAGTGGCTAAATGTTTGGCTTTGTCTTGCATTCCCATCGATCCAAAAGCCCATTCCATATCATCTAATTGCTCGAACCTAAAAGCCTCTGGCAAAAAGTCGCCTGAACAAATTTGTCTTGCTAATGTTGGATTATTGCCTTGCAAAAAAGCAATAACAGCATCGATTGTTTTTATATAATCGTCTTTTAAGGCGAATATTCGTTTACTATTTGGCGAATTTACTTGGCTACTTTTACCAAACAATGCTTCTAATCCTTTTTTCGAAAATAATTCGAGAATAACTTCGATTCCCAAATCTATCTGAAAAGCCGAAATGTTTTTTGTGTTTAAAAAACCTTTTATATAAGCTGTTGCTGGATATGGCGTATTCAGCTGTGTAAAAGGCGGTGTGATGAGGAGTAGGTCTTTCAAAAGAGATTTGTTTTTACAAAGGTAATTTTTATTTATTGTAAACTGAAATTTGAGTATTTTTACAAAAAAATAAATTATGCCAACCGATTGTATTAGTTATCAAAAATCAGGATATTTTTCTAAATTAATTGTAGATTATTTAGATAAAAAACCAGAACTAAAAGAATTATACAATTATTTTCCTAGTATCGAAAATTTTAAACATCAAATTGAAGAAAAAAATCACAATTTCAAGAACAATGATAAAAGAAAAATTTTAGTAGATGCCTTAAAAAAACAATATACAAATTTTGAAATTTCAGAATTAACCCAAAAAAACATTGCTCTTTTAGAAAACGAAAAAACATTTACCATTACTACTGGTCACCAACTCAATTTATTTACAGGACCGCTGTATTTTTTATATAAAATTGTGTCAACCATTAATTTATGTAAAGAATTAAAGCGCAATTACCCTGAGTATAATTTTGTACCTATATATTGGATGGCGACTGAAGATCATGATTTTGAAGAAATAAATCATTTTAATTTTAAAGGTAAAAAATTAAGTTGGAATACAGCATCAAAAGGCGCTGTTGGAAGATTATCTACAAAAAGTTTAACTAATTTTTTTACTGTTTTTAAAGCCGAACTTGGTTTAAGTAACAATGCAGAATATATAAAAAAACTATTTTCGGATAGCTACTTGCAACATTCAAATCTTGCCGATGCTACACGCTTTTTGGCAAATAAACTATTTGGCAAATATGGCTTGGTTATTTTAGATGGAGATGCGGCAGCCTTAAAAAAACAATTTATACCTTACATTAAAGACGAATTATTATATCAAAATTCCAACAAAAAAGTTTTAGAAAGTATTGCCAAACTTAAAGACTATTCAATTCAGGTAAATCCTAGAGAAATAAATCTTTTTTATATTGAAGCAAATCTCAGAGAACGCATTATCTATGAAAACGGAAATTATAAAGTAAACAACACATTTATAACCTTTTCTGAAACCGAAATATTAAAACTAGTAGATGCAAATTCAGAAAAATTTAGCCCAAATGTTATTTTACGCCCTTTATATCAGGAAGTAATTTTGCCCAATTTAGCATATATTGGTGGTGGTGGTGAGATTGCTTATTGGTTAGAACTAAAAGCAATGTTCGATTTTCACAAAGTAACTTTTCCTATATTATTGGTTAGAAACTCGGCGGTTTTAATTAATGAAAAACAAGAAAAAAACAGACAAAAATTAAACATTACTTGGCAAGAATTATTCCTAAAACAACAAGTATTAATTGATGCCAAAACAAAAGAGTATTCTGAAATTAAAATCGATTTTTCTGAACAAAAAGCACATCTCAAGAAGCAATTTGAAGCCTTGCATCAAATCGCATTAAAAACCGACAAATCATTTTCTGGCGCTGTAAAGGCACAAGAAAAAAAACAAACAAAAGGTTTAGATAATCTTGAAAAAAGACTTTTAAAAGCCGAAAAAAAAATGCACTCAGAAAAATTAAAAAAAATTATTGAACTACAAAATAATTTGTTTCCAAATGAAAGCTTACAAGAACGAAAATCTAATTTTTCAGAAATTTATGTAGAAATAGGTGAGGAATTAATAAACAAAATAAGTGATCAATTACACCCTTTAGCTGCTACATTTAGCATTATAAAACACGCATAATTTATACTTTTTTACAAATTTAAACAAACAAGAATCTTAAAGTAAAATATATTCTAAAAAGTAGCCTTTCTTTTTTATAAAAAAGTTTACTTTTGCAACAAATTAAAAAAATTAAAAATGGCAACGAATAGAACATTCACAATGATTAAGCCTGATGGTGTGCAAAACGGACACATTGGCGGAATAGTAAACATGATAACTGAAGCAGGTTTCAAAATTGTATCAATGAAATTGACACAATTAACAGTTGCTGATGCTCAAAAATTTTACGAAGTACATGCTGCAAGACCATTTTACGGCGAATTAGTAGCATTTATGTCTAGAGGCCCTATTGTTGCTGCTATATTAGAAAAAGACAATGCAGTAGAAGATTTCAGAACTTTAATTGGAGCTACAAATCCTGCTGATGCGGCCGAAGGTACTATTCGTAAAAAATATGCTACTTCGATAGGAGAAAATGCGGTTCACGGTTCAGATAGCGACGAAAATGCTGCTATTGAAGGTGCTTTTCACTTTGCTGGAAGAGAACAATTCTAATATTAGAATCTCACAGAATTTAGAATTTTCTAATATTCATAAAAAAAAACCATTTCTTAGAGAAATGGTTTTTTTATGAAACCTATTTTATTTTGTGTTAATAATTTCATCAAGTTTGCTTCCAATTATTTTGGCTGCAATAGGTGACCAATGTGTGTCATCATAAAAATAAACATCTTTTTTATTCTTAGCTTTTTCTTGTAATACCTTCTTAGCATCTATATAAATATATTCTTTATTTAGATTTTTCAGACAATCAAAAAATATAGGTTTAGCATATTTATCTTTGCTTATTATTTCGTCATAATAAAAATCTAATTTATCCGGACAAGGCAGTACAATTAGCTTTATACCTTTATTTTTTAATCTTTTTGCTAAGGTATTTAGTTCGTTATTTAAAATATTTATCTTTTTTACGTCGTTGTTTGTTTTTAGAAATTCATAATCTTCAGTATAAAAAAGTAGATTGTGATTATTAGTAGAAAACAATTTTTTTTTGGTTTTAACCTGATACACTGTTGATAAATAGGCATTATCATCAAAATTATAGCAAATTGTATTTAGCGAAAATCTAAGTATTTCCCTAGAAAAAAATTTATCTTTAGTTTTTTCTTTTACAACTTCGC
The DNA here is from genome assembly GCF_002217405.1 of Flavobacterium psychrophilum DSM 3660 = ATCC 49418. Lineage (GTDB taxonomy): Bacteria > Bacteroidota > Bacteroidia > Flavobacteriales > Flavobacteriaceae > Flavobacterium > Flavobacterium psychrophilum. The sequence continues at coordinate 37,408 of NZ_MUHE01000037.1, read as the reverse complement.
GTAATTTCTCTTTGTGTTTATTAATTAAGGTAGTTAGGGAATCATTAGTTATTTTAATTTTTTTATTAAAAACTAATGCTCTTTCTACAAATACTCTTTCAACAGATTGCAAAATAATATAATCTACTTTAATATTATCTAATACATTTCCGTTTAAAAAACCAGTGACTGTTTCGATGGGATTTTCATGCAAAAACCTGTCATAATGCAGAACTTTTATAGCCGAATTATTGGCTAAATAATTTTGATAGCCCGCAGCACCTTGCTCTGAAAAAGAATCACCAATAGCAAAAACTGTAAAATTATTTTGTTTTTTTAAATTAAGCTCTGAAAATACAGTATAATTTATCTTACGAGCCATTTCTTTTTTGAAGACTTTATTAAAATCATAATTATAAATATCGGCAATAAATCCGAGCCTTAATAAATCTCCCTTAGTATCTGTATAATATTTAAAACTTAATAAAAAAATAAGTAAAAAAGGAACAACAAATACCGCTGTTTTGTATAAAAATTTTTTCATATTTAAAATTCAAAATAAATAAATTGTTGTTCTTTTCCGCCAAACCAAAACAACATAATTATTAAGGCAAAATAAAGCGCATATCGAATCGGGCTTTTCCAATTCAGTCCAATTTTAGCTAACGCAAATTGCTCCTCTCTTCCAAACCATTCTACAATAAGGAAAAACAAAATGATAAAAATTAAGTCTCCACGCACTTTTAGTTCTGTTACAAACGAAGCGTTCGATAATATTCTGGAAATAAAATTGATGGCATGTTCTAGGTTTTCTGCTCTAAAAAATATCCATGCAAATACTGCTAATGCAAATGTTGTAAGAATAGACAAAAACTCTTTGAGAGTTGGAAATGTTTTTCCTTTCGCTACAATTTCTATATTACTTCTATTTGTATTAAAAATAATTGACGGCATGATAAATAACGCATTTAATAAGCCCCAGATTATAAATGTCCAGTTAGCACCGTGCCAAAAACCACTCACTAAGAATATAATAAATGTATTTCGAACTTTCATCCACGTACCCCCTTTACTACCTCCTAACGGTATGTACAAATAATCTTTAAACCACGAAGAAAGAGAAATATGCCATCTTCGCCAAAATTCAGCAATATCTCTTGAGAAATAAGGGAAAGCAAAATTTCTTAATAAATTTATCCCAAAAAGTCTAGCTACTCCTAATGCAATATCAGAATATCCTGAGAAATCACAATATATTTGTATCGAAAAAAACACTGCTCCAGCAATAAGTCCTAAACTAGAATAGTTTTGATAATTATTAAAAATAGTATTTGCATGTTCTGCACATTGATCTGCAATGACAATTTTTTTGAATAATCCCCACAAAATTTGTCGCAATCCGTCTACTGCGTTTGTATAATTGAAAGTTCTTTTTTCTTTTATTTGAGGTAGTAAATGTGTGGCACGTTCTATAGGACCTGCAACTAATAGCGGAAAAAAACTAACAAAAACAGAATATTCTATAAAGTTTTTTTCGGCTTTGATTCGATTCTTATAAATATCTATAACATACGATAATCCGTGAAAAGTATAAAATGAAATTCCTACTGGTAAAATAACTTTTAGTGTCCAAGGATTTATTTCTAATCCAACATTAGCGATTGCATTTGCAAATGAAGTAGCAAAGAAATTATAATATTTAAAAACACCTAAAAACCCAAGATTTATAGAAATACTTAGCCAAAACCAGAAAGTTTTTTGCTTTTCAGATTTTGATTCTTCCATTTTTATCCCCGTAAAATAATCTAAAAGTGTAGAGAAAACAAGTAAAAACAAAAAACGCCAATCCCAACAAGCATAAAAAAAATAGCTTGAAACTAATAATAATATATTTTGATGTTTTAAATTTTTATGAAAAACTAACCAATATAAGAGAAAAACTACTGGCAGGAACAAAGCAAAGTTTAAAGAATTAAAAAGCATTTAAATAAAAATTAACGAATTATTACAATTTTAAATTATTTAAACTAATTTAAAAAAACACATTCCTGCAAATATATATAAAATGTTTTTATTAATAAGTTTTGAAAAATATTAATACTAATCACTATCTAAATACAACGCCATTTAAGACATATTTTCCTAATTCTTTATTTTGATGATTTTGTGTTTTCCGTAGCTTAACTCTTCACGTAAAACTGACGAAGTAATCTCTACATATAAAATAGTGTTTCTCAATGAGACGCTTTGTGTGTAATTATTTACAACATTTGCCATTAGGTTTTTCCGAGGATAAATAACAGTAACTTGTTTAATACTGATTTGAGTTTGTTTTTTTATTGCAACACTTTTATTGCATTATCTATAAAGCCCCATCCTAGTTTACTCAAATTAGGTTCGGTCGCCATGATTACAATAACATCATTTTTTGAAATCTGTTTTTTTAGGTCCAGTTTATCAACAGTTGTGTCAAATTTCTGGTTTGAGGTACTATAAACTTGATTATTATAATACCAGAAACCGCCTAAACTAAAAGACCTAGTTGGCACTCCTGTTATAAATATTCCCCAATAATAACTATCTCCAATTGTTAAAACTTTTGGTTTTACTAATTTTTTATCGCTATCCCATTTAATTTTGGCATAACACATGGGGGTAGTTATTTTTAAATCTACTAATAGATTCATTGAAGCACCAATATCAAAATCCTGTCCTATAGGAGTCAAAGATTTTTCAGTACTTGCAACAATCAAGTTTGGCATGTCAATATTCCTTTTGGCTTCAATATACTTTATCAAACTATCTGTTGCTAAAGTTCCTGAGGTGTATTCGCTCCAATGAATACCATATTTTGGATAAATTGGGCAATCACATTTAGATTTTTTTAGTTTTAAAAATAAACTGTTAAAATCGATAAAGTTAATTTTTTCTTTCTTTAAATCATCTTTGTAATAATCATAATTGGTCTTATCTGTTTCTTTATCCAAAAAATCAGAAGGAAAAAATTCTGGATACAATCGTGCTTTACTTGGTGCCAAACATATAATTAGGGTTTTATTTTGCTTTTCTAAAAGACTTTGCAATTTCTGAATTTTTAATACAGTACTATGTAAGGTATCCTTTCCTAAAAAATCCTTACCATAATAAGCATCAATATAAGATTTTTCGTACAGAAAATTGTTTTTACCATCTACTATTCCATTTGCTTTTATTATATCAAACAAACTGTAATAAATTTGGTTTTTAACTCTAACAAAAAAAGGTCGTCCTCCTATATTATCGTTAATATAATTCTCGAAATCTTCTTGATATTTACCTGAAAACCAAGTGGTTTTATTTAAGGATGGTTTTTCTCTCAAAACGACATTACCCTCTAGGCTATGTATGGCTCTGTAACAAATGTACTTATTTAAAAACGGAAGCCAAATAAAGAAGAGTAAAATATAAAAATAGGTTTTATTTTTCATCGGGTTAAAATCTAAAATAAATAAATGGATTAAAACCCGTTGCGGTTATAAGTGACACTCCAACAAGTAATAAAATAAAAGTGGCTAAAAAATATATAAATCCTGTTTTTGGTTTCAAATTTGACGGATATATAATATCTTTTAATTTTTCTCCGAAAGGTAAAGATCCTATTAGTGATATTAATATTGCCAATATTAATACAAACCAAAAATCGACATTGATTGGAAATTTGACAAACGAAGTTTTACAACTAAACATTATTTTTAAATAATTAATGGCATTCATGAAACCTTCAACTCTAAAAAATAACCAACCAATTAAAACTATAAAATAGGTAATTAACATGCTCGGAATTGCACCTATTTTTTTATATAAATTTAATAAAAACACTCGGTCTAAAATTAAAAACAACCCATGCCAAGCACCCCAAAAAATAAAATTCCAAGAAGAGCCATGCCAAAGACCAGATAATAAAAATACAATTGCTAGGTTAAAATATAATCTTGCTTGAGATTTTACCCTATTACCGCCTAAGGGTATGTAAAGGTAGTCTCGCATCCAATCTCCTAAAGTCATGTGCCATCTTCTCCAAAATTCTGTGATACTTTTAGATACATAAGGCATATTAAAGTTTTCTGGAAATGTAAAGCCCATCATTCGTGCTAAACCTATTGCCATATCAGAGTATCCGCTAAAATCGAAATAAATTTGAAATGAGTAGCCAATAATTGCTATCCAAGCTAGTTGCGAACTTAATTCATTAATTGGTAAAGCATATATCTTGTCAACAGTTTCTCCTATAATATTTGCAATTAATACCTTTTTACCTATTCCTATAGAAAATCTATAAAAACCTAAGAGTTTGTTTTCTGCAGTTTCTTTGTGTTTCCTGTCAACAATGTCATCTGCAATTGTACTAAATCTAATTATTGGACCAGCAATTAAGTGAGGAAACATTAATAAATATATCGCATAATCTGATAGCTTGTCTAATGGCTTATGAACGTCTCGGTAAACATCTACAGTATATGAAATAGAATGAAATGTAAAAAAAGAAATCCCCACTGGCAATGCCAATCTGACCCATGACAAAGGGTGTATGCTAGTTAATGACAATATTAAATTAATATTATCAATAAAAAAATTAAAGTATTTAAAATATGCTAGAACTCCTAAATTGATTACTATTGACAATATCATCAATATTTTTGAATAATTTTTATGTTTATACATTTGTTTTATAACATAAAAATTAAGAATTAGTGATGTAAATATCAGTAAAATATATTTAGGTGTACCCCAAGCATTAAAAAGAATACTTCCAATTAAAATTACTAAATTTTTATACTTTGGATTGGCGAGATAGTATGCCAACAAGAAGAAGGGTAAAAATATTAATATAAATAAAACACTACTAAAAACCATAAATTTATCTTTACCACAAAGGTATAAAAATTAATCTTAGTTTAAAAGACAAATTAGTTAACGAGCAAGACAAGATTTTAAAAATGAAGCAAAAAAACTATTCTGAGTACTATAATTTTTTATCTAAGCACTACGTCTTTTACAACTTCTTTCCCTAATTCTTCATTTATCATTTTGATAATTTTGTCTTTTCCGTAACTTAACTCTTCACGTAGAACTGACGAAGTAAGCTCTACATATAAAATATTATTTCGCAATGAGACGCTTCGTGTATAATTATTTACACCATTTCCCATTAGGTTTTTCCAAGCATCAATAACAGAAACTTGGTTTAATCCTGATTCGAGTTTATTGGTTTTTATAATTTGATTTAAAATATCGCCAACAATACTCTGGTTGTTAATTCGTTTTGCCATTTTACTTTCTGGTATTTAAAATGACTTTACTAAAATATAATTTTGCTTTGTCTGGTGTTTCTAAAACCAGTTCTTTTTCAGAAATAGATTCTATTTTTTCAGTATGTTTCCCAAATTTCGATCTAAATTGAATAAAAACCCCCTCGGAATTGTTCGATAATTTTACACTTTCTGATAAATCATTTACTAAAAAAACACCATCAGGTTGCCAAGTTACTTTTTTGTGAAAACCAGTTTTGCCTTTTATTTCATAATAATCATACACTTCATTTATGGGGTAATCTTTCTTATCGCCATTAGTGTTTAAAGCTTTGGTTATTTGCCAATAGCCATTTATGGTATCCGTTTTCGAAATATCAACCTTTTGGGAACAACCAAAACAAATTGATACAAGAAATACTAAACTTAATTTTTTTTTCATAAGCAGGTCATATTTATTTTTTATTAAAATTTGATATAGTAATCAAAAAATATTTATCGGTTTTCATCATTACGATATCATAAATATTTTATGTTGTAAAAATACTAATAATACATTAAACCTTTTTGAAAAATTATTGTCTAAATTTGATACTAAACCATATTTATTATGAAACCTATTTTACTCTCATTATTAAGCATTATATTTTTTACAAGTTGTAGCAAAGATGAAGTTATGCTAACGCCAACAATGGCTCCTGTTTTAATTTCAGTTGAAGAGCCTATGTATTATCCAACTATTGGAAGTAGTACTTGGGAAACTAAAAGCATTCAAACATTAGGTTGGAACCAATCGGCTGTACAACCACTGCTCAATTATTTGGTTTTAAAAAATTCTAAATCATTTATCATTCTTATAAACGGAAAAATTGTCATAGAAAATTATTTTAACGGACATGATGCAAATGCTTTATGGTATTGGGCAAGCGCCGGAAAAACATTAACATCTACAACAACAGGCATTGCACAACAAGAAGGATTACTAAACATAAACAATAGCGTGTCGCAGTATCTTGGTACTGGCTGGACAAGCGAAAATTTGACAAAAGAGAATCTTATTACTTGTAAAAATTTATTAACGATGACTTCTGGTTTAGATGATACTACCGATGCCGTAGATCCTGCAAGCCTTATTTACAGTACCGATGCTGGCACCAAATGGGCATATCATAATGTATATGTAAAACTACAAGAGGTGGTAGCAAATGCTTCTAGACAAACTTGGAGCAATTATTTCAATACTAAATTGAGAGATAAAATTGGTATGGAAGGCAATTGGATTCAAAGCGGCAATAATTCAGTATACAGAAGCACCACTAGAAGTATGGCTCGTTTTGGCTTATTAATGTTAAATAAAGGAAAATGGAATTCTGAACAAATATTAAATGAAAATTATTTTAATGAAGCAACAAATACATCGCAAGCCATAAATCAAAGTTATGGCTATTTGTGGTGGTTAAATGGTAAATCTAGTTATCATTTGCCTCAAAGCCAGTTTCAGTATCCTGGAAGTATTATTCCTAACGGTGCTAATGATATGTTTATGGCTTTAGGAAAAAATGACCAGAAAATATATATTATTCCTAGCAAAAAAATGGTTGTCATTAGAATGGGCGATGCTGCCGATGGGGCAAATCTTGCTTTATCGGATTTTGACAATATCTTATGGCAAAAAATAAATGCCTTATACCAATAGCAATTTTTACTATCCAATAAAAAAAGTAAACCCCACTAATTTGCTAATTAAAAAAACTAGACAATTAGCGGGGTTTACTGTTATAGCACAAAAGTACTAACCCTTAATCCAACTTACTATTTCATTATCTGTAGGCAATGTGGTTGGCGCAATAACTTTAACGAGATGCCCTGTTGTATCAATCAGATATTTCTGAAAATTCCATTGTACCTCATTATCCTCTAAACCATTCTTAGATTTTTGGGTTAAAAATTGGTACAATATATGCATATCATCACCTTTTACAGATATTTTTTCCATCATAGGAAAAGTTACACCATAATTTTTAGAACAAAAAGTAGCAATTGCGACATTAGCCCCTGGTTCTTGGTGTCCGAAATTATTTGCAGGAAATCCTATAATGACAAAATTTTTGCCTTTAAATTGTGTATATAATTCTTGCAATTGCTTATATTGTGGGGTTAGCCCACATTCTGAAGCGGTATTTACAATCATTATTTTTTTCCCTTTTAATGAAGAAAAATCGAATTCTTTTCCTTCAATATCAATTACTTTAAACTGATAAATAGATTCTCGTACCATTTTAGTTGTTTTTTGTTTTTCTGAAGAAGACTGATTTTTAATGTTTGTTTCTTGACTTTTACAAGTCATTAATATCATTAATGAAAATAGGCAAAGTAATTGTTTCATAGTTTTATTTTTATTTTTTATAATATTTTCTGTATTTAGGATAAGTTATTAGTCCAATTAATGAAATTGTTCCTAACGAATAGTATATCCAATCGAGCGATTTTGCTTCACCACTAGCGTAAGAATGCAAACCAACCAAGTGAAAATTGACACCGTAATAGGTAAACAATATTGATACAAAAGCATACATACTCATCAGGTTAAAAAACCATTTTCCTCGCAACGATGGTACAAAACGAGCATGAATTACAAAAGCATAAACCATAATACTAATTAGTGCCCATGTTTCCTTCGGATCCCAACCCCAGTAACGTCCCCAAGATTCATTTGCCCATTGCCCCCCAAGGAAATTGCCTATGGTAAGCATAATCAATCCAATGGTTAATGCCATTTCATTAATATATGTTATCTCTGTTATGTTTAAGGTCATTTTAGCTTTGTTTTTTTCATTGGTAAAAAACATAAGTACCAATGATACAAAACCTAAAATCATTCCTAAGGCAAAGGGTCCGTAACTACCTACAATAACTGCCACGTGAATCATAAGCCAATACGAATTTAGCACTGGTTGCAGGTTTGCAATTTCTGGATCTATCCAATTGGCATTGGCCTGCATAAAAATCATTGCGGTTACAAATGCTGCCGAAGCCACCGTTAATTTAGATTTTTTATCGAAAGCCAAACCAAAAAACATGGTTGCCCAAGCTACATAAATAATAGATTCATAAGCGTTACTCCAAGGGGCATGTCCAGAAATAAACCATCTTGCGGCCAAAGCCAAAGTGTGCATACCAAACAAGAAGCCAATAAACACATGAAAAGTATCGACCGTAATTCTTAGCCATTTCTTGTCGAAGAAAATACTCAACAAGGTAAAAATTAACATTAAAATACTCGAAAGACTATAATAATTAAATAACTTTTGCAAGATATTGTATTTGTTATACAGTATTTCTGATGTGATTTTTTCTTCACTTGGCATGACTTTACTTCCGTGTTTTTTCTGAAACTTAACAATGCCGTCTAAATAAAAATCAGATTCCTTATAGTTATTATTTGCCGCTGCAGTTTCTAAAGACATCAAATAAATAGGCAAAATTTGTTTGGTAAAAACAGAATCCATTCCTTTTAGTGCCACATGATTCAGCTCTGCGTACGATGCCCATTTGTTATTTTCGTCGTTAGGAATTGGAAAAATTTTAAGAATACTTCCTGATAATGCCGAGTTCATTAAGTTTATCTTCTTATCTGTTTCTACAAAACCTTTTTCAAAATTATTGGGATTTGCAGCTTTATAGGCAGCATCTAGATATTTAGATAATTTATAATTTCCTTTTTCATCAAAAAAATCGATAAATTTGGCTAATTTTTGTTTTTTATCAATCCCTATAATACTGCGAATACTGTCGTTTCCTTCTCTTATATAAATTAATGGCACTTCATACCAAACTGTTGGATATTGTGTCATCGAGACAAATACTTGATCTGAATTCATATTCTGATATGTATCAGAATGGCTCACTTTTCTTAATAATTCTGACGAAAAAGTGTTTATAGGTTTCATCCTTCCACCCAAATCTTGAACGATTAAACGTCCGAATTTTTCGGCATGTTTTTCGCTAATTTTTCGTTTGTCTAGAACAGAATCTATTTGTTTTTGTGTAATTTTTTTCTCCTGATGATTTTGTGCAAAACCACTTAATCCAAATAATAAAAACAGAATTGTAAGATTTGCTTTTTTAATTTTTACAAGTTCTAATTTTCGTTTTATGTCGGCAAAACGAGAGTCTTTTGTAAACATGATGGCCATTAAGGCAAAAAACAACATAAAATACCCCAGATAAGTAATCCAAGTTCCCCAAAAATCATGACTTACTGACAGTACTGTTCCTTTCTCATCTGGATCGAATGAAGACTGAAAAAAACGATACCCTTTATAATCTAACACGTGATTCATAAAAATTTTATAATCGAAATTTGGTTTATCTTCAACTGTAACTGAGCTTTCGTAAGAAGAATAACTTTTTTCTGTTCCTGGATATTTTTGAGCAGCAAAATCATTTAATTTTATTTTAAATGGTAATTCGTACGATTTACTACCATAAGATAAGGTATAATCTAGTTTTCCAATTTTTACAACTTTTGGCTCACCCATTTTACCTTTAGAACCCACAAGTGTTACTTCTCGCTCCTGCCCCGCTGATTTTATGATTAAAACAAGTGCGTCATCTTCCTCTTTTGCTTTATAATTATTACTAGATTCGTAACCTATTGTTCCTTTTTTTGCTGGTTCTGGAAACACAAATTGTGCCCCTCCAACGTTATATAAAGAACGCATCATCAATGGTTGGGTAGCATCTTTAGCAACCTTTCCTTGTAGTTTGTCTGCCATTCGCATAAACTCACCCTCAAATGGCGCACTTATCGTGTAAGCACCTAAAGTGGTATTAATATTTATAGCGCCTTTTGTAAATTTATTTAACGAAAAAAGTACATTATGAATATTAACTACTTCGCCCGATTTTAGGAAATGCTCATGTCGTGATCCGCCACCAGATTCGACCATTTTCAGAAAATCTATTCCGTTTTTGTTTTCTATTATGGTTTCTTTTGCGCCCATAATAAACTTTTTCAATTGGATAGTAAATGGTGTTTTGTCGAAATTTTCATTTATCGAAAAATGATTGTTGGTTGCTTGCGAAAACAAAACGGGTTGCTCGAAAGTACGACGTTTCATTTCTCCTTTATATTCTCCATCTACATTTAATGACAAAAAAGTTTTATCAGAATAAAAATGATTTTCCGAAGCCCCTTCACGAATAGGCATCATGCCTTCGTAACTAATATATCGGGTAATTCCTGCTCCTATAATGATAAATATAAATGACAAATGAAGCATTAATGTTGCCCATTTTTCTTTTTTTAGCAACTGATACCTCTTAATATTTCCTGCAAAATTTAATACAAAAACTAACATAATCCCCTCAAACCACCAAGCATTATATACTAAAATTCTAGCCGTTGTGGTGTTGTATTTGCTTTCTATAAATGTTCCCGTGGCCATCGCAATTGCAAAACCAAGAAACAATATTGCCATTAATCTTGTTGAAAAGAGTATCGATTTTAATTTTTCCATAATAAATTTGGAGTCGTTTTTATAAAGTGTAGCAAAAATACTGAAAAATGTTTGTTTCAAATAAACAAACTATCATAATTTAAGCATAAATTATGATAAATTTACCAAATTTATAAATTTCAAAAAATTAATAAATTTTATTTATTTTAGCCAAATGATTCGAGTAGTAATAATAGGTTCAGGAAATGTTGCGCAACATTTAATAAAATCGTTTGCTAAAAGTAATATTATCCAAATAGTACAAGCTTTTTCTCGCCACAAAGAAAGCCTTAAAAATATTATCGATTATTCGAAAATTACAAGCAACTTTAGCTCTTTAGTTGATGCCGATGTGTATATTATTTCTGTTTCTGATAATGCTATTGCAGAAGTTTCTCATCAATTAAATTTAAATAACAAATTAGTAGTACACACTTCGGGAAGCATCAATATTACTAATTTAGATGATAAAAACCGAAAAGGTGTTTTTTATCCGTTGCAAACCTTTTCGAAAAACGCAGCTATTAACTTCAACGAAATTCCAATTTGTGTAGAAGCCGAAAATGAATCCGATTATAAATTATTAGAAACAGTGGCTAGATCTATATCTAAAAAAGTGTTTCAAATTAATTCAAATCAAAGAAAAACACTACATGTTTCGGCAGTTTTTGTCAATAATTTTGTAAATCATTTGTATAAAATTGGAAACGATATTTGTACCGAAAACAATATTCCTTTCGAAATATTACAACCATTAATACAAGAAACAGCAAATAAAATTTCTTTACTTTCGCCAGATGAAGCCCAAACCGGACCAGCAAAACGAAACGACACACAAACAATTAACGCCCATTTGCATTTTCTAACCAACGAAAATCAGAAGGAAATTTATAAAATACTAACAAAATCTATTATCGATAATGGCAAAAAGCTATAAAGAAATCATGAACGACATCACTACCTTTATTTTTGATGTTGATGGCGTACTAACCAACGGAAAAGTACACGTTTCCCCAACAGGAGAAATGCTACGAGAAATGCACATTCGTGACGGATTTGCTATGAAATCAGCCCTAGAATCTGGTTATAATGTTTGCATTATTTCGGGCGGAAGCAACGAAGGTGTTCGCATCAGATTAAGAAATTTAGGCATTACCGATATTCATCTTGCCGCACCAAACAAAGTAGAAACCTTTAAAGAATATATCGAATTATACAATATTAAACCCGAACAAGTCTTGTATATGGGCGACGATATTCCTGATTATCATGTCATGCAATTGGTTGGATTACCCACTTGTCCGCAGGATGCAACCCCAGAAATAAAAGGAGTTTCAAAATATATTTCGCACATAAATGGCGGAAACGGTGCTGTTCGTGATGTGATAGAACAAGTGATGAAAGTACAAGGAAAATGGCTTACTTATTTTGATGGGAAACACGATTAAGAATAATTACGAATTAATTTGAAATCTTAATCAAATAAACAAAAAAATGAAATACCTAAAACTCATTCGATACCAAAACTTAATTATGATTGCACTCATGCAACTCATCGTTTTATTTGGATTCCTAAAAATGCAAGACATTCCTTTAGCTTTGGCTTTATGGCAATATTATTTATTAATAATTTCGACAGTTTGCATTGCTGCTGGCGGCTATATTATTAATGATATTATGGATCAAGATGCTGATACCGAAAACAAACCCAAAAAAGTCATCATAGGCAAAACCATTACCGAAGCATTAGCTTACAATTTATATGTCCTTTTTACCGTTATAGGCGTAGGAATAGGATTTTACCTTTCTAGACTCATCATGCGTCCTAATTTTGTTACCGTTTTCATTTTATGCGCCGCCTTATTATATATTTATGCCACTAACCTAAAGCAAATCATGATTTTAAAAAATGTTATTGTAGCTTCATTACTAGCTTTTAGCATTATAATAATAGATTTATTCATGATTTTTCCCGCAACAGATATTACTAACAAAGAACAAATGCGTCCCGTATTTTCTGTGCTGATAGATTTTGCTACGATAGCATTTATACTCAATTTTATAAGAGAAATTGTAAAAGATTTAGAAGACACAAAAGGAGATAAAAAACAAGAAATAAGAACACTACCAATTGTTTTTGGGGTTTATAAAACTTCCAAATTAGTATTTATATTAAGCTTTGTTCCCGTTTTGTGCATCTTGTATTATGTATATAATTATTTGTTTCATTTACAATATGCAACAGGTTATATTTTCCTTTTCCTAATTGGTCCTTTATTATATTTTATGATTAAAATTTGGTTTGCCCAAACAAAAAAAGACTTCTATTATCTTAGTAATGTTTTAAAAATGGTTATCCTTTTCGGAATCATTTCTATTGCAGTAATTGGAATAAATATGAAATATTATGTTGCGTAAAAAGTTCGAAAACACCAAAATAATTCTGGCTTCTGGCTCTCCAAGAAGACAAGAATTTTTTAAAAATTTAGATTTAGATTTTGAAGTCCGTCTCAAAGAAATCGAAGAAATATTCCCAAAAACCTTACAATCACTAGAAATTACCGATTATTTAGCCAAACTAAAAGCTTCGGCTTTTGATGGCGATTTACTCCAAAATGAACTACTAGTAACAAGCGACACTTTGGTTTGGTTACAAAATGAAGCGTTAGGAAAACCAAAAGATTATGACGATGCTTTTGCCATGCTTCAAAAATTATCTAATCAAACTCATGAAGTTATAACATCAGTTTGCTTTAAAACCAAAAACAAAACCGAAATTATAAATGATATTACACAAGTTACTTTTGGTACATTATCAGACGAAGCTATCAAATATTATTTAGATAATTACAAACCTTTCGACAAAGCGGGAAGCTACGGAATACAAGAATGGATAGGACTTATAGGCATCACAAACATTCATGGTTCGTACACAAACGTGGTAGGATTACCCACCGAAAAAGTATATCTATATTTGTTAAACCATACGTTTTAGTGGCTTATTTCTATTAATTACCGTATTTTGCGTTAAGGCTTTTTAGTAAACTTTATTCTTATCGGAGTTCCGTAAACTTGGTTTGTAACCAAAAGCCCAACCCTAGTGGCAACACACAAATAATGAGATTTAAAAAATGTAGCGAATTATACAATTAAGCGAATTTAATTGTACAATAATTAATAAATTTTAAAGCTAATTCGCAATTCATAATTTGTAATTGAAACTTACCAATACATTTCCTTTATCTTTGTAAAAAAAATCCTTTTTTGTTTTGAGATATTTTATAGAATTTGCTTATAACGGAACACAATATCATGGCTGGCAATACCAACCTAATGCGACATCAGTACAAGAAACTTTAAACAAAGTTTTTTCGACACTACTACAAGAAAAAATAGATATTATGGGTGCTGGCCGTACTGATGCTGGTGTGCATGCCAAACAAATGTATGGTCATTTTGATACTGATATTAGTATCGATAATGCAAAATTTATTCACAAAGCCAATTCATTTTTACCAAAAGACATTGTGATTTTTAATATAATTCCCGTTCACAATCAAGCCCATGCCAGATTTGATGCTACTTCACGAACATACAACTATCATATTTCGACTTACAAAAATGTTTTTACTAATAATTTAGCTTGGTATTCATCAAAGAAAATAGATGTCATTGCCATGAATGAAGCGGCAAAAGTATTATTAAAATTTACCGATTTTAAATGTTTTTCGAAAACAAATACAGATGTAAATACTTATAACTGCAAGATAACCGAAGCATTTTGGAGCATCGAAAAAGAGCAACTCATCTTTACCATCACGGCCGACAGATTTTTAAGAAATATGGTACGTGCCATTGTAGGAACACTCATAAATATTGGTTTACACAAAATAACAATCGAAAATTTTATACAAATAATCGAATCTCAGAACAGAGAAAACGCAGGGTTTTCGGTTCCAGCACATGGTTTATTTCTCACAAATATCGAATACCCGTATATAAAAAAAGATGAAAGCATTTGACACAACCCTTTTCAAAAGGATTTTAGAATATACCAAACCATACAAAAAACGATTTTATAGCGTTATTGTTTGGGCAATATTATTAGCCATTTTTGCAGCACTTCGCCCCTATTTGCTAAAAAACATAATAGATGATTATGTATTACCAAAAGATAAAAACGGATTTTCCTTATTCGTAATCCTTATGGCAAGTTCGCTTATTCTCGAAGTATTATCACAATTTTACTTTGTATATTGGGCAAACTGGTTGGGACAAGACATCATAAAAGACATTAGAATAAAGCTTTTTAAACACATGACAAGCTTCAAAATTAGTTATTTTGATCACGAACCCGTAGGCAAATTAGTTACCCGTTCTGTTTCTGATATCGAATCTATTGCAAGAATCTTTAGCCAAGGTTTATTTATGATTATAAGTGATTTACTTAAAATGGCCGTAGTACTCCTCTTTATGTTGTATATGAATTGGAAATTAACCATGATTATTCTAGCGGCAATGCCAATTCTTGTGTATATAACCAGAATATTTCAGAAAAAAATGCAACTTGCTTTCGAAGAAGTGAGAAACCAAATTTCTAACCTAAATACTTTCGTACAAGAACGCGTTACAGGAATGAAAATTGTACAGCTTTTTACTAGAGAAGACATAGAACTCGAAAAATTTAAAGAAATAAATGACAAACACCGAAAAGCTTGGGTAAAAAATGTTTGGTATAACTCTATATTTTTTCCAATTGCCGATATTATTTCGTCTTTATCCTTAAGCTTTATTGTTTATTACGGAGCCATGCTAATATTAAACGACGATCCGCTAACCAAACAAGGCGATTTGTTTGCTTTTACGATGTATATCTCCATATTTTTTACACCACTGCGACAAATTGCAGATAAATTTAACGAAATGCAAATGGGAATGATTGCAGCCCATCGTGTTTTTGAAGTATTAGACACCAATGATCATATTGAAGATATTGGCACCGAAATCGCTCCAAAATTTGAAGGAAGAATAAATTTTAAAAACGTAACTTTTGGCTATAAACCAGATGAAGATGTCTTAAAAAGCATTAATTTATCTATTAATGAGGGAAAAACAATTGCCATTGTAGGAGCAACTGGCGCAGGAAAATCGACAATAATTAACCTGCTAAACCGTTTTTATGAAATAAAATCAGGTACAATTTCTATTGATGGTAATGATATTACTCATTATACTCTAGATAGTTTGCGCCAACAAATAGCCATTGTTTTACAAGATGTTTTCTTATTTGCAGATACGATTTATAATAATATCACTTTAAACAATCTAGCAATTTCTAAAGAAGAAGTTGTCGCTGCTGCTAAAGAAATTGGTGCACACGAATTTATTATGAGTTTACCAAACGGATACGATTATAATGTAAAAGAACGTGGCAATATGTTATCATCAGGACAACGCCAACTCATTGCTTTTTTGCGTGCTTATGTGAGTAAACCTAGCATTCTAATTCTCGATGAAGCCACTTCATCTATCGATGTTTATTTAGAAGAACTCATACAAAAAGCTACCGAAACAATTACAAAGAACAGAACATCAATCGTAATAGCACATCGCTTGGCAACGATTATAAATGCTGATAAAATTGTAGTTCTAGACAAAGGAATCGTAGTTGAAGAAGGAACACACAATCAGCTTTTACAAAAGGAAAATGGTTATTACCGAAAATTATATGACTCGCAGTTTGTAGCTCTTGAGAAAATATAAACACAAATTTTACAAATACAAGACTAAATTAGCAATCCCATAAAAAGGCTGTTAACTGATGCCCGATTTTTTAGTTTTCTTTTCCAAATTCTGACAAACTTTCTAGTATTGGCAATACTTTTAATCCCTTTTTAGTTAATGAATATTCAACCTTTGGCGGAATTTCATTGTACGATTTTTTATCCAAAATATTAAATTCTACTAAACTTTTTAATTCTTGGATCAACATTTTTTCGCTAATGTCTGGAATTTGTCTTTTCAAATCACCATATCTGCGAATTTCAATTCCAATTTGTCCAATAATTCTCAATTTCCATTTTCCTCCTAAAATGTTTAATGAACGCTTTACCGGACATTCTTCTACTTGTAAAAAATTATTTTTCACTATTTAATGTTTTTAGTACACTGATTATCAATAATTATTACTTTTTAGTTAGTAACCTACTTTTTTGTAGGTACTTGTCTAATAGTTTGCTAAGTTATAGTTTTGCTTTAATATTTAAAAATAAAAATTATGAAAAATAAAATTTTAGTAACTGGTGCAACTGGTTATCAAGGAAATGCAGTAATTCAAGAACTTTTGAAACAAGATTTTTCAGTTTCGGCTTTGGTTTCTCCAAACAAAGAAGCGAAAGATTTAGAAAATCAGAATATCGAAATTTTTGAAGGACGATTTGAAGATTTAGAAAGTTTAAAAAATGCTTTTAAGAATGTGAGTAAAGTTGTTTTGTCGTTTCCATTATTATTTGATGAAAAGCAATTGATGCTTTTTGCCGAAAACGTTGTTAATGCTTGGAAATCTTCAAAAGTTGAGTTAATAATTTTTAATACTAATTTACCTGTTTATCCTGAAAAAGTTGGTTTGATTGCTTTTGACAGCAAATTATTAATTGAGCAGTATTTTGATAAAGAAAAGTTACCTTACATTTCTCTTCGCCCAACTTTATATATGGATAATTTTTCTGCTCCATTTTTGCTACCTGTAATTCAAAATAATGGAATTCTACCATATCCAGTTCCGCCGAATGAAAAAATTGCTTGGATTAGTCACTTTGATTTAGCAAAATTTATTGTTGAAGCACTAAAAAAACCAGAATTAAAAGGTAGAAAGTTTAATGTTGGTGGAATTGAGTTATTAACTGGCGAAGAAATGGCATCAACAATTTCTAAATATGCTGGAAAACCAATTCGTTTTGTTCCTGTTTCACCTGATGATTTTGAATTACAAATTTCTCCAGCGTTTGGAGATGAAACTGCAAAAGAAATTTCAAATATTTACAGATTTGTAAAAGACAATATTACTTATTTACAAGTTCAAGATTTAAAAGAAAACACTTTGAAAAACCTTCCAATTTCGCTTGAAACCTTTGATGATTGGACAAGCAAGATAAATTGGTAGCTAAAATATAAATTAAAAGGAACAATAAAATGCAAAGTACTTTATTGTTCCTTTTTTCTTTTGCATTTTGTACCGCTCACGGGTATCAGTTAACTAATTAATTTGTGCAAATTTGTGTAATTGATTATACAACTTCACACATTCTACCGCTTCTTTTACATCATGGACTCGGAGAATATTACCCCCTTTTGTTAACGAAATTGTGTTTAAAACCGAAGTCCCATTTAAAGCATTTTCAGGTGTAGTTTCTAATGTTTTATAAATCATCGATTTTCTAGAAACTCCAACTAAAATTGGTAATTCGAGCATTTCAAACAATTCTAATTTATTTAATAATTCAAAGTTTTGTTCCAATGTTTTAGCAAAGCCAAATCCTGGATCTATAATCAAATCATTAATACCAAAACTTCTGGCTTTGGCTACTTTTTCAGAAAAATAAAACAAAATATCTTTAAGTAAATCATCATAGTTTGTCATTTCTTGCATGGTTTGCGGTGTGCCGCGCATGTGCATCATAATGTACGGAACTTGTAGTTTTGCAATGGTTTCGAACATATTATCATCAAGATTTCCTGCAGAAATATCATTAATAATTGCTGCGCCATTTTCAACCGCTATTTGAGCTACTTTACTATTAAAAGTATCTATAGAAATCATCGTTTCTGGAAATTTTTTCAAAATTAAATCGACTATCGACACAACTCTTTTCAACTCTTCATCGATCGAAACAATGGCCGCTTTTGGTTTGCTAGATTGCCCTCCAATATCTATAAAATTCGCACCATCTTGTAGCATGTTTTCCACTTGAATCAAAACATTTTTTTCTGAAACAAATCGTCCACCATCATAAAAAGAATCTGGTGTAACATTCAAAATCCCCATTACTTTTGGTGTAGATAAATCTATAAGTTGTCCTTTGCAGTTAATTGTCATTGGTATAAATTTCAGTTTTTACAAATCTGCATTCAAAAATCGCTAATCTTCAATCAACAATCAAAAAAATACCTTATTTTTGAACAAATTTGTTACAAATATAAATTAAAAAATGAAGAATACTTCACAACAATACGACGCAATCATCATAATTTGTCGAGATTTATTTACTAAAAAAATGAAAGATTACGGTTCTGCATGGCGCATTTTACGTTTGCCATCGCTTACAGATCAGCTATTTATAAAAGCACAACGCATTCGTAGCCTTCAAGAAAATGAGGTTCGAAAAGTAAATGAAGACGAAAGTTCAGAGTTTATTGGGATTATCAATTATTCGATAATGGCATTAATACAGCTAGACAAAGGAGTTGCCGTACAACCTGATTTATCTGTTGATGAGGCTGTGAAATTATATGACGAAAAAATAAAATTGACCAAAGAATTAATGGAAAACAAAAATCATGACTACGGTGAAGCTTGGCGTGATATGCGTGTGAGTTCCTTGACCGATTTAATTTTGCAAAAAATTCTTAGAGTAAAACAAATTGAAGATAATAAGGGCCAAACATTGGTTTCTGAAGGAATTGATGCCAATTATCAAGATATGATAAATTATGCCGTTTTTGCATTAATATTAATGAATTATCGTAAGAATATTTAATGTTTTAACGCACAGATGCATAGAAAAATAGAGTAACGGTTTACATAGAAAATATTTTTAGATATAGCTATGCAATCTACCTAAAAACAAAGTTTTGTTTTTTTCAGAATTTGTGTTTATATGTGGTGAAATATTTATATTATATAGATTTCAAAAAATAACAACTCATTAACAAATATTAAAATTAATCCGTTTTATATTTGTAAAAAACATAAAAATGGAAAAAGTAAAAAGTAGTTATTTACCTTACACAATTAGAATACTAATTTCGTTCTTATTTATCATTTCGGCCATTGCCAAAATGTATCCATCTCCGTATTTTGCCATTTCAACATTTGAAGTAAAACAGTTGTATCCGCTAGGATTTTCGGAAATTATTGCACCGTGGTTTTCTAGAATTTTAATAGGAATCGAGTTAGCCTTAGGTATTTTAATACTTCAAAACAACTTTCTACGAAAATTAATTATCCCTATAACCATTTTATTATTAGCGGTTTTCGTTGGTCATTTGTCTTATGTAACATTTTTAAGTGGCGGAAACACAGGGAATTGTGGTTGTTTTGGCGAACTAATCCCAATGACACCTATTCAAGCCATTATAAAGAATATAATTGCCATTTTTCTGTTGGTTTACTTATTCTTTTTATTATCAAAAACAAATGATAAAAATAATTTTTATGTAGTTATAGGTATTACATTAGCAACCATAATATCACTGTTTTTATTGGCACCAATTAAAAAAAACACAAACGATTTTACTATTTCGCCTATAGAAAACACCTTAATAGACAGCACTAAAAACGAAATTATAGCTCCAATTCTTAAAGATTCAGTTATTACTACTGTAAAAGTAGATTCGGTAAAAAAAGCAATTCCAACAAAAATTGAAGAAGTAATTTCAACAACCGAACCCACAAAACACAAATCAGGTTATGCCAAATTATTTCCAAAAATAGATACAGGTCGAAAAACACTTTGCTTTTTTGTTCCAGGTTGCGACCACTGCCGCAAAGCAGCAAAAGAACTAACAGAATTGAAACAAAAAAATGCTAATTTCCCTGAAATATTAATCATTTTTATGAATGAAGAAGTAGATTTAATTCCAGACTTTTTTAAAGAAACAGGTGCAGAATATCCTTATAAAATCATCGAGATTATTCCGTTTTGGAATGCCTTAGGAACTGGCAAAGACACGCCAGGGGTAAAATATATCTGGAACGGCAATACCTATAAGTATTATAACGGAATTACCGACAACAAATTTAACCCTATCGATTATCAAGCACTAATTAACAAACCATTTTCTGAATTAAAAAAATAAAAAATCATGCAAAAATTAATAGGATTATTATTCGTTATAGCATTAAATATTTCTTGTTCGAATGCTCAAAAAACAGAATTTGCTAAAGAAACTTTAATAAGCAAATTAGTGGCTCCAGATGCAAGCGAAACCAATTTAGCCGAAATTATAAAAAAACACAAAGGAAAAACTCTAGTTGTAGAAGTTTGGGCATCTTGGTGTGGCGATTGTGTAAAAAATATACCCAATATTAAAGAATTACAAGCCACACATTCTAATACTGATTTTGTTTTTCTTTCTTGCGACAAAACACTAGAAGCTTGGACAAAAGGTATAGAAAAACATGAACTAAAAGGAGATCATTATTTAATCCCAGAAGGGATGAAAGGCACTTTTGGAAAATCTATCAATTTAGATTGGATTCCCAGATATATTATTATAGACAAGACAGGAAAAATAGCCTTATATAAAGCCATTGAAACCGATAAAGAAAAAGTAAATATATTATTAAAAAGCCTAAACTAATGAGAGCAAAAATTGTAGCTGGAAACTGGAAGATGAATAAAAATTCGGAAGAAACCGAAGATTTAATTAATGAATTAATAGATAAATTACCAACCAATAGTAATGCTAAAATAATTATTGCACCAACTTTTATAAATCTTGCTTCGGCTGTAGACCATACCGAATTTACTAATATTCGTGTGGCAGCACAAAATATGCACCAAGCAGAAAATGGCGCTTATACTGGTGAAATTTCTGCAGATATGCTAAAAAGCATTGGAGTAAATACTGTAATCCTTGGCCATTCGGAACGAAGAGCTATCTTTCATGAAACTGATGCTATAATTTCGTTTAAAGTAGATACGGCTTTAAGACACGAGATGACTGTTATATTTTGTTTTGGAGAAGAATTGAAAGACCGTCAAAACAAACAACATTTCAATATCGTTGAAAACCAATTGCGTGACGGATTATTTCATATAGATAAATCCGCTTGGGCAAATATTATTTTGGCTTACGAACCCGTTTGGGCAATAGGAACAGGCGAAACTGCAAGTCCAGAACAAGCGCAAGAAATGCACGAATTTATTAGAGAAACTGTTCGCAAAGTTTTTGGAAGTGATATTGCCGAAGATGTTTCTATTCTTTATGGTGGTAGTGTAAAACCTGACAATGCTAAAGAAATTTTCTCTAAACCCGATGTTGATGGCGGATTAATAGGAGGAGCAGCATTAAAAGCTGATGATTTTGTAGTTATCGTAAATGGGATATAAACTAAATTCACTTTAAAAAAGTAAAACCACCCGAGACGAGTGGTTTTACTTTTTTAAATACTTTATCAGAGCCAAAACATATAGTATTAAAGAAGCTAATAAACAACTAATTTCGAAAGTAAAGTTATCTTTTGCTGTGCGTGCTAAAAGCATAAAGACTGTTCCAAATATAAATAAATGCAACGGATTTAAGCTTTTGTAATAGTCAGTTAGTTTACTCATATCTTATTTAAAAAAAGAATCTACAAATTCGTATTTATTAAAAACCTGTAAGTCGTTTATACCTTCACCTACGCCTATATACTTTACAGGAATTTGAAATTGGTCAGAAATTCCTATTACGACTCCACCTTTTGCTGTTCCGTCTAGTTTTGTAACGGCTAATGAAGTAACTTCGGTTGCAGCGGTAAATTGTTTGGCTTGTTCGAAGGCATTTTGTCCTGTTGAACCATCTAGAACCAACATTACATCGTGTGGCGCTTCTGGAATTACTTTTTCCATTACTCGTTTTATCTTGGTGAGTTCGTTCATTAAGCCTATTTTATTATGCAAACGACCAGCGGTGTCTATAATAACAACATCTGCATTTTGTGCTACGGCACTTTGTAAAGTATCGAAAGCTACCGATGCTGGGTCACTTCCCATTTGTTGTCTTACGATAGGTACTCCTACTCTATCTGCCCATATTTGTAATTGATCGATGGCGGCGGCTCTAAAAGTATCGCCAGCTCCAAGAACGACACTATATCCTGATTTTTTAAACTGATTGGCTAATTTTCCTATAGTTGTTGTTTTTCCTACTCCGTTTACTCCTACTACCATAATGACATATGGTTTTTTGTGGGCTGGAATTTCAAATTTTGTGGCTTCGCCTGTATTTGTTTCGGATAATAGTCCTGCTATTTCTTCTCGAAGTATTTTATTGAGTTCGTCGGTTCCTAGGTATTTATTGTTAGAAACTCGGGCTTCGATTCGTTGAATGATTTTCAGGGTTGTATTTACTCCTACGTCTGATGATACGAGAATTTCTTCTAGATTATCGAGGACATCGTCATCTACTTTAGATTTTCCTGCTATGGCTTTTGTTAGTTTTGATAAAAAAGAGTTGCTGGATTTTTCTAGTCCTTTGTCTAGATTTTCTTTTTTTTCGGAGGAGAATATTTTTTTAAAAAAATTCATTTTATTTGTTTTTTTTTATGTGGTTAGATTTTTAGAGTATAGACTAAAAACCTAATGTTTAATAGAAGCCTACAGTTTGTATTTAGCCCTGATGGAAGTGAAAATCCTTTATATGTCATACAGGTTTTTAGAACCTGTATGACATATAAAGATTGTAACGTACAGCAGGAAAATGGTTTAATAAATTCGAAAATGTTTTGCTCCTAAAAAATTTTTACATGCAAATATAAAACAAAAAAGCTACTTCCAAAAGAAAGTAGCTTTAGTATATTTATTGTTCTGTTAGATTATTTCTTTTTTAAGAATGTATCTACTTCTTCTGGTGTCATAATTGCTTCAACAAAAGTGTAAGCTCCCGTTGTTGGGGATTTTACCATTTTGATAGCTTTAGATAATCTTTTAGAAGCTGTTTGCAAACTTGCTACGGTTTTCTTTGCCATGACTTATTATTATTTAATTTCTTTATGAACAGTTACTCTTTTCAATACTGGATTGAATTTTTTGATCTCCAAACGATCTGGAGTATTCTTTTTGTTTTTAGTTGTAATGTAACGTGAAGTTCCAGCTACGCCAGAAGCTTTATGCTCAGTACACTCTAAAATTACTTGAATTCTATTACCTTTCTTTGCCATCTTGCTATATAGTTTTTAGGACCAGATTATTTTATAAATCCTTCTGTCTGCGCTTTTTTCAAAACTGCAGAAATTCCGTTTTTGTTAATCGTTTTGATTGTAGAAGCTGCTACTCTTAGAGTAATCCATCTGTCTTCTTCAGGAAGGTAAAAACGCTTTTTAATCAAGTTCACAGAGAATTTTCTCTTTGTCTTGTTCATTGCGTGAGAAACGTTATTTCCTACCATCGCTCTTTTACCAGTAAGGTCACAAATTCTTGACATTATATTATCTTTTTTCGTTATTCAAAATTCAGAGTGCAAAAGAACGAAAAATAAATGGTTGTAGCAAATTATTTTGAATAGTTTTTTAAAATTTCTTTATAAATCATTTCTAAAGCTTGGTTTAAAGCCCTATCTATCACTTTTTCACGGGGTTGCCCAAAATTGAATTTTTCGGAAAAAACTCCTTTTGGAGTGGCAATTGCGATAAAAACGGTTCCAACTTCTGCATTTGCATCGCCTTTATTGGGTCCTGCATTTCCTGTTGTGGCAATGGCAAAATTTGTTTTAAATTTTTTTTGAACTTGTGTTGCCATTTCTTCAGCTACTTGAGTACTAACGACTGAAAATTTGTTTATTTTTTCTTGAGAAATACCCAAAACGGCTACTTTGGCCTCGGTAGCATAGCTCACGATGCTGCCTTTGAAATAATTTGATGATCCCGAAACTGATGTTATAGTTGAGGCTATTTTGCCACCTGTACAACTTTCTGCTGTCGAGATTGTTAGCTTTTTTTCTGTTAAGAGTTTTCCTAAAACAACTTCGAGGGTTTCGTCTTCTTCGAAGCCTACAATGCAATCGGAAATTATTAACTGTAGCTTTTGTACTTGCAAACTAATTTCGTTTTTTAGCACATTTTCATCGACACCACGAGCTGATAATCTTAATCGTACTCGTCCTGGGCTTGGCAAATAGGCTAGTTTTATAAATTTAGGCAGATTGTCTTCCCAGGTTTCTATTCGTTCTGCTAATAAACTTTCGCCAACGCCATAGGTTAGTATGGTTTTGTGAATAATGAAAGGGCGTTCGTATTTTGCTATTAATTTTGGAATTACTTCGTTTTCTATTAAATATTTCATCTCATAGGGTACGCCAGGTAGGGATATAAAGACGGTGTTTTCTTTTTGCAACCACATTCCTGGGGCTGTTCCGACTTGATTAAAAAGTACTTCGCATTTAGATGGGACAAGCGCCTGATCTTTATTTACTTGTGTTATTGGTCTTTTGAAATAATCTTCTATAAGTTGTGTAACGTGAACCAATACTTTTTCGTTAATTATTAGTTTATCGTTAAAATATTCGCATAAAGTTTTCTTGGTAATATCGTCTTTTGTTGGTCCTAAACCTCCTGTTATAATAACTACATCGACTTTGTTTTGTAGTAAGGAAAGCGTTTGTAAAATATGTTGTTTATCGTCAGTGATAGATAACATTTCGTGCACTCCTATGCCTATTTTGTCTAAGGATTTGGCTATAAATGAGGAATTTGTATCTATTATTTGCCCTATAAGAATTTCGTCGCCAACGGTTACTATGGTTGCTTTCATTATTGATAGTTTTTCTGTTTTTAATTTATAATAAAAAAATCACTAATTACCACGAGTTTATTTGTAGTTATTAGTGATTTTTTTGTTTATTTGATTGTATTTTAACTATTTAAAACACTTTTTTAATTTTTTTAGACCTATCGGCCACATATGAAACTAACCAAGCGATTCGACCTTCTTTGGCAAAATATAGCTTTTTATTGTTAATATTTGGCAAAGCTTCTAGACAAGCCTGAAGAATATTACTGCCCGATATTAGATGTTTTTGGGAATATGTTTTTAAAACTGCTTCTACTTCCTTATCTGTTTTAGCAAGCTCTTCAAATTTTACAAAATTATTCTTTAGTATAGCGTCATAATCTATAACATCCTCTAATTTAAACTGGCTAAAATTTTGTTTCGCTGCTCCATTCATAAGCGTATAGAAAGCCCAAACAGCTCCTCCGGACATAAATATTTTTTCTTTTTCTAATGCTAAAGAACCAGCGGCATACATTGCGGCTATTTGCCTTCTAACTTCTGGCAGAAAACTAAATGATTTTTCGTTATATTCCCCTAAGGTTCCTTTCCATGTTCTTTTGAAAACTTCTTCGGTTAGAGAAACCGTTCCAAAATTAAGACTTACTGGAAAAAAAACAAAAACATCGCCATTTCTAACATCTACATAACCACCTTTTGTATTTCCTCCGCCTATGTCTAACACCATGGCATTTGGATAATCTATAGGTGGCACACAGCCTTTTAGCAACATCTTACCCTCGGTTTGCACATCTATAAAATCTAAATCTTTATTGGTTAGCGCTTTAATCTTGTCTTTTAATTCTTGTGTGTTTTTTGCCATAGCAACACCAGAAGAACCAACTATAAAAATATTTTCATCTAGGACTTTAAAATCTTGCTTTATTTTTATATAATTAGACAAAACAATAGCACCTGCATTATCGATATCTTGTTTTGCTAAATTACCATCTATTGCCACTCCTTTTACTATTCCAGCATTTTCAGACCAGAAAGATTTTACAACATAATCTCCTCTTTTAATATTATCTACATCTAGCACGGTCATCTTTATTCCCTTACTACCTATCTCTATTCCTCCATACAACTGGGCATTAGTTATAATAGTAAAAAGAAAAAAGGATAAAGTTAAGGAGTATTTTAATAGCGAATTTTTTTGCATTATATATTATTTTAAGTTAAAATCATTTATTTGACATGTCAAAAATTATGCCGTTTTTTTATGATAATCATAGTTTTATACCTTATGTAAACTATAATTTTTTTTTATTTCAGACAAAGCTAAATCGATACGACCCGACATACTTTTGTATATTTCTTTAATTTCTTTTTTCTTACCTTTGTTTTTTGCCCATTGTTCGATTTGAAGAATTTCATCATGAGCAGCTTCCATTCCCAATAAACTGAGTGTGGGATTTATTTTGTGGGCATAACCGTATGCGTGGGCATAATCTTTAGCGTTAATTCCTTCTTTTATTTGTTTAACATCTAACGGAACTTCCTCTACAAACAGTTTTACTATTTGCAATACGAAGTCTTTATCATCATCAGAAATTGCATAAACTTTTGCCAAATTATAA
Organism: Flavobacterium psychrophilum DSM 3660 = ATCC 49418; assembly: GCF_002217405.1. Classification (GTDB taxonomy): domain Bacteria; phylum Bacteroidota; class Bacteroidia; order Flavobacteriales; family Flavobacteriaceae; genus Flavobacterium; species Flavobacterium psychrophilum. The sequence continues at coordinate 10,310 of NZ_MUHE01000037.1, read as the reverse complement.
TGTATTGCCATACTTTTTATTTTACTTGAATTCTAAATAGTTTATTGTTTTCTAAGAAGCCTTCCAAAACATCATTGGGATTAACTTTTGCAACACCTGCTGGGGTTCCTGTAAAAATAACATCTCCAATTTTTAGGGTGAAATATTGGGAAACATAAGCGATTAATTCATCTATTTTCCACAACATCATATTTGTATTTCCTTTTTGAACTGTTGTACCATTATTAGTTAGCTCAAATGTAAGATTTTCGATCGAATTGTAATTTTTTTTCGATAAAAAGTCACCTATAACTGCCGAACCGTCAAAAGCCTTTGATTTCTCCCAAGGCAAACCTTTATCTTTTAACTTTTGTTGCAAATCACGTGCTGTAAAATCGATTCCAACACTAATTTCGTCATAATATTTATGTGCAAATTTTGCCTCAATATATTTTCCAACTTTATTTATGCGCACAATTATTTCGATTTCGTGATGAATATCATCGCTAAATTCGGGGATTACAAATGGGTGCTGTTTTAGCAAAATAGCTGAATCTGGCTTTAGAAAGACTACTGGCTCCGCTGGCCTTTCGTTTTGTAATTCGGCAATGTGCTCGGTATAATTTCTACCTATACAGATTATTTTCATTTCTTAAAATTGAAAGATTTAATAATTCGAAAATTGAAAGATTAAATTATTTAGTGTTTAGTTTTCGAAGTTTAATTGCTGTTAGAACTTTCTTGGTATATAACGGAAAATCTGCGTTTTGAATCCAACTAAAATAACCTGGTTCCGTTTCTAAAACTTTATTTACTTTTACTCCTTTGTGTTTTCCAAAGGTAAAAACTTCTTCATTATCTTTATCAAAAGCTATCATTCCAGCAAAATCGGCTATTTTTTTTCTGGTTGTGAATTCTGAAAGTGATTTCATGTCATTTTCTAATTCCGGATAACGATCAAGTTGTGCTTTTAGAATTTCGTATGTTGCCATTGTATCTGCTTCTGCAGAATGGGCGTTTTCTAGAGATTTACCCGTATAAAATTTGAGTGCTGCGCTTAACGTTCGTTCTTCCATTTTATGAAAAACAGTTTGCACATCGACAGAGACTCTTCCTTTCATATCGAAATCGACACCTGCACGAAGTAATTCTTCTGCCAATAACGGAATATCAAATCTATCAGAATTAAATCCTGCTAAATCTGAATCTTTTATCATATTATAAACCTGCGACGCCAATTCGTTAAAAGTTGGTTCGTTAGCTACTTTTTCGTCTGTTATTCCGTGCACTGCCGTGGTTTGTGCGGGAATTGGAATGGTAGGATTTACCAACCATGTTTTACTTTCTTTGTTTCCGTTTGGAAAAATTTTAAATACTGATATTTCGACAATCCTGTCTTTTCCTATGTCTATTCCTGTGGTTTCGAGATCGAAAAAGCAAATTGGACGGGTTAATTTGAGTTCCATATTATTTGTTTGTTATTACAAATGTAAAATTTTCAGTGTTTGAAAACTACAAAGTTTTACATTTTTTCTGTCATAAATAAAAAATCCCATTTCTAATGAAATGGGATTTTTTATTTTAATATGTTATATAAGGTGGCTTCGCATTTTTATCTAGATGTCTTCGCAACCTTGTGGGTGTATCGCCATCGCCAGATAAACTAGGAATACCTTTGGGTTCACTTTCATTTATTGTTGTTGTAGGGTCATCTACAATTGGACTAAAAGGATAATACAAACTAGTTCCTTGTCCTGCACTTAAAGGGGTAGGTTTTTTAATTTCAGATTTTGTAGAATAACCATCTCCATCATCATCTATATCTAGATAATTAGGGTGCCCATCTGCGTCTGAATCATCATTTGTTGGATCTCCATCTCCATCTACATCCTCGTCTTTAGAGTCTATCCTATCATAATCATGATCTACATAATTTACTCCCTTCAATTTAAAGGTAAAAATAAGTGGCGAATAAGAAGGAATAGCGCCCCTTGAACCATTATAATAAGCTAATCCCGAAGGCAAAAACATAACACCTGCACCAAAATTGGTATAATTTACTGTTCCATCAGCATCTGTAGCAAAGGTTCCTGATTTAAATAACGGCATGATATCCCTCCAGCCCTGTATAACTCTATCTAAAGTAAACCACACTGGATTTTGTGCCTGATCGAAAACAGTCTCGTTAAGCAAATACCCTTTATAAGACACAAAAGCAGAATCTACCTTTGTTGGTCTTTCCTTTGTTCCTTCTCGCAGTGAGATATAATATACTTTATAATTAACACCGTTTCTGTTTACTGTTTTATTTAATAAAGGATAATCTGTTTGATTTCTAATAGATACACCTGGCGTAGGCATAATACTTATTTTTTTAAATGTTACATCATAAGAACCATCTAAAACAGCTACATCCATATGATATTCATCTAAATATTTATCGATAGCAGCAATGTCTCTAGGATACTGCTCAGCAAAAGGAACAACGTATTCAGGTGTAGGATCCTCATTTTTATGACAACTAAAAATCATCAAACTCATTGCAAATATAAAAGCTACTTTAAAAAATCTAATCATTATATTCTTTTTTAGGTGCGCAAGATACAATTTTGATTTATTTTTGTTTAAAATTTAACTTTGTTTTTTAATTTTTATGCGAATAGATAAATTCCTTTGGTGTGTACGCTATTACAAAACCAGAAATATGGTTACCGAAGCCTGCAAAAAAAACCACATTACAGTAAATAATCAAGTAGCAAAAGCTTCTAAAGAAGTCTTTGCTGGAGATAAAGTTACTTTTAGAAGAGATCAGATAACTTATATCATCTCAGTTTTAGGCATCCCTGACAATCGCGTGGGTGCAAAACTGGTCGATATATATAGGAAAGATGAAACTCCAAGCGAGTCGTTTGCTCATTTAGAACTGCTAAAATTATCGAAAGAACATTACCGAAAAAACGGAACGGGGCGTCCTACTAAAAAAGACCGTCGAGATATAGAAGATTTTGGGACTGATACAACAGACAAACAAACCGATGAAGAAGATTGACCAAAAATACTGGCAAAACAGATATCAAACTAACGATATTGCTTGGGACACAGGTAAAATAACCACCCCAATAAAAGCATATATAGACCAAATAGAAGATCAATCTATCAAAATATTAATTCCAGGTTGCGGCAATGGCTATGAGTACGAATACCTTATAAAAAAAGGGTTCTATAATAGCTTTGTTGCAGATTATGCCCAAACACCTATTGATAATTTGAAGAAAAGAATACCAAACTGTAATGCGAATCAGTTACTAATTTCTGATTTTTTTGAACTCGAAGGAAGTTATGATTTAATTATCGAACAAACTTTTTTTTGTGCATTAAATCCAGAATTAAGGGTTAAATATGCACAAAAGATGCTTTCTTTACTTTCGCCGAAAGGCAAAATAATTGGCTTACTGTTTCAATTCCCGCTAACCGAAGCTGGACCACCTTTTGGAGGATCGAAAGAAGAGTATTTAAAATTATTTTCTACCAACTTTAACATAAAAACAATAGAAACTGCTTATAATTCGATTAAACCACGTGAAGGAAACGAACTGTTTTTTATCTTTACAAAAAAATAACAACCATGAGCCAAAATAATATCTTAAACCACCAAGAAATTGAATTTAAAATAAAGCGAATTGCCTATCAGATTTATGAAACTTTTATCGATGAAAATGAAATTGTCATAGCTGGAATTGAAGGAAACGGAAGTGTTTTTGCTAATAAAATCGCTACAGAACTAAAAAAAATATCTCCTCTCGAAGTAATTTTATGTGATGTAAACATTAATAAAAGAAACCCAAACTCTCCCATTACAACTTCTATTGCTAAAAAGGATTATGAAAATAAAGGATTAGTACTAGTTGATGATGTTCTTAATTCTGGAACGACATTAATTTACGGTGTAAGGCATTTTCTTGATGTTGATTTAAAAAAGTTTAAAACCGCAGTTTTAATAGACAGAAATCACAAAAAATACCCTATAAAAGCAGATTTTAAAGGCATTTCGCTGTCTACCTCTTTATTAGAACACGTACAAGTCGTTTTTACCGAAAATCAGGATTGCGCATACTTAGAATAATATCTTATGTATTTCTTCAACAATATCAAACGGAGACTTATCATCTATTATAATAGTGTATTTACAATGGCTGTAGTAAAAATTACGATCAAATAAATGCTTGGCAACAAATTCTGCTAGTTCATCATTTGCTAAATTCTTAAGAAGCGGTCGTTTGTCTTTATTCATCTTCAATCTATCTACTAAAGTTGCAACACTCCCTTTTAGATAAATAGAAATTACGTCATCTTTTTGCAAAAAGAGATGATTCTCTGCATAACATGGCGTGCCGCCGCCAAGGCTTAATATAAACGATTGTTTCGAATTTATTTTATTTTTAAACACTTCATGTTCTTTTTTCCTAAAAAAAACCTCTCCTTTCTCTTCAAAAATTTCATTTACAGTTTTAGAAAGACTCTCTTCGATGAGATAATCTATATCTAAAAACGGTAAATTTACTTTTTTCGAGAGTAATTTTCCTATTTCTGTTTTTCCAGAAGCCATATAACCAACTAAAACAATTTTTTTCATGAAGCTAAAACCTTATAAATTAAGACACTGAGAATATTTTTAAAAAAAAGACAAATTTAAGACAAATTTACTTTGAAAAATGAATAATATATTCTTATCTTTGCACCCGCATTGAGGTAATAACAATGACTTGGTAGCTCAGTTGGTAGAGCACATCACTTTTAATGATGGGGTCCTGGGTTCGAGCCCCAGCCAGGTCACAATTTTTTTTATTACTTCAAGCAATGACTTGGTAGCTCAGTTGGTAGAGCACATCACTTTTAATGATGGGGTCCTGGGTTCGAGCCCCAGCCAGGTCACAAGAAAGTCGTTCACCACAAGTGAATGACTTTTTTTATTTAAGGCCACGTGGAGAAACGGTAGACTTGCCAGCTTGAGGGGCTGGTGCTCGTAAGGGCGTGCGGGTTCAAATCCCGCCGTGGTCACTTTTAAGTTAAAAATAAAATCCTAATCACTTATAAATTAAGTAGTTAGGATTTTTTTTTTAGTTTTAAATTTGTATTATTTCTGTATTCTAGTTAAAAATTAAGCTAATAACTACCATCTTAATAAAAAAAATAAATGTTTGTTTTTTAGGTGCATACTTTATACATTTTACACAAAACAAAAAACCCTAATACATTTTACTGCATCAGGGTTTAAATTACTCGCTGTTTCTATTGATTTTTATAATAAGCTTGCGGGGTGGTTCGCTTTCATTTGTTGTCACTACACTTTGTTTTGGCAAAGACAGCAATAACTCATTTAAAGCCTAATAAAGCCTTTATAAAGGGTATTTTAGGACAAGCTAGTATAATTTCTAATTCAGTTTTTAGATTAGATGTTTCATCTAAAAAATTAAATATTTTTTTTGGTTTTATTCTTAGAAACATATTAGAGAATATTTTTTTTCCTAAATCATTATCTTTATACAAAACACTAACAAAAATTTTATCGTAAAATAAAAATCTATTCTTTTGATGAAATTTTCGAAAGTCGATTGTTGGCTTTTTTAATAATCCGACCAATTTTTCTGATTGCTTTATTGTATTCCTAAAAGTATAACCAGTACTGGCTTTTGTCCAACCACCAGCAGTTCCTATATGTAAAACATTTCTCGAATTGTTTTTCCAGAAAGGAAAAATAGTCATGGGAATATTTCCTTGCTCCTTCGCAACAATCTCAAAGGAAGTTGCTCCTTTTTCTTTTAAATAATCGTTTATTGCAACTTCATATTCTTGTGTTTGCAACAAATTAGCTGAAAACAAAGTATATTCGACCAAAGCTTCGGTTGGAGAAAAAGGCAAAACATACATAAATCGTGTGTTTCCTTTTTGTGGAATAGAAAAATCCATAAATGTAGCGCAATTAACATTAAAAATAGGATTACTCGTTTTTACAAACCAACCTATAAAATGCTGTTTTAAAAGTGGGTGTTTTTTATTGATATCTATTTTTGAAACATCAAAAACACTATTAAAAAATTTAAATGTAGCATATTTCGCAACATTAGAAGTCACAATTACGTGCGATTTTTTGTCTTCAAAAGCAATAAAACTTTCTTTTTTACAGCTAATTTCTGAATGTTTTTTTAATTTATCGAAAACGTAATTATAAAAACGAATTGACTCAATCATTTTATAATTTGTACCATCAGCAAGACATTCTATTGTTGCCTTCTCATTAATAAACAAAGCTTGTTGCCACTTTTTTGAAACTAAACTCTCAAAATCACCTAATTTATCCTCCCAAAAACACCAAGTTCGGTCATTATTATTTTTATCATTAGGTTCTAATAATAATACTTTTTTGCCTTCTAAAAGCTTATTATTCATCATTTTGTCTAAAATCATCAGACTTGCTAATCCTGCTCCTGCAAAGATATAATCGTACTTTATTTGCATTTTTTGAAAGTATTTTAACAAATATAAGAAAACAAAACAATTATTTATTTAGTTTTGTTTAACTTTTACAAGAAAAAGATGAACGCAGTTAAAACAATATTTAGTATCAAGGACCTCGAGAATCTTTCGGGAATAAAGGCGCATACTATTCGTATTTGGGAAAAGAGATATTCAATTTTAGAACCCATGAGAACCGATACAAATATTCGGCTTTATGATATTCATAACCTTCAAAAATTATTAAATATAACCTTACTACACGATTACGGCTATAAGATATCTAGAATATCTAAATTATCGCCTGATAAAATCCCAGCATTGGTACGAGAAATTGTTTCTGAAAAAAGCGCAAAAAGTCATGCTATAAATGCTTTTAAAATGGCTATGATGAATTTTGACCAGACGCTTTTTATTAATACCTATAATAATTTATTGTTGGAAAAATCTTTTAGAGCCGTTTTTTACGAGGTTTTTATTCCGCTCATGAACGAAATAGGATTATTATGGCAATCTAACACCATAACTATTGCACACGAACATTTTATTACTCATTTGATAAAACAAAAACTTGTCACAAATATCGAAAAAATTCAGGTTTTAGAACCTACTAGAACCGATACAATTTTTGTTTTATATTTGCCTTCAAACGAAATTCACGAACTCGGATTAATGTATCTGAACTACGAATTTATACTAAGCGGATACAAAACGATATATCTTGGAGAAAGCGTTCCTATTGAAAGCCTTAAGGATATTCAACGTTATTTTGATAAAATTACTTTTGTAAGTTATATGACTGTACAACCAACGAAAGATGAAATTAATAGTTATATAGAGAAAATTAAAACCGAAATTCTTGGAGAAAACAGCTCCGAATGCTGGTTTATAGGAAAGATGACAACTGAAATAAATCCTGAAATTTTAAATGAAAAAACAAAAATATTTCAATCGATAGCATCAATTATAGAAGAAATATAAAATTTATTGTTTTTTGTTTAACTTTTTTATATATTTGTTAAACATTTATGAGAAAAAATATAGCAATATTAGGATCTGGTTTTTCTTCTTTAGCCGCAGCTTGCTATTTAGCACAAGCGGGTAACGATGTAACCATATATGAAAAAAACAGCACCATTGGCGGAAGAGCCAGACAATTTGAAAAAGAAGGCTTTACTTTTGATATGGGTCCATCATGGTATTGGATGCCAGATGTTTTCGAAAAATTCTTTGCTCATTTTGGCAAAAAACCATCTGATTACTATGATTTAAAAAAATTATCTCCAGGATATCAGGTTTTTTATGATACCAATGATTTTATAACCATATCAGACAATCTTAAAGAAATAGTAGATACTTTTGAAAATATTGAAACTGGAAGTGGTAGCAAACTACAAAAGTTTATACAAAAAGCACAAAGCAATTATGACATTGCCATAAAAGACTTGGTTTACAGACCAGGTGAATCCCCTCTAGAACTAGTAACTATAGAAACTGCCAAGAAAATAGATCAGTTTTTTTCTACTATTAGCAAAGATGTTAGAAAACAATTTAAAAACAAAAAACTAATTCAAATATTAGAATTTCCGGTATTATTTCTTGGTGCAAAACCATCTAAAACGCCCTCTTTTTATAGCTTTATGAATTTTGCAGATTTTGGCTTAGGAACTTGGCAACCTACAAATGGTTTTTACGATGTGGCAAATGCAATGGCAACTTTAGCAAAACAATTGGGCGTAACAATAATTACCGATGCAAATGTTGAAAAAATTATAGTAGATCATAAAACAACAAAAGGGATTTTGGTAAATAAAAAAATAATTTATACCGATATCGTTTTATCTGGAGCCGATTACCATCATACCGAAACACTTTTAGAACCAGAATACAGACAATATTCTGAAAAATATTGGGACAAGAAAACTTTTGCACCATCTTCTCTGCTTTTCTATGTTGGTTTCGACAAAAAGTTAGAAAATGTGATTCATCATAATTTATTTTTCGATGTTGATTTCGATTTGCATTCGGAAGAAATTTACGACAACCCAAAATGGCCAACAGAACCCTTGTTTTATGCAAACTTTACCTCAAAAACAAATCATACAACTGCCCCAGAAGGTTGTGAAAACGGTTTTTTTTTAATCCCAATTGCTCCTGGAATTGAAGACACACAAGAATTAAGAGATACTTATTTCGAAAAAATAATTTCTCGTTTCGAAAAAGTTACAAACCAAGAAGTTAAAAAAAATATTATCTTTAAAGAATCATTTTGTGTAAACGATTTTGTAAAAGAATACAACTCATACAAAGGAAACGCTTACGGAATGGCAAATACCTTACTACAAACCGCATTTTTAAGACCTAATTTAAAAAGTAAAAAAGTAAAAAACTTATATTTTACGGGTCAACTAACTGTACCCGGACCTGGTGTGCCACCTGCATTAATATCTGGAAAATTAGTTGCCGATTTAATAAAAAAATACTCCTTTTAATATGAAATCACTTTTTGACACGGTATCTAATGATTGTAGTAAGATTGTAACACAATCCTATAGCACTTCATTCTCGTCGGCAGTAAAAATGCTTTCGTCAAGTATTAGGCAAGACATTTACAATGTATATGGCTTTGTTCGTCTGGCAGACGAAATTGTAGATAGTTTTCATGATTATGACAAAGAAGCTTTATTTAATACCTTTGAAATAGATTTGAAAAATGCTTTGGAACAAAAAATAAGCTTAAATCCAATTTTGAATGCTTTTCAACACACGGTTCACAAACACAAAATATCCTACGATCTTATTGATGCTTTTATGAATAGCATGAAACTAGATTTAGCAAAAAAAGAGTACAAAACAAAAGATGAATACGACCAATACATATACGGAAGCGCAGATGTTGTAGGACTAATGTGCTTGACCGTTTTTGTAAAAGGAAATGTAGAATTATACGAAAGTTTAAAAAATGCAGCAATGCGATTAGGATCAGCCTTTCAGAAAGTAAATTTCTTAAGAGATTTGAAAGCCGATTTTGAAGATTTAAATAGAACATATTTCCCTAATACTGACTTATCGCAACTTAACGAAACGTCTAAACAAGAAATTATTAAAGAGATTGAAGCCGATTTTAAGGCTGGCTACGAAGGCATTACGCATTTACCTATAGAAGCAAAATTTGGTGTATATACCGCTTATATTTATTACAAAAAATTATTGTCTAAATTAAAAAAAACGCCTTCAAGAGAAATAAAAAATACTAGAATCCGAGTTTCTGATTATCAAAAAATTAGCTTATTAGCTAATTGTTATGTAAAATATCGTCTAAATTTATTGTAAAAATTATGTGGTTATATATATTAGTTTTCGTTTTTACCTTCTTCTTTATGGAATTTATGGCTTGGTTTAGTCACAAATACATTATGCACGGTTTTTTGTGGAATTTACATGCAGATCATCACAAGAAAGACCACAATTCTTGGTTTGAAAGAAATGATGCTTTTTTTATATTTTACGCCATTGTGAGCATTATCTTCTTCTTACTCTGGAAAAATAATATTCTAGAAGTTGGTCTTGCTATTGGTTTAGGAATTTTCTCTTATGGGCTAACTTATTTTTTAGTTCACGACATTTTTATTCACCAACGGTTTAAATTTTTTAGAACTGCTAATAACAAATATGCAAAAGCGCTTCGTAGAGCACACAAAATGCATCACAAACACATTGGCAAAGGAGATGGAGAGTGTTTTGGAATGCTTTTTGTTCCTTTTAAATACTTTAAATAAAAGAAAAACGATCTTATAATATAAGATCGTTTTTCTTTT
>NZ_MUHE01000036.1 GCF_002217405.1 Flavobacterium psychrophilum DSM 3660 = ATCC 49418 | reverse complement strand
ACACTTTGCGGGATAGTGTCCGCTTTGTTGTGAAAAAACCAAGTATTTTGACTCAAGTGCTATCCCAAAAAGTAGGGAAGAACCAAGCTTTTTTAAAAACGATCCTTTTTAACTTGAAACGTATGTTTTTAAGGCATCAAAATTTTACAACATTGAACTTAACCCAAAAATAAACCTCGCTTAAAACGGATTAAACGAGGCTGTTTTTTATGGTTTTTGTAAATGTTTTTCAAAAATTTAGGGTTGTGCAACAGCTACCGCTGTTGTGCGATTGTGCTTTTGTTAATTTATGTTTCAGAAATCAAGTTCATCAAAATCTTTTATTTCTGATAATTTTATAATTTTTTTATCCTTAATGATTTCCCAAGTGTCTTTGAAATCCTCTTCGTAATTATCTCCATCGTCATCTTTATTTAGATTGTCTCTAGTAAGTTTCTTTTTTGTCAAGAAATTAATACTCACCTCAAATTGAGGAACAGGACCGCGACTAGAATATGAATCAAAACCTATTAATTCCAAATCACCTTTTTTGTAACGAAATGTATAACTCCAATTTCCGTATCTTCCGTGTCCATAATTGATATTTAAGTTTCCTTTTTCAATATTTACATCAAGTTCGGGTGCAAAATAAACTCCACCATCCTCGTTCTCAGACGAAAAACAATCATAGTTTTTTGCAGCTAATTCATAATAATTACCTTTATTCAATAGAACAATAATTCCTCTTCGGTTTCGATCTAATTTTCCACGGTTTTCGTCAATTACAGTTTTATTTTTGTCCGTTCCTTTAATGATAAGTACAACGTCTTCAATTCCGTCTTTATTTAAATCGCCTTTTATTTCCTCCCAGCCGCTTGCTGAAATTCCACCTTCATATTTATGAATTATGTAGCCATTTGGTATAAAATCATTTGGATTTTTCTGTACTTCAATTTTTTGAATTGAATTATTTTCATCAATAATTTTTTGTTGTACTTTTTGAATTTCGGTACTTTTCTTATCTGCTGATTTCTGCTTTTCATTTTTACAAGAAATTATAACAAAAGCACATATTAGAAATGTAAATATTTTTTTCATATTTTTTGTAGTTTCTTATTTTGGAGATTTTGGATAGCATATCGCACAACGGTCGGGGCTTTGCGAAGAGGCGGATTAAAAATTCACTATTCTTCGGATTAAAAACTGTACTTTCCAAATACAAACTGACCTTTAAATTGATGACTGTAACCGCCTTTTTGCAAAACCCTTGTTGCAAGATGCCTTAATGGGCAGTGTTTCTTTCACGGTTTGGTTGCAGGTTGCTATATTCTGTTTGCAGGTTCGAGGTTCTTATTGGCAGGTAGTCATATCATATTGGCAGGTTCGGATATCGTACTTGCATGTTCGAGGTTCATACTTGCAGGCTTCAATATCGTAATTACAGGTTCAAAATTCATGAATGCAGTTAGCAATATCGTGAATGCATTATGGAATATCATAAGTTCAGTTAGCAATATCATACTTGCAGTTAGTAATATCGTGAATGCAGTAAGGAATATCATACATTTTAAAAAGAATACAAGTTTTGGGCTTCGCCCAAAACTTGTATAAGGTTTTTTATTCTACAACAATAATTTGTTTTTCGGGCTTATTGCCATCATCAATTACAAGAATATATTTATCGGCTTTTAGCTTTAAATCATCAATAGTAAGTTCTTCTTTTAAAACCATTCCGTTTTCTTTATCCTCATTTACGATTTCAAACTTATTGGCATATACTTTTTCGCCGTTAAAATCATAAATTAGTACCGTTATTGTTCTAACTGGTTTTGAAACTGGTGCAGGATAAGGTCCTTCGCATGGTCCATCTCCATCAACAATGCCTGGGCTGTCGCCACCCAAATCATCGTCTAAAACAACTTTTGGTCCGCCGATTTTAATTTTTAAAACACCTTCTTTTAACGGATTTTGAGCAACATTATAACGGCTTAAGGTTGTTGTTGTTTTACGACATGGACTGGTTCCGGATGCTCCTGCTGTTAAATATCTGTAATAGACTTCAGTTCCTATACCGCAACCATTTTTTGCAGTACAAGTAATCATATATTCGCTACTGCAAGTACCAACATTAATATTTACAGTTGTCAAAGTTGTATTATTTATAGTTTGTGTGCCATTGAGTGTAAATTTTGCTTGAATTGGTAACGCACAAACCGTAGGAAAATCAGGATATGGGGTTCTTACAATTGACCAATCATAAGTAGTAGCACCAATAATTGGAGTTACTGCAAAACCAATTGCCATTCCTTTACGAACCCAAATTGGTTTACTATCAGCACCTGTGGCTGGTAATAATGGGGAACCAATTGAAATGGTTTTAGTTATTACTGTTCCATTTGAAAGTGTTGCTTTTATTATAGCAGTAGAACCTATTGTGGAAGTTGTAGTAACAGTAATAGTATTACCCGATGATGTAAAGGTTAATGCACCTTGTACTGACCAAACCACTGAAAAATTATTGAAATTGTTTTGAAGTGTGTAGGTTTGAGTTGTACATATTTTATCCGCACCAGAAATGAAAGTTGCTATTGATTGCAACGCTTTATAGGCATTGACTCTACCATATCCTAAATCGTTGCTCCATGTTCCGTTTGGCTGACCTGTAACTCCTGCTGTGTAGGTATAGCCACCAACTTTATCAGTATTTTGTTCTAAAACTTGTCGTGCCTCAACTCCAGTAAGTGTTGGTTTTAATGATAAAATTAATGCCATTACTCCTGCTGTATTTGGACAGGCCGATGAAGTACCGTTAAAACTTGGTGCGTAATCACCAGTTTCATAACCTGTTGAACCAACTATATCGGTTGTATAAATTTTCACACCTGGTGCAGAAACATCTAAATTTGTGCCATAATTTGTACCCCAAAATGTTTCTCCGTCACATGAAGTTGGTGATTTTCTTTGGTCGCATTGACTAGTTGCACCAACAGCTATTACTTGTGGGTTTAATGCAGGCCAAGCAACGCTTGAATTACTATTTCCTGCCGAATACAAAACAATACATCCTTTGCCACCTCTTCCACTTGTTACTGCATTATTAATTGCATCATTTACGGCTGTTGATGCAGAACCACCTCCCCAAGAATTACTCAAAATATCTGCTCCATTTTGCCATGCCCAATTTGTACCTGTTGCTGCTGCACTAACTGTTATTGATGTGGCTGAACCAACTCGAATAGGTATTATTTTAGAATTGTAAGCAACTCCTGCAATTCCAATACCATTATTTGCAACTGCTCCAATAATTCCTGCACATGCTGTTCCGTGAAAACTTGCACCCACATATCCACCACCAGGGACACCATTAATCGCATCGTATCCAGGTAAAAGATTAGCTTGTAAATCAGGATGAGTTAAGTCTACTCCAACATCCAATACTGCTACTTTTATACCTGTACCTGTTGCTAATGCCCAAGCATCATCAACATCCATATCGGCATCTACCGTTCCGCCAAGATAACCATTATTGTTTATTGACCATTGAGAAGATAGTAATGGGTCATTTGGTGGTGCTTGTAAAACATTTAGTTTGATAAAATTTGGTTCAACATATTCAATCCTATCGTCTTTGAATAATGTGTTGATTAAATCGAATGTTTTAGAAGTATCATAATTATTTAATCGTACAAGATATTGATTTTTTTCAAATTCATTGGCTTTAAAAGTGTAGTCAATTCCTTTTAAAATATCTTCTAAATTTGATTTTGTTTTGATAATTATTTCGTCAAAACAAATTTGTTTAATCCCGTCTTCATAAATCAAAACTGGTTCTACATTTTTGAAAGCCTTTGAAAAGGTTTCAAATTTCTCTCTGTAATTCTCCTCTGTTGTTTGAATAATTATAAAATTATCTCCACTATCTGTAATTTTTTCGTTTGAAAATTTCGATAATGGTTCGTTGGTTTCAAGGTAAATTAAATTGTTGGATTTAATAAAATTTACGGCTTCATTTTTGGTATTGTAACTCACTTTTTCTTGGCTATATATGCCAAAAGTGAGTAATAATGCTAGTATTATAAATATTTTTTTCATCATTGTTGTATTTGTGTTAATTTAATTTGTTGAGTTGGGTAGAGAAAAATTATTCCTGTTGGAGCACAAAACTCTTTAACACTACCACTAAAAGTTACATTAATTGCAACATTTTCAGTTACTGTTATTCCACTTAAAATACTATCATTACATATTAAATAATAATAGGTAATGCCAGGAGGAGTACCAACCTGTATATAATAATTTGCAGTAACATTATCAATTTTAAAAGTGCCAGAGTTCTTTTTTAGAACGCCTGTAACATTACTTTTTGTTTCAATAGTGGTACTTGTATCGCAATCACAAGGCGAAACAACAGGTGTAGGTGTTGGGTCATCTTTATGACATGAAACTGTTACTACTGTTAATAAAATTAATAATCCGATTGTTTTTAAATTTTTCATATTTGAATTTTTTAAATAGTTAAAAATTAGTTTACTTTTTCTTTTGTTTTCCCATAGGCAATCCGTTTTTAAGATTTTCTCTTAGGCACTTCATGTAGCTAAAAGGTATCTTGCAACGTCCTGGCGCTTGGCGTGGTTGGGGAATAAAGATGCGTAATCTTTCGGTTAAACACGAATGTTCCAAGTACAAAACCATCTTTCAATTCAGCCTAAAACCCCAATCACGCCAAACCGCTGTGCCTGTTGCACAACTCCACCAAA
>NZ_MUHE01000035.1 GCF_002217405.1 Flavobacterium psychrophilum DSM 3660 = ATCC 49418 | reverse complement strand
TGATTATTTACTGATAAAGAATTGTTTAAGTTAGTCGTTCCATCAACCACTAAATTACCAGTTAAATGTGATAGCGATTGATTTGCTACGGTAAATGTATTATTTAAAGTTGTAGCACCATCTACATTTAATGTCCCCGTTAAATTGGCTGGAGACTGATTATTTACTGATAAAGAATTGTTTAAGTTAGTCGTTCCATCAACCACTAAATTTCCTGAAAAATCTACAGGACTATTATTTGCTACGGTAAATGTATTATTTAAAGTTGTAGCACCATCTACATTTAAATCGCCATTTAAATTACTTGTACCACCTACCGTTAAATCGTTATCGATAATAAGATTTTGAAATTTATTAACAGGTAAATAAAACAATTCTTGCTTACTTAATTTTTCGAAAGAAGCATTTAACTTAATTTCTACTTCTAATTCCTTTTTAACACCATACCATAAAATATCAGTAAAATTATTTTGAGAAGGAATACCTCGCCCAACAATTAAATTAATCATCCCATATTGATCTGTAGATGTTTTATGAATTTCTTGATATTCTAATTCACCATTTTCATCTAAGATATTAAATTTAACATCTAAGTGTGTGTTTGGTAAAATGTTCTTATTATCGTTTACTCCAGGTAACTGTAAATTGGAATTTAATATAACAGCTTGATAGGTAAAACCTTTACTTTGTGCATTTAAATTAGTAAACGCAAAATACATTAGTATTATAAATATTTTTTTTGTCATTAGTAGGTGAATTTATTAATGGTTTAATTCGTGTTTGGGGAATATTAAAAATGATAATATTATTTAGAGACTGACTGTATTTTTTTACAGGCGTAATAAAAAATTGAAACTAACAAAGCTTAGTTTACTATATTATCATATATAATATGTGATGATACTTAATTTAATTTGATAATTTTTTTTGAAATAATTTGATTTTGTATACTTAAAATCAATATATAGGTAGAAATTTCTAAATTTTCTACTTCAATTAAAAGATTGTTTTTTTCAGAAAACATTTTATTAAAGACAAGTTTTCCATTAATGTTAAAAATCTGAACATTTTTAGGAAATTCGATATCTTTATTAAAAGTTATTTGAAATGTGTTGATAAATGGGTTCGGAAAAATGGAAGCGGTATAATTTATTTTATCAAAAGAATAAACTCCAAAATCTAAAGGTTGAATAAAACCTTGTCTTAACTCTAAATTGGATTGTTTAAAATTGCCAATTACGCTTGATTGTCCAATAGATTGAACAGCTGTAAAAGAAGAAGTTGGATAAGAAATTATTGATGCACCTACTCCAATTGTTGCTCTTTGTATACTAATAGAATTACTATTTTGAGCAACTATAATTGAAGTAAAAAATAAATTTAACAAACAAAATATTTTTGTCATTATAGTTTTTTTAAGGTTAAAAAAAATTTATCGAGGTAAAAAATGAAAACCAATCAAAAATTGATTAGTTGAAAAGCTTAATTTTTCAGGATTATTAACGGTGTTAAATCCCATCATCTTATTTATATCAAAACTAATATAAACCAAATCGCTGATTACATATGCAACCTCTAATCCTGCTAAAGGCTGAATAAATATACCTTTAAATTCTTTTTCTTTAGTTAAATCATGAACAATATTATTGTTATTTTGAGTTCCTGAAATAATATGTGAAACATTAAATCCTAACTTTCCTTTTAAGTTTAATGATGTCCAAGCTTCAAAAAATTTAAAAGACGCAGTGTTTTGAAAACCAATATAATTAGCCTTCCAATTGTATTGCTTTTCATGAATAAATGCTTCCGCATTGTATTGATTATATATTAAACTTGAGTTTAATAATAAATTTTCTTTTCTATTTAAATAAAAGCTTAATCCAGCTTCAAAGGCTAAACTAGGTAGTGCGTAAAATTTTATAGAATTTTCACCATAAGTGTTTTTGTATTTAAATTTAGTAAAATTCTCACCAAATTTAGCGTACACTTCCTGACTTATAGCTGGTTTACAGCTCATTAAAAAAAGAAGTAGAATAAAAAAAATGTTTTTCATTGTGTAATAATAAATAGATAATATTTACAAAAGTACGATAAATATGACAAAATGACACATTATTTATACTAAAACTTAATAAAAATAATTTTAAAATTGATTTATACTAGCTTTTATAGATACATTTTAAATTTAGAAACTAAATGAAGAGGCATAAAAACTAGTTATAAAATCATCAAATAATTCAGTCAAAACATCATAATATTTGTTATAGTTTTTTAGCTTAAATATATCAGATAAAATAATGCGAACCTCTATAAACTATACCAGTTATTGTTTTGTTACGAATTGATACCTTTTAAATTTTTTTAAAAACAAACTGCAATATTTGCAAAGTATATTGTCATTTCTAGGACTAGGAATCTCATAGTACGAATAACTTGACAGGATTTTCTCATTACTCACAATAGTACACCGTGTATTTGTTATTGCAGTAAATTCAATAGTAAAAAGAGGCAAAACAAATTTTAACAGAACCGAACAAAATAAATTTTCGTAATCAGTATAACATTCGTAATCTATTTTTTTATTTACATTATTTAGGAACACCATATAAAACAATAAACAAATAACCTAAAACACTATCTTTGCAAACAATATAAGATATAATGCTCACAAAAGAAATACAAATTGCAGTCGAAAAAGGAGAGATGCTTCCACTTATGGAAGAGTTTTACACCATACAAGGAGAAGGATATCACACAGGAACAGCAGCTTATTTTATACGAATAGGCGGTTGCGATGTGGGCTGTCATTGGTGCGACGTAAAAGAAAGTTGGAACGCAGCACTGCATCCGCCAACAAAAACAGATGTCATTGTTGAAAACGCAACAAAATACGCAAAAACAATAGTTGTAACTGGAGGAGAGCCACTTACCTGGGACATGACGGTTTTAACCCAAAGATTAAAAGCAGAAAACCTTCAAGTGCATATTGAAACCTCTGGAGCCTATCCAGTAACAGGTGCTTGGGATTGGTTTTGCCTTTCACCAAAAAAAAATAAACTCCCAGTTGCAGAAGCATACGAAATTGCTCATGAACTAAAAGTAATTATTTACAACAAACACGATTTTATTTTTGCCGAAGAACAAGCCGCCAAAGTTAATAAAAACGCCATACTTTTCCTTCAGTCAGAATGGAGTAAGAAAGAAGAAATGACACCATTTATTGTAGATTATGTGATGAATAATCCGAAATGGAGAGTGTCATTGCAAACACATAAATATCTGAATATACCCTAATTTTTTTCTTTTCTATTGTTCTTTTAGCAATTTTATTTCGTTATAATACCTTATATAAGGTGTCTTTATATTCAAGTAATGTTTGTGCAAAGTTTAAAACTACAGGATATTAGAATAAGATTACTAAAACACGAATGATATGATCTCATACAAAATAATATTGTACAGTTACTAATGACTGTATGTTAACTAAGTTAATAATTATTTAGAGAAATACTTGCAAAACAAACTAGTAAAATAATAAGTAAGTGTCTTAATTTTGATGACACAATGCGAAATATGAAATTATTGAAGTATTATTTTTTAGCTTTAAATAATATCAATTAAGTATTTAATTAGTAAAATTCTTATTTTATCTATAAAAGCAAACGTTTTGTCGATTTTATTTCATTATTTGAAATAATTATGATATACTTGTTAAAGTTTTAATTTCCAAAATTTTATTTTGTTCGTCCCAATAAAAATAAAAGCCAATGTTTGGAGTTCTATTGAATATAATTTAACCTAAAATACCACACAATTATGAAAAAAATGCTGCTCATAGTAATGGTTTTGCTAGCGTCACAATTCATTTTTGCACAAGCACCATTAGGAGAAACCAAAAGTCTCCCTGTTAGCTATGAAGATGCCGAAGTAAAACCTGAATTTCCAGGAGGACATAATGAATTTATGAAATTTATTGGTGAAAACTTTGCTCTTCCGGAAGTAGAAGGAATTTCGGGTACTATAAAGCTTAGTTTTGTTATAGAAATTTCAGGAAAAATTACTGAAATAAAAATTTTAAGCGATTTGGGTTCAGGTACAGGAGAGGAAGCAAAACGAGTAGTTGCTAAATCTCCCAATTGGTCGCCTGGGGAGTATGACGGAAAACAAGTAAGGGTAAAATTTTTATTGCCTATTATTATAAAAAATTAGTACTATTTGTGTGCATAGTATTTAATGCTACTTTTTTTATTTTAAAAAATAAACAAACATGTTTTTTTCAGGATTTAAAAAGGCTAGTTCGCTTTAGTTAGTAAAAAATAGTGTTTGAACACAAAAAAATCTATACAACTCTTTTTTTTTATACTTTATATTTCAAAGGGATCAAAATTTTAGTAATTGCGCCAGCGTGATATTACCCCTCTCGATCAAAAAAATCATTCACAATACAAATGATTTTTTTTAATCGAGAGGGGTAATTTTTTTCTGTAATGGATAATAATTTCTGGAATATTTTCTAAAAAAGTCTGGCTAAATAATCGTAATGAGTGCCTTCTAAAATTAATTCGCATTGCAATCCGTTTGCATTTGCAGCATTTTGAAGTGTGTTATAGTCTAGATACAACCACGGAAAAGTTTTTTCTGTTTCTCCTTTATATTGTATGGTAAATGTTAGTTCGCCATAATAACCATCGGCAGGAATAAGATAGCTTCCGTCTTCATTATCATCGAACATGTAAATAATATCTGAGGAATCTATTAATATTTGTCCGTCTGGATTTAATAATGATTTTAGTTTCTGCAAATATTTTTTAGTTTTTGTTAATGTTTCGAAGATTCCAGTTCCGTTCATTAATAATATAATGGTATCAAATTTTTCATTTTCAAGAGCTAAAACATTTTGAACACGAGCATTTTTTAGACCACGAAGTTGGCAAGCTTCAATTGCTTTTTCGGAAATATCTATTGGAGTAACAGTAAGATTTCGTTCGTTTTGCAATGATAAGGAATGGCTTCCTGCACCACAACCCACATCGAGAATGTTTCCTTTTGCTAATTGTAACGCTTTTTGTTCTAGTGTCGGCATTTCGGCATAAGAACGAAACAAATAGGAAACGCTCATTTGGTCGGCTTCAGAAATAGAAGTTTCGGTAACAAGGTCTTCTGGCAAATTGTTTGTTTGGTAATCGAGTATGGCTTTTCCAAAAAGATCTAACATTTTTTTGTGTTTCAAAATTTAACATTCGTTTCCCAATAATTATCGGGGTGGCATTCATTATTTAGGGGTTTAGAATGTTTATAAGTTTAAAAAGTTTAGTAATTTAGCTCCCTGTTAAAGGCGTCGAAATTAAATTTCTAAACACCTAAAACTTTTAAACTTCCTTATGAAACAAATTTTACAGCAACTTCCTAAAGAAGCCAAAGATAAGCATATAGAAAACAAAAAGTATTTTGTTAAGCTAAAAAATAAGCCACCAAAAAATTTAGATTATGTGATGCAAGATTTGCATGATGCCGAATTTAAAAAAACAAATTGTTTAGATTGTGCTAATTGTTGCAAAACTACTGGGCCTCTTTTTACTAGTGCAGATATCGAAAGGGTTTCTAAGCATTTGCGACAGAAACCACAGCAGTTTATAGACAGATATTTGCGTATTGATGAAGATCAAGATTATGTCTTGCAAACTGTTCCTTGTGATTTTTTAGACCAAGACAATTCCTGTTTTATATACGATGTTCGCCCAAAAGCTTGTAGAGAATTCCCGCATACCGACAGAAAGAAGTTTAATCAAATTACAGATTTAACTTTGAATAATGTTGCGATTTGTCCTGCAGCATTTAATATTGTAGAGAAAATGAAGGTAAAAATGCCTTTATAGTCATCAAGTCTTTTTCTTTCTTCTATTTATATATCAAATACTTTTCTCTCATTTTTTTAAACGCAACCAATCCGCTTTCCCAAGATTTTCTAATTTCAGTTTCAGACATTCCGGCTTCAATTTGTTGTTGCAATTTTTTTGTTCCAGCCAGTTTGGTAAAAAAACCATTAAAAAAAGGAGTCATGATTCCCGAGTTTTCTTTATAAGCTCTGATGAGCCATTTTAGTTCTAATTGTTTTACTTTGGCAACAGCCGATAAATCTTCGCCAAAACATTCTTTGCCTTTCCAAAGTGGGTCTTTTGAGCCAAAATTAGGAATAGGGGTAAAGCTAAAGCTCTTTTTTTCTAAATAAGGTGAGCCATAAACTTGAAATTGTTTTTCGGTTCCTCGACCTACACTTACATTGGTGCCTTCAAAAAAGCACAAGCTTGCATATAAATTTATGGCTTGGTCGTTGGGTAAATTGGGCGATGGTTTTACGGGTAAGCTATAAGTCATTTCTCGTTTGTAATTTAAACAAGGAATAACTGTTAGTTTGCATTGTATTCCGTTTTTGAGCCATTTTTCGCCATTTATCATTTTTCCGTACTCACCAATCGTCATGCCGTGCAACGTTGGGATTCGATGCATTCCTACGAAACTAGTAAATTCATTTTCTAAAACGGGGCCATCAACAATGCTTCCGTTGGGGTTGGGTCTGTCTAAAATAAGAAGTTGAATATTGTTTTCGGCACAAGCTTCCATTATATAATGCAAAGATGATATATAGGTATAAAATCTTGCGCCCACATCTTGTAAATCGAAAATCATAATATCAATCCCTGCTAATTGTTCGGCTTTTGGTTTTTTGTTATCCCCGTAGAGCGAAATAATAGGCAAGCCAGTTTTAGAATCTTTTCCGTCAATAATATGTTCGCCAGCATCGGCAGTACCACGAAAGCCGTGTTCTGGAGCGAATATTTTTTGAAGGTTTATTTTTTTAGATAGTAAGAAATCTACGATTAGCTCATTAAAATCCGCAACTTCATACTCTCCAACTGTTTTTCCTTTCTTGTTTTTTACACTGCCCATTTCTCCATGAATCTTTATTATTCCGGTCTGATTGGTTACAATTCCTACTTTTTTATCTTTCAATAAAGGCAAATACACCATATAATTATCGGCTCCTGTTTTTATTTCTGTTATCTCAATTTGATTTTGAGTCGTGGTTTTGGTTTCTACTTCCTTCGGTTTTCTTTTTTCTACTTTCAGTTTTTTACCACTTCCGCAAGAAAAAACAACCATCAAAAGGAATAAAACTGTATTTTTGGACATCAATTTATAAATCATAACTGTTTGAATTTAGAATATTTCATAGCAAAGAGACTAACCAGTGCTAAAGATCATAAAAGTAGTATATCTGCGCCAATTATAAAAATTGCAATAACCGCAATTGCTATTGGTATGATTATGATGATCGTTTCTATTGCAACCGGAACAGGACTACAACAAAAAATACGCCAAAAAGTAGCTGCTTTCAATGGGCATATACTAATTTCAAATTTCGATGACAACCAATCCCAAGTTAGTTTATCACCAATATCGACCAATCAGGATTTTTACCCCAAATTTACTTCGGTACAAGGAATACAACATATTCAGGCCGTAGCCAGCAAAGCAGGAATTATTAGAACCCAAAAAGCCTTCGAAGGAATCGTTTTCAAAGGCGTAGGCAAAGAATACCGTTGGGAAAACCTCACAGAATATTTAGTAAAAGGGCGAATACCAAACTTAAAATCAGAACTTAACCCAGAAATTCTCATCTCAGAATATCTTGCAAATAGATTACAACTAAAACTAGGCGACAAATGCAATACTTTCTTTATGAAAGACAGTGGCAATCACATGCCAAACCTACGAGTTTTTAGTATCGTCGGAATATACAACTCAGGATTTCAGGAATTCGACGCTACCTATATAATAGGCGACATTCGACACATACAGCAAATCAATAAATGGCAACCAACCCAAGTAGGCGCTTTCGAAGTATTTATAAACGATTTCGACAAAATAGAACAAAAAGGAGTCGAAGTATATAACAACTCACAAAACAAATCCGACCCCTCAAAAACCTTAGACACCCAAACCATAGTCCAAAAATACTATAACATATTCGAATGGCTCAAACTATTCGATTTCAATATTATCGTCATACTAGTCATCATGATAGTCGTCTCAACAATCAATATGGTAGTAGCATTACTAGTCTTAGTACTAGAAAGAACCCAAATGATCGGAATCCTAAAATCACTAGGGGCAAACAACTGGACAGTACGCAAAATATTCCTCTATAACGCCGTACACCTAATAACCAAGGGACTACTCTGGGGAAATACAATAGGAATAGGACTATTGCTTATTCAAAAACACACAGGAATAATAAAACTAAACCCAGAAAACTACTACGTTAACCAAGCC
This sequence comes from Flavobacterium psychrophilum DSM 3660 = ATCC 49418, assembly GCF_002217405.1. Taxonomy (GTDB): domain Bacteria; phylum Bacteroidota; class Bacteroidia; order Flavobacteriales; family Flavobacteriaceae; genus Flavobacterium; species Flavobacterium psychrophilum. Next base: position 641 of record NZ_MUHE01000035.1, on the reverse strand, counting down.
CCAGTCAATATAAATATAGCACACATCCTCTTACTTAATCTAGGAACAATAACAGTATGCCTATTAGTACTAACAATCCCTACCTATATAATAACCAAAATATCACCAGTAAAAGCTATAAAATTCAGCTAGTACTTCTTTAATAATGGCGTGCCCCTCCCGAAAAGGTCGGGTCGGGCTATGCGCTACAATCTTTTTTATCGGCGAAAAGCCTCAAAAAAAGGATTTCCGCTGCTATCCCTCACGCGGCGCAGCACATCAGCATTCAGCATTCAAAATTTTGACCCAGCTATTTCCAAAAACAAACAAATCCATTTTTTTAAACTTATCAAATCCGTGTCATCTGCGTTGCAAACCACAAACCGCAAATGCAATAATACAAAACCCATTAAAAAAATAAAGATACCCGCGTTATAAGATTCAACATTCCATAACACAAAACCCCTACACTATATATAAGGAGTAAAAATATAAAGACAAAACATTAAGCAACCCAGCAAAACAGGAGAAAGCAAGCACAAACCCTACTAGGGCAACTAAAAAGAAACGCAATCGATGTCAATAAAGCCTTAAATACCCCTAAGGATTAGCAACGCTTCAAAAAAAACCAAAGATAACCACCACAAAACCAAAACCTTAAA
>NZ_MUHE01000034.1:2212-25037 GCF_002217405.1 Flavobacterium psychrophilum DSM 3660 = ATCC 49418 | reverse complement strand
TTACACCCAACGGGTTAACTAGATTATGTTTCTATTCTTCAGATGAAAATCTATATATAAATGATAATGCTTCCGTTTTTGTTACAACAATTCCAGTCGAAATTCCCGAGATTGTCATCCCGAACACAGTCAAAGAAACTCAACCAGAACCAGTCGAAAACACAGATGTAATTTACAACCACTGCATAAAGTTCACTGAAAAAAAAGTGCAATTTGTGGAGGGCAGTCGAAATGTATTCGTTTATCAATTAGCGAATAATTTAAACCGTAAAGGTGTTTCGCTTCACGAAGCTTTGGGATATATTCTAACCGATTTTGGATATGATGAAAAAGAAGTAACACAAGCAGTAAATAGTGCCTATGGAAACATTCACGAGTTTGGTAAAAATGAGAAATTTGAAACAGCTAAAAAAACAACACCTAAAACCCCAAAACCAACAACTATTTTAGATGATGAAGACGACGAAGACAAACCAAAACCAACTCAAATAGACCGTTTAGAGTTGTTTTTATCAAACAAATATGTATTTCGGCACAATATCGTTTCAGGCAAGTTAGAGTTCCAATATTTCGGTAAAAAGAAGTGGAATGTTATGAATGATTTTATTGAAAATTCAATGCTTCGGGAGTGTTTAAAAGGTCGAATTAAAACAAATCTATCTTCATTACGAAACTTGCTTTATTCTGATTTTTGTGAGCTTTTCAATCCATTTGAAGATTACTTTTTCAATTTACCTACTTACGATGAAAAAACCGACTACATTACTGAATTAGCCAACACAATCACAACTACAAAACAAGACCTTTGGCAACAATGTTTCAAAAAATGGTTAGTTGCAATGGTTGGTTGCGTTCTCGATGAAAAGGTAATAAATCACACCGTTATTGTCTTTAGCGGTAAACAAGGATTAGGAAAAACAACGTGGGTTGAAAAGTTAGTTCCAAAACCTTTGAAAGAGTATTTATTTTCTGGAACCATAAACCCAAACAATAAAGATACGTTGGTACAACTAGCTGAATGTATGTTAATTAATTTAGACGAACTCGAAAACCTAAACCGTTCAGAAATTGGATCACTAAAAGAAATCATTACAAAAACCCAAATCAGAATGCGAAAAGCTTACGGACACAATAACGAAACAATGCCCAGAAGGGCATCGTTTGCCGGAAGTGTCAATACAGCCCAGTTCTTAAACGATAGTACAGGAAGCAGAAGGTTTCTTTGTTTTGAATTGGAGGGCATAAAATACCAGCACAATGTAGATATTAATATGGCATTTTCACAAGCTTTATTTCTTTTCAAAAGTGGTTTCAGGTTTTGGTTTGACCAGGAAGAAATAAAATCAATAACCGAGAATAATGAACAATACCAACTCCGAAGTCCAGAAGAAGAACTGCTTTTAACGTGGTTTGAACCTTGCGAGGTAGAAAATGCGCAAACGTTTTTAAATGCTTCGCAAATAGCTTCAAAATTAGTCGATAGAACAAAAATCAACATTAATGATAATACAATTAACAAGCTGGGGAAAGCACTAAAAAAACATAATTTTATAAGACTTAAAAAAAATGGATTATTTGTTTATGCAGTTAAAGAAAACAGCTATGAAGAAGTAGATTATAGCAACAGAGAAATTCAAGAATAATTGAAAAATTAAACATTAAAAACAGCACACAAAAATCGCTTAAAAAAGTGGAAAACTAACGTTTCCACTTTTTTTATGTTTTTTACTTTTATTTGCTTCAAAATTCTTTGTTTTTATAGGGTAAGGTTGGTACCCAAAAAACGGCACAAACATTTTTTATTTTTTTTCTTGTCAAACAATCGGGTAATATAAGACCATAACAAAGCAAATTAGTAAAGTAGTAGTTCCAGTTTGCACTCATACAGCCATATAAATCCGTTTTTTTTATGCTAAAAAAATAAAAAATCTTTTATCTCAAATTAGGGTACCAACCTTACCCTAAACTTGTTTTCGCTCTTTTACATTCCATTGCTTTTTTGTATGTTTGTTGATTGTACAAAATCTGCTACAACAGATAGTAAAAACAGAAAATAAAATACCTGCACAAATTATAAAATCTAAAAAATAAAGTTGGTCTCATTTAACAAAGAGTTAGGTAGATAACTTTGTTTTTAAATACTATTTTTAAACAATAATGACAAACGAACAACTCAAAAAACTAGAAAAAGACCTTTGGGATTCTGCAAACTCACTCCGTGCTTATGGCGGACTAAAAGCTGCCGATTATGCAGTGCCAGTTCTAGGACTTATTTTTCTACGATTTGCAGAAAATAAATACAGCCACTACGAGCCAGAAATTCTTAAAGAATACGAAGCTGAAAAAGGCACACGATTAGAAAGACCAATCCATTCTATAGCATTATCAAAATGTGGATTTTATTTACCTGACTTTGCCCGATATGATTTTTTGCTAAATCTTCCTGGAGACGAAAGCTTGGCTAAAAAACTGCGCGAAGCAATGGAAGGCATCGAGAAATACCAAGACGATAAATTCAAGGATGTTTTGCCAAAAGAAGCCTACTTTGAAATAGAAAAAAAGAAAGCCGATATACTACCACAATTACTCAAGACATTCTCCGACATTCCTAAAAATGCAACAGGAGATATTTTTGGTAAGATATATGAATTCTTCTTGGGCGAATTCGCAATGAGCGAAGGGCAAAAAGGCGGTGAATTTTTTACTCCAACTTCTGTGGTACGTTTTATTGTAGAAGTCATTGAACCGTATGCCGGAAAGATATACGATCCAGCTTGTGGTTCAGGTGGTATGTTTGTTCAAAGTGCAACTTTCGTTAAAGAAGCCAAACACGATTTGAGTGATATTTATGTGTACGGACAAGAATATATGGGCGAAACGGCACGATTGGCAAAGATGAACTTAATGGTAAACAACATTCGTGGAGAAATTACCGAAACCAACTCTTACGAAAATGACCCTTATGAGGGTTTAGGGAAGTTCGATTTTGTAATGGCTAATCCACCGTTTAATGTAAAATCAGTAAAAGAAAGTACGGTTAAAAACGACGAACGTTTCTACAAATACGGCTTGCCAAAAAACAAAGGCAAAAACACCAACGACAGCATTACCGATGCCAATTACCTCTGGATTTCATTGTTTGCTACATCATTAAACGATAAAGGAAGAGCTGGTTTTGTTATGCCTAATTCGGCTTCTGATGCAGGAAATTCAGAATATGAAATTCGTAAAAAAGTGGTCGATAGCGGCATTGTAGATTGTATGGTTTCTATGCCATCAAATATGTTTTTAACCGTTACACTACCTGCAACGCTCTGGTTTTTTGACAAGCAAAAAATTAACACAGAGAGAAAAGATAAAATTTTATTCATTGATGCTCGAAATACCTATCATCAAAGAGACCGAGCACACCGCGAATGGAAAGAAGAACACATTCAAAACCTTACTGCAATTGTACGTTTATACCGTGGAGAAAATGAACGCTATCTGGAATTAGTTGGTCAGTACATCAACCAAGCCAACGAAGCTATGGTAAAAGTTCCGACAGCTTTCAATGATTATTTTACTATTTTAAAAAGTACGATAATTAATTTACAGCATTATTCAAGAGATAGTAAAACCAAACATAAAGCAGAAGCATTCAAAAAAATCACAGAAAGTGGTTTACTTGATAAGATAACCAGTTTATCATTACCAAATCTACCATTACCAGTCATTGCGAAGAACGAAGCAATCACATCCAACGAACAGCAACTATCCTATTCCAAAGAATTATCCGTTTACAACGCCCAAGTACAAGAAATAGAAACTGCTCTAAAAACAAGCAAAGAAGCATTGCTAGAAGTATTAGCAATTGCCGACAAACAAATCAAAGTAAAAAATGATAAAGATTGGACAGGTTTAGGCTTAAATGGTGTAAAACAAATTGAAGAACTGCAACAAAACTGGAAAAACAGCATTGATGAAGTGGTGTATTACCAAACTAATATTGACTGGTTGCAAAGCCGTTTTCCAAAAGCAAAATATGCCGATGTGGTTGGTTTATGCAGAGTAGCAGACAAAACAGAATATGTTGAAGAGCAAGATTATTCGATGAATGCGGGGAGGTATGTTGGGATTGATGCTGATAATGATGGCTTCACAAGGGAAGAATTTAAAATAGTTATTAGAAATAATAACAATAAATTAAAAGAACTCATTAACAAATCAACTTATTTAGAAGGAATTATTTTGGAAAACTTAATACAATTAACTGAATGATTTTTACGGAATATAAAATAGATGATTTGTGTTTATACATCACATCTGGTGGCACTCCTAAAGCGACTAATTTACAATATTATGACAATGGAACTATTCCGTGGATGAAAACTGGTGAAATTCACAAAGGATATATTTATAATACAGAAACACATATAACACAAGAAGCGCTAAAAAACTCTTCGGCAAAATTAATTCCTGCAAATAGTATAATTATAGCGATGTATGGCGATGGAGGAACAGCAGGAAATGTTGCTATAAATAAAATTCCGCTTTCAACCAATCAAGCGTGTTGCAATCTTGTTGTAAATTCTAAAATTTGTAATTATCAATATTTATACTTTTTTCTTAAAGGTAGTTACAATGATTTAGTTGCATTAAAAAGTGGAGGATCTCAACAAAATTTAAATGGAAAAACTATCAAAGAATTCAAAATCCTTCTTCCAGCACTTCCCATCCAAAATATAATCGCTTCCATCCTATCTGCTTACGATGAATTGATTGAAAACAACAAACAACGCATCAAGCTATTAGAAGAAATGGCAGAAGAAATTTATAAAGAATGGTTTGTGCGTTTGCGTTTTCCAGGTTATGAAAATATAAAACAAGTAGATGGATTACCTGAATGTTGGATAAAAAAACCAATTGATGAGTTTTTATCTTTTAGTATGTCAAAAGCCAAACTGAAAAAGTTTAACGACACTAAAACATATATTGCTACAGCTGATGTTACTGATATTAATATTACAGGACAGGGTGAAGTTATTGATTGGGAAAACAAACCATCAAGAGCACAATTAGTACCAGAATTAAATTCAGTCTTTTTTGCTAGAATGAGTAATACTTATAAAGTTTTGGTTTTTTCTAAAACGAATAAAGAGCTTATTGATGAATTAGCTTTAACAAGTGGCTTTTTGGGATTAAAAGCATTAAATGAAGAAACATTACCTTATTTGTTTTGGCTAATAAAAAGTGACACATTTCATAATTACAAAGATGTATTTGCAAATGGTGCTACGCAAGTTTCATTAACTAATGAGGGATTTCATAATATAAAATTAGTTGAACCATCTTTAAGTGTAATAGAAAAATTTGGTAAATCAACTTCAGCCTTTTTAAGTGAGATAATTACTTTAAATAAGAAAAACCAAGTTCTCCAAGAAACTCGTGATTTGTTATTGCCACGATTAATCAGTGGTAAGTTAAGTATAGAGCATTTGGGTGAAGAAGAATTAACAATGGTTGCAGAACCAAGAGAAAACTATTAAAAAACAAAATAGAACCAAATAGAATGGAAGTATCAAATGTTCTTACGATAGCCAATCAGGATATTTTAGATTTAATTGCTAAAAGAAGGGATATTTATATCAAAGACCCACTGCTTATTGTAGAACATTTCAACAATGAAAATAAAATCATTGATGAATATAATGGTCGTCAGTTGCTGGAAATGATTCAAAATGCAAACGACGAAAGCGATACTGCCAAACCTAAAAAGGTTAAAATAACTTTAGAAAACAACACTTTACTAATTGCTAACAATGGTAATCCGTTTTCTATTGGTGGCGTAGAATCGCTAATTTATAGTGATTTGAGCCCAAAAGTAATGGAAGAAAACAAAGTAGGTCAAAAAGGACTTGGTTTTCGTTCGGTACTTAACTGGTCCGAAGAAATTTACATTGCCAGTTATGACTTGCACTTAAAATTTTCTAAACAACACGCCAGAACTTTTCTTGAGGGATTAATAGATGAAAATCCCGAAATTCAAACTGTTTTAAAAAGAAAAACGAAAAAGTCGTTTTCAATTTCAGTCTTGCGCTGTCCTTACCTGGAAGAAGACAACAATCATAAAAAAGAAATCGATTATGATACTGTAATAGAATTAAGTTTAAAGGAAGGTATCGGTCAAGACATTAAAAATCAGATTGACAAAGACATTATTCCAGAAATATTAATCTTTTTAAACAAGCTGGAAGAAATTGAGGTTCAAACTGATGAACACCATTTTCTATTAAAAAAAGAAGCTAAAGATAATGGAATTCTTATTACCAAAACAGATTTTTTAGACGAGCAAAATAACGACAGTTGCTTGTGGTTTACTTCCGAAGAAAAAGGAAAACTAACAAACAATGAAGTCACCAAAAACTATGAACTAAAAATTGCTTACAACCCCAATACAAAACCATCAATACAAAAACTCTTTTCTTATTTTAGAACCGATGTTGATTTTCCTTACCCAGTTTTGGCTCACGGTTCTTTTGAATTAACCGGAAATCGAAACCAATTAATTGAAGACGAAAACGGATTTAATAAAATGCTACTAGACAAATTAGCAAAGTTGTTAGTGGATTGTTCTATTAAGCTTACCAAAGAAAATAAGTGTAATTATGACGCGTTAAAACTTATAATCCCATCTATTACAAATAATAGCAGTTTGAATAACGCTCCTTGGAATTTCAATAAAGCTATTGAAGTTTCTATTAGTGATACTCCTATTTTTCCCTCAATAAACAACAAATATTTAAAGCTTTCAGAAAACATAAAGTTTTATGAATTACCGATTAAAAATAGTATTCCTAAGAAGGCTTATTTACATTTCACTTCGCTTTTACAAGCAACATCTGATAAAGAGATTATCTATTATCTATCAACTCTAAAAATTAATTTAAAATATCCAGATAGTGAGTTTACCAATAAAATCAATCAAATTATTGACAATGATTTTTTAACTGAAAAACAACGTATCGATTGGATTTATTTAGTTTGCGAAAAAACAAAAGAGATCTATAGTGGTAAAAGTCCAACATTACCATTTTTACTTATTAATTCCGAAGATAAAAGAATCAAAAGCTTTGATACGGTAATTGTGCCTCCAAAAGAGGTTACTTACAAACTTCCTAAAGGAATTAAATTACAATTCTTAAACCAAGATTTGTACAGAAGAATTAGATCTCGATTTGGTAATATTCCTCCACGTCAAGTTATTGAAAAACTGAATCTATACAATGTGGCAGAATATGCGATGAATGTAGTGGTTCAAAAAATTATTTCGAGTACAAATGAAATTATTAGAATAGGAAAAAAAGATAAAGTCAATGCAATTGCGGAAATGCACAGGGCTTTATTTAGTATTTACAACTCATTAGATGATAATACAGATACTAAAAACACCTTTCCAGTTACATTAACTTCACCATATTTATTTACAAGAAATAATGAGTTAAAAGAAGCAAATAAATTATATTTCGGTAAAGAATATGCTTTAGGATATTTAATGGAAGATTTACTGAATGAGGTCAAAGAAGATGTTTTTGTGGGTAGTTTAGAACAAAATGGATTAATAGGAGGACGACCAGAATCAGAAGATTTAATGTCAAATTATTCTGTTGAAAAATACTTAAAATGGCTTGGTATTGCTGATTTTCCAAAGAAGATTAAAAAAGAGATTACAAGTTATCGCTATAAAGACGACAGCTACATTCGAAATATTATTTCATCAATTAAATATCCATTTACTACACCTACTTTCAATGATGTGATTGTAAATTTAGAAGAAATGAAAACGTGTTGGAATTTTAGATCTAATGTGCTTTGGTATGAACATTTTGAAGAAATTGTGAACGGTGCATCATTTGAAATATTATTAACTTGGTTTTTAAAAGATAATGAATTATATAGTTCTATTATCAGAAATCAAGAAAATCCTCAAAGTAATTTTACTTTTGAATACCCAAAAAAACAATACCTTAGAAACATTCCACACATTCATCATAAGTCATTTATTTATTACTTTTTACAAAAAAAAGAGTTTATACCAGTAGAAAATGGCGAAAAATCAAGACCTAGTAATTGTTTGCTTGATAGTAATAATTTAAGTCCATTAGTCAAAACACCAAAAATAAATTACACTGCTGCATCTTTTATTAAAAATAATATAGATGAAGAACAAATAGATTATTTTTTAAAAAGAATAGGATTAAAAGATAGTTTGAAAGATTTAACTATTCAATCGCTTTATTCTTTATTGAACCAACACAACACACATTTTTCAGAAGCGACAAGCAATATTCAAAGTTTTTATATGGCTATTATCGAAGCTACTAAAAATAGAGAAGTTATTGAAGATAGTATCGAAAGGAAAAAATATTTTGAAACAGGTAACATTTATGCTTATTTTGAAGGTAAGAATAGTTTTGCTCCCATTAATGAAGTAACCTATGTTGACAATCCAAATTTCAGTCAGGAGTTATTGAAGAAATTAAAGATTGCCAAGTTGCCGCATAGGGCAGGAAATCAAAGAATTTATAGTTTGTTTGGTGTTCAGCCGTTAGATTACATCAAATTTAATGTTCAGAAAAATATTGAGTCCAATCATAAACTCAATGAAGCTTTTGTTGGCGAGTTAAATGAAATGAAACCTCATTTATTTGCATACCGTTTTCAAAAAGGATTGAAAAAAACACAATTAGATTTTGAACTATCTGCAATAAAAAACATCAAGATTATTATAGCGTTTAATATTGATGTAAAGTACCGATTAAATGGCGTAGATAATGATTTAGCATTAAACAAATACGAATACATCCAAGACGATGTTTCAAAAATATTTTACATCAAATTAGACCGTGATAATTCCAATTATCAAGAATTAAAAAAGGATTATAGATTAAAAGAAACCATTGCCGACATTATTTGTGGTGCTTTAAAAGTTACTGAAAACAGAAAAGATTTTATTTTATTATTGGGCGAAAGTCCTTCCAATTGGATTCATCTTTTAAAAAGAGAGTTTGAAGATTATGAAACTATTGAAAAAGAAATCATAGGAAAGTTTGAAGGAGTTTTATCATCAGAACAAAGGTTTTGGAAACTAATATTGGATATAAAAGAAATAAAATTCAAATCAGAAATAGATTTAAATAGTGACTTTATTCACAGTAAATTATTTGTAAAATTAGGTAAAGATGAGTTTTTTGAAATATTTAGAAAATTAGATTACAATAATCTTTCAGACCGTAAAAACTTCTTATACATCCAAAAAATATTCAAATACATAAAAATCGATTTATCTGATTTTAATGCATTTAGCTATAAAATTTTAAACTTTGAAAGTTATTTAGACAATCAATTATACACATACCATAAGGTTTTTTCAGAAAAATACGCTTCCTTTTTATACAACAAGAAGCAATCGAATGGTTTTATAGAAAAATGTGAGCAGGTTGCTAAATTCAATTCCTTTACAGTCAGTAACTCAATTAATTTTGAGATCAAAAAAGCGCATAAATTGGCAATTTCAAAAAGCTTTGCAGGTATAAATTATCCTGCTATTGAAGATATATTAAAAATTGACTTAGAGGCAATATATAATAAAAATATCAAGGCATTAGAATCTGATTTGAGATTACTACCTAATTTTAATGATACTATTTTCAATGATAATAAATATGATACTGCATTTAAAAATGCTGTTTTTTTTAATGAGGTTGAAAATTTAAAAATAGATTTGATTCAAAAATTCAATACTTTAACCAGAGATGAGGGTGAGTTACAAATAAATATTGCTAATACTTCGGTTGCTTTTTCAGACAATAACGTAAATGATTTATTAGATTTTATCGAAGAGCAAGTAAAAAATAATGATTTCAAAATGGAACATTATGATCCTACAAAAGCTCCTGAGGCAAATAATAATGGAAAAGGAAATAGTTCAACTGGGCAATCTTTTAATGGAAAATCTAAAAAATACAAAAATGAAGATATTGGTTTTATTGGGGAGAAATTTGCTTTTGAATTATTAAAGAAAGAATTTGATAGTGTTGAATGGGTTTCTGAGTATGCAATAAAGGCTGGGTTTCCTAATGGGAAAGATGGTTTAGGTTATGATTTTGAATGTAAAAAAGGAGAAGAAACACGATTTGTTGAAGTGAAAAGTTCAGTAACAAAAAATTATTCATTCAACATTAGTACAAATGAAGTCAAAATTGGACATTCAAAAGAGAAATCATTCGATATACTTTTAATAACCAATCTTTTATCTGAAGATATTAATTTCAAATATTTAAAAAATATATTTAATTACACAAACAACGAAAGCTTTTTGGAAAACACCAAATTTCTTGTTGAAAATGACAGTTATAAAATTAAGTTTAAATAGTAAACTATGGCATATCTAAACGAATCACATATTGAAGTAGCCGACATCAATTTCTTTACCGAAAAATTGGGCTACAAGCACATCGATGCTTGGGAGAAAAAGCTAATGGGTAGAGAAACCCTTAAAGATGTAGTGTTACTCGACCGTTTACGAAGTAGTTTAGAAAAGCTAAATAAAAATTTACCGTCGGAATGTATTGACCACGCCATTTATGAACTGACAAAAAGCAGAGCGACACTGACGCCAATCATAGCAAACAAAGAAATATATGAATTAATTAAAAACGGCGTACAGGTTGAATATAAAAACGAATTAGGTCGTGAAGAAAATGATTATGTAAAAGTGATTGACTTTAACGAGAAGACAGAAAATGATTTCTTATTAGTTTCGCAATTAAGTATCGAATACCAGGAAACGCAAAACATTACCCGAAGACCCGATTTATTGCTTTACATCAATGGTTTACCATTGGTAATGATTGAATTAAAAAATGCTACGGAAAAGGTAAAAGTAGCATTTGATAAAAACTTAAAGGATTACAAACGAGACATTCCTCAATTGTTTTGGTATAATTTATTTGTGTGTGTGTCGAACGGAATCCAAACAAGAGTTGGTAGTTTCAATGCACCTTGGGATCATTTCTTTTCTTGGTTAAAACTAACCGATACAGCCATAACACACAACCAACCCACAAAAGACGAAATCGAAATTGAAAGTCAAAGAACCGGAGAGCATTTAAGTCTAAAAATATTTGGGGAAGGTCTTTGCTGTAAAGAACACATATTAGATTATTTTGAAAACTTTGTGTTATACCATAAAAACAAGGTTAAGATCATTGCAAAAAACCACCAGTATTTAGGGGTTAATAATGCGATACTTGCTTTACAGAATAAAGATACCAACAAAGGAAAGTTAGGTATATTTTGGCACACACAAGGTTCTGGAAAATCTTATTCAATGATTTTTTTCTCCAAAAAAATCCATCGAAAAGTTACAGGAAATTGGTCCTTTTTGGTCATTACAGACCGTAAAGATTTGGATGGACAGATTTACAGAAACTTTCTAGAAACAGAGGCAATTGTTGAAACCAAAGACCAAAAAGAAAACTATTTCAGACCCAAAGACAAAGTAAATCTACGAGAATACTTGCAATCCAATAGAGCATATGTTTTTACATTAATTTTTAAATTCGGTATAGAAAGCGGTAAAACATATCCACAACTAACGGATAGAAAAGATTGGATTGTAATTGTGGATGAAGCCCATAGAACACAATACAAGAGTTTGGCAGAGAATATGCGTATTGCATTACCAAACGCTCAATACATAGCTTTTACAGGCACACCATTATTAAAAAGCGAATTGACTAAAGATTGGTTTGGCTCCTATATATCCGAATACAATTTTGCTCAAAGTATCGAAGATGGAGCAACGGTGCCTATTTTCTATAAAAAAAGTGTACCAAGAGTAGAACAAATTAATCCTGATTTAGTCGGAGAAGCAGCTGCAATTTTAGAAGATGAAAACCTTACTGAAGAACAAAAAAGTAAATTAGATAAAGAGTTTTCTACCTTATTGAATGTAGTCAGAAGAGACGATAGATTAGAAGAAATTGCAAAGCATATAGTGAAACATTTTCCATATCGTTTAGATGTCGTTGATGAAGATGACCGACGACGACCAATGAAAGCAATGGTAATTAGCATTGATAAATTCACAGCGGTTAAAATGTATGATAAGGTGCAATACCACTTAAAAGAGGAAATCAAAGAGTTAAGAAAGAAAATAGCTAGCGAAAACAATCCCGAACTAAAAACAAGATATGAAAAGGCAATCGCTTTTATGACAGAAACCAAAATGGCCGTTGTGATTAGTCAGGAAGGAAGTGATAAAGAAGAAGAAAAAACATTTAGTGAAGCCGGTTTAAATATAAAACACCATAGGCAACTAATAGATCACCCAGATGAAGACGGTCGTAACATTGAAGATTATTTCAAAGACCCAAACAATACCTATCGCATTGTTTTTGTTACCGCAATGTGGATGACTGGTTTTGATGCACCATCAGTTTCAACACTCTATTTGGATAAACCATTACAAAATCATACGTTAATGCAAACTATTGCAAGAACAAATCGGGTTATTGAAGGAAAGAAAAATGGTTTAGTAATAGATTATTTTGGGGTTTTTAGAAATCTTAAAATAGCTTTAGCAGCTTATGCAGAAGGAACTAAAGGCAGAAACAACGAAGATAATGAAGACGAATATCCAGCAAAAGAGTTTGAAGAATTATTATCATTATTAGACCAAGCAATAATTGAAGCAAAGCTGTTTTGTAACGAATTGGGAGCTGATGTAGATAAAATTCTATCAATGGGAGAAAGAGGATTCAAAGAAATAGAATTGTTTCAAGAATACGCCAATATTATTTTAGCAAAAGACGAACATAGAAAACAATTAGGATTATTTGTAAACACAATTGTTTCGTTGTATGATTCTGCAAAACCAGAAGTGTATGAATTTCCAATCGTAAAAAAGAATAGGGATGTTTTACAATATTTAAGAGATGTTGTCGACAGAAATGTAGATCAGGACGAAGCAGTAGAAAGAGCCAAGAAAAAGATTGAAGAATTACTAGATAGTAGTATCGTTGGAAAAGGAGATTTACAAGAACCAATTAATTTGGAATACAAGATGGATTCCTCAAAACAGATTGATTTAAGTAAATTGAATTTCGAATTATTAAGAAGTGAATTTCCAGATAAAAAGCACAAAAATATTCAGTTTGCCGATTTAAGAGAATTGCTAGAAGTTAAGTTAAAGCAAATGATGGCTCAAAATAAAACGAGAGGTTCATTTTTAGAAAACTTTCAAAAGATAATTGATGATTATAACTCTGGTAGTATTTCTATTGAAGAAGCTTATGAAGAATTAGTTAAACAAGCCGAAGCAATGAATGAAGAGCAACATCGAGCTGCTAAAAATGAAATGACTGAAGAAGAGCAAGAACTTTTCGACTTATTAAAAAAAGACAAATTAACCAAAGAGGAAGAAAAATCAGTTCGATTGGCTGCAAAGTCTTTACTAGAGAAATTATACGACGTTAAAAATAAAATCCTAATCCAAGAATGGCATAAAGAAAAGGCAACACAGGAAAAAGTAAAAAGAGAAATCCAATTGGTACTTGGAAGCTTGCTACCAGAAACCAGTTATGACCGATTAGTTTTTTCTCAAAAAGTAGATGTAGCATTTCAGCATTTTTATGAGTTAGCACAAATGGGAAGAGGTTTTGCAGCCTAATTTGCTTTGGTAAATCCTTATTTTAAATAGGTATTTTAAATATTAATCAATAATGTCTAAATGATAAAAATTTTAAGTAAGCATTAAATTATGAGTAACGAAGTAACTATATTTTTTGATAGTCCAAAACCTTTTATATTAGCTAATATAAAACCTTTAAATGGCATTGCTGGCTTGTACTTTATTTTTAGTCAGTCTATTGATATTCAATATCCTTTCGAGAAATCAAAATTGTTATATATCGGAATGAGTGAAAAAAAAACCAATAGTATTGCAAGTAGATTATCAGGTCATTTTGATGGGAAATCAAAAAATATAGGACTTACTAATTATAGAAAAATAGAACCCCTTTTATTTACTTATATCAATTTCGAAATGCTTCAAAACATTTGGCATTTTAGGATAGAAGATTTAGAAAGCTATTTTCTATTAAATTTTGTGGAGCATTTTGGCGTATATCCAATTTGCAATAACAAGACAGGTTTTGAAATTCTAAACAATACACTCTCAACAAGTTTTAAAATTGATTGGGATTATTTTAAATAAAACACTATGGAAAGCAAGGTAAAATCTGGGAAAGAAATATTGGATGACTTTTTTGAAAATATAGAAAGTATCGAAAATGTAGATAAAGACATAGCAAAAATGTTAGCTGACTTGTATGCACAAGGTAAACTTACTGATGTAAATGTGAAAAATGAACTT
The DNA here is from genome assembly GCF_002217405.1 of Flavobacterium psychrophilum DSM 3660 = ATCC 49418. Taxonomy (GTDB): domain Bacteria; phylum Bacteroidota; class Bacteroidia; order Flavobacteriales; family Flavobacteriaceae; genus Flavobacterium; species Flavobacterium psychrophilum. Next base: position 10,618 of record NZ_MUHE01000034.1, on the reverse strand, counting down.
CCTAAACTCCCAGTAAAAGATGGCAATTAAAATTAATAACCTTAAAATTAAAGGTATCAGAGGAGCAAAAGACAGTATTGAATTGCCTTTAAACGGAAAATCTATTTTGCTTTATGGCGATAACGGCACTGGAAAAAGTAGTATTTCTGATGCTATTGAATGGTTTTACACTAATAAAATCAAACACTTATCTACTCCTGAAATTGATACAAACGATGCTATTAGGAATGCAAAACTTCTAGATACAGAAACTTCAGAGGTTACTATATTATACTCAAATGCAAGTTTAGATTCAACGAAAACTCTCTCTTTAAAAAATAATAAATTAGTTACGAAAATCTCAAATACAAGTGAGGATTTTAAAAAATATCTTGATGATTCAGAAAAAGAAAATTTAATTTCTGGTTACCAATACATTAGAAATTTCGTTGACAAACCGAAAGGAGAAAAGTTAAAACACCTATCTGATATCATTGGATTTGAAGAAGTTACTAAAATAAAAAGTGTTTTATTGAAATCTTTAAATAATGCAAAGAGTAATTTAAAAACTCAAAATTTTGAGACACTTATTAATAATGAAAAGGAAAAACTGATACTAAATATTGGTGCATCTACTACGCAGGAAAAAAACTTATATGATACAATCAACAACAAAATAAAAAAACTGAATACAGGCATTGAAGTAAAATCTTTTGAAGATATCAAAAATCTACTTATGCTTTTGGGTAAAGGGCTAGATCCAAATCAACAATTTGAATTAAAGTTTCTTGAAGATTCAAAAAGTGCTTTAACTCTTTTGAAAAGTGAAACAAAATTATTGGAAGATGAATATTCAAAATATTTTAATGAATTCGAAATTATTGCAAATGATGTTGAAGCCATAAAACAAACTTTTTTCGAAGAATTATTAAAATCTGGAACAAAAATTTTATCTAGTAAATACCTTAAAGATGATAATTGTCCTTTGTGTTTGCAAACAAAAAACTCTGATGAATTACTTTCTGAAATCAAAATCAGATTAGTTAATATCGAAGAATCTTCACAGAAAAAAGTAAAGTTCGGAATTGCTTTAAATAGTGTAAAAGACATAGCGATTGAAAGAATCAAGAGATTAGATGTTTTATTAAATAATACCCAAGCAGATAAAGAAAATAATCAAACTGTTAAAGAAGGTTTAACTGCAATAAAAACTAAAATCCATAATTATCAAAATACCGCTGATATTAAAGTAACTTCGGGAGATAAATTACCAGTTTTGGATATAATCAAATTAGTTGAAAATGATTTTGAATTTATTAAAATCATAAATGATAGAATAATCAAAATCCAAGATTCTCAAAAAGGAGAAACACCAGCCGTTTTATACTCAAATATTACAGCTTCTAGAGATGCTTTTTTAAGCATTAAAAAATTTGAAGCGCAAAAAGTAATTTTAGAAAATCAGCAAAAATCATTTCAGTTAATTTATGATGAGTTTGAAAAACAGCAAAAACAGGGACTTGATAATTTTATAAACTCTTTTTCTGTTAAGATTAATGAGTATTATCAGTTTATGAATCCTGATGAACCTTTTCAAGACATTGAAATTATTACAAAAGGGGAAGATGATGAATTAGATGGTCTAACCATCAAATATAAATATAATGATAAATGGGAAGTTAATCCTTTAAAACATTTTAGCGAATCACATTTGAATTGTTTAGGGTTATCATTTTTTTTAGCTTCAGTTGATGCTTTTAATACTGAAAATGATTTTATTATTTTAGACGATGTAATTTCAAGTTTTGATTCAAACCACAGACGAAGATTTGCAGATTTATTATTTGATAAATTTTCAAAACATCAAATTATAATATTAACCCACGAAAAGGAATGGTTTACAAATATTATTAGTCCAAAGGCAAAGAACAAAGGCTGGTTGGTTAATGAGATTAAGTGGACAGAAGAGAAAGGAACATTCATTAAAGAAAAACCAAGTGATTTAAAAGAATCAATTTTATATCAATTAGCAGAAGGAAATAATGATAATATTGGAAACCCAATGCGAAAATATTTGGAGCATTGTTTAAAAGATATAGCCCTAAATCTTGATGCTAAATTGAGTTTCAGATATAACGATTCTAATGAGCACAGAATGCCTTATGAGTTACTTATGGCGATTAGGTCTGAAATTAAAAAATCAAGTGCAGAATTAAAATTAAAATACCCATTATTAGATAGAATAGAGAGTTCTGCATTATTTGGCAATACTCTTTCTCACGACAATCCTATTAATGCAAGTATAGGAGATATAAATTCTTTTTGGGCAGATATTTTAGAATTGGAAAAATTATTTATTTGTCAAGAAACAACTTGTAAAAAACCAAAAGTAAGTTTGTTAAATTACGACACAGTAGCTAATAAAATTCGTTGCGGTTGTGATGCTACAAAGTATGATTGGAAAAGGTAAAAAAAAATATTTTCAAGTAAGTCATTATCTCATTCAGCTGCACAAAATCCTCGTTTAGTCCAAGTATTCCTAAACTCGCATCTTTGTTTGCTTCATTTCGTTAATTCCCAATATAATTAAAGACAACATATTTGAGCATAATTTAAAAAACCAGTTTTACCAAAGGCAAAACTGGTTTTTAAAGAACATTATTTTAATGCCCTTATAATCAAAATCAAGGCAATTGAAACAGTTGCAACTGCAACAACACTATTGACAAATTTAGCAGTTTCACCATAAACAGTAACACAATTATTGTTATGGCATAGTGACGCTTGCTCACTGGTTTTAATTTTATTAAATGTGTACATCTAATTAATTTTTTGGTTAATAGAATTCCGAACAACACCAAGCCGTGTTCTGTCAGCTACCTAATGTTACTTCTCTTTAGTAACACCTTTGAATGGAGTACCATCTTGCTTAACATCCATAAAACGACCAGTATCAGCATCACGCTTTACCCACTGCTCCGTTTTTGGATTATAAGTTTGACTACGGTCTTTTACAGCACCATTACGATGTCCGTCTCCAACTTTACCATTTTTAGCCATAGCTGTTAATGATTTTGTCTAACCAAACTATTTAATATTGAGGCGTTTGGTCAAAAACCCAAGGAATAATTAGGTAATAAATAGAATTCTATTACTTTTGCAGAAGAAATATAGAGCGGTCAAACTTTTATTTCATCCGACCGAAGCGCTATTCCTTTTTGCTTCGGTTATTTTTTTTCATTATTCAAAATAATTCATTATTCGGTCTCTGTCCTCATTCTCCTTATCATTTTTATGGTATATCTCAATAAAAACAATCTTATTATCATCCTTGAAATAAGCATAAACTAAACGCAATCCCGAATTAACTCCATTTCCTTTTAACGATTTACAAGCTATTTTTTTTACTTTAATAACACAGCTTTCAATTCCTAGGTTGTCAATTCTAAAACTAAAAGGAGGTCTTGCATCAGGTAAAATTTCCAAAACTTTCTTTACTACTTCTATGTCGTCCTTTAAAGTCTTATACTTTTTCAAAAGACCTTTAAAGTCTTTCTTAAATGGATCTATTTCTTCAAATACAATCATAATTCAACTTCTTCTTCATAGTTTCTTACAGAAAAAGGAGGTTCTCTATAAAAAGCCAATTCGTAATTAATTTCTTCTCCATCTTTTGAAGCCATCCAAGGAATGTCTTTATGCGAATAATTACTAACCGCAGAAGCCGACCAATCACTCATTTGTTCAATTACTCTATCAATTATCTCTTTTTCACTAGCTTTAAATGCTGTCAAATCAGCTTTTTCTAATGGTAAATAACGAGTTTGAGGATAACCGTGATATTCTGTTTTTACACGTTGTATTTGATTAAAATCAATCATTTGAGAAATAATAGTATCTAGGTTTTGAGGCACTGGTCCAAAAGGTAGTTTTCTGTAATTCGCTCCAGTAAGATGCTCTTCGTATAATTCATAATAATTAAAATCAGAAAAATACAAAAGCTTGTATAAAACAGTTTCTCCTACATTTGGTTTTCCGGCACACCTTTCCAAAATATACAATAGCACATTTTTAAACTTACCTATTTGTAAAGTTGGTACTGATATTCTCTCATTTACAGTTTTTGGCTTTTCAGTTTCTTCTGAAATAAGCAAACCTTCTGATGTAAAGTCCTCTGACATAAAGTCGTCAAGCGAAAAACCAAGAACTTGAGCAAACTTTTGTAGTTCCATAATATTTAAACTTCTTTTACCCAACTCAATTTGAGTTAAAGAAGGTCTAGATATTCCAACAATTTTTGCCAAGTCTTCCTGTGAAAGTTGTTTTTTCTTTCTTAACTCAACAATCCGCTGTCCAATTTGAACTTGTGATATTTGAAAAATCATAATTTTGTGAGATTAGTTATTGGGTACAAATATATAAAATGTTTTAATATAAAACAAAATTATGTTTTAATTTAAAACAATATTTTTATCAACTCATAATCTTTAAAAAAGTGATTTGTGGCATAAAGCACGTTCTACATTTCAGTTGCCACTCCTTTGCCAACGCTCTAAAAAAAATGTAATAAACTTTGCTTTTTGTCGCAATTATATACAATATTTGCGACAAAATAGCTCCAAAATAATGCTTTAAATAATTGATTTTAAGATATTAACCAAAATTAAAAAAGCCAAGAGGTAAATGCTCTTTTTGTTACAGTCATTATCTCATTCAGCTGCACAAAATCCTCGTTTAGTCCAAGTATTCCTAAACTCACATCTTTGTTTGCTTCATTTCGCTAATTTCCTGTTTAGTTGAAAAGAGAAATAGGAATAAACAGAAACAACTGCTAGTAACGGAGGTTTTGCGCTATTGGGGCAATAGTGTTTAATTGAATGTTTGTCTTGTTTTTGTACTGTTTCGTGTAGCGGAAAGTTTGTTGCTCTTTAATCCCCAACAGACGCAAAGCCAGCCGATGGAAAAAATCGCCCTTCGGGACAATTTTTTCCATCGAGCCCCCGCTACGCGGGCGATGAAAAACCATCGTTGCTTTCGCACGATGTTCTTCCATCACCCGCTTTGCTAGATTTTCTTCGAGAGCAAGCTCTCTCGAAAACCCCGCAAAGCGGGGGCTCGTTACTAGCAATTGTACACCTCCGCAACAACATTTTCGTTAAATACAACTTTTATCTTTCCGCAGAAACTCTTCCGAAACCAAGCAGACGCTGACCATTTGAACGCATAAAAAGAAATAGGAAGTATTTTCATATTGACATTGTGAGTATAAAAATTGCTTTTAGAGTTTATTGTTTTTTTTGGTTTAAAGCAATTTTCTATACACACAACCCCAATAGTGCCAGTAAGAGTATTCTTTTTTATTTGCCAGAAACATCAAGGTCAATTGGCTTTCCGTCTGCTTGATGCGTAGCGTTTCCAGGATACATATAGCTGTAACATTCAAGTTTATCTTTCTATTGACTATTTCGCATCAAGCAGCCAAGAAAACCAATCAGAACGTTCACGGTAAGCAAATAAAAAAGAATACCCTTACTTCGAGCTTCTGCCAACGCACTAGGAAAGTATTTGCATTGCTTTTGTAAGTTTATAAAATTGCTTATCAACAGTAGTGGAATTACAGATTAAGCAATTTTATAAACCCACAAAACCAAAAAAAGCCCACAAGAGTGTAGTTTTTTATTTGCCAGAACAACAAAATATAAATCAACATCTGAATAAGCAAATAAAAAACTACACACTTGTTTCGCTACTGCCAGCGCACTAGGTCAGAGCAGTTGGGGAAATCTTCCATTTCCCCAAACCCCATAGGATGCAATTTTTTTCAAACGAATGCCCACAACATCCGATTTCAAAAGGACGAATCCGTAAGGGCATTCGTTTAAAAAAAACAGCTCAAATTGAAGTCTTATCGGAATGGTAAGAGATGAATTTGAAGTTATGGGCTTACTTGGATTTCTTTTTTTGATAAACCAATACGTTTTTGATTGACAAATGAAAGCTATATAAGCAATACATAAGTGCAATATGAACCACCCACTTAAATAAAACGAAGAAAAGCAAAGCAAAAGACCAATTGAAACTGACAAAAACAAAAAAAGCTCCGAAATTCGGAGCTAATGAGTTGGTTTTTAACCGTTTTTAAGGGTTTGTTTTTGGTTCTTCTTCCGATTTTACAGCAGTTTGGGAAACTACCGAAATAATACTACCACCAAGAACCAAATAACCAGCAGCCGAAACCAATCCAACAGGCAAAGCAATAGGCGAGGCGATGATAATTCCGCCAACGGATGCCAAAGCAATTCCAACAGTGCGAAGAATTTTAAACCATTTTGGAGTTGGAGCATTCATTCTTTCCACTACATTCAAACTTTTATTTTTCATAATCTTGATTTTTTAAAATTGTTAATTCAATATTGTTTACTCTTTTTTCTAAATATTCTACTTTCTGGTTGAGTAAATCGTTACCACTTTTGAACTCGGTTTTGATGATCAAAGCCATTGTTTTAACTTCAATCAAATCTTTTTCCATACTCTTGAAATCGGTGTGTAATTGCTTGATAAAATAAGCGACAACAGAGAGTAACAATGTGATAAGTGTTCCAAAAATTACCGTGATGTTATTCATATTTTCCATTGATGAGGTACTTTAGAATTGAAAATTATTTTCAATTGTTATTTTGTTGTTATCAAATTTTGCCAGTGCAGCCTATTTTAGCCCCTTAATAAATCGGAGTGATATTTTAAATTTCAAATAGTACATTTGAGATATGAAATACAAGAAATGGAGCTTAGAAGAAAAGCTAGAAATCCTATCCTCTTCAGAAGAATTAGGAGTTGTTGAAACCTGCCGCAAATACAGCGTTAGCACTGGCACTTTGTATAGCTGGAAGAAGAAACATGAGAAGCAGGGAGAAGCTGGTTTAAAAGTAACTTATGATACTAGTAGTAAAGAGCTAAAGCAAGCTGAGGAAGAAAACAGAATTCTACGCAAATTATTAGCTAACAAGGAAATCGAATTAGAAATAAGTCGTGAACTTTTAAAAAAAAAGTTTGGAACATCCGATCCAAGAAAGATTTAGTAGACAATATTTATAGTAAACATAAGATTAGTAAAACCAAAATTATCACTATGTTAGGCATGGTTCCAAGTAGTTATTATCGAAGACCAGGCTCAGGTAAGAAAGGTAATAAACCTAGTGAATTTACTTTTAATGAATCTAAAGGATATGTAAGTCAAGATGTTGTTATTGAATCTGTTAAATCCATTTTAAGTAATGAATTTATTGACTGCGGTTACCGTTTAATGAGTTGTTATTTAAAACGAGAAGGTTACTTAATTAATCATAAAAAGCTGTACCGAATTATGAAAGAGGAAGGTTTATTGAAACTAGAAAACCGAATAAACAGGAGTGGTTCTGGTCGTAAATTTGTAAAATATAGAAAAGTAAACACCACTAAACCTTTTGAATGTTTAGAAATGGATATTAAGATGGTTTGGATTCCAAACGTAGGTAAAAATGCTTATTTACTATCCATAATAGACGTACATACTCGCAGAATATTAAAAGATTTTTTCTCTTTCAATATCAAACAAGACAAAGTAATTGCTTTTCTTTCAGATTTAATTTTAGAATACCAATACCCTGAAAATGTTGTGATAAGAAGTGATAATGGAAGCCAATTTATTGCCAAAAGTGTTCGGGAATACCTTGGATTTATTGGAGTTCAGCAAGAATTTACCCATGTAGCAACACCAGAAGAAAATGCGCATATTGAAGCCTATCATGGAATACTAAAAAAAGAAGTGTTCCAAAGAGTTGATTATAGAACTTTTGGAGAAATTGAACTAATACTAAAAAGATATGTGATTTTTTATAATAATACCAGGCTACATGGCCTTTTAGGACGCATTACCCCAATAGAGAAATGGAACCAAGATAAACATCTAATTTTAATGAAAAAATTAACCGCATAAATAATAATCGAAATTTAGAATAATACTCTTGTTTTATAGGGGTCAAAACATTTTAAGCGAGGTTTATTTTTGGGTTAAGTTCAATGTTGTAAAATTTTGATGCCTTAAAAACATACGTTTCAAGTTAAAAAGGATCGTTTTTAAAAAAGCTTGGTTCTTCCCTATTTTTTGGGATAGCACTTGAGTCAAAATACTTGGTTTTTTCACAACAAAGCGTAAGTATTTCTTGAGGTTGTAGGTTAATGATGCCATTAGTACGTGTTTGTTGGCATTTCTTATTCCTCGTGTGTTTACTCTTTTCATATTGGTAAAGTTTACCAATGTTCCTATTACCGGTTCTACGGTTTTGCTTCTTACTCATACCATTTTCTTGGCATACTCTGGGTTTTGTGTGAGCTTTTTGTGCATTCTGTCGTAGTGTTCTTTATGAACGCTGTCGTCTATCTTTTTGT
>NZ_MUHE01000034.1:0-2076 GCF_002217405.1 Flavobacterium psychrophilum DSM 3660 = ATCC 49418 | reverse complement strand
AGTAAGATGGCTTTGTTTGACCCTTCTTTTATACATTCATATTGGTGTAATTCTTTGTTGAAGATAAAGCCTTCGCGAAATGCTTTGTACTGTCCGAAATTTGGAATATAAGCATCGATGTTTTTTTTGTGTAAATACGCTAATGCTTCACCACTGCTATATCCGCCATATCATTAACCTACAACCTCAAGAAATACTTACGCTTTGTTGTGAAAAAACCAAGTATTTTGACTCAAGTGCTATCCCAAAAAGTAGGGAAGAACCAAGCTTTTTTAAAAACGATCCTTTTTAACTTGAAACGTATGTTTTTAAGGCATCAAAATTTTACAACTTTGAACTTAACCCAAAAATAAACCTCGCTTAAAACGGATTAAACGAGGCTGTTTTTTATGGTTTTTGTAAATGTTTTTCAAAAATTTAGGGTTGTGCAACAGCTACGCCTGTTAGTGGCTGTATTTTATTCAAACATTGATTTACAATTAATAAAATTTTCTATTAATTTCGACGGATTTTGTTCATCAAATTCATCAAAACCCAATATAAAAGAAGGTTCAGGCATAATAAATCTAGTTAATTCATTTATCGAGTTTACGTAATTCGTTGCATGACCATTTAACGCAATTTCGATATTCAGTTCTAAATCCCATTTTGTTTGCTCCTCACTTTTATAAACTAGAAAAGGAATAATAAACGGAACGTATTTACTGAAAATCGGGTTTTCTTCATATGTTAAGCGTGTGTCTGGCCAAACATTTATTTCGTTAAAAGTTGAACCTAAATCAACTAGAAATTTTGTGTTTTCATTAATAATTGCTTTAAAAACTTCATCTTTGTTTTCGTTTACATAAAGTTTTACATAACTAGCATGCCAAATCGTTGTTCCTTTTGGATTAACAATTTGATATGGGTGAAATGAATTACCAATTATTATTCCGCCTTTTTCTCCAATTATATTTTCATAAAGATTGGTAAATGACTTAGTGTCTTTCGATTCTCTATTTGGATTATCAGTTAAACCAAACAAATAATAACATTGAAAATTCACCATTGAATCATTTATTTTGACTGTTTTTTCTGCTAAATTTTCGGACTTTACTTTGTCTTTACTTTTAAAAATATTAAAGATTCCCATTTTCTATTGATTTCGATTAATATAGCCACTAACGAGCCCCCGCTTTGCGGGGTTTTCGAGAGAGCTTGCTCTCGAAGAAAATCTAGCAAAGCGGGTGATGGAAGAACATCGTGCGAAAGCAACGATGGTTTTTCATCACCTGCGTAGCGGGGGCTCGATGGAAAAAATTGTCCCGAAGGGCGATTTTTTCCATCGTTTCGTTGCTAAAAGCAGTTTGGGACTAAATTAGCCAAAACTTTCGGATTGACCAAATTTTCCTGACACAAAACGAATTTTAAATTCAAGACTAAAACCCAAATTGCTTGTAGCAGCTGTTGTGGTGCGGTGCTACGAATCGGCACTGAATTTTTTAGAGGTATTTTTTGCGTTTAGTTCAAAAGTAAGCGATTCAATTTCAGAAGTTTTTTCTCAACACTTTTTTGCGTCCAGTTCGGTAAAATTCTGAGGTTTCAAATTTTGGCAGTTCAAAAGCTCCAAATAAATTTCAACGGTTTTTTCTCAACACTTTTTTGCGTTTAGTTCGGTACACATTTCAAACTTCAGTTTGAGTCAGTTCGGAAGCGATTTTCAAGTGTTAAAATCTCAAAAGTGAGAGGAAAAATATTCACGATTGTAGTAACCAGAGTCGATTCGGCACTGAACCACAACGAGCCCCCGCTTTGCGGGGTTTTCGAGAGAGCTTGCTCTCGAAGAAAATCTAGCAAAGCGGGTGATGGAAGAACATCGTGCGAAAGCAACGATGGTTTTTCATCACCTGCGTAGCGGGGGCTCGATGGAAAAAATTGTCCCGAAGGGCGATTTTTTCCATCGTTCCGCCGCTTCGCGTCAGTTGCGAACTTCGTAACCGATTATTTTCCACTAAGATAATATTTCTTGCGAAACGCAAACGTGAATTTACCACAAAATTCGCAATTGCGCGAAACGGCTGTGCTTGTTGCACAACT
>NZ_MUHE01000033.1 GCF_002217405.1 Flavobacterium psychrophilum DSM 3660 = ATCC 49418 | reverse complement strand
ATAAAAGTGTTTTTTCGGAAATTCGATATTGATTAGCAATTGCCATTCTTTTATCGTAACCAATTAGGAAAAATCCAATAGTATTGATGATAAAAAAATAAATTAAAATAGCGACCATAATTTTTTAAATAAACACAAAGATATTGTTTTCGCCAGATGACTTTACAAACAAAATAAAAAAAACACCCTTTCAATTTTTAGCATCAAAATTTAAAAATTAGATTTACAAACAAAGCTTTTTCTGTTGTATTTTTAGAAAAAATACAAGTAAATAAGATGAAACATAATTTTATAAAATCTAAAAATTTTTATAAAATCTTAAAAACATATAACGTGTAAATAATGCGATATTTTAAGATAATCTCGCATTATTTACTAAAATAAAAAATAATGACCAACATACAATTTATAGCAAAACAAGTAGCTACCACACCAAAAAATATAGAATCTACTGTAAAATTATTAAATGAAGATTGTACAATTCCTTTTATTTCTCGTTACCGAAAAGACACCACAGGAAATCTCGATGAGGTTTTTATCGAGCAAATTGCCAAGTTAAACAAAGAATATGATCTTATTGTAAAACGAAAAGAAGGTATTTTAAAATCGATAGAAGAGCAAAAAGCACTAACACCAGAATTGAAACAAAAAATCGATAATTCTTTCGATTTACAAGAAATAGAAGATTTTTATTTGCCTTACAAAAAGAAAAAGAAAACCAAGGCCGATGTAGCTCGTGAAAACGGATTAGAACCACTAGCTAAAATCATCATGAATCAGAAAAATGATGCTGTCGATTTCTTAGCAACCCAATATTTGAACAGTAATGTGATTAATGAAGAGGCTGCTTTGCAAGGCGCACGAGATATTATCGCCGAATGGGTTAACGAAAACATCTATGTTCGCAAGCAACTTAGAAGACTTTATGAGCGCAAAGCAACCATTACGACTAAAGTTGTTAAAAAGAAAGAAGAAGAAGAAGCGGCACAAAAATTTAACCAATATTTCGAATGGAGTGAGAATTTAACCAAAGCCGCTTCACACAGATTATTAGCCATGCTTCGGGCAGAAAAGGAAGGATTTGTTAAAATAAAAATAGAAGTAGATCTCGATGAAGCTTATGATTTAATTGATGAAATTATCATCAAAAACACCAACAGTGCTGCCATTTCTCATGTACAATTGGCCATTGAAGACAGTTACAAAAGATTACTCACTCCTGCCATTTCGAACGAAGCTTTACAAGAGGCCAAAGCCAAAGCCGATGCCAATTCTATTCAGGTTTTTGCCAATAATTTAGGGCAACTTTTATTAGCACCACCATTAGGAGAAAAACGAATTCTAGCCATCGATCCCGGATTTCGTTCGGGTTGTAAGATTGTTTGTCTGGACGAAAAAGGCGATTTATTATACAACGAAACCATTTATCCGCACGCCCCACAAAACGAAACTGCGATGGCGATGAAAAAGATAAAATCGATGGTCAATGCTTATAATATAGATGCTATTTCTATAGGAAACGGAACAGCGAGTCGAGAAACCGAATTTTTCATCAAAAAAATTGCTTTCGAAACTCGAGCCGTAGGCGAACAAGGCGAAGCCAAACCCGTTCAAGTATTTATCGTATCTGAGGCAGGTGCCTCGGTATATTCGGCATCAAAAATTGCGAGAGACGAATTTCCTAATTACGACGTTACCGTTCGTGGTTCGGTTTCCATCGGAAGAAGATTATCGGATCCGTTGGCAGAATTAGTAAAAATAGATCCCAAAGCTATTGGTGTAGGGCAATACCAACACGATGTAGACCAAACAAAATTAAAAGAAGAGCTAGATAATACGGTCATTCGATGCGTAAATTCGGTAGGAATAAACATTAATACCGCCAGCAAACATTTGCTGAGTTATGTATCTGGAATAGGGGAGAAATTAGCCGAAAATATTGTGCAATACCGCTCAGAAAACGGACCATTTGAAAACAGAAAACAATTAAAGAAAGTACCTCGTTTGGGGGAAAAAGCCTACCAACAAGGTGTGGCTTTTATTAGAATTCACAATGCCAAAAACCCGTTAGACAATTCGGCAGTGCATCCTGAAGCCTACGCAATTGTAGAAAAAATGGCAAAAGATTTGAAGTTATCTGTACATGATCTAATTGCCAACAAAGAAAAAACGGCTTTAATAAAACCGGAGCATTATATCACGCCCGAAATAGGTTTATTAACCCTAAAAGACATTATAAAAGAACTCGAAAAACCAGGTTTAGACCCGAGAAAATCGGCCAAAGCTTTCGAATTTGACCCTAATGTAAAAACCATAAAAGACCTTCGAACTGGCATGATTTTACCAGGAATTGTAAACAATATTACCAATTTTGGTTGTTTTGTCGATATTGGTACTAAAGAAAGTGGCTTGGTTCACATTTCGCAACTTAAAGCAGGTTTTGTGAGTGATGTAAATGAAGTAGTCAAGTTGCACCAACACGTTACCGTAAAAGTCACTGAGGTTGATGAAGATAGAAAACGAATTCAATTGACGATGATTTTATAAATAAAAATCCCAAACTCATTTATTGAATTTGGGATTTTTATTTAATAACATTAAAAAGGAATTATTCTTTAGTCTCGTCCTTTTTAGAATCTGGAACTTCGTCTCCTTTTGCAGCTTTTTTAAATTCGCTCAAACCACTACCAAGACCTTTCATTAATTCTGGAATTTTTTTACCTCCAAAAAGTAATAAAACAACGGCTAATATCATTAATATCTCTGTAACTCCTAATCTTCCCATGATAGATAAAATTATGCTTGCGCAATTTAAAAATAAAACTTTAAGCAAATATATTAAAGAATTTAATACACCTTTATTTTTTTAACGATTTATTATTACATATAAACTAACGGCACTTTCTAAATTATTATATTTGTTCTAAAGATTATAATTTATGTCAGAAAAAAGATTAAAAAGAAAAGCATTTTTCGATAAAATAAAAACAAAACGAAGACTTATTATTTTGAATGAAGAAACTTTTGAAGAAAAATTTTCTTTCAAACTCAACATTCTTAACGTTTTTATTGTGGCTACGCTGGGCGCTATGTTTCTTATCTCGATAACTAGTTATATCATAGCATTTACCCCTCTTCGAGAATATATTCCAGGATACGCCTCGACCGAATTGAAAAAAGACGCATTAAATTTAGGACTCAAATCAGATTCTTTAGAATTTGCATTGAAGAAAAACGATGCCTACATACAATCTGTAAAAAAAGTCTTAACAGGCGATTTAGAATATGCTAAAGTGAATAAAGATTCTATCATGGCCTCAGAATATGTAGATCCTTCCGAATATAATTTCGAAGCATCGCCAGAAGAACTCGAACTGAGAAAAAAAGTAGAAGCAGAGGCTAAAAAAGCTAAAAAATAAAATAAATTATTCCCAAACAAAGCCTTTTTACAAATGTATATAAAAGCCTTTTTAGCCAAGCAATTCGCAAAAAAAATTCATAAAAAAACACTCAAATGGTCTCAAAATCCTATTGAAACACAAAAAAAAGTTTTTCAATCATTACTTTTTCAATCAAAAGAGACACTTTTTGGGCAAAACCATAACTTTTTCGATATAAAAAACCACACGGATTTTATTAAAAATGTTCCCATTAGGGATTACGAAGCATTAAAACCCTATATTGATCAAGTTGTAAAAGGAGAAAAAGACATTCTTTGGATAGGAAAACCGTTATATTTTGCTAAAACATCAGGAACTACTTCGGGCGCAAAATACATTCCACTTACAAAAGAATCGATGCCTTTTCATATACAAGCGGCAAGAAATGCCATTTTAAGTTATATTCACGAAACTGGAAATGCCAATTTTGTAAACGGTAAAATGATTTTCCTGCAAGGAAGCCCTATTCTTGAAGAAAAAAACGGAATAAAATTAGGAAGATTATCAGGAATCGTAGCACATTTTGTTCCTAAATATTTGCAAAAAAACCGAATGCCATCTTGGGAAACCAATTGTATTGAGGATTGGGAAACCAAAGTAAATGCTGTTGTCGAAGAAACATATCATGAGAACATGACGGTCATTTCGGGTATTCCGTCGTGGGTGCAAATGTATTTCGAAAAACTGCATCAAAAAGCCAAAAAACCAGTAGGAGAATTATTTAAAAACTTCAATTTATTTATTTATGGTGGTGTAAATTATGAACCATATAGAGCAAAATTTGAAAACTTAATTGGACGAAAAGTAGATTCGATCGAGCTTTTTCCTGCCTCCGAAGGATTTTTTGCCTATCAAGATTCTCAGACAGCAAAAGGAATGCTACTGTTATTAAACTCAGGTATTTTTTACGAATTTGTAAAATCTGATGAATTTTTTACCGAAAAACCGAAACGATACACGATTGGTGAAGTCGAATTAGGAGTTAATTATGTTTTAATCATTTCTACAAATGCAGGATTATGGGCTTATAATATTGGTGATACCGTTCAGTTTACATCTTTAAAACCTTATCGTGTCATTGTTTCAGGGCGTATTAAACATTATATTTCGGCTTTTGGCGAACACGTTATTGGCAAAGAAGTAGAAAGTGCTCTGCAAGAAGCCATGCAAAATACATTAGTTCGTGTAAATGAATTTACGGTGGCGCCACAAATTTCTCCAGCAAACGGATTGCCTTATCACGAATGGTTTATCGAGTTTGAAAACGAGCCAGAAAACATCGAAAATTTTGCTTTACAAATTGATCATGCCATGAGAAAACAAAACACTTATTATGATGATTTAATCGTTGGTCATGTGTTGCAAACACTTATAATTACTAAGGTTAATAAAAACGGGTTTCAAGAATATATGAAATCTATCGGGAAATTAGGCGGGCAAAATAAAATTCCAAGACTAAGTAATGATAGAAATATTGTTGACAAACTAATAATTAATAAATAATGCAAAAAACACTTTTACTGTTTTTAGTCAGTTTTTCTATAACCGCTCAAATAAAAGGCGTTGTAAAAGACAGTATTTCAGGAAAACCAATTCCGTATGTAAATATTTGGGTTCAAAACGAAAATATTGGAACAACTTCTGAAGAAAACGGAGAATTTACAATTAGTTCGACCGATAAAAATAAAAACTTAATATTTTCTGCATTGGGTTTCGAAAAAAAAATCATGAGCGCATCAAAATCTATTTTAGTAAATTTGAAACCAATGCTTTATCAGTTAGATGAGGTTATGATTTCCGAAGACAGGTTAGAAACAAAAACACTAGAAATAGGCAATACAGACAATCAAATCTATCAATCGTTTGATAACGGACCAAGAATAGACACTAAATTTTTCCCTTATCGATTAGCCTACAAAAAAACAAAATTCATACAAAAAATTGCTATTGAAACCGATAGCCGAATAGAAGAGGCTACTATAAAAATTCATTTCTATACTGTTGATGAAAAGGGTTATCCTAGCGAGGAAATGCTGCATAAAGATTTTATCGTTTCGGTAAAAAAAGGAACTAAAAAGAGTCTTTTCGATGTGTCAAAATTTAATCTAACCATGCCTAAAAAAGGACTTTTTGTAGGATTCGAAAAATTAATTATTGAAAAAAATAAATTAGAAAAGACTATAATAGATTCGAAAACAAATAAAACACAAATACAAAAAACTTACTTTCCTTTTGTGATGTATAATTTTGTAGAAAGAGCTTTTTTGTACACTTTTTCTGGCGGAAAATGGAACAGACAAACCAAGCATAATGACAGCGATTCGCCAAACAAAATCATGGTGTACGAACCAGCAATAAACCTAATTATTACCAACTAAATATAAAAACCTTATCTTTGCGGGTTATAAAATAAAATTTAATGAAGGAAATTAAAAACATTTCGCGCTCACGAGCGCAAGAATCGTCGGCAGCTATCGAACGATTGTATATTACAATGCGCCATTTATTTAACAGAGGTTTCTATAAACCAATGGGAATTTCTGGAGAAACCTTAAGAGAAGCATTGCTGGCACTAAGACCCGAAATTTATGGGACTATTGCCGAAGAGAAAGTAGAACTAAACGGATTATTATACGTTATAGAACGTCTTCCAGTAGGAATTGAAGAATGTCGTTATATTAATTTAACATCGGACGAAGGCTATTCTAACTCTCATTTTCAAGCCATTGTTCCACCAAAACGAAGAAGAAATTGCTACCGAATTGATGAAGAGCAAATGAACGTAGAAATTACCCGTGGTCGTTCTGATATTTACGATATTCTAACCCATTTAACTTTTATATTCATCGAATCTCACAAAATTAAAGACCGAGTTCTTATTGATGATCTAGGAAAAGTTTCTCGCGATTGGAAAAAGCTAGAACAAGCCGCATTACAAAACAAAAAACTATCCCTAATAGAAAGAGAAAAAGCTATTTCTCACGTAGCCAATATTTTAGGAAGAACATTTGCTGAGGTTTCGGCAATTTATGACGATTTTGGCAATACCACTTCACCAGATCGTTTCTTGCATATTATTTATTGGTTAGGAAAAATTGCGATTGAAGAAGTGGTCGATAATAACAAAAGAACCATTACTTTTAGTCCAATTTTAAGAGAAAGATTAGGACACCACATTCATGGCGAAATTTGGGCAAATGATATAAAAGAAGTTTTACAAAAAAACGACTTATTATCTAGACCAATTCACGTAATTAGTGCCAATATGCACAGTGTGATGAACTCTATTTTTGCGACACATGTGCTAAAAAACAAGTTTAAAGACAAAACAGATTTCGATATTTACGAAGAATTAAGTAAGTCTGGAGCTAACGATCTTCGGGATAAAGTTTCGGCATTTGCTTTACAACACGGGATGATTTCCTTGCCAGATACCTCAGGAACAAATATCGATGTTCAAATTTTTGATACTGCTAAAATAGATTGGACAAAATCGGCTTTCGCCAAAGCAAAAATCGAGAAAGAATCGCCAGTTTTAATCGTCATGGATTACGCTTTTGGGGAACAAGCTTTCGAAACTATCGATGAGTTATTGAAACCTTACAAAATAGGAAAAGAGAAAATTTTTCTAAATGTAGAATCAGTTTCTATCATGGGAAAAGCAGGAATTCTAGAAGGCGGAAAAGGAGATATTATGATTCCTAATGCTCATATAAATGAAGGAACTGCCGATAATTATTCGTTTCATAACGAATTAACAGCAAAAATGTTTGAAGGAAACGACATTCCAGTTTTTGCAGGACCAATGATTACCGTTTTAGGAACATCTTTACAAAACAGAGATTTATTAAAATTCTTTCACGAATCTACATGGGAAGCCATCGGACTAGAAATGGAAGGATCTTATTACCAAAAAGCGATTCAAAGCGCTTCAAAAATAAGAAAAAGCATCAACGAAAACGTAAAAGTTCGTTACGCTTATTACGCTTCAGATAATCCTTTAGAAACAGGAAGTACACTAGCTTCAGGTGGTTTAGGAACAACAGGTGTAAAGCCAACGTATTTAATTACTATCAAAATATTAGAACAAATTTTCAACGTAAAATAATTAAAATGAATTTTATTTCAACTAATTTAGCGGGTTGTTTTGTACTCGAACCAAAAATTTTTCACGATGACCGAGGTTATTTTATGGAAAGCTTTAACGAGAATACTTTCGAAAAAGGAATAGGACAAAAAGTACACTTCATACAAGACAATCAATCGTATTCCTCAAAAGGAGTATTGCGTGGTTTGCATTATCAAACAGGAGCACATGCTCAAGCAAAATTAGTACGAGTATTGCAAGGAGAAGTATTAGATGTTGCAGCAGATATCCGACCACAATCGCCAACCTACGGACAATCATTTTCTATACTATTAAGCGCCGAAAATCAGAAACAATTGTATATTCCCAGAGGATTTGCACACGGATTTTTAGTAACAAGCGAAACAGCCACTTTCTTTTATAAATGTGATAATTTTTATAACAAAGAAAGTGAATGGGGCCTAATTTATAATGACCCAACATTAAATATAGATTGGAATTTTCCTGAAAAAGAGTTGATTATTTCCGAAAAAGATATTATTTTGCCAACACTCGAAAATGCGAAAAAAGTATGGTAATTTTAGTTACAGGTGCCTCAGGACAATTAGGGCAATCTATTCAATATATTGCTTCAAATTATGCTAATTGCGAATTTATTTTTGCTTCATCTACAGCTTTAGACATTACAAATAAAGAAGCTGTTTCTCATTTTTTTAATACAAATAAAATAGATTTTTGTATCAATGCCGCGGCTTACACAGCAGTTGATAAAGCAGAATTAGAAACAGAAAAAGCAGAAGCGATAAATGTTGCTGGACCAAAAAAATTAGCCGTTCTTTGTAAGAAGCATCAAGTAAAGTTAATACATATTTCGACCGATTTTGTTTTCGATGGCGCATCAAACAAACCTTATTTAGAAACAGATATAACCAATCCGTTAGGTATTTATGGCAAAACAAAACTAGACGGAGAGCAAGCAGTCATAAACAATACGGATGAATATTTTATTATTAGAACCTCTTGGGTTTATTCTCAATTTGGTAATAATTTTATGAAAACCATGTTACGATTGGCATCAGAAAGAGACAGTTTAAGCATTGTTTCAGACCAAATAGGATCTCCAACAAATGCCGTCGATTTAGCCAAAGCCATCATGCAAATAATTGCTAAAACCCAACACCCAACAGCCAGCACTGCATACGGAATTTATAATTTTAGTAACGAAGGTATTGCCAGTTGGTACGATTTTGCCGTAGAAATTTTTAGAATAAATAATGTTGTTATTGATGTGAATCCAATTCTATCAGAAGCATTTCCTACACCAGCAAAAAGACCAAAATACAGTCTTTTAGACAAATCGAAAATAAAAAACACTTTCGGAATCGAAATAAAAACTTGGCAAGAATCATTATTGCAAACAATATAAAGATGAAAAGAATACTAATAACAGGGGCGGCAGGTTTTTTAGGATCCCATTTGTGTGATCGTTTTATAAAAGAAGGGTATCATGTCATAGGAATGGATAATTTGATTACGGGTGATCTAAAAAACATAGCACATTTATTCAAATTAGAGCATTTTGAGTTTTACCATCATGATATTTCAAAATTTGTACACGTTGCAGGCGATTTAGATTATATTTTGCATTTTGCATCGCCAGCCAGCCCGATAGATTATCTAAAAATCCCAATTCAAACCCTAAAAGTAGGATCATTAGGAACACACAATTTACTTGGATTAGCAAGGGTTAAAGGTGCAAGAATTTTAATAGCCTCTACATCGGAAGTTTACGGAGATCCATTGGTTCACCCTCAAACGGAAGAATATTTTGGCAATGTAAACACCATAGGACCAAGAGGGGTTTATGATGAAGCCAAACGTTTTCAGGAATCTATTACCATGGCTTACCACCGTTTTCACGGATTAGAAACCAGAATCGTACGTATTTTTAACACCTATGGTCCAAGAATGCGACTCAATGACGGTCGAGTAATTCCAGCATTTATTGGGCAAGCATTGCGTGGGGAAGATTTAACCATTTTTGGAAACGGAATGCAAACACGTTCTTTTTGTTATGTAGATGATCAAGTAGAAGGAATTTTTAGATTGTTACATTCAGATTATGCTTATCCAGTAAATATTGGAAACCCAGACGAAATTACCATCAAAGACTTTGCCGAAGAAATTATAAAGTTAACCGGCACAAACCAGAAGGTTATATACCATGATTTGCCAGAAAATGATCCCTTGCAAAGACAACCTGATACCACAAAAGCCAAAGAATTATTAGGTTGGGAAGCTAAAGTTTCTCGTTCCGAGGGTATGAAAATTACTTACGAATATTTTAAATCATTGCCACAAGCAGCATTATTACAAGAAGAACACAAGGATTTTTCTGGTTATATACGTTAATTAAAAATGACAAAAGGAAGGTATTCAAAATATATACGCCCAATAAGCATCATCATAGATTGTGTTTTGCTTGTTGTTTTAGCTAGTTTCTTCTTGAAAGAATTTGCTATACAATTGTCGTATTTTATGATTTACCAACTAGTTTCTTGGTGTATATTAGCTTATTTTACAAAGTTTTACGAAGTATATCGCTTTACAAAACCTGTAGAAATTATGAGTATGTTATTCAAACAATTGTTCTTGTTTTCGTTGTTTCTCATTGCTTTTTTTTCTATTACGAGAGAAATAATTTTTAGTTTCAGACTCTTGTTCTATTTTATCGGACTTTCGTTTATTGGTATCACTTTTTTCAAAGGATTATTGTTTTATTACTTAAAAAAATACCGAATTGTTCTTGGCGGAAATTATCGAAACGCAATTATTGTAGGTTATACAGATAGTTCTAAAAGCTTACAACAGCTATTTCAAAACCGACCAGATTACGGTTATCGTTTTAAAGGGTTTTTCTCAGATACAATAAATAACGAAAACATAAAAGGAAATGTTTCTACTATTCAAGATTTTGTTTTATATCATAAGATAGATGACATTTATTGTGCTTTAGAAGAACTCTCGAACAATCAACTCAGAGAACTGGTAGAATTTGCAGAATATCATAAGATAACCATCAAATTTATCCCAGAATCGAGCGAGATTTATGCAAAAAATCTAAAAATAGATTATTACGAATTTTTCCCCATATTATCACTTAAAAGAATAGCGCTAAACCAACCATTGCTTAAATTTGTAAAGCGATTGTTCGATATTTTGTTTTCATTATTGGTAATCACTTTTTTACTTTCTTGGTTTATTCCTATTGTAGCAATTTTAATAAAATTAGAATCTAAAGGACCAATATTTTTTAAACAAGGAAGACCAGGTTTATATGAAAAAGAATTTTTTTGTTACAAATTTCGTTCGATGAGAATGAATGATAAAACAGAAGCATCTGTGGTAAAAAACGATTTAAGAATTACAAAAATAGGTGCTTTATTAAGACAAACTAGTTTCGATGAAATGCCACAATTTTTTAATGTCTTTCTTGGCGATATGTCTGTAGTTGGTCCAAGACCACACTTATGGTTGCACAACAACGAATACCAAGCAAAAATTAAACGATACAATTTAAGATTACATATAAAACCAGGAATTACAGGATTGGCGCAAGTAAAAGGCTTTAGAGGCGAAGTAGAAACCGATGAGGAAATGGTAAATAGAATAAAATATGATTTATTTTATATCGAAAATTGGTCGTTATTATTAGATATAAAAATTATCGTCTTAACAGTAATTAATATTTTTAAAGGACAAGAAAAAGCCTATTAAAATGAATGAATTGGTTTCTATAATTACGCCAACGTATAATTCTGAACAGTTTATAGCAGAGGCAATCAAATCGGTTCAAAATCAATCCTATTCTCATTGGGAAATAATTATTGTGGATGATTGTTCTAAAGACAAAACAGTCAATATAATCCAAAATTTTATAGACGAAGACCACAGAATTTATTTAATACAACTCGATAAAAACTCAGGGGCTGGTGTGGCTAGAAACAACGCCATAAACAACGCCAAAGGACGTTATATTGCTTTTTTAGACTCTGATGATTTGTGGAAACCAGACAAATTATCTAAACAAATTAAGTTCATGCAAAGGCATAATATTCCTTTTACTTTTTCTTTTTATGACTGCATTAATGAAAAAGGAGATTTACTCAACAAACGCATCGAAGCACCAAAAAAATTAAGTTATTATCAGTTATTTTTTTGCAATTTTGTAGGAAATCTAACAGGAATTTACGACTCTAATTATTTCGGAAAAATGGCTATTTCTTCTATCCGAAAAAGACAAGATTGGATTGTTTGGCTTACTATTTTAAAAAAAATAAAAACAGCAAAACCAGTTCCAGAAAGTTTGGCTTTGTACAGAATTAGGGAAAATTCTATTTCAGCTTCTAAAGTGTCTTTATTAAAGGATAATTATGCTATTTACAGAAAATTTCACCATTTAAACATTATTGTTTCTTTAGCATGTATGCTTGGTTTTTTGTTTACGCAATTGCTTGTTAAACCTAAATTTGTGAAGATAATAAAGACCTAAATTGTTTTAATTTGCCACGATTGGTTCTTTCTAGAGATAATTTTCGTGTAAAAGTAAAAGTCAAATTAGGTTCCAAATACAAAGCAATGGCAGCCTCGATATTTTCAATTTGGTAGTCTGTTAATTTTTTTTCGCTTACATATTCTACTTCAAAAGTATCAATTTTGGTTTGTTTAATCACAAATTCTTTTACATTTCCGTCATCTTCAATAATACTTTTGGTTACGTAATAAAACGTGAGTCCAGGCGATTTTTTTCCGCTAGGAAGAATAGCAATATCGTTAGTTCGTCCAATTAGTTTCTTTAGGATTGGTTTTTTTAAGGTACTTTTTTGGTCTAGAATACCAATATCGCCAATATCATATCTAATAAAAGGATGGGCTTTATTGAAGAGAGAAGTAATTACCACACGACCTTCTTTTCCGTAAGGTAATGCGTTGTTATTCTCGTCTAAGATTTCTACAAATAAGGTTTCGGCATTTACCTGCCATTCGTCATTAGGGTTTTGAAAAGCTATTAAATCTAATTCTGAAGCACCGTATTCATTAATGATTTTAACTCCAAATTGTTTCTCCATCAATACTTTATCTTCTGGAAATAACATTTCGGAAGTAACAACACAACATTTTAAAGTAGGACAAACCGTTGTTAAAACGATGCCTTTTTTTTGAAGAAATTTGGCAAATAAAACGATAGAAGAAGTATAGCCGTTAATGTAATCGAATTTTTTTTTTCGAAATTTGAATAATATTTTTTCTAAAATTTCATCAGATAAATCGAAAATGGTAAATCGATAACTGTTCTTCAAAAAATCTTTTAAACGTTCTTTTTTGTTTCCTATAATATCTAATGGTATCCCATAAAAACGTGCTTGGCAGGAGGTATTAAAATCTATAGCGTACCATTTAAATCTGTAAATATTAGAGGCCCAAGTTAAGGCGTGAGAGTATTTATCTTTAGCAAAAATAAAAGGATTTCCGCTAGACCCCGATGTTTTATTAATATATATCGATTTTAGAGTATATCCTTTAGATATTCGTTCTGCCAGCGGTTTCTGAAAATCTTTTTTAGTCATTATAGGAAGTTCATTCCAGACCCAAATTTTGGGATTAAAACATGTTTTTTTAACGAAATCCTGATACGATTTATTATTTTTGAGATGAAAATTAACTATTTCTTGTTTTTTATTTTCGATAAATTGTTGATGCTCTTCTTCAGAAAAGGATACAATTTTATTTAATTCTGCTTTGGCTTTCTGCATAGGAAAACCATTTATGATTAGGGTTAAATCGAATAATCGAAACATTAGAAACTAATTTTTATCAAAAATAATAAAATTAACTTCAGTTGTATTTAATTTTGGTTTAATTCTATCTGATTGTCATATTTTACCTTCCCCATTGCTATGCTAGTTCGTACTCTTAGGCTAGAGTGCAGTGATAATTCTTTTAAGATTTTTTTCCCTCAAAAAGATTATTCACAAGTTTAATTTTTAGATAATTTAAGGAGTTCGTTTGTAAGAAAAATTCCGATCCTCTTACTAATGCCCAAATAATAATAAGTTCAAAATTCTATTTATTTTATAATAAAGCATTTATTTTTTTTAAATCGCTTTTAAAGAAAGGTAAAAGAGCCTATTTTTGCACCACAAACTAACAACACAAACAATGACAATTTTACTACTTGGATCTGGCGGAAGAGAACATGCACTGGCTTGGAAAATGTTACAATCTGACAAATGTTCGAAACTTTTTGTAGCTCCAGGAAACGCTGGAACGCAACAAATTGCAACAAATGTAGATATAAATATTTTAGATTTCGAAGCTATCAAAGCTTTTGTAATTCAGGAAAAAGTAACCATGGTTGTTGTGGGTCCAGAAGATCCTTTAGTTTTAGGGATTTATGATTTTTTTAAAAATGATTCAAGTTTAAAAGACATTCCAGTAATTGGTCCGTCAAAAAAAGGAGCACAATTAGAAGGAAGTAAAGAGTTTGCTAAAGAATTTTTAGTAAAACACAATATTCCTACGGCTGCTTATGATAGTTTTACTGCCGAAACAGTTGAAAAAGGTTGTCTGTTTTTAGAAACATTACAAGCACCGTATGTATTAAAAGCAGACGGATTAGCTGCGGGAAAAGGCGTTTTAATCATTCATGATTTAGCACAAGCAAAAGAAGAATTGCGAAACATGTTGGTGCATGCCAAGTTTGGAGAGGCAAGTGCAAAAGTGGTTATCGAAGAGTTTCTTGACGGAATAGAACTAAGTTGTTTTGTACTAACCGACGGAAAAAATTACAAAATTCTTCCAACGGCAAAGGATTACAAACGAATTGGCGAAGGCGATACGGGTTTAAATACTGGTGGGATGGGAGCTGTTTCTCCAGTGCCATTTGCAGATGCCATTTTGTTAGAAAAAATAGAAACTCGTATTGTAAAACCTACTATTGCGGGTTTACAAAAAGACGAAATAGAATATAAAGGATTTGTTTTTATAGGATTAATAAACGTAAAAGGAGAACCAATTGTTATCGAATATAATGTAAGAATGGGCGATCCAGAAACAGAAGTCGTAATCCCGAGATTAAAATCGGATTTGGTTGCACTTTTTGAAGCAGTTGGAAACGGCAAGTTAGATCAAGTTTCATTAGAAATAGATAAAAGAAGCGCTACAACAATTATGGTTGTTTCTGGCGGATATCCAGAAGATTATGAGAAGGGAAAAGTGATTTCTGGATTAGAAAACATAGAAGACTCTATAGTTTTTCATGCAGGAACAAAGACAGAAAACGGAGCAGTACTAAGCAACGGCGGAAGAGTTCTGGCGGTAACTTCGTTTGGAGATGATTTTCAGGAAGCCATAAAAAAATCTTATCAAAACATAGACAAGCTACATTTTGATAAGATTTATTTTAGAAAAGATATTGGTTTCGACTTACTTTAAAAATGAGTGAGCCGTAGTATCTTGGTTTTCTTCGTTGTTCTCTTTGTGAGATTTTAATTGTTTTATCCAATACCAAATGTAATACGAACAGATAATTATAAATGCCCACGAAATAAGATTAGCCAACCACCAGTTACTAAGCTCTAAAGAGCGCAAAACTTCGTGTGATGCTAAAAGAATATTGTCAAACAACCATTGTATTCCTTCAAAAAATGATTTCATCTTTATTATGTATTATATTTACAATCACAAAAGTATAAAATTTACTCATGATAACAAGCGTTTTTAGTAAATCTAGACCAATAAATTATATTTTAATAACCACCTTGTTGGTTTTATGTTTTTTATTGTTCCAATTTCAATCTAATTTCAATACCATTTCGACACTAGAAATAGCAAAAAAAATCATCTTGTTATTGTTGTTGGTTGGTTCTTTATATATCACAAACTTTATTACAAAAAAGAACGGATTGAGTAAAGACAATAGTTATACGTTCCTCTTATTTTTTGTTTTTCTGATTTTGTTTCCAAAAACCCTATCTAATGCAGCATTAATTATCTCAAATTTATTTGTTTTATTGGCATTGCGAAGGCTCATATCTATGCAATCTCTAATTACACCAAAAGAAAAAATATTTGATGCTTCTTTTTGGATTTTTACCGCAAGTTTGTTTAATTTTTGGTGTATTTTGTTTATAATATTGGTCTTTATATCAATTATTTTTCACGTTTCTAGAGATTACAGAAACTGGACAATTCCGTTTATAGCATTTTTTAGCGTTTTGGTAATTTCGGTTTTTAGTGCTTTAATTTACGATCCAACTCTCATTACAACTTATTTATCCCAAATTGTACTAGATTTTGATTTAAAATATATAGAAACAATTTTTCAGAACATTGCATTGTTTATCTATATTACAACAGCTTTGGTTGCTTTTGTAAGTATGCTTTTTATACTCCCCAGCAAATTATCTAACCTGCAACCATCATATCGAAAAATGATTTTTGCATTTATAATTGGATTAATTATTTTCTTTATTTCGCCTAAAAAAGACAATAGTTTTTTAATTTATACTTTTGTTCCTGTGTCTATTATGCTAACAAATTACTTAGAAACAATAAATAAATATTGGATAAAAGAATCTATTTTAGCAATAATCTTAACCGCTAGTATTATAACTTTTGTGCTTCAGTTGTTATAACTTATTTCCATAAGCTAAATCTCCAGCGTCACCAAGACCAGGAATAATATAGTTTTTCTCGTTTAATTTTTCGTCTAATGCAGCGACCCAAAGATGACAATTTTTAGGAAGATTTTCTTCAAGAAACTGAATTCCTTCTGGAGCAGCAATAACCACCGCAATATGAATTTCGTTAGGTGTTTCTTCGGTCATTAATTTATTAAAAACCGCCACAATAGACTGTCCTGTTGCTAACATAGGATCTATTAGTATTAAATTTTTCCCTTCAAAAGAGGGTGCCGCTTGGTATTCGACCAAAATATCGAAAGCATCATCGTGGTTATAATGATGTCTGTAAGCAGATACAAATCCGTTTTCGGCATCATCAAAAAAATTCATAAAACCAGTATGCAAAGCCAATCCGGCACGCAAAATAGAACATAATACTACATTTTGGGCAATGGTTGTTGTGGTTTTAATTCCAAGAGGCGTTTGCACATTAATATCCTTATAAGACAAGGTTTTGCTTAATTCATAAGCCATTATTTCGCCAATTCGTTCTATGTTTTTACGAAATCGCATACTGTCTTTTTGAATATTTACATCACGAATTTGTGCCAAAAAATGATTAAGAATACTGTTTTCTTCAGAAATATAATGAATCTGCATTTTGTGAAAATTAACTGTTAATTTAGTTTGATAAAGGTATAAAAAGTATATTTGTATTCAATAAATTAATAAAAATTATGTTTTCACAATTTGCCTTTCCTATTTTTGAACAATGCATTAATGATTATCATATTCATGACACTGTTAATCAGCCTATAAATAACCCTTTTGAAAAAGATCAAATAGAACATTTATTGTATGCCAAAAATTGGGTAGATACTGTGCAATGGCATTATGAAGACATTATTCGTGATCCAAATATAGACCCAGTTGAAGCTTTAGTTCTTAAACGAAAAATAGATGCTTCTAATCAGGTTCGTACCGATATGGTTGAATATATTGACAGTTATTTTCTGCAAAAATATACTACTGTAAAGGTAAAACCATCGGCAAAAATTAACTCCGAAAGTCCAGCTTGGGCATTTGATAGATTATCTATTTTGGCACTTAAAATTTACCACATGAACGAAGAAGCAACTCGCAAAGAAGCTTCAGCAGAACATAGAATAAAATGCCAAGAAAAACTAAACATTTTGTTAGAACAAAAAAAAGATTTAACCACCGCAATAGATGATTTACTAACAGATATTGAAGCTGGCGATAAATATATGAAAGTGTACAAACAAATGAAAATGTACAACGATGATGAATTGAATCCTGTTTTGTATCAAAACAAGAAATAAACCACTAATTTCTCCTTTGTCGAAATCACAAAGTTAATATCATTTCTTTTGTCAAAATTAATCAAACATATTTTAGTAATTCGGCTCTCAGCAATGGGCGACGCTGCTATGACAGTTCCAGTTCTAAGGGCTTTTATTTTGCAATATCCAGATGTAAAAATTACCGTAGTTTCCAAGCCCTTTTTTAAGCCTTTTTTTGACACAATTCCTAATGTTAATTTTTTTGGTATTGATATAAATGGTAGGCACAAAGGATTTTTAGGACTTATAAAATTATTTTTAGATTTAAGAAAATTAAATATAGATGCTGTTGCCGATTTGCATAATGTAATTCGCTCTAAAGCAATTAGAAAATTATTTCTTTTATTTGGAAAAAAAGTAGCCGCCTCAAACAAAGGAAGAGCCGATAAAAAAGCATTAACAAGAGTTAAAAATAAATTTTTTAAACCACTAAAAACAATGTTTATCTTGCATTGTGATACATTTGCTAAATTAGGTTTTGATATTAATTTGAATAATCCAAATTTTCCAAACAAAGCTGTTTTATCCCCAAAAATAATTTCTATTACAGGAAATAAAAACCAACAATGGGTAGGAATTGCACCTTTTGCACAATATGAAAGCAAGGTTTACCCACAAGATTTGATGCAGCAAACGATAAACGATTTGTCTAAAAATAACGATTACAAAATCCTACTTTTTGGTGGCGGTAAAAAAGAAATTGAAGCTTTAGATTTACTTGCTAAAAGAAACAAAAACGTAATAAACATTGCAGGGAGAATAACCTTTCAGGAGGAATTAAACCTAATATCAAATCTAGATATCATGCTTTCTATGGATTCTGGCAACGCGCATATAGCAGCAATGTTGGGTGTAAAAGTAATTACACTTTGGGGAGCAACGCATCCTTTTGCTGGTTTCTCACCATTTAATCAGCCTTTAGAAAATGCACTGGTGTCAGATAGAGAGAAATATCCGTCATTACCCACATCTGTTTACGGAAACAAAGACCTTGCTGGTTACCAAGATGCAATGAGAACTATTTTGCCAGAAACAATTGTAAAAAAGCTCAAAGAGTCCTTATCAGAATAAGATTCTCTTTACTCGTACTTAGTAATTTTTTTGTAACAACCTAAAAACGGCTTTTTATATACTACCAAAATTGCTTTGGAAATATATAAAAATCCGTTATATTTGTAACTATCTAGTATCTATGTTTTTAAACGAGTAATGTTTTGTATAAATATGCAGCCTCTAGAACCCTCATGAGTAGGACTATTCCTTTTGTATGTTATAATTTCTAACAATTGCTCTACAATTATCTTAATTTAGCAAGTTTCTTTGCTTTTAATATTTCGGGTGTTTTTTTAGCAACAACATTGATATTAAAAAAGGCTTCAGCTATACATCGTCAAAATCTACAAAAATCTCGCTCGATGTTGGGTGTGCTTGGCAAGTAAGAATTAACCCTGCGGCAATTTCTTTTTCGGTAAGTATAACATTTTTTTTCATCTCGGCCGTACCTTTTGTTACACGAGCCAAGCAACTACTACAAACTCCGCCTTGGCAAGAATATGGAGCATCTATTCCTTGTTTTAGCGCAGCTTCAAGTAAGGTTTGTTTGGGCGACATTTCAAATGTAGCTTGGTCACCATCTACTAAAATAGTAATCGTGGTATGTTCATTTTTTGTGGTATCTATCTTTTTTTCTTTGGTAGAAGCAGAAAACAATTCGAATTTAATATCTTTTTCAGGAATACTTTTCTCTTTTAGCACATCAGAAACGGTATTTATCATTTCTTCTGGACCACAAAGGTAAAATTTAGAAAAGTTTGTACCAAGATGTTTGTTGTTCATTACAAAATTAACTACCGACTTGTCTATTCTTCCAAAAACAGAATCATCGGATTTAGATTGGCTATATACAAAGTGAACAAAAAAGCGACCTAAATATTTTTGTTGAAATTTAATTAATTGATCATGAAAAATAGTTTCCTGCTCGGATTTATTTCCAAAAACAAGTACAAATGTACTTTTAGGTTCTTGTAATAAAACCGATTGTAAGATAGACATAACAGGTGTAATTCCGCTACCAGCCACAAAAGCAAGATAGTTTTTTTGTTTGTCTAAATTGGGTTCGAACGTAAATTTTCCTTCAGGAGTTCCTACTTCGATAATACTTCCTGCTTTTAGTTCGTTATTGGCAAATTCCGAAAAAAGTCCGTTTTTTATTGCCTTAACCGCAATGCGAAGTTCACCACTACTTGGTGATGAGCAGATAGAATAAGCACGACGAATTTCTTGCCCATCTAGCGTTAGTTTTAAATTTACATATTGTCCAGCATCAAACTTATAAAAATCTTTAAATTCGATAGGAACATTAAAAAGTATAGAAACGGCTTGAGGGGTTTCTTTTTTTATTTCTTGTATAGATAGTTTGTAAAATGTAGACATATTCGGTTCTTTTCAGCAAAATTAAGAAACCCGACCGACATATTATTGTAACTTACAAAAAATTAAAAAAATACTTTATTTTCGGAATTTAAAAAAGAAATGTATTTTTACCAGTCATTATACTAAATTTAACTTTTATAAGTTAATGTTTAAAAACCTTTTACATTGAAAACAAACAGTTTAAAACATATTTCTTTATCACTTTTATTCGTTTTAGCCGTAGCTTGTTCTACAAAGAAAAACACTTTTGTAAGCAGAAATTGGCACGCTATAAATTCAGAATATAACGTTTTGTATAACGGTGGCGTAGCTTTGCAGTTGGGTATTAATGATTTGAAGACAGGATACAAAGATAATTTTTGGGAAATCTTGCCAGTAGAAAGAATGCAAATTTTAGAAGAAGCAATCTTGCCAGGGCAGAAGGCAAAAAATCAAAATTTTGAGCGTGCCGAAACCAAAGCGACTATAGCAATCCAGAAACATTCGATGAATATTGAGGGTAAGGAAAAAAACATGCAAATGGACGAAGCGCATCTTCTTTTAGGGAAATCACGCTATTATGACCAACGATTTATTCCCGCATTAGAAGCTTTCAATTATATTTTGTACAAATATTCTAATTCAGATAAAATATATGAAGCAAAAATTTGGAGAGAAAAAACAAATATTAGATTAGAAAACGATGCTTTAGCAGTTAAAAATTTAAAAAGATTACTAAAAAATTATAAAATAAAACCACAAATTTTTGCCGATGCAAATGCAATTTTGTCGCAAGCGTATCTCAATTTAGAGCAAAAAGACAGCGCCATTGCACCACTAAAAAAAGCATTGGTTTCGACTAAGCTAAAAGAAGAAAAAGCCCGTTATCATTTTATTTTAGGACAACTATATCAGTCATTAGAATACAAAGACAGTGCATACGCAGCGTTTGAGGAAGTTATCAAAATGAAGCGAAAATCACCCAAACAGTATGTGATGCAAGCATACGCAAAACAATCTGAATTAGTAGATCAAACACAAGACACGGTTTTATTTTTAAAAAAATATGCTAAACTGTTTAAAGATAGAGAAAATCGCCCGCATCATGATATTTTAAATTATCAAATGGCTTCTTTTTATGATAAGCTGAACAAAAAAGAACAAGCCATTAAATATTATAATAAATCATTAAGATCGAAATCAGACGATAGCTATTTGCAAGCAACAACCCATAAAAATCTAGCCACAATTTACTTCGATAAGGCTAAATATATCATGGCGGGGCAATATTACGACAGTACCTTGACTAGATTAGTTCAGAAAAATCGCGAGTATTTTAGCATTGTAAAAAAACGAGAAAACCTTGTAGATGTTATTAATTACGAAGGGATTGTACAGCATAATGATAGTATTTTAAACATAGTTGCGTTGTCTAAATATGATCAAAAAAGCTATTTTGAGGATTATATTTTAAAAATAAAAGCCAAAGAAGAGGCTAAAAAACTACTTGAAGCCAAGCAAAAAAAGACAAACCAAGATACAGGAATTCAGGATATAGATATGGTTAAGGTTAAACCAAAAAACATATCGAGCGATCCTTCTTTCCTGCCACCTGGAGCTGGTTTTGGGGTCTCAACTGACAATAGTTTTTATTTTTACAATCCCATTACAGTAAATTATGGCAAAGTAGCTTTCCTAAAAAAATGGAAAAAAAGACCATTGACCGACAATTGGAGATGGATCACAGAATTATCAGACATAAAAAACACAGACCAAGTAATTGCCAATACAGTAATTGCCAAAACCGAAGAGGTGCCAGAAAATTTCCAAGCCGATTTTTATTTAAAACAACTTCCAACATCACAAAAAACATTAGACAGTTTGGCAAGAGAACGAAACTTTGCAAACTATCAATTAGGCGTTATTTATAAAGAAAAGTTTAAAGAATACAAATTATCAGCGTCTAAATTTGAATTTTTATTAAAGTCGAATCCAGAAGAAAGATTAGTATTACCAGCAATGTATAATTTGTACAAAACATATGAAATTATAAATAAAGAGAAGTCTGAAATTATAAAAAATAAAATAATTACAAATTATCCGAACACAAGGTATGCACAAATTTTAAACGGAACGATAGTAGAAGAAAATGCCATCGTACAAACACCAGCAGCTGTATATAAAACAATTTATAATCAGTTTAACAACCAAGAATACGTTGCTGTTTTAGAAACGATAGAAAAAAGTTTGGCACAATTTGCTGGCGATGATTTAATACCAAAATTCGAATTGCTAAAGTCTAGCGTAATAGGAAAACTAAAAGGAGTAGATGAATATAAAAAATCTTTAAACTTTGTATCTTTAAACTTTCCAAACACAAAAGAAGGAAAACAAGCCGAAGAGATTCTTCAAAACAACATTCCTGTTCTAGAAAAGATGACTTTTGTAAACGATACATTATCTAAAAACTGGAAAATTTTATACAAAGCAGCCACTAAAGAGGACAATGAGACTAAAACATTAATCGAAAAAATAAACAAATACATTAAAGAGAAGCAATATGATACTTTTTCTGTTTCTTATGATGTGTATACCGAAACCGAAAATTTTGTAGTTATACACGGAATAAAATCGAAAGAATATTCAGATTATCTTATAAATATACTAAAAGACACTAAAGACTATAAGATTGTAACGCCAGCTAAAGTAATTTCTAGCGAAAACTATTCAGTCATTCAAGTTAAGAAAAACTACAACCAATTACTCGAATTAAAATAAAAGAAACATGTTTGAAAAAAGAAACAAATCATATACTGAATTACTCGGAAAAACCAACAGAATTGTCGAAGCAACAACAATAAAAGGCGACATCGAATCTGTTTCCGATTTTAGATTAGACGGTCATTTAATAGGAAATTTTACCTCAAAAGGAAAGTTAGTTATAGGTCCAGCAGGAAGTGTTACCGGCGATATTTATTGTCAGAATGTAGATGTAGAAGGCACGGTAAAAGGAAAAATAACGGTCGATGATATTTTAAGTGTCAAAAACAAAGCCAGGATACATGGCGAGGTTATTTGCGGAAAACTATCCGTAGAACCAGGGGCTGATTTTAGCGCAACTTGCACCATGCAAGCAACTTCAAAACCAGCTTTGACCACAAATGGATAGCAATAAAGATAAGAAAAATAATGTACAATGGCTTCCACTCATTAATATTCCAATACAAATGGGAGCCATTATCTTTTTGTTTTACAAACTGGGTTTTTGGTTAGACTCAAATTATGCTAGCCAAAAAATATGTTATTATAAAACACTTACTTTACTAGGTGTTTTTTTTGCTTTATATAATGTGTACCGTCAGGTAAACGAAATAGGAAAAAACGCATAGGTATGTTTAAAAAAAATATAAAATCGATAGGTCTTTTGGCTTTAATTATTGGGGTAGTTTATTTAGTTCATAAATTTGTTTTTTATGTATGTAAATTTGACCAAAGTGCCTTTATATACTCATTAGAGCAATTATATTTGTTTTTCGGATTGTTCTCAATAACAATCGAACTAATATTAATTAGCGTTAAACAAAAAAACATAGACATTGTAGGAAATGTTTTTTTGTTACTAACGTTAGTTAAAATGATGGTTTGTTTCGTTTTCAAATCTTCGGTTTTTAAAAAAGGATTCGAAGACAATCCAGTTCAAAAATGGAACTTTCTTATTCTTTTCTTGCTATTTCTTGCTATCGAAACAACTGCAACGATTATAATATTGAATAAAAAAGAAACAATTTAGTTTTTAATAAACTTATTTTGATAACTACCTTCTTCAGAAAAAGCTTGGATGAAATATAACCCAGAGGCTAAATTTTCTATATTAATTAGAGAAATATTTTCTTTATTTTCGAAAACAATTTGACCGTATAAATTGGTAATTATAATTTTATTAAAAACTAAATTATCTCTTTGAATATTTAAAATAGAAGTTACAGGATTTGGGTAAACAGATAATTTTCTAGCAAATACTTTCTCATCGATAGCTAAAAAAGGGCAAGTAATAAGTGTAGGAATATCTTTGGCAATGTTAGACGCATCACCAAGTTGCCCATATAAATTTGCGCCCCAAGTGTATAAAGTCCCATCATTTTTTAAGGCAATTGTGTGCGATAATTTAGAGTTTACGGTTAGCCAATCTGTTGTTAAGCCAGAAACAGCCACAGGGCTATTTTTTTGAGTAGTAGAAGCATCGCCAAGTTGTCCAGATGCATTTCCGCCCCATGCCCATAGGGAACCATCAGATTTTTTAGCAATAGTATGCTGATGGCCTTTGGCAATCCAGTTGCAATTTGTTACAGTTGTAATATTTACAGGAATAATTTTGCCCACAACCGTACCATCACCTAATTGCCCATTTGTGTTGTTACCCCAGGTCCAGATACTCCCATCAGATTTTGTGGCTGCGCTATGTAAGATGCTTGCCATAACATTTTGCCAATCTGAATCTGCCCCAATTTGAGTAGGTATTATTTTGTTTAGGGTGGTATTATCTCCTAATTGTCCAGTATTATTTCTTCCCCAAGCCCACAAAGTACCATTGGTTTTTGTTGCTAATGTATGATTGGTTCCCGCAGATACTAGCAACCAATCAGTGTCGGATCCTATTTGCGTGGGTACGATTTTATTTACAGTTGTATTGTCACCTAGTTGTCCGTAGGTATTATCGCCCCATGCCCATAAAGTGCCATCAAGTTTTATTGCAATAACATATTCATCGCCAGCAGTTATAAATCGCCAGTTTGTAGCTGTTCCTATCTGAATAGGGATATTAGAGTTTGTTGTGCTTCCGTCTCCAAGTTGGCTTGCTTGGTTGTGCCCCCAAGTCCAGAGCGTTCCATTTGTTTTTATAGCAACATTGTGCGCATTTCCGGCAGCTATTGTTTGCCAGTTTGTAGCTGTTCCAACCTGTATTGGGATGTTCGAGAAAGTAGCAGGAGTTCCAGCAGTGCCTAATTGTCCGAAATAATTTCTTCCCCAGGACCACAAGGTTCCGCCTGTTCTTATGCCTAAACTATGCGATCCACCCGCAGAAACAGATTGCCAGCATTGTGCGGATAGACTAATGTAGAATAGCCCAATAAATGAAATAAGTATTTTTTTTCTCATGTTTTTGTAAATTTTTCGATTCTTTCAAAAATACAAAAAAAACAACTTATTAACAGTTTATATCAATAGGTTTTCGATAAAAGGCTATTTATTTCGGATAAAATCAATAGTTTAAACAAAATAAATTTAAAATAAAGGTAAATTTGTTAATAACTCATAATTTAAAAATCAACTTACAAATCCTGTAAAATAAAATAAGCATAAAAAAACAATCTATATCTTTTTTGAGTATAAATAAAAATGTACCTTTGCACCAAATTTACAAACCTAGTAATTATAGTTTTTTAATATATGGTAATTTCAAAGCGTCCACTTAGATTTATACTGACAGTAGTAATTGCAAGTCTTCCATTATTTAGTTTTGCAAATAATGTTCCAGATAGTACTAAAGTACCTACTAAAGCAATTCAGGTAATTTCAGACACAACTAAAGTTGTAGCTAAAGCGATAGCCACTACAAATGAAATCGTTTCTAAAGAAGATGCGGCTATCGAAGAAAGAGCTGAGTTTATACAACATCATTTATTAGATTCTCATGATTTTACTTTCTTTTCTTACGGTAAAGAATCAGGACATGAGGTACACGTAGGATTTCCGCTTCCTGTTATTTTATGGGATAACGGTTTTCAGTTTTTTATGTCTTCAGAATTTCATCATGGTGAAAAAGTAGCACAATCTAACGGAAACTATTACATGATTGGTCATCATGACGGTATGGTTTATAAAACAGATTTAGCTGGTTCTGAATCTCATATTAAACCACTAGACTTATCTATTACTAAAAACATAGTAATGATTTTTGTTGTAGCTTTGTTAATGTTTGTAATGTTTAGAAATTTAGGGAAATCTTATGGTAAAAATGGTGGTATAGCTACTGGTGCTGGTAGGTTTTTTGAACCAATTATTTTATATGTTAGAGACGAAATTGCCATTCCTAATATTGGAGAAAAGCATTACAAAAAATACATGAGTCATTTGCTAACAGTATTTTTCTTTATTTGGTTCTTAAACATGTTTGGTTTAACCCCTCTTGGAGTTAATGTAACTGGAAATATTGCCATTACTGCGGCATTAGCAATTGTTACTTACTTGATAACAACATTAACAGCAAACAAAAATTATTGGGCACATATTTTCTGGATGCCAGGGGTGCCTCCCTTAATGAGGGTAATTTTAGCACCTATAGAATTGTTAGGTACAATTATCAAGCCATTTTCATTAACAATTCGTTTATATGCAAACATGGTAGCGGGACACATTGTACTTATGAGTATAATCGCTATGATGTACACGTTTAACAATGTTGCTGGTAGTGGATTTTCATTTGTTTTAGCATTTATCCTTTCTATCTTAGAGATATTAGTAGCAGGATTACAAGCTTATATTTTCACGATGTTAACTGCGCTTTACTTTGGTTCAGCAAATGAAGAACATCACCATGATGAGGATGCTCATCATTAATAATTTGAATGTTTAATTTTTAATATATATACATTATGGGAACTATTCCAAATTTAGTAGGAGCAGGTTTAATCGTTATCGGTGCTAGTTTAGGTATTGGTAGAATTGGTGGTTCAGCAATGGACGCTATAGCACGTCAACCAGAAGCTTCTGGAAAAATTCAAACTGCAATGCTTATCGCAGCTGCACTTATTGAAGGTATTGGTTTTGCTGCATTCTTTATGGGCAAATAATATTTTTAAAACAGCTGTTGTAACGGTTGGTTACAACAGCTGTTTAATTAATAAAAATTAGATTAATAAATTAAGAAAATATATAATGGAACAACTATTAGGTCAATTTTCATTAGGGTTATTTATATTACAAATTATTTTATTTGTAGGTTTAATCCTTTTACTAAAAAAATTCGCTTGGAAACCTATTCTTGATGCGGTAAACGAAAGAGAAGACGGAATAAAAAACGCCTTACTTTCGGCAGAAAACGCTAGAACAGAAATGCAAAACCTTCAAGCAGATAACCAACGTATTTTGCAAGAAGCAAGATTAGAGCGTGATAATATGCTTAAAGACGCTCGTGAAATCAAAGAAAAAATGATTGCCGATTCTAAAACTGAAGCACAAGCCCAAGGAATTAAAATGATCGAGCAAGCAAAAGCGGCAATTGAAAGCGAAAAAAATGCTGCTATGGCAGAATTGAAATCTCAAGTTTCAAACTTATCTATCGAAATTGCTGAAAAATTATTAAAAGACGAATTATCTAACAAAGACGCTCAAACTAAATTAGTTGAGAAAATGTTAGGAGACGTTAAATTAAATTAATTATGTCAAGTACAAGAGCAGCAATTCGTTACGCAAAAGCAATTATAGAGATAGCAACATCAAAAAATGCAACTAACGAAGTAAGTAATGATATGTTTTTAATTGCAACAACAATTAATAGTAATTCAGAATTGGATACTTTTATTCAAAACCCAACTATTAAAGTTGAAGCCAAAGAAAATGCTTTGTTAGAAGTTTTTGCTAACACAAATGAAGTAACAAAAAGCTTATTTCATTTATTGTTTGAAAACAAAAGATTTGAAATTCTAGGCGCAATTGCCTCAGAATACAACAAATTATTTGATGAAATAAATGGTATTCAGGTTGCAAAAGTAACAACTGCCATTGCTATGGATGCCAATTTAGAAGCTAAAGTAAAAGCTAAAATAGCAACCTTTTCAGATAAAAAAGTAACAATAGAAAATACAGTAGATGCTTCTATTATAGGAGGATTTATTCTAAGAATAGGCGACAAGCAATACAATGCTTCTGTTGCTAATAGATTACAAGTTTTAAAAAGAGAATTAAGTAATTAGTTATTTATATAATTATGGCGGAAATTAAACCAGCTGAAATTTCAGCAATATTAAAAAAGCAAGTAGAAGGTTTTGAATCTGGTGCTACGCTAGAAGAAGTAGGATCGGTACTTCAAGTTGGAGATGGTATTGCTCGTATTTACGGGTTATCAAATGTTCAATATGGTGAGCTTGTAGAATTTGACAATGGTCTAGAAGGAATCGTTTTAAACCTTGAAGAAGATAATGTGGGTGTGGTACTTTTAGGAGCATCTACAGGAATCAAAGAAGGATCTACAGCAAAAAGAACACAACGTATTGCGTCTCTTAAAGTTGGAGAGCAAATGGTAGGACGTGTAGTAAACACACTTGGTTTTCCTATCGACGGTAAAGGACCAATTGGTGGAGATTTATACGAAATGCCTTTAGAAAGAAAAGCTCCTGGAGTTATCTTCCGTCAACCAGTTACTGAGCCATTACAAACAGGTATCAAAGCAGTAGATGCAATGATCCCAGTAGGTCGTGGACAACGTGAGTTGGTTATTGGTGACCGTCAAACAGGTAAATCTACCGTTTGTATTGACACTATCTTAAATCAAAAAGAATTTTACGATGCAGGAAAACCTGTATTTTGTATATATGTTGCTATCGGGCAAAAAGCATCAACTGTAGCAGGAATTGCAAAAATGTTAGAAGAAAAAGGCGCAATGGCTTATACCGTTATTGTTGCTGCAAATGCTTCTGATCCAGCACCAATGCAAGTTTATGCACCAATGGCTGGAGCTGCAATTGGAGAATATTTTAGAGATTCTGGTCGTCCAGCACTTATTGTTTATGATGATTTATCTAAACAAGCAGTTGCTTACCGTGAGGTTTCTCTTTTGTTAAGAAGACCACCAGGACGTGAGGCATATCCTGGAGACGTTTTTTACCTACACTCTCGTTTGTTAGAAAGAGCTTGTAAAGTAATTGCTGATGATGACATCGCAAAAAACATGAACGATTTACCAGATTCATTAAAATCTATCGTAAAAGGTGGTGGTTCATTAACGGCGTTACCAATTATCGAAACACAAGCGGGTGACGTTTCTGCATATATTCCAACAAACGTAATTTCGATTACCGATGGTCAGATTTTCCTTGATGGAGATTTGTTTAACTCAGGAGTTCGTCCAGCGATTAACGTAGGTATTTCGGTATCTCGTGTTGGAGGAAATGCTCAGATTAAATCGATGAAAAAAGTAGCTGGAACATTAAAACTAGACCAAGCGCAATTTCGTGAATTGGAAGCGTTTGCTAAATTTGGTTCTGATCTTGATGCCGTTACATTAAACGTAATTGAAAAAGGAAAAAGAAACGTTGAAATCTTAAAACAAGGTTTAAACTCTCCTTATACTGTTGAAGATCAAGTAGCAATTATTTATGCTGGTTCTAAAAATTTATTAAAAAATGTTCCTGTAAACAAAGTAAGAGAATTCGAAAAAGATTTTATCGAATACTTAAATAACAAACACAGAGATACATTAGATGCTTTAAAAGCTGGTAAATTAGATGACAAAATAACAGATGTTATAGAAGCTACAGCAAAAGAACTTTCAGCAAAATATAATTAAATTAAGTCAAAGGTCTTAAAGGCGAAAGTCTAAATTTCAATCTAACGATTGGACATTTTAACAAACTTTTGTCTTTATGACTTTACGACATTATACTAATAAAAAATGGCAAATTTAAAGGAAATCCGTAATAGAATTACTTCCGTTTCATCTACGATGCAAATTACATCGGCAATGAAAATGGTTTCTGCAGCAAAACTGAAAAAAGCACAAGATGCTATTACAGCAATGCGCCCTTATGCCGAAAAACTAACGGAATTATTGCAAAATCTTTCTGCAACACTAGATGGTGATGCGGGTGGAGAGTTCACAAAACAACGTGAAATTAAAAAAGTATTAGTCGTTGCCATTACTTCAAATAGAGGTTTGTGTGGTGCTTTTAATACCAATGTAATTAAGGAAGTGAAAAACCGTGCAGATTTTTATGCAGGAAAACAAGTAGATGTTTTTGCTATTGGTAAGAAAGGAAATGATGTTTTAAGTAAAACACTTTCGGTTATAGACAATCAGAGTTCAGTTTTTGATGCGTTAACTTTTGATAATGTTGCCAAAATTGCTCAAATGCTAACAGATAAGTTTGTTGCAGGAGAATACGATAGAATTGAAGTGATTTACAATCAATTTAAAAATGCAGCAACACAAATTGTTCAAACAGAGCAGTTTTTGCCACTAGCACCTATAAAATCTGATTTGCCAGTTTCTACGGGTGATTATATCTTCGAACCATCTAAAGAAGAAATTGTATTAACATTGATTCCAAAATCATTGAAAACACAATTATATAAAGGAATTAGAGATTCATTCGCATCAGAACACGGAGCACGTATGACTGCCATGCACAAAGCAACAGACAACGCAACCGAGTTAAGAGATCAATTGAAATTAACTTACAACAAAGCGCGTCAAGCTGCAATTACTAACGAGATCCTAGAAATTGTTGGTGGAGCGGAAGCTTTGAAAGGATAAGAAAAAATAAGTTTATATGGCTTAAGTCTATTAAAAACAGTATTTTGCGTTAGGAATTTTTACTATATTTTTGTTTTTTATAGTAGTTAAGTGAACTTCGTTTGTAAGTTAAAGACCAACCCTTGTGGTAACGCCCAAATAATGAGGTTTAAAAAAGCAGTTTATTGTATAATTAAGCGGTTTGTATAAGTTAAAAAGTCAACATTTGTTGACTTTTTTTGTTTTAATCCCATATAATTAATTTTCAACTAATTTTATCATTGTTGTCCGATTAAATTTTGAATATTTTATTTTGAAAATTCAAAAACAAAACAAGTCATTGCTTGGGACATAAGAATTGAATGAATTCTTATTTATTTTCTTTAAAACAATACATTGTTTTTATTTAGAACAAATAAAAATAAATGTATTTTTACATTCGAAAAATTTAAATATAAAATTTACGATATGAAAAAAAAGAATTTATTTACAATACTATTACTATTGGCAGTGGTAACTTTGTATTGTTAGGGGAAAAATTCAATAGCTGGAAATGTAAAAACATCTGACGGAATACCCGCGAGACAAATCAAACTAGTAATAGATGATTTTAAAATCGAAACGCAGTCGGATGAAAAAGGGTATTATCAATTTGATGATATTACACTTAAACAAGAACTCAAAATCAGTTTGTATGCTAATGGAATAGTGGTGCATACTGAAACCATCAAAGTGATTTCGGGGCACAATGTAGTCAATTTTACTCTTGCCAGCAAAGTGACAGAGTTAAATGAGGTGATAATAAAAGGAGTTGGATTTAATCGATTTATAGGGAAAGAAAGTCAGGATGTGGCAAAAATTCCATTAAAAAACACAGAAAATCCACAAGTATATAGCGTTATTCCCAAAGAGATTATAAAAGCACAATTGATAATCGACAACAAAGATATAATCAACAATGCTGCTGGAGTTGTCGCTTTTAATAACCCAACAGGTGCAGTTACGGCTTGGATTAGAGGATTTGAAACCAGAAATGCGGTTAGAAATGGTATGGCTACTCAATTTAGAGCCGAAACAGACCCAATAAATATTGAAAGAGTTGAAGTCATTAAAGGACCTTCAGGAACATTATATGGAGCAAATGCCGTTTCTTTTGGAGGATTAATCAATAAAGTTACCAAAACCCCAAACGATGTTCCAAAAAGCGAGGCTACTGTTTTTGCTGGGAGTTACGGATTACTTCGTTTCACTTTAGATGCAAATAAAGGGTCACATAAATTTTATGGGGATTAAGCAAAAAGTTTTTCCATTCTAAAGAGAAAGAATTTCACATCTACTACACCTCTTTGATTTGCTCTAAAGAGTTTTATTTTAGAATTAAATGACTCAGCATTTGCGTTGGTATGTCTGTTTTTGAAGAAGTTCAAAATGGTTTCTAAATGATAGTGTCATAATGAGAGTTAACATAAAAAAACTTATTAAAAAAACACATCTTTGGTTAGGATTAGCAACTGGAATTATCGTTTTTATAATTTCCATAACGGGCTGTCTTTTTGTTTTTCAAAAAGAAATATCTGACATATACTACAAAGATACTTTCTTTATTGCTCCGCAAAGCACTAAAACAATAGCAGTTACCAAGCTAAAAGAAATTGCAGATAAAACATTATCTGCACCATCAACCAGCATAACAATATATAAAGAAAAAAATCGGGCTTGGGAATTTATGGTTTACAAATCAGGAGATGAAGATGCAAACACTTGGTTTGGAACAGTCAAAACATACAAATCAGTTTTTATCAACCCATATACAGGAGCTGTTACAGGCAATATAAATTATAAATACAATTTCTTTATTATTGTCGAAATGCTACATTATTGTCTTTTGATAAACCGTCAAATTGGAGAACCCATTGTAGCCTATAGCACACTAATATTTGTATTTATGCTCATTACAGGCATTATTTTATGGTGGCCAAAAAATAAAGCTGCTGCAAAACAACGCTTTTGGTTTCGATGGAAAGACACCACAAAGTTTAAACGCAAAAATTATGATGTTCATAATATTTTAGGTTTTTATACAATGTTTATTACCTTAATACTAGCATTAACAGGAATGATTTTCTCTATACAATGGTTTCAGGCAACAGTTTATGTCATTGCATCACAATCCATAACACCCCCAGAACAAATAGAAAAATTATCCGATACAACCTTGGTTTCATTAAAACAGCCTTTAGATATTGCACTAAATAGCGCTAAAATTAAAATTCCAGATGCAAATCGTTACAGCTTGATTCTACCAAAAAAAAGAAGTGATGTAATCTTAATTTCGGGAATTAGAGGAGAAGAAGCGCATTATAATTCTGATAAAATACAGTTTGACCAATACTCGGGCAAGCAATTACACCGATCTAATTATGAAAACAAAAACAATGGCGAAAAACTCAT
This sequence comes from Flavobacterium psychrophilum DSM 3660 = ATCC 49418, assembly GCF_002217405.1. Taxonomy (GTDB): domain Bacteria; phylum Bacteroidota; class Bacteroidia; order Flavobacteriales; family Flavobacteriaceae; genus Flavobacterium; species Flavobacterium psychrophilum. The sequence continues at coordinate 11,832 of NZ_MUHE01000033.1, read as the reverse complement.
TACTATGAATTATGATATTCATACAGGTATAATTTTAGGACTCCCCGGAAAAATATTGGCTTTTTTGGCTAGTCTTGTTGCAGCAAGTTTGCCAATAACAGGTTTTATGATTTGGTGGGGAAGAAAAAAGAAAAAAACATCTGTAAAATAGCATATAGTTGTAGTATAGCACTCTCCAAACCTAAGAAGGTTTTAAGGTCTGTGGTCGAAAATAGTTGGTGTTTTTTGAAAATAATTTGTAACATTTGGCTGTTGATTGGAAGAGGAAGCGAGCAATGTCTTTGAAAATTTTATTTCTTTTTATTCTTTTGTTTTTGCAAACTCTAATCGGGATACTGTCTATAAATGAAATCCTTGTACATACACCCAAACAGTAGGTTTTTGTAAACATGGTCATCAAATTTGATTGTATCAATTCTACGAAACGATTGTACGAAAAGGTTTTAGTAAATTCTTTCTGCATATGCGTCTTTACATAATAGATGTAAGAATGTTTAAACTTTCTAAACCCACTCAAATGAAAAAGTAATGTAATGGTAATGACTTCAGAAAAGGAAATCCTTGGTTTTTTCCAAAAGGAAGGGTTGAGTGAATTTTTCAAAATCTTTACAAAACTCATCAACAATTGAAATGTTTCCGTAATTTTATCAAAAACAAATTACAAGGTAAATTTTGGTTAAACCATTAAATATAAATGTATTAATTCTTGCCTTTTTTAATAAATTTATTTCATAATTTATTAATCGGACTTAGGTTAATAATACTTACTTTGCAATAATACCAAGAAATATAAACCAAACCAAGCAAGAAGCGATTACAGATAATGCAAATATTTTTCAAAAAAGCGAAACAGCAAAAACACCATTTGCAATTTCAGAAAACGAAGCCATTTTAGAATACACTTATAAAAACCAAAAAAGATATTACAAGATTTCTAGAATAGAAGAAAAAGAAATGCTCATGTATCCATCGGCAAGACCAGAAAATTAGTTATTTTTGTTTATTAAATTAACTATTTACTTTGAGTTTATATAAAAATCTTTTCAAACAAACGGTCATTTACGGATTAGCCATGGTGCTTCCGCGAATGCTAAGTTTTTTTCTAGTAAGACTTTACACCAATCCAAGTGTCATGTCAGACCCAGCAGAATATGGTGTTCTAACTATCGTAATGGCCTATATGGTTTTCCTAAACGTATTACTTTCTTACGGTTTCGAAACTGCTTTTTTTAGATTTTATAATTCAGAACCCAATAAGAACAAGGTAATTGCAACAGCCACAATTTCTATTTTTTGGAGTTCGATAGCCTTTCTTTTTTTAGCGCTGCTATTTAGAAACGCCATCGCACATTATACAAAAGTAGATGTACAATATATAACTTATTCGGTTTGGATTCTAGTATTAGATGCACTAGTAGTTATCCCTTTTTCAAAACTTAGAGCCAACCAAAGACCCATCAAATACGCCATAATAAAAATAGGAAATGTTATAGTAAATCTAACATTAAACTTTTTCTTTCTACTCTATTTGCCAAAAATCACACAATCTAATCCTGATAGCTTTTTTACAACCATTTACAGAGAAAACTTCCAAATAGGATATGTTTTTATTGCAAACATTATTGCAAGTTTACTCACATTTATAGCCCTTTCACCAGACTACATTAACATACATTGGAAAATAGACAAACCACTTTGGAAACGAATGATGCACTACGGAATACCCATTCTCATAGCCGGAATAGCATTCGCTGTCAACGAACATCTAGATAAAATCTTACTAGGAAAACTACTCCCTGCTAACATTGCCGAATCTGAAGTAGGCACTTATGCCGCATGTTACAAACTAGGACTATTCATGGTTTTGTTCCGAACGGCATACACCATGGGAATCGAACCCTTTTTCTTTAGCCATGCAAGCAACGAAAACGCACCACAAACTTACGCCACAATAACAAAATATTTCGTAATCTTCGGGTCTTTCATCTCATTAGTAGTCATCGTCTTTGCCGATTTATTAAAAACATTTCTTATCCCAAACCCAAATTATTGGCAAGCCATGAGCGTAGTACCACTAATAGTTTTTGCTAACTTTTTTCTAGGTATTTATACTAATTTATCCGTTTGGTACAAACTAATCGACAAAACAAAAATTGGCGCATACATATCAGTAGTTGGCGCCGCAGTAACACTACTGCTAAACTTCTTACTCATACCAACTATGAGCTATTACGGCTCGGCAATTGCAACCATTGCAGCCTATGGAAGCATGATGCTCATCTCCTATACGCTAGGAAAAAACCAATATCCAATACCATATGATAAAAATCGAATCCTAGGATATTTAACCCTAAGCGTTGCCTTTTCAGCAATTTCCTTTTATATCCCATACATTCGAGAAAATTATTTTATAAAAACAGGAATCATTATACTATACTTATATTTTATTTATTTTAGCGAAAAAGAAACCTTAATCAGAATATTAAAAAGAAAATAAAAATTAGAAGCTATTCCCGCTATCCGTTACAATCTTTTTGTTTTTTAAAGAAAAAAACAAAAAGGATTTCCACTATTATCGGGGCTAAAAAACCGTAAAAACAAACACTAAATAATCCGCGAAAATCCGTTCAATCCGTGTTATCCGCGTGCCAAAATTTAAAAAATGCAAATAAAAATAATCAACAAATCCCAACACGAATTACCCAACTACGAAACCATTGGTTCAGCAGGAATGGATTTGCGTGCCAATATTCAAGCACCAATAATACTCCAACCACTAGAAAGAACCCTTGTAAAAACAGGACTCTTTATCGAATTGCCCATAAGTTACGAAGCACAAGTACGACCACGCAGCGGATTGGCATTCAAAAAAGGAATCACAGTACTCAATTCACCAGGAACAATCGATGCCGATTACCGAGGAGAAATTGGCATAATTTTAGTAAATTTATCCCACGAAGCCTTTGTAATCGAAAATGGCGAACGAATCGCCCAGCTCATCATCGCCAAACACGAAAGAGCAGAGTGGATTCAAGTTCAAGATTTATCAGAAACTTCACGTGGCGAAGGCGGTTTTGGAAGTACAGGAGTAAAATAAATTTGTAACAAGCTAAATAAAAACCCTTTGCAACTTTGCGGTTAAAAAAAAATAAAAATGAAAATAATAGTACCAATGGCTGGTCGTGGTTCACGCCTTCGCCCACACACCCTAACAATACCAAAACCATTAATCCCTATTGCAGGAAAACCAATTGTGCATCGTTTAGTCGAAGATATTGCTAGCGTATTAAACCAATCTATAGATGAAGTAGCCTTTATTATTCACGAAAGTTTTGGCAAAAAAGTAGAAGAAGAACTCATTGCCATTGCACAAAAATTAGGCGCAAAAGGAACTATATACTATCAAAACGAAGCACTAGGCACAGGGCACGCCATCATGTGTGCAAAAGATTCTCTTTCCGGCCCAGCAGTTATTGCCTATGCCGACACATTAATTCGTGCCGATTTCGATCTAGACCAAACTGCCGATGCTGTTATTTGGGTAAAACAAGTAGCCCAACCAGAAGCTTTTGGAGTAATAAATCTAAATGATAAAAACCAAATAGTAGAATTAGTAGAAAAACCAAAAGAATTTGTTTCAGATCTTGCCGTTATAGGAATATACTATTTTAAAGATGTTGCGGTACTTAAAAACGAATTGCAATTAGTTTTAGATAATAATATTATTCATGGTGGAGAATATCAAATAAATGATGGTATAAAACAAATGATGGCAAAAGGCATGACTTTTGTTCCGGGTAAAGTAGATGAATGGATGGATTGCGGAAACAAAGAGGTCACCGTTGAAACCAATTCTCGTATGCTCGGTTTCCTTCACAATGACGGAGAACATCTAGTAGATTATGGCGTGCAATTAGAAAATTCGACCATTATACCGCCATGTTATATAGGTGAAGATGTTGTTTTAGTAAACGCAACCGTTGGTCCAAATGTATCCTTAGGAAAAGGAACACATGTGGTAAATACCACCATAAAAAATAGCTTAGTACAAACTCATGTACACCTAAAAAATGCTAAATTAAACAATGCAATGATAGGAAATCATGCCCGTTTCGATGGCGATTTTACAAGTATAAGTATAGGCGATTATTCGGTTTTAGAATAAGGATATTTAAACACAAAGAACGAAAAGAACACAAAATTTTTCACGAAGTTCACAAAGCATCGTGTTGGCGGTCATTGTGGTGCAACCACAGAAAAAACAATAATTTATAAAATAATGCTTGAAAAGAAAAAAATATTTGTAATTATTGGAAGTGCTAGTTCTAATTCAACAAACCTTAAAATTGTTAATGAAATTGAAAATATAACAAAAAATGATTTTAAGTTGACAATATTTAACAACTTAAAATCTTTACCGCATTTTGACCCAGATCTTTCAGCTGATAATCCGCCAAACTCGATTATAAAATTAAGAAATGAAATTGAAAAAGCTGACGGAATAATTATTTGTACACCTGAATACATTTTTAGTATTCCAAGTGGATTGAAAAATGCAATTGAATGGTGTATTTCAACAACTGTTTTTTCTGAAAAACCAACTGGATTAATTACAGCATCTGCAAGTGGAGAAAAAGGTCACGAAGAATTAAAGTTGATAATGAAAACTGCAATGTCAAAATTTACAGAAGAAACAACATTATTAATTCAAGGTGTGAAAGGAAAGTTTGATGAACAAAACAATTTAAACGATACTGAAACAATAAAAAAACTAAATTTATTTATAAAAGAATTTAAAAGCATAATGTAAATAAAACAACGAACCGCCAACACATGCTAAAACTCATGGCTAGGTTTTCGGTAAATTGTTCGTTTCTTTTTCCTAAATTCGTTTTCTCTTAGTGGAGAAAACTCGGTTCCCAAGCCGCCACGAGCTCTAGCATGGGAACGCTGGAGGAAACCATCGAGCTACACAAAACGCAAAGAAACCGTATAAAAAAGAATAAAATATATATGCCAAAGAAAATTTTATTTATTATTGTATTTAACCCGTTGGGTGTAATTATTTAAAGTAACAAAAGCATCTATAAAACGTACTAGATTATCTAGAGTTATTTTGTCTTCTAAACTATTTTTTTTAGTTATATTTGATGGAGTTTATGGGTTTTTTTCACAGACTGACGTTAGCGGTAATAATTTGACGAATATTGCGTAAAATCAAAATATTGTACATATATTTGTACAAATTATAGTAATTATGGTAGTAGCAAATATTTCAGATTTCAGAAAAGATATTAAATCTTACTTTGATAGAGTAGCAATAAACTTTGAAACTCTAATTATAAATCGTGGAAAAGATTCAGGGATTGTTGTTATTTCACTTGAAGAATATAATTCACTAATTGCAACAAATTATGAATTATCAAACAGAACTAACGAAAGTAGGTTAGATTCTGCTATTGATAAATTTAAGAGTGGTAAGTCATTTTCTAAAGACTTAATTGAGGAATAAAATGAAATATGTATTTGTTGATGAATCTTGGGAAGATTATTTGTATTGGCAAAAAATTGACAAGAAGAAAGTTAAAAAAATAAATGATCTACTCAAAGATATTTCAAAAAATCCTTTTGAAGGAATAGGAAAACCAGAACCATTGAAACACAAGTATGCTAGATTTTGGTCAAGAAGAATTGATGATGAACATAGATTAATCTACAGGTTTATCGATGGTGAAATTCAAATTTTGAAATGTAGACATCATTACGACTAATATTACTACCGCTTACAGCTAGGGTTTCATTGTTCGGCTTGCAGCCGCAACGAAACCCTAGCTGTAATATGTTGCAGGCTTAAAAACACGGAATATCTTATTTTGAACTAATTATTTTAGTTATATTTGACGTAGTTTGTGAGGTTTTTTCACAGACTGACGTCAGGCTGTGAAAAAACTAAGCCGAAATAAGAAGTTATTCGGATACCTGTCGGAGAAAAATTTCATACAGATGATTCTCAGTTTTTTTTTTGAGTTAATTCACAAACTGTCGTTAGTAGCAAGCTTACAGAGCGAAATCTTAATTGAGAAATTTGTACCTTTGCAAAATTAAATCGTAATGATAATTTATAAAATGGCAAAAAAGAATCAATCAAACAGGTTAACTAATCAACATAAAGCATCACAAGGTGTCATTGGTATATTTGGTGATGAAGCAAAATTACACGACATAAATGTTGGAAAAATATCAAAACTTGTTATTGAACAACTTGAAAAAGAGTATCCTCAATTATCTTTTCGTTATAGAAAAAACATAAAAAAGGAAGAGATAAACAAAGCCTTACAAATAGTTGATAACGATTTAGGACAAACTCTTTTTGTTTCAAATTCAAGCATAAAACCTGATGGAGGTATAATTGAAGTAAAAGACGACAACAACAATTGGAGAATAGTTTTAGTTTCGGAAGCTAAACATCAGGGAAAAGACATTGAAAATATTCTAACAGGAAAATTAGTAGGTACAGCCAACAATCAAGACTTAATGGCTGCTGGTAATGCGATAGAAAGGTCGCATAAAAACATATCTGAAATTGCTAACTTTATGCTATCCGAATCTCACTTCCCTTATATTTTATTTTTGGAAGGTTCAAATTTTTTAACAGAGACAATTTCAATTGAAAGACCTGATGGAAGGATTGTAACTTTGGAATACAATTCTGGAATGTTAAATAGATTAGACAGGTTAACTTCTGCAAATTATGGAATGCCGATTAACACAAATTTATCCAAAAATAAGTTTGTTAAGCATAAAGATAAAACAATTATGCTTCAAGCAACTTCAATTTATGCACAAGGAAAAGGAGAAAAATGGGATGCAAAAATAATGTTTGAGATTATGATTGAAATTTCTAAAACATCTCTTCAAGTTTTAGGCAGTGATTTGTTTAATCAAATAACTGAAAGTAAATAGAGATTGATAATGGCTAGAAACGCAACAAATAAATTACTACAAAAAGCTAAAAAATCAAAGAGCGATGAGTTTTATACTCAACTATCAGATATTGAAAGCGAATTAAAACATTACAAAGAACACTTTGAAAACAAGGTTGTTTTTTGTAATTGTGACGACCCTAGAAGTAGTAACTTTTTTAATTATTTTGCTTATAATTTTGAAAATTTAGGATTAAAAAAACTTATAACAACCTGTTACAAAAATCAAGAGAAAGATTTATTTGGTCAAGAAAAATCTGAAGATGCAGTATTTCTTGAATACACAGGCGACAAAAATGGAAATAATATTCCTGATGCAGAAGAAATTGGTGTAAAACTTTTAAAAGGTGATGGCGATTTTCGTAGTAAAGAAAGTATCGACTTGCTAAAGCAAGCCGATATTGTCGTTACAAATCCGCCATTTTCTTTATTTAGAGAATATGTAGAACAATTAGTAAAATACGAAAAAATGTTTCTAATAATTGGGAACATTAATGCAATAACGTACAAGGAAATCTTTAAACTAATAAAAGAGAACAAAGCTTGGTTAGGTATAAATATGGGCAGAGGAATTTCAGGTTTTATAGTTCCAGAACATTACGAACTTTATGGTACAGAAACAAATATTGATAGCTTTGGAAATAGAATAATTTCTCCAAACAATTGCCTATGGTTAACAAATTTAGATACTTTTAAGCGTCACGAAGATATTGTTCTTACTAAAACATATTATGGTAACGAAAACGATTATCCCACATTTGACAATTACGATGCAATTAATGTAAATAAAACCCAAGATATACCAGAAGACTTTGATGGAGTTATGGGTGTACCAATTACATTTTTACATAAATACAATCCAGAACAATTTGAATTAATTAAATTTAGAAAGGGAAATGATGAAAAGGATTTATCTATAAATGGTAAATGTCCGTATTTTAGGATTCTAATTAAAAACAAACGTATAAAACCGAAACTGACTGGAAAACAAAAAAGCCAGCTACTAACAGCGGTGGCTGTTGCACAACTTGTAGTTTCGAATTTGATTACAAAATTATCATTATTAGTTGTTTTTAACTAGTTGATTTACAGTAGTAATTAAAATTAAAACGCACAAAAAAAGTTGATTTTGAATCTTATTTTTAGTTGTGCAGCAAGCACATTGGTTTGGCAATATGGCGGCTGAATTGCTTCTATGAAACATTTGTGCATTATCTAGAGTTATTTTGTCTTCTAAACTGGGTATTTGTAGCTGCTGGCGGCAGATTTCTTGTATATGTTGCATGCTTAAAAATACGGAATTTATTTTTTTTAAACTAATTATTTTAGTTATATTTGACCGAGTTTGTGGGGTTTTTTCACAGACTGACGTTATTAAAGTTCAATATTTTCTTTGTGTACCTCGTGAATTATTGGTAAACTTTGTGGTTAAAAAAAAATATGAATAAAAAAGGGTCAAATATAAAACACCTCATTTTCGGAATGTGTATCATTTCTGCAAGCGTATTGGCACAAACCCAACCCGAAGATGTAGTATCAGAAAAAGATGATTTTAAAGAATCCTATTACGAATCACTCATTCAAAAAGGAATCGAAAATTATGATAAAGCGATTGTTTCTCTCGAAAAATGTGTTAAGATTCAGCCAGAAAATGCCGTAATTTATCACGAATTAGGTAAAAATTATTTTTTGCAGAAAGACAATCAAAATGCCGAACAAGCTTTTATAAAAGCAACACAACTTGACACGAAAAACAAGTGGTATTTAATAGACTTGTACGACGTATATTATCAAACTAAAAATTACAACAGAGCACTAGATATTGCACAAAAAATAATTCCGTTAGACGCAAAATTTAAGGAAGACCTGGTGTCGCTTTATATGTACACACAACAGTTTGATAAAGCTTTAGTTTTAATAAATGAATTAGACGAAAACGTAGGCAATACAGAGCTTCGTGACCGATATCGTTTGCAAATTACATCGCAAACAAAAACCAATTTGTCCGATAAAAATACGCTAGAAAAAGCCATAGAGCAATCGCCTAACAACGAAGAAAACTACCTGTCACTTATTTATATGTATTCCGATAATAATCAGGAAGAAAAAGCATTGCAAGTGGTTCATAAATTAGAAAAAAACATCCCAAATTCAAGCTGGGCGCAGGTTTTTTTATACAAATATTACATTAATAATAATGACGGAAATAGTGCTTTCAATTCTTTAAATATAGTTTTAAACAGTGCTAAAATAGATAAAAAAGTCAAGTACAAAATGTATAATGAGTTTCTTATTTTTGTATTAAAAAACCCACCTTTCGAAACCCAACTCAACAAAGCAACAAGCTATTTTGAAAATGATTCAGAATTTAATGTATATAAAGAAATTGGTAAGTTTTATTACAAAAAGAAAAATTGGGAACTGGCCATAAAAAATCTCGAAAAAGCAACAAATACCGATTTAGAAAGCAATCTATTTCTCTTAGCTTCATACGAAGAAACCAGTAAATTTGAAGTTTTAGCAACCAAAGCATCAGAACTGATAGATACATTTCCAAACCAGCCAGAATACTATTTTTTTGCAGGAAAAGCATCAAACAAATTAAAAAAGTATAAAAAAGCCAATGATTTTCTATTGTCGGGCATCGATTATGTAGTAGATAATATAGCTTTAGAAATCGATTTTCTTACTCAATTGGCCGAAGCTTCAAAAGGACTTGGAGATAATCAAAAAAGTACCCAATATTTAGCTAGCGCTAACAATTTAAAAACAAAACAAAAATAATGCGCAGAATTCTTCCTTTCTTATTGGTTTTTACCTTATTGTCTTGTAAATCGAAGCAAAAAATAATTGCATCGCAACCCGTGGCAACAGGAGAAACAGCAACAATTTCTAATATCATAAAAAATCATTATGCGATAAAACGTGATTTTACAACGGCTTACATTAAAGCAAATATCGATTATGCAGATAACAAACAATCTCTAAGCCTTTCGGCAGATATAAGAATAAAAAAAGATGAAATTATTCTCGTTAGCGTTAAGTTTTTCGGAATCGTTGTGGCAAAAGCCATTATAACACCAACACAAGTTAGGTACTACGAGAAAGCAGGAGGTAAATATTTTGAAGGCGATTACAAAACATTAAGCAACTTATTAGGAACCGATTTAGATTTTCTGAAAGCCCAAAACATGTTATTAGGACAAGCTATCGATGATTTATATAAAGGAAATTATTCACTTTCTATCGAAGAAGATTCCCCAAAATTAGAAGAAACAACAGAAGAAAATTTTAACAAAACATATCTTTTTGATATAAATAGCTTTTGGTTAAAAAGCCAAGAAATTACTCAAAAAACACCCGAACGGAAAATGAGGGTCAATTATTCTAATTATAATTCGTTTCCAGAATGTGTTTTACCAGGAGAACTTCTTATTTTTGCAAATCAAGACAATAAAACCACTAATATTACGATAGAATATAAAAACGCTACATTCAACGAAGATTTAACTTTTCCGTATAGTGTTCCAAGTGGTTACGAGCAAATCAAATTATAACAATTAGATACAATTTTAGGATGTTAAAATATATTATTTTTTTTCTGTTAATACTTTCAACTTCACTTTCATGGGGGCAAGAAGAGGAAAGACAACGAAAATTGGAACAGCAAAAAGAACGTTTACAAGAAGAAATTAGAGCGCAAGAAAAATTATTGCAAAGTCAGAAAACTAAAGAAAAATCTGTTGTAAAGGTTGTCATACAACAAACCGAAAAAATTAATTTGCAACAAAAATTAATTAACACAACAGCAAAGCAGGCTAAAGTTTTAGGAAATAGTATGTACATTAATCAAGTTAGTGTAAACAAGCTAAATGACGATTTAAGAATCTTAAGAGAAGATTATGCAAAAATGATTGTAAAATCATACAAAAGCAGATCAGCACAAAGTAAAGCTATGTTTTTGTTGTCGTCAGAAAATTTCTTACAAGCCTACAAAAGAGCCCAATATATGAAACAATATTCTAGTTTCAGAAAACTGCAAGGAGAAGAAATAAAAGTAAAAACGATCGAATTAGAACGCTATAATAGTAAACTTTCTGGGCAGAAAAAAGAAAAAGTAAAACTAATTGCAGAAAGCGAAAAAGAAAAAGAAGCTTTAGAGAAAGACAAACAAGAACAACAAAGATTATTGTTCTCTATCAAGAAAGACAAGGGAAAAATTATTGCCGACATTAGAAAAAAACAAAAAGAATCGAAAGCGATAGAAAAACAAATTGATAGATTAATTAGAGAATCTATTGCTGCAGCCAATAAAAAAGCGGGTAATACTACAAATACAACCACATTTGTATTAACGCCTGAGGCAAAGGAATTAGCAAACGATTTTAAGAGTAATCGTGGCCGCTTACCGTGGCCAGTAGAAAAAGGATTGCTCACTAAAAAGTTTGGGCGACAGCCACATCCGCTAGAGCCATCTATCATGATTGAAAGTAGCGGCATTGAGATTTCTTCAGAACGAGGGGTAAAAGCACGTTCTGTATTTGCAGGCGAGGTTAGTGATGTGCAACAAGCTGCAAATGGTACAGCAACTATAGTATTACGCCACGGAGATTATATTACAACCTACTCTAATATAGGTAAAGTCTTTGTGCACAAAGGAGATAAAGTCTCGACAAAACAAGTTTTGGGGGAAGTGTTTTTTAATACATTTACTAATAAAGCCATCTTAAAATTCCTTATTTTTCAGAACACAACAAAGCTAAATCCACAAAGTTGGATTACAAATATGTAGTATTGTAATGTACAAAAGCCACTAATTATCATAATTTATGACACTATCCCGCAAAGT
>NZ_MUHE01000032.1 GCF_002217405.1 Flavobacterium psychrophilum DSM 3660 = ATCC 49418 | reverse complement strand
TTTTATTTCTTCTTTTTTATATTCTTTTTTGTTCGTTTAGTTTGCGTTTCGTGTAGCTCATGGGTATCTGCTAACTGATAAATTTGCCACAACTAATCTATTTGAAAGAAAATCTGATGTTTTATTTAGAACCACGTACAAAGTAAAAACCACTAATGAGAAATTCACTTTCAAACCAAACCTTCTATTTATTTATCATTTGGGTGAAGATAATTTTACTAATATTTTTGGGCAACGTGAAACAATCGTTGGGTCTGACGGACTTACTATAAACTCAAATCTAATTGTATCGTATAAGTTAAATAAAAAAAGTTATTTAGAAACTTCAATCGCATCTCCATTTGTTGTTAGAAAAGAACGTCCAGATGGACTTACCAGAGTACTAACATTAGGCTTGAGTTATAAAGTTAATTTTTAAGAAAAACATTAATATAAAAATAATATTATTGTTTCTCTCTTATTATTCGCTGGATTAGTGATTACAAAATTTTATTTTTTAAAGAATAATTTCTCGTAAATAATGTATATTTAAAAAATAAAAAAGATAAAATGTACAACGAATTAAAATATTGGTATCTCCGTGATCACAAATTATTTAAAACTTTAAGTTTAGCACAAACAAAGCAGTTATGTATAATTTCAGGTTTTAAAAAAGCAAATAAAGGAGAAATAATTTATTTTTCAGATTCCGATTTGCCAAGAATTTTTCTCCTAAAAACAGGAAGCATCAAAATCGTTTCTTTAGATGAGGACGGAAACGAAACCATTAAAGACATTATACAAAAAGGGGATTTATTTGGAGAACTTTCTTTAGATAATGACATTCAAGTTAACGAATATGCTAAAGTACTTACCCCTGAAGTTTCTATTTGCAGTTTCTTACAATCTGATTTTGAAGATTTGATACTTCGAAACCCGCAATTAGCACTCGGATATACAAAGTTTGTAGGATTGAAAATGAAACGCTTGCGAAATAATTACACCAATTTAATTTCTAAAGATGCCAAAACAAGATTAATAACATTTCTTAAAGAATGGGCTCAAAAAGAAGGCGTTTTTAATAATAATAAAGTAACAATCGAAAATTATTTAACCCAAAATGATATTGCCCAAATTATTTGCACATCGAGACAAACTGCCACAACATTACTTAACGAATTTGTAGATAACGGAATTATCGAATACAATAGAAAGGAAATAACAATCCTAGATTTTAAAAAAATATAAAATTTAACTAAGATGTAAACTAACCGACAATATTACCTTTTCAAACGCCTTAACTTTGTGTAAATAAATATAAAAATATGAAAAAGTTAATTTATCTTGTTGTATCCTTTTTTAGTCTTGCCATAAGCGCACAAACTGATTTGCCAAAATTGGAAACAGAAATTTCTCCGTTACTTATTGGCCAAAAAATTCCGTCATCGATCCTTCAAACTATCGATGGTAAAGCTGTAAAATTTGAGGATTTTACAAAATCAAAAAAAACAATTCTCGTAGTATACAGAGGAGGCTGGTGTCCTTATTGCAATTTGCATTTAAGCGCATTAGCTGAAGCTGAAGAAAAACTAATCGAAATGGGGTATCAGATCATAGCTGTAAGTCCAGATTCTCCAGAATCGCTAAGAGAAACCATTACCAAAGACAAATTAAATTATACTTTATTATCAGACAATAAAGGAAGTTTCATAAAAGCTTTGAGAATTGCTTATGCAATTCCAGAAGGTTTAAAGAATAAATTAAAAACTGTTTTACATGGAGTAAAAAATGATTTTCTCCCAGTTCCATCATTATTTATAATAAGCGATAAAAATGAAATCGAGTTTGAATATATAAGTCCAGATTACAAAACTAGAATTTCTAACGAACTATTACTAGCTGTTGCTACTGCACTAAAAAAATAATTTATGACTTTTATCATTATAAGAGATACTTTAGAAAAATTAAAGGACTTAATAAACCAATTATCTAACGAAGATTTTGTCTTGCCAATCTTATATTTAGGCAATTCTTCTATTGGCGAACATTCTAGACATATTATCGAGATGTTTCAATGTTTGCTAAATTCGTACAAATCTGGTTTGTTAAATTATGATGACCGACAAAGAAATAATTTAATTCAAACAGATACTAATTTTGCCATTCAAACGATAGAAAACATTATCAATTCTATCGAAAGAGAGAACAAAAACATAGCTTTAAATCAGATGCTTTATGAAAATCAGGTGTCTATACAAACCAATTATTTCAGAGAATTATTGTACAATTTAGAGCATTGCATACACCATCAAGCACTTATAAAAGTAGCGGTTTTTCAATTAGAAAACATAAAAGTTACAGAAAATTTCGGGATTGCACCATCAACTATCGAATATAAAAAACAATGTGCACAGTAAGTTTTATAAATAGTAACGGCAAATATATCTTTACATCAAACAGAGATGAAAATGTAGCTCGGGAAAAAGCTATCGAACCCAAAATTTGTTTGATAAATGACAAAAAAATATTTTTTCCAAAAGACCAAAAAGCAGGTGGAACATGGTATGCCATAGATGATAAAGCACATATTATAATTTTGCTAAATGGTGCTAAAGAAAAACACGAAATAAAAGATAATTACCGAAAAAGTCGTGGATTGATTGTTTTAGATTTAATGAGTTCGAAATCAGTAATTTTATCTTGGCAAGAAATAGACCTCAATACTATAGAACCATTTACTTTGGTTGTTTTTGAAAATCAAAAATTATATCAATTACAATGGAATGAATTAGAAAAAGAAATGACCGAATTAGATACAAAAAAAAATCATATTTGGTCATCATCAACCCTGTATTCGTTTGCAATTCGTGAACAAAGAAAACAATGGTTTTATGATTTCTTAGAAACAAAAAAGATAATTTCGGAATTAGACATACTACATTTTCATAAAAATACCGAAGATAATAATAAGGAGAACGGATTGGTTATAAATCGCAATAACCTATTAAAAACCTTAAGTATCACACAAACTGTTATCGAGAAAAACAAGGTTTCATTAACTCATTATGATATAATAGAAAATCAGGAATTCACAAATTCATTTATAGTAATTTAATGAAATTATTTCTTCATAGGCTTACCCATTGGGAATATTGGCCTTCGAAAATCGTCTATTTTCCAATTAATTTTTTGTGGGCATTTTATGCTTTACAAAGCAAGACTATTTTCTTTTTTAACACCTCAAATCCAACGATAAAAAATGGAGGTTTTTTTATGGAAAGTAAAAAGGAAATTTATGATTTGATTCCGCAAAAATATTATCCAAAAACAGCATTCATCAAAGAAAAAACTTCTTTCGATGGTGTTTTAAATGCCAAAAAAAATTCGAATATTACCTTTCCGCTAATCGTAAAACCAGACATAGGTTTAAGAGGCTCAGCAGTTAAAAAACTGAACTTTTTTGATGAATTGAAAGAGTATAATAGTCGTGCAAATTTCGATTATTTAATACAAAACTTAATACCATTCCCTAACGAAATAGGTGTTTTTTATGTACGATTCCCTAATCAGGAAAAAGGAAAAATTACAGGAATTGTAGCCAAAGAGTTTCTAATTGTTACAGGCGATGGAAAACTAACAATTAAAGAATTAATAAAGCAAAATACAAGATTTGAATTACAGTTAGCTACTTTAGAAAAAGAATATAAAAATAAATTAGACGAAGTTTTAAATAAAGATGAAAAATTAAATTTAGTGCCATTTGGTAATCATTCTCGTGGTTCAAAATTTATTGATGCTAGTTATCTAATTTCAGACAAATTGACTAATGTGATCCATGAAATGTGTTTACAAATAGATGGTTTTTATTTTGGACGAATGGATATAATGTACAATTCTATTGCTGAATTAGAAGCTGGAAAAAACTTTCAAATCGTAGAAATAAATGGTGCTGCAAGCGAACCAACTCACATATATGATCCAAAACATTCTATTTTTTTTGCTTGGAAAGAATTAGCAAGACATATTAGTTATATGCACAAAATTAGTGTCGAAAACAATAAAAAAGGAGTTCCTTTTCTAACACATAAGCAAGGAATGTATCAATACAAATTACATTTAGCACAAAATAATAAAATACTCAATTTTTAATAATTATGAAGTATTTAAAGAACTTTATAGTCGGGTTTCTAATCAGTTTCGTGGGTTCGATACCGCTAGGTTATTTAAATTTTATTGGCTTCGAAATTTACAATAAATCAAATTTCATCAAATTACTATATTATTTATTTGGCGTTGTAATTATCGAAGGAATCGTAATTTCTAGCACTTTTTATTTTGCAAACAAACTAATTTTAAATTCTAAACTTAAAAGATCAATTTCAATATTTTCGATTATTTTTTTAATTTTTATAGCAATTTATTTTTATCCTTCAGAATATCAGAGCGCTAAAAAACATCATAATTTAGCAACTTCTTTAATATATCCGCCATTTATTATAGGATTAATAGTAAGTTCTTTAAACTTCTCACAAATTCCATTTTGGCTTGGTTGGACTATTTTTTTGGTTAACGAAAATTATATTTCTTCACTAAAAAGCTTAAAATACATTTATATATTAGGAACATTAATGGGAACATTTTCTGGAATGTTACTATTCGTTTTATTACTAAAAAAAATTACTAATCAAGGAATTATTTCTCATAATTTTATATCCAATAACATTTGGATTCTCTTTTTTGTATTGGCCTTATTTCAATTATTTCAGTTGCTAAAAATTAGAAAAACATAATATAATTTTGTTTTTTAGAGCCCTTTTTCCCTGCTTTACGACTTTCGACTTTCGACTTTATGACTTTTGACTAATATATCGTACCTTTGCACCTCAATTTTAGAAAAATGAGATTACATAGAAATTTAGTTTACACCACAATAGATTCATTAAACGCTATTTTCAACGAAGGAGAATATGCAGACAAAGTAGTAGCGCGTGCCTTAAAAAAAGACAAACGCTGGGGAAGTTCAGATCGCAAGTTTGTGGCCGAAACCATCTACGAAATTGTGCGTTGGAAACGATTATATTCCGAAATTGCAGAAGTTAAAGAACCTTTCGATCGTGACAATATCTGGAGAATGTTTGCTTCTTGGGCAGTTATGCGTGGTTATACAATTCCAGATTGGAGACAATTAGAAGGAACACCTGAACGCAAAATAAAAGGGCGTTTCGACGAATTGTCTAAAACCAGAGCCATCAAAGAATCTATCCCAGATTGGATAGATGCATTAGGGGTAAAAGAGCTTGGCGAAAAAATTTGGGCGACCGAAATTGCCGCACAAAACCAACCCGCAAAAGTTATCTTAAGAACAAATACATTAAAAACAACTCGCGAAAAATTGCGTGCCATTTTGATGGATTTGAATATAGACACCGATACATTAAAAGACCAACCAGACGCTTTAGTACTAAAAGAAAGAGCAAATGTATTCTTAACCGATGCCTTCAAACAAGGATTCTTTGAAGTTCAAGACGCCAATTCTCAATTAGTAGCGGCTTTTCTTGATGTAAAACCAGGAATGAGAGTCGTAGATACCTGTGCTGGTGCTGGCGGAAAAACATTGCATTTGGCTTCTTTGATGGAAAACAAAGGACAACTTATTGCGATGGATTTATACGAAAGTAAATTAAAGCAATTAAAACTTCGTGCCAAACGTAATGGCGCTTTTAATATCGAATATAAAATCATCGATTCTACAAAAGTCATCAAGAAACTAGCCGAAAAAGCAGACCGAGTTCTTATAGATGCACCTTGTAGCGGATTAGGAGTTCTAAAACGCAATCCAGATGCAAAATGGAAACTACAACCAGAATTTATCGAAAACATTAAAAAAATTCAAGCAGAAGTACTAGAAAGCTACTCAAGAATTGTAAAACCAGGAGGAAAACTAGTGTATGCCACTTGCTCTATCTTACCTTCTGAAAATCAGGAACAAATAGAGAAATTTTTAACCACCGAAACGGGGAAAAGTTTTACCTTTATTGAAGACAGAAAAATTCTGGCATCAGAGTCTGGTTTTGATGGTTTTTATATGGCATTGTTAGAAAGAAAAGCTTAGTTTTTTTTTATGAGTTAATGTTATTAAATCGTAAAGTTAAGGCTATAAAGAGATTATGGTTTTTTTAATCAAAAAAATTAGATTTACATTTGCAAACCCAATTTTATTAAATTTAATTACCATGAAAAAAATCTACTTATTATTATTGCTTAGTGCTAGTTTAGGATTTGCACAATGCCCATCAAATTTAACTACTTATTATAGCAATGCAACTGGTACAGGTGCCATTTTAAAAACACGATTATATAACATCATTAAAGACCACACTAACAATAATTATAATGGACTATATGTAACATATCAAACCTCAGATATTGACCATTTTTATGAAAATGACGGAACGATAATGGATATGTATTCAGAACTTCCAACTGCTGCTGATCCGTATAACTATAATTCAAGTTCAACGCAACGTTGTGGGAATTATAATATTGAAGGTGACTGTTATAATCGAGAACACATGATTCCTCAATCTATTTTTAATTCTGCAAATCCAATGGTTGCCGATGCTCACTTCATTACTCCTACTGATGGTAAAGTAAATGGACAACGGTCTAACTACCCTCACGGTAATGTGGCTTTAGCTACTATTACCACTCAAAACGGAAGCAAATTAGGTTCAAGTGGCATTCCTGGATATTCAGGAACTGTTTTTGAACCAATTGATGAATTCAAAGGTGATATTGCTCGTATGTATTTCTATTTCGTAACTAGATATGAAAACACTGTGTCAAATTATTCTTATGCCGCATTTAGTGGTAATGCTTATCCAGCTATAGATCCTGCTTTTTTAGCTATGCTTATAACTTGGAATAACAATGACCCCGTAAGTGCCTTTGAAATTGCTAGAAATAATGCAATATGCGCAAGACAAAACAATAGAAATCCTTATATTGATCATCCAGAATATGTTGCATCAGTTTGGGGAGCAGGAAGTTGTCCTGCAGATACCCAAGCACCTACTACAATAACAGGACTAACAGCTGGAACAATTACATCTTCATCTATTGCATTAAGCTGGAACCTAAGCACAGACAATACAGGAGTCACTAATTATGATGTTTATGTAAATGGAGTAAAATATGCTTCAAGTGGTGGTGGAACTTCAATTATTTTAAATGGATTAAACCCAATAACTTCTTATTCTATATATGCAGTAGCTAAAGATTGCCAAGGAAATATTTCTTCAGCTTCTAATATTATAAATCCAACCACTGCTGCTGCTGTAGTTGGAACTGCTTCAGAACTTTTTTTCTCAGAATATGTAGAAGGAACAAGTAACAATAAAGCTTTAGAAATTATAAACATAACAGGATCACCAATAGACTTATCTGCTTATTCTATTAAGAAACAAACTAATGGCACTGGTACTTGGAGTAGCGGATTATCGTTAAGTGGTAATATAGATGACGGAAGTGTTTATTTCATCACAAACAGCTTAACAGCTTCACCTTGCACACCAAGCAGAACAGCTAATTTATCTACCGCAGCTACAGAAATGACTTTTAACGGAAATGATCCTGTAGGATTATTCAAAAGCGGAACTTTAATAGACATCATTGGTGTTTTAAATGGTGGCGCAGCTAATTTTTCGATAGATGAAACTTTAAGACGTAAATCATCAGTTACTGCTCCCAATACAGCTTTCAATAAAACCACAGAATGGGTTGTATTACCAACTAATACCTGCGACGGTCTTGGAGATGCAACATTAAATATTAAAGAATTAAGTACTACCAATTTCAAAATATATCCTAACCCCTCAAACGGTAAATTTAACATCGATTTTGAAGATTACGGAAACTATTCTGTAGAAATATTTTCTGCAATCGGACAGAAAATATTTGAACAAAAAGAAACAAACAATTCAAATATAACAATATCTAATCTTCAACAAGGAATATACCTAGTTAAGGTCAGTAAAAATTCGAAATCGATTACTAAAAAAATAGTAATTAACTAAAAATAATAAAGCGACAGAAATGTCGCTTTTTTTTATGCAAAATTAAATCTGAAATCATTAAATTTGCATTTCAAACAACAACACACAAAATCACATACAATGATTCATTTCTTCGGTAATCAAACCAATACGGTTTTTGCAGTTCAGACGCAAAACGAACTATCAGCAGAAGACATCAACAAATTAAACTGGCTATTTAGTAGCGCACATAAAATAGAAAAATCCGTCTTGTCGGATTTTTTTGTTGGTCCCCGTGCCACTATGGTAACCCCTTGGAGCACAAATGCGGTAGAAATTACCCAAAACATGGGAATTTTAGGAATTATCCGAATCGAAGAATTTGAAAAAGTTTCAAATGATTTTACCCATTTCGACCCAATGCTTTCACAAAAGTATCCCGAACTAAATCAAGATATTTATACGATTAATATTCAACCAGAACCTATTTTGAATATTGATGACATCGCCGCTTACAACAAACAAGAAGGTTTGGCACTAAGCCAAGAAGAAGTAGATTATTTAAATAATTTATCTGTAAAATTAGACAGAAAATTAACAGATTCAGAAGTTTTTGCTTTCTCACAAGCCAATTCGGAGCACTGTCGTCACAAAATTTTCAACGGAACTTTTGTTATCGATGGAGAAGAAATGCCTACTTCCTTATTCAAATTAATTAAAAAAACATCGTCAGAAAATCCAAACGGAATTATTTCTGCCTATAAAGATAATGTGGCTTTTGTAAAAGGACCTCGTGTGCAGCAATTTGCACCAAAAACAGCAGACAAACCTGATTTTTACGAAATTAAAGAATTCGATTCGGTTATTTCTGTAAAAGCAGAAACACACAACTTTCCTACTACTGTCGAACCCTTCAATGGTGCTGCAACAGGATCTGGAGGAGAAATTCGTGACCGATTAGCAGGAGGACAAGGCTCTTTACCATTAGCAGGAACTGCAGTTTACATGACTTCTTATTCCAGATTAGAAGAAACAAGACCTTGGGAAAATGCCATGAACGAAAGACCTTGGTTATACCAAACACCAATGGATATTTTGATAAAAGCATCTAACGGAGCTTCTGATTTTGGAAACAAATTTGGTCAGCCACTAATTACAGGTTCTATATTAACTTTCGAACACGAAGAAGAAGCACGCAAATTAGGTTTCGACAAAGTAATTATGCAAGCTGGCGGAATTGGATACGGAAAACTAGACCAAGCGATTAAGAAAAAACCCCAAGAAGGCGATAAAATCGTAATTCTTGGTGGCGAAAATTACAGAATCGGAATGGGTGGTGCAGCAGTTTCATCTGCAGATACTGGTGCATTTAGTACTGGAATCGAATTAAACGCTATTCAACGTTCTAACCCAGAAATGCAAAAACGTGCCGCCAATGCCATTCGTGGTTTGGTAGAAAGTGATAACAACCCAATTGTTTCTATTCACGATCACGGCGCTGGAGGGCATTTAAACTGTCTTTCAGAATTGGTAGAAGAAACTGGTGGCTTAATCGATTTAGATAAATTACCAATTGGAGACCCTACCCTATCTGCCAAAGAAATCATTGGTAACGAATCGCAAGAAAGAATGGGATTGGTTATTGGTACAAAAGATATTGATATTTTACAACGAATTGCCGATAGAGAACGATCACCTATGTACCAAGTTGGTGATGTTACTGCCGATCATCGTTTTACATTCAAATCTAAATCTACTGGTGCTAAACCTATGGATTATGCTTTAGACGATTTCTTCGGAAGTTCTCCAAAAGTGGTCATGAACGATAAAACCATTAACAGAAAATATTCAGAATTAGACTATTCAACAAAAAATATTGCTACCTATTTAGAACAAGTTTTACAACTAGAAGCAGTCGCTTGTAAAGATTGGTTAACCAATAAAGTAGACCGTTGTGTAGGAGGAAAAGTAGCCAAACAACAATGTGCAGGACCATTACAATTACCATTAAATAATTGTGGTGTCATGGCTTTAGATTACCAAGGAAAAGAAGGAATTGCAACATCTATAGGGCATTCGCCAATAGCCTCATTAATAGATCCCGTTGCGGGAACAAGAACAGCTATTGCAGAATCATTGTCTAATATAATTTGGGCTCCAATTAAAGATGGTTTAAACGGAATTTCACTTTCGGCAAACTGGATGTGGGCTTGTAAAAATGAAGGTGAAGATGCACGATTATATGCCGCAGTAAAAAGTTGTTCGGATTTTGCTATCGAATTAGGAATCAATATCCCAACAGGAAAAGATTCCCTTTCGATGAAGCAAAAATATCCAAATGATGAAGTAATTGCGCCTGGAACGGTTATTATTTCGGCCGCAGGAAATTGCACTAATATTACAAAAGTAGTAGAACCCGTTTTACAACACAATGCAGGTGCTATTTATTATATCAATTTATCGCAAGATGGTTTTAAATTAGGTGGATCTTCGTTTGCTCAAACATTAAACAAAATAGGAACTGAAGCACCTACTATTAAAGATGCTTCGTTTTTCAAAAATGCGTTTAATACCATTCAAGATTTAATAAAAGACAGACAAATAGTTGCAGGTCACGATATTGGAAGTGGCGGATTAATTACTACCTTACTTGAAATGTGTTTTGCCGATGTAAATTTAGGCGCTAAAATTTCATTCGATTCTTTTGAAGAAAAAGATTTAATTAAAATTTTATTTTCTGAAAATATTGGAATCGTATTTCAAGCTAAAAATGACCAAACCGTCGAAGCAAAATTAAAAGAAAGCAATGTTAATTTCTACAAAATTGGTTCAGTTACTTCGACCGAAACTTTAGACCTTACACATGCAACTTTC
The DNA here is from genome assembly GCF_002217405.1 of Flavobacterium psychrophilum DSM 3660 = ATCC 49418. Classification (GTDB taxonomy): domain Bacteria; phylum Bacteroidota; class Bacteroidia; order Flavobacteriales; family Flavobacteriaceae; genus Flavobacterium; species Flavobacterium psychrophilum. The sequence goes on along the minus strand of NZ_MUHE01000032.1, from coordinate 11,380 downwards.
GACGTAAGTAAATACAGAGATATTTGGTTTAAAACTTCATTCCTTTTAGATACTAAACAATCTAAAAACGGAATGGCTCAGGAACGTTACGATAATTATAAAAAACAACCACTTACTTATACTTTTCCTTCACATTTTGACGGGAAAGCACCCATTTTAGACCATTCGAAACCAAGACCAAAAGCTGCCATTATTCGTGAAAAAGGAAGTAATTCTGAACGTGAAATGGCAAATGCTATGTATTTAGCAGGTTTTGATGTAAAAGATGTGCACATGACCGATTTAATTTCAGGTCGTGAAACTTTAGAAGATATTCAGTTTATTGGTGCTGTGGGTGGATTCTCAAATTCAGATGTTTTGGGTTCTGCCAAAGGTTGGGCTGGTGCATTTTTATATAATGAAAAAGCAAATACAGCCTTAAAAAACTTCTTCAAAAGAGAAGATACACTTTCTGTTGGAATTTGTAACGGTTGCCAATTGTTTATGGAATTAGAACTCGTAAATCCAGAACACAAAGTACATGGAAAAATGTTGCATAACAATTCGCAAAAACACGAAAGTATTTTTACTTCGGTGACGGTACAAAAAAATAATTCGGTGATGCTTTCTACTTTAGAAGGTGCGACTTTAGGCGTTTGGGTTTCTCATGGAGAAGGAAAATTTAATTTACCCGAAGCAGAAGAAAACTACAATATTGTAGGAAAATATGGCTACAAAAGCTACCCAGCAAATCCTAATGGTTCAGACTATAATACAGCCATGATGTGCGATATAACTGGTCGTCATTTAGTAATGATGCCACATATAGAACGTTCTACTTTCCCTTGGAACTGGGCAAATTATCCAACTGATAAAAAAGACGAAGTTTCGCCTTGGCATGAAGCTTTTGTAAATGCTAAGAAGTGGATTGAGAAAAAATAATTAGATTTTTTTATATTTTAAAAAGCGTTCGCCAATGGTGAACGTTTTTTTTTTGTAATTTAAATTTATAAGTTTTTAACTTTACACAATTTTTAAGACACTACCCCAGCATCCTAAGATGACAATATATGCACCAAATATTACAGTATTTTTTTAAGTTAAAATGGTATAAACAGCATTTTAATATTTGTGCTTACACAAAGGTTTTATTTAGATTTTTAGAGTGACTATTTAATTATGATTTCATATTTATCTAACAGCCCTTTTATATTTTCTTGAGAAAAAACTGCTTTTTTCAACCTCGTTTTTTCAGGATCTATCGAAAAGAAATAACTAGAATAAAAATCTGTTTTATTAGCTATAGCATCACTAAAAACCGCTAAGTGTAAGTTACAATTATCAAATAAGGCTTCGGTTAAGTCTGACTGCATAAAATCGACAGCAACCATACTACAATCTATAAATGATATTCCTCGTAGTTTTAAATCATAGAACTGAACATAATCTAATTTGCAATTTTTAAAATTAAATTCATATATAATTTGATCCGTCATCGCAAAATTTACAGCGATAAAATTACAATCGTTAAATTGCACATTTCGCAAACCTACGTGACCAATTTTTGCATCTTTAAAGTTACAAAAACTGAAAGTACAATCTACAAAAACCGTTCCTGTAAAGTTACATGCTGTAAGATCGCAATGATTAAACACACAGTTTTCGTATTCTTTTTGCGAGATCTCGTATTGAGAGAATGTAATGTTGTTGTATTCTTTGTCGTAAATAAATTCGGTAGCCATTTTTAGTGAATTTAATAAAAAAAAAGCCCATCATAATGATGAGCTTTTGTGACCTCGACTGGATTCAAACCAGTAACCTCTTGAGCCGTAATCAAGTGCGCTATTCAGTTGCGCCACGAGGCCGTTTTTGTGAGTGCAAAGATAGTTATAAATATTAAATTTGCAACTAAAATATAAAAAAAAATATTTTTTTTTTTTAGGACTCTAATGCTTTTTTAGTTACAAAATAACGATAACCAATTATTGCCATTTGCCATTTTTTAGCTTTAGCTAAATCTAATCGTTGTTTGCTAAAACTAGGAAGAATAATTTTGTTTAGTTTCGCTATTATTTTGTACATATCTATATTTTTTTTCAAAGGTAAAAAAAAGACTATTTGTATTTTTAATAATTGCAAAATATCTTCTGTAGGTTTTTATAGGGAAGTTTTTTGCTACTGAACCGTGTAAATATCGGTATCTACTTCTCCTAAACTAAAATATCCTAGTGCAAAATTATCTTCGTTTGTTTGGTTTATTATATTTCCTCTTAAGGTTGCTGGTGGTGTTGAAAAGGGATTTCCACCATCGGTAGCAGCAATATTAAGTAGTTTTTCCATATAATTATTATAGCGCTCGGAGATACCTTGCAGGTAAACATTGAGTTTATTTCCTGCTTTTAATTTATCGTTTGAATAAAAACCAAACATTTGATTTCCCTGAAAAAAGCGATCTTTTACAACGCCAAATTCTCCAAATGCTTTGGTACTATTTTTAAAACCAATTAAATAGAAATTATCTTCTAAACCATTGTCTTGGTAAAAAAATTTTACTTGAATTAGATTTGCTCCTCCAACTCCCGGAACAGCTATTTGACTTATATTATCTATATCTGGTGTGGCTAATAATTTATCTGTTGCCTTATAAGTTTGCCCGTTATTTATTACTGTTAATGTATAATTTTCATTTATAACAGGAACAAAGTTAGTACAAAGATATTCGCCTGTATTTGGCATTTCGATAAAATTGAAAACCGCATTTGTACTATTTGTTATATAAACTGTTGCTCCTGAAACTATTGGAATTGTATTAGCATAAAAATTAGTTGTTGTGGTTAGTTTTATTTTTTGTTCGTTTCCTGAAGTTCCTTTTTGCCATTTTATAACTGCGTCTATAACGAGTTTAGGGTTTGCAGTATCTAGAGAAACATCGATAGGGGTTTCACAACTTGTTAGAAAAAGTGTAACTATAATTATAAATAAATAATTTGATATTGTCTTCATATTTTTAGAATTTGAAATTATAAGAAACCGAGGGTACAATTCCGAAGATTGATAGTTTTATTGCTTCGGTATTTCCTGAATCGGCATTTTGGCGAAAGCTTATAGATGCTGCATTTTTTCGAGCATAAATATTATAAATACTAAAAACCCATTCGCTTTGTCTTCCTCTCTTTTTGTCTGGTTTGGGAGTATAAGTTGCTGAAATATCTAAATGATGATAGGTTGGCAAACTATTTTTATTTCTTAATTCGTAACTAGGAATTGTAATGCCTTGATACACATATTGCCCATTAGGATAGGTTACTGGCTGACCCGTTTGTAGCGTAAAATTAGCACCGAAAGTCCATTTCTTATTCAAATTATAAGTGCTTGTAACAGCTAGATTATGCAGTTTGTCATAAGCAGAGCGATACCAATCACCGTTATTTATACCTACTTCATTTAGTGTTCTTCCTGGTGTTTGTTGCTGTGATTTTGAAATCGTATAGGCAATCCAACCATTTAGTTTTCCTGTGTTTTTTCGAATCATAAATTCTAAACCATAGGAACGCATTCTGCCATTTAGAATGACTTGTTCGATCGCTTCATTTGCAATCAGATCAGCACCGTCTATATAATCTATTCTGTTTTGTATTTTTTTATAAAAGCTTTCAATTTCGACAGAATATTTATCGTCACTAAAATTATTAAAATAACCTATAGCTACTTGGTCTGCAATTTGAGGTTTTATATAGTTGTCACTAGGTGTCCAAACATCTAGAGGAGTTGGTGAGGCTGTATTTGAAATAAGTTGTAAATATTGTACCATTCTATTGTAACTTGCTTTTACCGATTGGTTATTGTTTAATTCATAAGCTACAGAAAAACGAGGTTCGAGATTATTAAAGCTAGCAATGGTTTTATTTTTGCCAAAATATTCTGTACCAATAGGCTTTGCTTTTTCATAAATTTTTAAATCTGAATCATAAAATACGGGTTGGTTATTCTCGTAAAGATTAACTGTCGAATTTCCTAAGCGATAAAACATACTATAACGCAAACCATAATTTACAGATAAGTTATTGGTTATTTTCTGCTCAGCATCTATATATAAAGCAGGTTCGAAAGCATATTTTTTTTCTAATTGTTTGTAATTTATGCCTGATTGAGAATTTACAGGTTCTATTGTTCCTGGATTAAAATTGTAATAAATACCATTAGCTCCATAATTTAGTTTTATTTTATCTGACAAATAGTATTTAAAATCATATTTAAGATTATAATTTTTAATGCCTGAATTCCAGTTAAAGCCCACAAAATCTAATGTTAATCCGTAATAATAATCACTATAAATCATCGATAAATTTGAAAATAGTTTGTCGGAATATAAATGATTCCAACGCAAGTTTAAGGTCGAATTTCCGTAAGTATTTGTAAAAGTTTTATTTAAGGAAAAAACATCACGTCCGAAATATCCAGAAACATATAAGTTATTGTTTTTGTTAAGCTTATAATTCAGTTTTGTATTTAAATCATAAAAGTAAGCGACATTTTTATTGTCTGTTAATTTCAGAAATAAATGCGCATACGAAGCACGACCACCTATAAGAAAGGAACCTTTGTCTTTTACAATAGGCCCTTCGGCAAGAAGGCGACTAGAGATGAGTCCTATTCCTCCATTTACATGAAAATTTTTACTATTTCCGTCTTTCTGATAAATATCTAAAACCGATGATGCTCTGCCGCCAAAACGTGCTGGTATTCCTCCTTTATATAATTTTAAATCTTTTATGGCATCAGGATTAAATACGGAAAAAAAACCAAATACGTGAGAAGAATTAAAAATGGTCGCTTCATCTAGTAGTATCAAATTCTGATCTGCACCACCACCACGAACATTAAAACCTGATTGCCCTTCCCCTGCATTTGTAACTCCTGGGAGCAATAAAATAGCTTTTAGCACATCTACCTCTCCTAAAACAACTGGCATTTGCTTGATGGTTGCAATAGATAATTTATTGACACTCATTTCTGGTTTACGAATGTTAGATTTTGTTTTTTCGGTGATAACAACTTCTTCTAATTGTTGCTCTGAATCTGATAGACTATAATTTTTTTTAATATTTTGGGTTAAGGAAATTGTTTCTTCAATTTTTTGAAAACCTACATAGCTAATGGCAATTTGATAATCTCCTTTAGGAAGTGTGAGTGAATAAAATCCGTATTCGTTTGTAACAGCAAAAGCTTTTGTGTTTTTTGAAGAAATATTTACGCCTATAAGTGTTTCGTTATTTTTTGCATCAGAAATTATTCCTGAGATTGTAAACCTATCTTGGGCAAAATTTGTTGCAAAGACCAATAGAAAGACCAATAGCGTGAGTATTTTTTTTGTAATCATTACTTTTATATTTTCAGTTTCAAGAGTTACAAATTTGACGAATTAATGCGTTTTTTGTTACACTCCAATTGTTAATATATAGTTAAAAATTACGAATTTATTTAATATACAGCTATTTAGAAGTTAGAAGATGGTGATAAATAATTTTACATTAGTTTGTCTGTTCTTAAAAAAAAATAGCTTTAAATACAAATGCAGAATTATTTAATCCTAAAACAAAACTTTTTAAAGCGAATGAAAGAGTGCGGTAGATGCAAAGAAATTCTGTTCAAAATCTTTTTTTTGGCTTAATTTATCGGACTAGTTTTTATTTGCATACATACTATTTGCCTTATACACTACAGGCTGCCCCAAATAGGACAGCCTGTATGTAAAAAACAATTATCTTGATTAGTAAGTGCACTTACAATCGTTTCGCCTTCCTTTAAAATCTAACCCTAGGGTTATTACATGGGTACCAGATTGGTTTAATTCTAATCCGTTTAATCCGTAACTATAAGAATAACCTAAATAAAAGATGTCTTTTTTAAAACCTAACATTGGTATAACTGCATTGGGTTTAAAAGATTGGTCTCCTAAAAGACGCACACTTAAGCCTGCCCATAAAAAATTAGAACCATAAAATTTTTTGAATTTTAAATTTGCATCTAGTCCAGATCTTTTGTCTGATTCAAATAATTGATAAAAAAGAGAGGGTTCTATCTCATATTCTTGAAACTCATTTTTAAAAACATATCCTGTGTATAAATAATAATTTCTAAGTTTTACAGGCTCATTAATAGCAGGTACTTCTACCTTTTTATCTAAAATATTCACTACATTAAAACTAATAAATGCTTTTTTATATCGATATAAAAGGCCTACGTCAAAGTTAGAATTTAAGGTCGATTTGTAATTGGCAATAGCAGGATCTGCGCTAGCATTTGCCAAATTTGCCACATCGATATTAAAACTATTAAACTTATAAGATAATCCGAAAGATAAATATTGATCAGAATATTCATCTAAAATTAAATGATGCGCATAAGTTATTTGACCTCCTTTTTGATAGGTATTTCTGTTTTTGTCATTATACAAGACAATACCAATCGCAGACTTACTTGCCACACGAGCATCAAAAGAAAGTGTTTGTGTTTGCGGTGCATCTTTTACACCAACCCATTGAAAAGCGGCACTGCCTCGTAATTGAAAATAAGTACCAATTCCTGCAAATGCGGGTGCTACTACATAAGGGTTATCGGCCAAATATTGGCTTGATGGCGACAGACGCATCTCTTGTGAAAAAGAGGGTATTGCCACACAAGCCAATAGTATATACAGTATTTTTTTCATTTTTTTTTTTATTATCTAACTAGGGTTACGCCTCCTAAAATTTCTTTACTATTTTTTTCGTCATTTAACTTGATAACATACCAATAATCACCAGATGGAAGTGGGTTATTATTGTAATTACCATCCCATCCTTGTATTGTATTGCCTTTTAATCTAACAATTTCTCGTTGATATCTATCAAAAATTAATACTTCCATGTTAGGGTATTTTTGTGTACGCAAAGGATACCAAGTATCATTGTTACCATCACCATTTGGTGTAAAGTAATCTGGAATTTCAATATCTAATGCTTTTAAATATACTGTTATTTCGGTGGTACAGCCTTTGGCATCTTTTACATTTATAGTGTAATAATCAGAATCTTTTATCGTAAAATTATAATTATTAATAATTATTCCGTTAGAAATACTATAAATATATGGGGCTTGCCCTCCAGTTATTTGTAAACTATAATTATTATCTGATACATGATTTACTACTACTTGTGGTAAATTAATATTTTGTGTTACAATTACACTATCGGTAGCTGTACAACCCGTAATATTATTTTTTACGGTTAATACATATATCCCTGGGATAGTTACATTGGTTAGTATTGCTGTTTGGCCAACTATTATAGTTGCGCGTTTCCAAATATAGGAAACCCCTGTTAATGTACTTGCACCACCTAAAGAAATTATGGGATTAGCACAAGTAATTACGGTATCATCACCAGCATTGGCAATTGGTGCGGTTTTATCTACGGTTACTAAAACGCTAGAGGTGCTAGTACAACCATTAGCAGTATTGGTTACGGTAAGGGTATAGGTACCGGCAGTGGTTACATTTGGTAAGGTTGCCGTAGTTCCTACAGTTGTAGTTCCATTGCTCCAGTCATAGGTGAAATTAGTTCCTGTAGAAGTAGTTGTTCCACCTAAAGTTACAGTAGGGATAGTACAAGTAAGGGTTTGTGCTGTACCAGCAGTAGCAGTAGGTGCGGTTTTATCTACGGTTACTATTACGCTATTGGTGCTTGTACATCCGTTAGAGGTGTTAGTTACCGTTAAGGTATAAGTACCTGCTGTGCTTACCGTTATTGTAGGCGTAGTTCCTACCGTTGTAGTACCATTGCTCCAGCTGTGTGTAAAATTAGTTCCTGTAGAAGTAGTTGTTCCACCTAAAGTTACAGTAGGAATAGTACAAGTAAGGGTTTGTGCTGTACCAGCAGTAGCAGTAGGTGCGGTAGTGTTTGCTGTTACAGTTACGGTAGCATCTTTAAAACAACCACCTCCTGCACTATTGGAAACACGTAAAGTATAAGTACCTGCTGCATTTACAGTTGGGGTTAAGCTAGTATCATTGGTAATTACTCCTGGCCCTGTCCATTTATAACTAATCGTTGCGCCTGTGGTAGATCCTGTACCATCTAGTGTTACAGTTGGACTAGCACAGGTAATAATAACAGTGCTACTTACAACAGTAGCAGTTGGCGGAGTACAAACAGGTGCTGGATTTGCCTGACAAGTAAATACTGCTGGTACAAAACAGGTACCTGCTGGTCCTGTTGGAGTAAGAGTCATTGTTACACTATCATTTGCAGCTAATGAATTTACAGTATAGGTTAATACATTGTTTATATTACCTATATTTTGTGTTGGTCCAGAATTAACTTGGTATGAAACGCTATAAGCTGTTGCTGTATTTACTGCAGCCCAATTAAATGGAACAGAACTAGTAGTGGCTATACCACAAGAAATTGCAGGTGTGTTTATTGGGTTTACATTAACATTTATTGTAGCTGTTTTTATTATATCGGTTATACCGTCGCAGGCTTTTACAGTACAAGTTACCGTATATGCACCCGAATCTGTAAGTATTGCGTTTGTTTTTGTAGGGTTTTGCAATGTACTAGTAAAACTATTAGGTCCTGTCCAAGCAAAAGTTGTACCCGTAGGCAAAGGATTAGTAACCGTACCTGTAACATTAAGATTTATAGTACCACCTAGACATACATTTTGTGGTGTAACCACTTGTGGATCTAGCACTATTGCAGGAACTACTGCCATAGTTGCCGTACGTGTTATAGTACAACCAAAAGAATTAATAACAAGTGTATAGGTGGCAGCGTCTGTAGGTTGCGCATTGGTAATAGTATAAATTTTACTAGTTGCACCAGGAATATTTACTGCATTTTTTTGCCATTGATAAGTTATACGACTATCATCGTCTAAGTAGTAAGGCCAGTTATTGGCTGCCGTAAAAGTTGCCGTAGCATTTTGACATACGGTAGTTGGCATAGTCTCTGTGTAAACAATATTTTCAAACTCATCGACATTTAATAAAAACATTTCGACACCAGATAATGTACTACCATAAGCGATATTACGAAAATCTATTTTTTGAGGTTGTGTACAGTCTGTAGGAACATAAATAATATGCACTTTACCTGGTTTAGCATAGCGTGTATCTGTACGACCACCATTAAGTGACGCAGTCAATTCTGGTTGTGATGCCCATTTACGTGATGCCTGCAAACTACCACGAACACCTATGACCACAGAAGGCTCTTCGCCTAATGTTGGGGTAATTTTATTTTTTTGTTCGGCATAAATTTTTCCTGTTACTGGGGTATCTGCATTGTTACGTACCCCTGCATACATACCATCTTTGGCAATAAAACTATTACCATGCAAACGGTAATATTTGTCTGAGAAAGTACCACCATCTGTAAAACTTATATTATAGGTATATAAACCATCGGTTTGCAATTTATAAACATAACCGTTGGCAGGACGACCTAAACCTACATACCATTGCCCGTCGTTTATGCCTCCATTGTTTATTGCTGGATCTGCAGAGGTGGTGTATATACTATGCCCATCTATACCTGTAGGAAAACAAACACCTGGTCCATTAAAGTTTGGAGTTATACAAGCTCCTTGGTGTGGACCACCATATAACATGTCATTATTACGAAAATTAGTAGTATTGGTTGTAGCGCCTGAATAATCTTTTATTATTAATTGTCCTGATAAATTATTAAGCTGATGAAACCAACGTTGTTGCAAAGCTCCTGCACCATTTAGGACATCCCAAGACCATTCATCTCCGTAAATGTTGTTTTGGGTTTCTATAGCATTTATGCGGTTGTCATGCCCCATATCTCGTGGTCCGTCTTGTCCATTAAAAGTAAGCATGTGTACTTTTTTACCTGGTACTACTTTACAATCTAAAATACGTTGTTTAGCCACCCAAGTAGCCATTGGTTCCTCTTCTACTTTTGGTAATACCGTTTGTAATATATTAACAAAATCTGTCCTAGTATAAGTATTAGGATTAGATTGTGCTACATTTAATCTGGTATAATACTCGGCATTAAATTTTTTAAAGAAGTTATTATCCTCAATATACATTTTGTAAAAAACAGCAGACGCCGTACCATAACGTTCCCAATGGGCGCCTATCCCTATATCGCTAGACATAAAGTTGGCATTGGTAAGTTGTTGGTGATTCTGAAAATCGTAATCCCAATCAAAGGCATAACCTTCTTGGTTACCCCAACGTTTGTTTAAATAACCTAAATCTGCTGCTGTAAAATAACTGGGATATAGTGTAGTAAATTTATCCATTACTATTTGGGCAGCGGCTTCGGTCATACCTTCTTCAAAACCACTTAAAGTGGGTTCGTAATGCCATAGATTATTCATAGAAACACACACGTTGTCTCGCCAGCCGTGTATAAGCTCATGCACCATTAAGCGAGGTTGTGACATTTTGCCAAACCCATTGGCATTATAAGAAGAATAAATCCAGTTAGGACCATTCATAAACATATTCATACCCACAGAGTTGGCATCATTAACTACACCAACAGTATAATTATGTGCGGCTGGTCCGTATATTTGGGCTATTAAAGGTACTACTTTATCATAAAAATCTTTCATATTGTTAGCTTGCCAAACAGCAAAAGGACCTGCCCCATTAAGACCAAAAGCAGTCTCGACCACCGGGGTTACTACATTGCCAGCTGCGCCTAAATTTGTCCAGTTAAATTGGTAAGGCCCACAAACATAGTCTGTAGGTCCGTTATATAAATGTATATAAAAAGATTGTCCCAAGGCAAATGTTATACCGCCTGGTACCGCTGGATTAGTTGGAGAGGCTGCCCATTGGCGCAACTCCTCATAACTATAACCATAAATGGTTTTGTCTGAGGTATTAAGTCCTTGTGAATACTTAATATTACGAGTAGCAGGGTCTGTACCTGCCGTAGCGCTTGTACCTATCGAAAAGGAATCAAATGACGAGGTTTTCCAAGTTGCCGTTACACTATGCACACTTTCTACCGTTACTGCAACATCAGCTGGCTGCGCAGCATAAACTACTTTTACCGAACGATTGGCTGATGGCGTAGTTGGTGTTTTTGGAAATTCGGGATGTTTGGGTTGCCCACAAAGCCCTGGTGGTGGTACTTGCTGAGCTTGTAGTAGGTTTACAGCAAGTAAGAAGAAACAAAGATTTAGTATTTTTTTCATAATTTAAGGGAAAAAAAATTGTTTTTACGATGTTTAACCACTTAAAAGTGATAAAAACAAAATTATAGTGCAAATATATTACATAATATATAATATACAATTATTTTTTTTCATACCTATTAAAAACAATTGTATAGTAAGCAAAAAACATGTTGTTTTATACCATTTAAAGTTT
>NZ_MUHE01000031.1 GCF_002217405.1 Flavobacterium psychrophilum DSM 3660 = ATCC 49418 | reverse complement strand
CTTATACTTGGGCGTTTTGCGAAAACTGCTATACTTTTTTAGGTCACATAAATAAACACCTCGAATAAATTTTATTAGCTGTAAAGTTTCATATAATTATAAAATAGTCTAAAAAAACAGACCTAAATATTATACCAATTTAGCTTTAAAAATACTGGAATATTTATTAAGGATGTTGTCATTCCGAGGAACGAGGAATCTCATAATTTGAATAACTTGATGAGATTCCTCGTTCCTCGGAAGACAAACTGTATGTTTTTTTATCCCAGTAAATTTAAACTTTAAATGGTATTACACCTCATTTTATAATTATAAATGGTTTAATTTTATTTTTTTCTTAATTAATTTAAACAAAAAACAGCAATCCAAAAAGGGTTGCTGTTCGTAAATTTTAACCAATAATTGTTTATAATGTCATTTCTGGGATTTCTCCTTCTATAATTAATTCGGCTTCGGTGGCTTTTATAATGTCATGTACCGAAACCCCTGGAGCACGTTCTAGTAATTTAAATCCTTTTGGGGTAATTTCTAAAACAGCTAACTCTGTTACTACTTTTTTTACACAACCTACGCCAGTTAGTGGCAAAGTACATTTTTTTAAAATTTTACTTTCACCTGCTTTGTTTACGTGCATCATGGCCACGATAATATTTTCGGCAGAAGCAACAAGATCCATAGCGCCCCCCATGCCTTTTACCATTTTTCCTGGTATTTTCCAGTTGGCAATGTCTCCGTTTTCGGCAACTTCCATAGCACCAAGGATGGTTAAATCTACTTTTTGTGCCCGAATCATTCCGAAACTAAAAGCAGAATCGAAAAAACTAGCACCTGGCAATGTGGTAATGGTTTGTTTTCCTGCATTAATAATATCGGCATCTTCTTCGCCCTCAAAAGGAAATGGCCCCATTCCTAAAACGCCATTTTCGCTTTGAAATTCGACCGAAATATCTTCACGAACATAGTTTGCCACTAAGGTGGGAATTCCTATTCCTAGGTTCACGAAATAGTTGTTTTGTACTTCTTGCGCAATGCGTTTTGCAATTTGATTTTTATCTAATGCCATGTTACAAATATTTTTTTAATATTGCTTCTTTTTGTTTTGGTATTGAAGCTATTTCGGTTTTGAAACTATTTTTTATTATTTAGGATGTCTTAAATTGTAATTGAAGCTAAATGATCACCATATTTTTCGGTATAAACTTCAATCAAGTACCCATCGTGAAAATTTCTGCTCCAGACCAATTTGGTAACTCTGATAAAATAATTATACCACTTTGTTTTACCTAAAATTTCAGAATTCAATTTATTGGTTTATATGGCTTTTAGGATTTTGGTTTCTAGTTTATTCATAATCTTAGTTTACATAATTTAAAAATAAATGATACATTTCTTTTTCTTGATGTTTAGAAAAATGATTGTCAATTGATAAAAAAGTTGATGTTTTTTCTATTTTTTCATTTTGTCTTTTATCTTTTTCAAGTAATTTATTAATTCCTTTTACACAATTCTCTACTGTTCCTTCAAGAATATAACCAACTAAAAACCCATCACAATTAACATATTTTCCTTTAGTTAAAAAATTATCAATTCCAGTAGTAATATATCTTCTTTTCAAATCTGAATCATTTACTTTTAAATTTTTTGCTTCTACAAAATACCTAAATTCATCACTTTGCCAAAATTTAGTAAATCTCATATCAATTCGTGAAAATTTAGCAGCAAAACCTTTTGTAGGAATAGCTTTTTTATCAAATTGATGATTTTCTAGATTTGTGAAAATTTGCCAATCTTTTCTTTTAGGATTTTCATTAATGTAATTATGAAGAATGGCAGTTATATCATTTTCGTGAAAATCTAAAGAAACCGCTTTTGATGAAATTGAAGCATTATAAGCTTCAACAAACAATGTGATACATTTTTCTTTAAATTTTTTTTGAAAATTTAGGAAAATAGATTTTTTTAAAGTTCCTGCCATTATTCTTTCATATTAAGAATTTCAACTAATAAAGATTTACTATCCTCCATAGCTGCAGTTTGACTCCAAAAACGCCTTTGATTTGGTTTTATAATGTAAATATCATCTCCATCAAAATAATTTAATTTTTTTCTGAAATAAATACTTTGAGCATCTTTACTCCAAAGTTTTTTATCTAATGTTTTAAGCTCACTATAGATGTTTTCTTTTGAAATTTCTATTTCTTTTTGTTGATTTCCAAAAGACAATTTTACCAAATACAAAGGACAATTTATATCAATAGAATAATGAGTTGCTGAGATTTTTAAATCATCATCATCTAGCCAATCATTGAGTTCTTTAGTTATTCTCTTAGTATAAACATCAATATCATTTACAGGTAAAACTGCTTTAGATTTTTCTTGTTTTTCGAATAAATCCAAACTATAATCTAAAGTATCTTGAATTACAATTTGCTCATCAGCTGTCAATTTTAAAATATCATTATAAATGATTTGGTCAATTTGTTTTTCTATATGTGTTGTGTTGTGATTTAATTCGTTTGACTTTTTTATTGAAATTATTTTATCAATTAAAAGTATCATTCTATTTTTTACTTCATTATTTAAAAAATCAAAAATATTTGGCAAAGCATATAATTCATTATCTAAAATATCATCATATTTTAAGCCCCAAGCTGATGAATAATTAAATTGAAAATATTTAGAATAAGTGGAGTTAAAGTATGCCAAAAGAATTTTTAAAGATTCGGTATTATTAGATTTTATTCCGTAAACTCTATTTAAAAAATAAGCATCAAAATCCACAAAAGAAGCTAATATATTTCCTTTTGTTATTCCTTTTTTAACAATCAAAAAAGGAGCTTTAACTAATTGTTCGTTTATTTTTAAATAATTTGTTTCATTATTTTTAAGATTATCTTTTACAACTAAATATCTAGAAATATTGGTAGTATCAATTATTTTTTCAGGTGTAATTATATTTTCTTTATTAGTATAATTTGCAGAAGGAATATGTAAACCAGTTCCTTTAACCCAACTTTTATTATTATTAAAATAGTTTTTTAAAGTATTTCCTTCATGTTTTTTTATCAATTCAAAATCAAAATAACTCCCCCACATAGCAATCTTCCAAATTTTAGTATTTGGTTTTTGACATTCTATTCTTGGTAAATGCTTTTCATCTGATGAATCTATAACAATTCCTTCTAAAACATCATTTTTGATATATGTTTTGGGAGAATAGTAAGTAATTGTATCTTTTTTATTAAGTGTCTCGAAATTTTCCTTTTGATAAAAAACAACACAGATTGGTTCAATTGCTGAACCAAATAATTGTCCACCAAAATTTTTCTTAGCTTTTCTTAAAATTGAAAAATTATACACTTTTTCAACATAATTTTTATTAAACAGCCATTTTCTGAAATTTTGATACGTTCCACCTGTATTGGTCAAAACTTTAGTGTTAAAAATTAAAGCTATCTTACCTTTTGGTGCTAAAAGAGTTGCTTTGTGTAAAAAAGGTAAAACCATTTCTTTAGCAAAGTTTTCTTTTTCACAATAAGCTGTAATTGTTGGCAATAATTTTTTTGTTCCAAATGGTGGATTTCCAACAATTAAATCAAAATTTTGTAATTTTTTTATTTCGGATAAGTCAGAAATAGTATCTCTTTTAAAAAGATTATTCCCTTGTTCTTTTAAACTTTCGTCGTCATTATCATTTATTAAATAAGGAAATTTTATTGTACCATTCCACCAATCTGTTTTTGGGTCAAGGTTGTCTAATAAAGCTAAATACAAACTAAAAGCGGCTACTTTTATAGATTTTCCATCAAGTTCGATCCCAAAAATATTTGATTTAAGAATATCTATTAAAATATTAAAATCATTTAATTTTGAATTATGCTTGTTTTCATAACGCTTTACTAATCTTTTAAAACTCTGAACCAGAAAAATTCCAGATCCACAACTTGGGTCTAGCGTTTTTACTTTGTAGTCAGTTTCATTATTTCTAACGGGCAACTTTTCATTTAGAATCAATTCAACCAATGAAGGGGGTGTATAGAAAGTGCCTGTGTTTTTTTTCTCTTTCTTGTCTAATTCAGATAAAAAATTCTCATAAATTTCACTTAATAATTCAATTCTTATAATGCTAAAATTAAATAATCTCCAATCTGAAAATAATTTTATTTGATTGCTTTTTGTATAACCGCTTGTAAAACATTGTCTGATTAAATCTAAATGCTCCCGTGTAACAAGATTTATTTCGTTTTCTTCTATGTTAAATAAGCTTCCGTTAAAATCTTCTGCTAATTTTTCAAATAATGAATATACATAGTTTACCTCGCCTTGTTTAAGTAAATCCAGATAAGATTCTGCTTTTAACGAAAACTCACCGTAAAACTCTTTTTTAGTTGCGCCTCTATCTTCTAAATACAAAAGAAACAGAGAGCGCATAACCAACTTATGTATTAAGTTTTTATCAGTTAACCCTTGTTCTTCTAATTCTCTTGAAACATTGATAAGACTTTGAATTAAAAATTTATCTACTCTATTTTGAAGATTTATTTTGTCTTTAATTTCTTTTGCTTCGATTGATGACCAAATAAATCCAGTATCAATGGCAATTCTTGAAAAAAGTATATTTAATTTTTTAAGCTTGTCGTTGTCTGTTTCTTTGCAAGAATAAAGTTCTAATTCTTTTAATTTGTTTGTAAATTCATTTTCTTGAATATTTTCTTCATATCCAAAAGGTTTTTCAGAACAATTGTAAATTCTAATTTCTGTTTTGGTGTAAACATATAAGAATAAAACCTTTTGAAAATTCCAGCTTGCTTTTTGAATTTCGGCAATTTGCTTTAAAGTTTTAAAATTAAAAGAATCGACTTCTTTTAAAAACAGTGCTGGTTGGTCTTCATTTCCATATACTTTGACAACTCCAAATTTTTCATTCTCAAATAAATCTATATCAAATACGTTGCAATCTTTTGCAAAATCTATAATATCTAAATTATTTATTATGGAAGAGTTCATTTTGTAAAACTACAATTTATCTTGTTCTAACGGTGCGTTGTTCTATCCTTTTTTCGAATTTTTCACCTTGAAAAATACGATTGACCATTATTCCTGGAATGTGTATTTGGTTGGGGTCTAATGTTCCAGCTTCAACTAATTCTTCGACTTCGGCAATGGTGATTTTTGCGGCACCAGCCATACAGGAATTGAAATTTCTAGCTGTTCCTTTAAAAATTAGGTTTCCAGCTGTATCGCCTTTCCATGCTTTTACTATGGCAAAATCTGCTTTGTAGGCAAGTTCCATGATGTGCATTTTGCCATTAAATTCTCTGACTTCTTTGTCTTGTGCCACTTCGGTGCCATAGCCTGCTGGGGTAAAAAATGCGGGGATTCCTGCTTGGGCTGCTCGGCATTTTTCAGCTAGGGTGCCTTGTGGGGTGAGTTCTACGTCGAGTTCTCCCGATAGCATTTGGCGTTCGAATTCGGCATTTTCTCCTACATAAGAGGAAATCATTTTTTTGATTTGGTGTTTTTCTAAGAGTAAACCTAGTCCGAAGCCATCGACTCCTGCATTGTTGGATATGCAGGTTAGTTCTTTGATGTCTTTTTTTACTAGTTCGGCAATAGCGTTTTCTGGTATGCCGCAGAGTCCGAAGCCGCCTAACATGATGGTTTGTCCGTTTTGTATGTCTTGTAGTGCTTCTTGTACGTTGTTTACTTTTTTGTTTATCATGTTGACTTACATTTTGTTTTTTAAACCATATAAGAAATATAAGTTTGGTCTAATTGTTTCTTTTTATTTTATTGCCCTAGCCCTGATAGTAGTGGAAATCCTTTTCTTTTTTTTCTTTAGAAAAAGAAAAGATTGCAACGAATAGCAGGAA
The DNA here is from genome assembly GCF_002217405.1 of Flavobacterium psychrophilum DSM 3660 = ATCC 49418. Taxonomy (GTDB): domain Bacteria; phylum Bacteroidota; class Bacteroidia; order Flavobacteriales; family Flavobacteriaceae; genus Flavobacterium; species Flavobacterium psychrophilum. Next base: position 23,889 of record NZ_MUHE01000031.1, on the reverse strand, counting down.
ATAGCTCCTAATTTTTATTATATTCCGAACTCGTCTGTATTTTGTTCTTCTGGTTTTACTGCTGTTGAGTCTCTTGCTGTGGTGTCACGGATTCGTTTTCTTTCTGTGGCACAATCGACATTTATGGTTAGGTTTTTTGGGCGTTCGAAGCTTTCTTTAGAGACGTGTAAGTTTGGGTCGGCGTAGCATTTTTTCATAAACAATGCCCAGATTGGTAATGCCATGGTGGCTCCTTGCCCGTTTGCTATGGTGCGAAAATGTGCGGAACGGTCTTCGTTTCCTACCCAAACGCCTGTTACTAGGTTGGGTACCATTCCCATAAACCAGCCGTCGGATTGGTTTTGTGTGGTTCCTGTTTTTCCTGCAATTGGGTTGGTAAATCCGTAGGGGTATCCTGTTACTCGTTTGTAGGCGTATCCTCCTGATCCTGTTCCTCTTAGTCTAGCCCCTGATCCAGATTCTGTAACGCCTTCTAATAGTTTGATGACTGCGTATGCGATGTCTTTGCTAAGTACGTCTCTAGATTCCATTTTTGGTTCGTAGATGACGTTTCCGTTTTTGTCTTCTATTCTGACTATTACTTGTGGTTTCATGTATATGCCTTGGTTGGCAAATGCGCTGTAAGCTGCTACCATATCTTTTACGGTAATGTCTACTGCTCCTAATGCGATAGAGGGTTGTGATGGGATTTGTGAGTTTACGCCTAGTTTTCTCATTAAGGCGATAACTGCATCTGGTCCGGTTTTGTCTATTAGTTTTGCCGAGACGGTGTTGATGGAGTTTGCTAATGCTTTTTTGAGGGTTACCATGCCTCTGTATTTTCCGTCAGAATTTCTTGGTTCCCAGTCTTCGGTTACATTGTGTTTTCCTTTATATATTCTAAATGGCCCGTCGATAATGGTATCGCAGGGTGACATTCCTAATTGTTCGATTGCTGTGGCGTATAGAAACGGTTTGAATGTAGACCCTACTTGTCGTGCTCCTAAGCCTACGTGGTCGTATTGGAAGTATCTGTAATCGATACCACCAACCCATACTTTTACTTGTCCTGTTTGTGGTTCCATAGACATTAGTCCTGGTTGTAGGAAGTGTTTGTAGTATCTGATAGAGTCTGTGGGAGTCATTTCTACTTCTTTGTCTCCGTCCCAAGTAAATATGGTCATTTTAGTTTTGACACTAAATGATTTTATGATTTCGGCTTCGTCTTTTCCTTCTTCTGACATGATTCTCCAACGTTCTGTATTTCGCATTGAGCGACTCATAACCTTGTCTATTTCGGGTTGTGTAATTCGAATAAAGGGGGCTGTTTTGTTTTGTTTTGCTTCTAAAAAAAATTCTTCTTGTAAGTTTTTTAGGTGTTCTTTTACTGCTTCTTCGGCATACAATTGCATTCTAGAATCGATAGTGGTGTATATTTTTAAGCCGTCTGAATAAATATTATAGTCTGAGCCGTCTTCTTTTTTGTTTTCTTTTGCCCAATTTTTCATGTAATCACGAAGGTATTCACGGAAATAGGTTGCTGAGCCTTCGTTATATTTTTCGGGTGTAAAAGTTAATTTGATGGGTTTGCTTTGAAAATTTTCTTTGGCTGATTTTGACAAACAATGATTTTTTTCCATTTGTTTTAGCACAACATTTCTTCGTTCTCTTACTTTTTCTTCTCGTCGTAAGGGATTAAATAGAGATGGGTTTTTTAGCATTCCTACTAACATGGCAGCTTCATCGACTGTTAAATCTTTGGGTTCTTTTGCAAAATATACTTTTGATGCCGAACGAATTCCTACTGCGGTATTAATAAAATCGGCTTTATTGAGATACATGGCGATAATTTCGTCTTTTGTGTATTGTCGTTCTAAACGGATAGCAATAATCCATTCTTTTACTTTTTGCATCATTCTAAAAGGCAAGAATTTAGAGCCTTCGCCGTGAAAAAGCAGTTTGGCTAATTGTTGTGTTAAGGTACTGGCTCCTCCTCGTCTTCCTAGGCTTAAAGTGGCGCTTAAGGTTCTTTTGCCGTCTATTCCTGAGTGTTCTCTAAAACGTTCGTCTTCGGTAGATATTAGCGCATCGACCAAGTGTTTGGGTAAATCTTTGTATTTAATTGGGGTTCTGTTTTCGTTGTAAAACTTACCTAGTGTTACCCCATCGGCAGAAATAATTTCGGTAGCGAGATTAGATTCTGGGTTTTCTAACTCTGAGAACGATGGCATTGAGCCAAAAAGCCCCCAAGAAGCAAGTAGGAAAAACAACAGTATTCCGCCAAAAGCGATGAAGAAATATTTCCAAAATTTTTTCACATATTGTGAATAATCTGGTTTTTGAGTATTCAGTTTTTGTGCCATTTTTTTTATTTTTTTTCTAACGATTCGATTCTAAAACCTATTTCGGTAATTCCTTCTAATTTTTCGACTCCTTTTACTTTTCCAGTTTGTCTTACGGCTTGTTGTATAGATACTTTATATTTTCCGGTTTTAGGAAAGATCATATTTTCTTTATACCAAAGTTTGCTTTCTTTTATATCTGAGAAGCCATTTCCTATTAATTCGCCTTGTAAATTCCCGTCTGGATATGCCATTTGATACTCTAAGGTATCTACTTTTATTAAACCACTAGGGGATTCTAATTTTACAATTAGAAACAAATTGCTAAACTCATAATGGTTGTTGTCTCGAATATTTATAAATAAATTTCGTGGCTCATTTGATGCACTCTGGTTGAAAGTAAAATTGATGATGCTGTTTTTTTTCCAACCATCTTCAAAGGTATGATACTCATCGAAAATTTGAGATTTATCGCAAGAAATGAATCCAAAAGCGACAAAAAACAATAAAAAACTATTTGTTAGAATCTTTCTTTTCATTTCTAATTTTTGGTCCGTTTGTTTTTGGTTTGGGTTGGGTTGGTCTTGTTTGGTTTGGGTTATTCTGATTTGCTTTGTTTTGATTTGGGTTATTCGAATTTGCTTTATTTTGGTTAGGATTATTAGGTTTTAGCTTAACTTGTTCTGGTTTGTTTGGTTTTAAGTTTGGTGTAATTTTTTGAATCACTTTTGGTGCTACATTTACATTTTTCTCTTTACCTACAATTTCTGGGCGTCTATTTCTGTTTGGTTTCTTGTTGTTATTGCTCTTTTTAGGCTGGTCAAATCGTGTTAAACTATCTTGTCCCATGGCATTTTGAAAAGTTTTTTCGACTGCTGGTTTTTCGATCTCAACAGCAAAATCTTCTAATGCGGTAACTTTTATTTTTTCTTTGTTTTGCGCCATGATTTCTTTAACCTGTGCCACTTTAAGAATATGCCATTGTGCAAAATTTCCTATATAAGCAAACCACATTAAGCCTTTAAAAATGTCTATTTTTTGGCAAATGGCATCTCCTTTTTCGGTAGAAAGTTTGGTTTCCATGTCTGGAATATCTTTCAGAGCGTCCATATAAGTATCTAACTCATAATTTAAACAACATTTTAGTTTGCCACATTGTCCTGCTAGCTTTTGAGGGTTTAATGACAATTGCTGGTAACGTGCTGCCGATGTGTTTACGCTTCTAAAATCGGTTAACCACGTAGAGCAACATAATTCACGACCACAAGAGCCAATTCCTCCTAAACGAGCGGCTTCTTGGCGGAAACCAACTTGTTTCATTTCGACTCTTGTACTAAAAGCGGAAGCAAAATCGCGAATTAATTGTCTGAAATCGACTCTATCCTCTGCTGTGTAATAAAATGTAGCTTTAGATCCGTCTCCTTGAAATTCGATGTCAGAAATTTTCATTTGAAGCTTTAATGCTATTGCCATTTCACGAGCACGAACTTTCATAGGTTCTTCTCTCTCGCGAGCTGTGCTCCAAATATCGATGTCTTTTTGAGAGGCTTTTCGGTATATTTTGGCCACTTCCCCTTCGTGATTTACAGCTTTTTTTTTCATTTGCACCTTAACCAATTCTCCTGTTAAAGTTACAATTCCTACGTCATGTCCCGGAGAAGCTTCGGTAGCTACGATATCGCCAATGCTAAGGGTTAGTTTTTCTGAGTTGCGATAAAATTCTTTTCTTCCGTTTTTAAAACGCACTTCTACACAATCAAAAGGGGCTTGTCCTCCTGGTAAAGTCATGTTAGAAAGCCAATCGAAAACTGTTAATTTGTTGCAGCTATCGGTGCCGCAAGTCCCATTATTTTTACACCCCTTTGGTGCACCACCATCTGAAGTCGAACAACTTGTACATGCCATAATTTATATATAGTGTTGCAAAAAGCAACTTAAATTCATAAAATGATTAATTTGTAAAGATAACAAAGATTTTAGATTTCAGATTTTAGATTTCAGATTTTTTATAAAAAGAAAATCACATCTAAATTAATTACTATTTGATGTGATTTCTAAAACTTTTGCTGTAATTTTTATGCTATAATTTTATACAATTTATCTGATAATCTTACTCTAAATGGAATGTGAAATGTTATTTTATCTCCTATTTTAGCTTCAGAATCTTCTTTTCCGTTTACAAATATTTTTTCTAAAACTAGTTGCTGATCGCCAGTTGTAGGTCCAGATATTAAAACTTTATCGCCTATTTTTAGTTCTTTATTTTCTATTAAAAAAGAGCCTATTTCTGATTTTACATAATAATGTTCAGCTTTACCAATAAGTACTTTTTTTGTTTTAATTTTTTGACGAATATCTTTTGTATCTATTGCTTTTGCCAAAGTAACATCGCTCAATTCGCCCGAATGTTTAAACAACAATTTATCAGATTTTCCTTTTCTAAAAATCATATTACCGTTTTTTATGCCACGACGCAATTTTACTTGATCTACTAATGAGAGGTGAATAATTTCCTGACACTCGGAAGAACAGCAGTTTTCCATAGCTAATTTGCATTGATCACATTGAATAAACAGCAAATGACAACCTTCATTTTCGCAATTTGTATGATTATCGCAAGGTTTTCCGCATTGATGGCATTGCGAAACGATATCATTAGTAATTCTTTCGCCTAAACGATGGTCGAAAACAAAGTTTTTTCCGATAAATTTACTTTCTAAGTTTTCTTCCTTTATTTGCTTGGCATAATTAATAATTCCGCCTTCTAATTGAAAAACGTTTTTAAAACCTTGGTGTTTAAAATATGCCGAAGCTTTCTCGCAACGAATACCACCAGTACAATACATGACTAGGTTTTTGTCTTCTTTAAAATCTTTTAGTTGCTCGTTAATTATTGGCAAACTTTCTCTAAATGTTTCTACATCTGGAGTAATGGCGCCTTTAAAATGACCTATTTCGCTTTCGTAGTGGTTTCTAAAATCGACTACAATCGTGTTGGGATCTTCTAATATTTGATTGAATTCATTGGCTTTCAAATGCACACCAATATTTGTAACATCAAAAGTTTCGTCATTTAAACCATCGGCTACAATCTTGTTTCGGACTTTAACAGTTAGTTTCAAGAACGAATGATCATCATGTTCTACAGCAACATTTAGACGAATGTTTTTCATGAAATCATAAGCTTCTAATGTTTCTCGGAAAGCTTCAAAGTTTTCGGCAGGAACACTCATTTGAGCATTAATTCCTTCTTTGGCAATATAAGTTCGACCAAGAGCATCGAGCTTGTTCCAAGCTAAAAACAAATCGTCTCGAAATTGTTGTGGGTTTTCAATTTTGGCATACGCATAAAAAGACAACGTGAGTCGTTGTTTGCCTGCTTGATCTATCAGTTCGGCTCTTTCTTCTGCGCTTAAGGTGTTATACAGTTGCATGCTATAAACGTTTAAGTTAGAAATATGTTGTAAATTCTAGTTGGAAGAATTCAGGTACAAATTTATAACTTTTTATATAATTTAGAAATCTAAAAAGGCAGTTATTTTTATATCCGAAGTTTTTATTAACACGTTAATGCAATTAATAAAAACAATTATTTTAAAATATAACCAAATAGAGATATAGAAAAAAGCGTTAGCCAAACCAATTCTTAGCCCACAAAGCTATGTTGCCTATTACTAAAGCAAAACGGCTTAAAATATATGACTCTGTCTATTAGAAACGAATTACACCCAATGGCTTTATTATCTTGATATGTCATGAAAAACAAGACACCTATACTGTTTTAATTTAAAAAAGACTGTAATATTGGTGCGTATATTATTCCGAGTAGCGAGGAATCTCATAATCTGAATCACTTAATAGGATTTATCATTCCTTGCAATAACAAACCGTGCATTTGTTATTGCAGTAAATTTACAACAAAATCGTATTATTTATACTCTTTTCGGTCTTCCGCCTATTTATTATTGTACTACTCTAATAGTGCAGTAATTTATTGTAGTTTTTTATATTTTTAGTTGGTAAATTGTGTATTATAGTTAAATTTACAAGTAAAAACCACATGCGCCATTTCTTGTTTTTACTACTATTCCTTTCTTTTTCTGAGGCTATAATGGCTCAAGAAGAAATAATTCATTCTATTTATTTCGATTTTGATAAGTTTAAACTCGAGGAAAAACAAGCAAACGAAACAGTAAATTTTATTAAAAATATCGATTCTACTAGAATAGAATCTGTTCAAATATATGGTTATTGCGATGACCGTGGTAAGGAATCGTATAATTTCAAATTATCTAACAATCGTGCTTCTATTATTCAGAAAAAGCTAGTTGAAAGTGGTATAAAAAACAAAATCATTGTTACCATTGAAGGTAAAGGTCGTGTGATGATTGATGATGATATTATAGAAAACCTTCCAGAAGTTCGTTCTAAAAATCGTCGTGTAGATGTGGTTGTTAATATGAAACCATTACCAAAAATTAAGATACCTGGAATGTTCGATATGGTGCAAAAAAACCATATTTTGGGCGACAGGATTTTTTTAGGTGATGTCCTTTTTCAAAAAGGAAGCAGCAAACTTAATGTTAATGCAAAAAATGATTTAGAAAAAATTGCAAAAATGTTGCTTAAATATAAAAATTTACAATTTGAAATTCAAGGTCATGTTTGTTGCACACCGCCTTATCAGAAAGAAGCAATAGATCGCGATACTAGAAAAAGAGAGCTTTCTATTAATAGAGCCAAGGTTGTTTATAATTTTTTTGTGGCTAAAAAAATAAGCAAAAACAGAATGATTTATAAAGGTTATGGCACTGGAAAACCATTAGGAAAAGAACCACAATATGACCGCAGGGTCGAACTTGTAATTACTAAAGTTTAATGTATTTTCATCTCTATATGCGGAATATCATCTTCTAAATACATTTCGGAAGTTTTAGCAAAGCCATGACTTTCGTAAAATTTTTGCAGATATAATTGTGCAGAAATGGTAATTTCTCTTTTACCAAAACATTGTTTTATTACAGTAATAGCTTCAACAATAAGGTTGTTTCCCCATTTTTTACCACGAAATTTTTGCGCTACAATAACACGTCCTATAGAAGCATTGTCGAAATAATTGCCTGCATCAAATAGCCTGCAATAAGCAGCCAATTCGCCATTGTAATAGCCTAAAACATGAATTGCTTCCTGATCTTTGCTGTCTATGTCCTGATAGACACAGTTTTGTTCGACCACAAAGACTTCGCTTCTCAACCTTAGCACTTCGTATAATTCTTGAGTAGAAATCTCTTTAAAAGGCTTTATTTTGAATGCTAATAACGTCATAAGATTTGTTTCATACAAATATAATAAAAAAGGAAATCTTACGATTCCCTTTTTTATTATCCTTTTATTTTAAGTTTCATTCCTGGTTGCAGGTTTTCGTCTTTTATATCATTTAATTTTTTAATATAGGCAACTGTAGTATTATGCTTTTTTGAAATACTAAACAGCGAGTCTCCTTTTTGCACGACATATAATTTTTGTTCTTCGTATTTGCTTTTTTTCTTAGTTTCTTTTTTAGAAACCTCTGCAACAACTTCTAATACTTTTTCAATTTTAAGCTTGGTTCCTACTTTTATAACATTGTCCTCTAGATCATTCCATTGCTTTAAATCATCAATGGTAACGTCATTTTTTTTAGCAATTAACGAAATATTATCTCCTTTTTTGATGGTGTAAAAAGCGGTTTCGGTACTTGGTTTTACAACTTCATTTGCAATAGCAAGGCTTGTAGCATTAGAAAGTTTTAGCTTATCGCCTAATTTAATGTTAGCGTCTTTTAGGTTATTCCATTTTTTTAAATCGGCTACATATAATTTGTTTTCTTTTGCAATGCTGCTTAGTGTTTCTCCTTGTTTTACAATATGGTCGAGAACAACAGCAGTCTTTTCGAGAACTGCGTCTGCTTTTGCCATTTTTTCTTTTCTAATTATTTCCTTTTTAGAAACTGGCTTATCAAGTACAGCAACTGTTTTTTCTACGGTTGATTCTGATTTTAATTCAAGGTTAGCATCTAAAGTAGGTTTTTTAACTTTTTGAACAACTGCAATTCTCTCATCGATAATAATTTTTAGACTTTTACCTAATTGAACATTATTACTTTTCAGATGGTTCCATTTTTTTAAATCCGACATAGCAATATTATATTTTCTGGCAATATCGCTAAGATTGTCTCCGCTTTTTACTTTGTAAAATTTAGTTTTAGAAACGTTTTTTATAATGGTTTTAGTTTCAACCAAAACTTCTGCTACCTCATTATTTTGGGTAATAGAATTATTCATAATTTTAGCTTTCGGTTTTTCGGCAAAAGGTCTTTCTCGGTTTTTCTCTTCGTAATTTACATAGGCATACATTTTGTCTTCGTTTGAAGCAAAAATGGCTATTTTGTCTTTTGGCAAGCACAAAAAGTGGGTTTCATTTGTTACATACGGAATGACTTTCATTTTATACGAAGGATTTAGAAACTCTATTTGAGCCTCTGGCATGTCTAATAATTGTGAGATTTGCTTAAAAGACATTTTACTTTTTATGGCGATAGTATCTGTAGCAAAATGGTTTGCAATTGCTTTTTCTGGCATTATGCCGTGTTCTTTATGGTATTCGAAAATATACATTGTGGCAAGAAACATAGGAACATAAGCTGCTGTTTCTCTTGGCAAAAATTTCTTGATATTCCAAAAATTTTGGTGTCCTCCTGAGCGTCTAATGGCTTTAGTTACATTTCCTGCTCCCGAATTATATGAGGCAAGAACCAATTCCCAGTCGCCAAAAATCTTGTACATATTACTCATATATTGGGCAGCGGCTTCACTTGCTTTTAGGGCGTCGCTACGTTCGTCTATATAAGAATTTACACGAAGTTTGTATTGCTTTCCGGTTTGGTACATAAACTGCCACAAACCTGTTGCACCTACTCTAGAAACTGCCTTTGGATTTAATGCAGATTCGACAATAGCAAGGTATTTTATTTCTAATGGTACATTATATTTTGCCATGGCTTCTTCGAACATGGGAAAATAATATTGAGAAATTCCCAATAGTCGCTGAAAAGAACGTTTTCTGTTTTTAAGAAATGATTTGATAATGTTTTCTAAACCTACATTGTATTCGATATTAAATGGCGATTTCTCATCCATTAATCTTAATCTTTCTTTTAAAAGTTCTGTTGATAATTCGAAATCTACTTTTTCATCAAGGTTAATATTTTTTAAATCAGCTAATAATTCTTTAGAAATATCTTCATTGGTAAGTTCTTTAAAACATTTTTCATCTACACAAGCTGACATTTCATCTATTACATAAGTGGTTTTTAATGAGTCTAGAAATGAGAGTTTTAGCTCAGGTTTTTTTATAGAATCATGTAAAACAATATCTTGAGCGAATATATTTGTGATAGAAAATAGAAGTAGTAAAAAAGTAAATTTTTTATATGTCATAAAAGTAGGTTTTATAAAGCATTATATTTCAATACGTTGCGATTGGATACAAACATAAAGTCTTAAAACGAAAAAAAAGTAAAAATATTGTTAAAGTTGTGTTTTCTAGTCTAAAATAGCTGCAATTCCTGGCAAAACCCTTCCTTCTAGCATTTCTAACATGGCACCACCGCCCGTAGAAACGTAGCTCATCTTGTCTTCTAGACCAAATTGTTTTACTGCGGCAACGCTATCGCCTCCTCCTACAAGAGAAAATGCACCATTTTTAGTAGCTTCGGCAATAAAATGACCTAATTGAATGGTTCCGTTTGCAAAATTTGACATTTCGAAAACACCTAATGGTCCGTTCCAAAGTATCGTTTTTGATTCAAGGATTACTTTTTTGATGCTTTCTAATGATTTTGGTCCAGCATCTAAACCTTGCCAACCGTCAGGAATATTATTGATATCGATAATTTGAGTTTCTGCTTCGTTAGAAAATGAATTGGCAGCAACAACATCGACTGGAAGATGTATTTGTACATTTTTTTCTTTCGCCAAACGCAAAATTTCTAATGCTAGTTCGATTTTATCGTCTTCACAAAGTGAATTACCAATTTTTCCACCCAATGCTTTTATGAAAGTAAAAGTCATTCCGCCTCCAATAATCATGTGGTCTACTTTGTCTAGAATATTTTCGATTACGGTAATTTTTGAAGAAACTTTGCTTCCGCCCAAAACTGCTGTAACTGGTTTTTCGCTGTTTTTAAGTACTTTATTTATGCTTTCTATTTCTTTGGCCAAAAGTGCTCCAAAGCATTTGTAATCAGGGAAAAACTGTGCGATTATTGTGGTAGAAGCGTGTGCTCTGTGTGCTGTACCAAAGGCATCATTTACATAAATATCGCCTAGTTTTGCTAGTTTCTTCGAAAATTCGATATCGCCCGCTTCTTCTTCGTTATAGAATCGAAGGTTTTCTAGTAATAAAACTTCTCCTGGTTTTAAATTTAATGCAGCCTTTTCTGTTTCTTCACCAATACAATTTGGAGAAAACTGAACCGAAATTCCTAAAATTTGGGATACTTTAGCTACAATATGTTGTAATGAAAACTGAGCTTGAACTCCTTTTGGTCTTCCTAAATGCGACATTAGAATTACGCTTCCACCATCGGCAAGAATTTTATTTATTGTTGGTTTTGCCGCTTCGATACGGGAGGCATCGGTAACATTGTGGCTTTCATTTAAGGGGACATTAAAATCTACTCTTATTAGGGCTTTTTTGTTATGGAAGTTGAAGTCGTAAATTGTTTTCATGCTTTTGTATTGTGTGTTAGCTTTGTGTTGTTTAAATTTTTGAACCACTAAGTTATTAAGAAATATTAAGTTTTGTACTTAATTTAACTTAATAATTTAATGGTTCTTTTTTTTTAATATTAAAAAATCTAATTGTCGTTATTCTCTTTTTGTGTACAAGGACAATTGCTTGCTTTTTGTAAGAAATCGAAGCCTAAGGTTACCATGTGCGTTCCGGAGTTATAGGCTGACAATTCGTTTAGTGTTAGCTGGTAGGAATAACCCATATAGAAGCCTTCTTTTTTAAGTCCTAGCATTGGCCCTACGGTGAGTGGTTTCATGGGTTGGTCGTTAAGAAAACGATAGGTGGCGCCTACCCAGAAATAACCTGTTCGTTGGTTGTCTAAATACCTTAGTTTAACATTCAAATCGGTGCTGGAACGCCCGTCACTTTGAAAATACTGAAGGAATGCAGATGGTTCTATTTCGGTTCTGCTATCTCTGTTTCCTCTAAAGGTGTATCCGGTATAAACTTGGTAATTTCTTAACAAATTAGGTTCTAAGTTTATTGGCGATGATTTAAATTTTTCGATATTTTTATTTAACACGTTAGAGGTACTAAAAGCGATATAGAAAGCTTTTTTTCTGTACAACAAACTAACATCAAAATTATCATTTCCTGTATATCTGTCGTTTAGGACCAAAGGGTTGTAATCTAAATTTTGTGTATCAATTCTAAAACTATTAAAGTTATAAGAGAGACCAAAAGATAAATATTGTTTAGAATAATAATCTAAGATAATATGGTGTGCAAACGAAAGTTTTAGACCTGTTTGTCTTGTATATCCATTTTTATCGTTGTATATAGAAAGTCCTATTCCTGATTGTTTGGCTATTCTAAAATCGGCATATAATCCTTGATTTCTAGGAGCATCTTTGATACCAACCCATTGTGCAAAACCGTTTAATCTTATCCTAAAATTATCTCCTATTCCGGCGTACACTGGTGCAATAACAAAAGGGTTGTCTGCCAGATATTGTGTGGCTGGCGGTACATTTAACTCTTGTGCAAAATTCTTTGTAAACGATAGTAAAACAATCGCAATCAGGAACTTTTTCATTTTAAATATTTTATTTAGTGATATTATCATAGTTCTCGAATTAAAATTATCTGTACAATGTGAAGTGTCCAACAAATTCATCAGAATTTCTATCATCTACTTTTACTACATACCAGTAATCTCCTGATGGTAATTCTTGTCCGTTATACTTACCGTACCATTTTTGACCTTCTGGCAATTCGACTACTAAACGACCGTATCTATCATAAACTCTAATCATTAGATTAGGGTAATTAGAAGTATTTAGTGGTGCCCATCCGCTGCCATCGGCTGGTGTATAAACATTAGGAATGGTAATTGGGACAAAAGTTTTTGGAAAAGTTTTTTCATCATAACATCCGTCGCTATCGGTTACTTTAACTGTATAAACGCCAGTTTCGGTTATAATATAACTATTGGTGCCGTTATTATGTCCGTTGAAAGTATATGAATTTCCGCCTGATCCTCCTGTAGAAGTAGCAACAATTTCATTAAGACCTCCATTACTTACTGTTAATACAATTGGTGCTTCTACAGTAAACATCACTCGTTTAATACAACCCGCAACATTAACATCAACATAATGTAATCCAGGTGTAAGTCCTGTATATATACTAGTCGAATTATACGCTACACCATCTAAACTATAAGTGGCTACTTGGTTTCTTGGTGTACTGTTTACATCAACGCTATACTCACGTGCGTTCAGAACACAATCATGGTTTACTATTGGAGTAAAATTTGCTGGTTTGTTTAAAACAACAACTATATTTTCTGTACAACCATTTTTATCTTTAATATAAACCTTATGTGTACCTCCATTAAGTGCTGTAAAACTAAATACTGTTTGCCCAACAGATCCTAAAGTAAATGGTCCTGTACTGCTATCTAAACTAACACTGTAGTCAGGATTACCTCCTGCAATAGTAATACTAAAGGAAGCTGTATCTCCTAAACATAATGCTTGTACAACTGGGGTATTAAGCCTTGCAGCTATTGGCTCTGGTCGTTTGATAAATAAATTTGTCAAATCGGCCGGACAACCCGATGGTCCATTTTGCAAATGAATAGAATAGAAATCTGAATACACAACTGGTATTACTCCTGGCGCAGACGAAACTGTGTTAGAAGGCAAATTAGCTATTGTAGCATACCACACTAACGGATCAAACGAAGTGATCGGATTAGTTACAGGTGGCGTTTGCGTAACCGGCAACTGTAAAGTTTGTGAACTATAAACTACAGGGTTTGATGTTGTAATATAATATTCTAATGGCCCTGGCCCTACATAACCTTTTATTTTTAGTATAATTTGACCATCTCTGCTTCCAAAACAAGTAACTGGCAACTCTGAAAAACTTGAAACCTCAAATTTTATAGGCCCTGCAATTACTACAGAAATAGGCGGTATGTTACAATTTCCACTTACAACAGCAACTTGATAATTACCTGCTGGCAAACTTGCAAAACTTCCTGTTGCATTGGTTACCACCGCACCTGTAACAATATTAGTTAAGGTATAAACATAGTTACCCAAAGCCCCTTGAGCAACAACATTAATAACACCAGTATCGCCAAAACAATTTAAGTTAGTCTGTGATGTAGATAATAATTTTAGTACCAATGGCTCTAAAGCCGTAATTTTTACATCTCCTGAAGCCAAGCTCTTACAACCATTTGCATCTTGAATATAATAGCTGTACGTTCCAGCATTTAAACCCGATATGAGTATTGATGGGTTAAACGAACCAATAAACGAACCTGCAATTCCTGTAGCACTATAACTATACGGAGGTGTTCCGCCAGAACCTGTTAGAGTAACTGAGGCACTACCTGGTGCACAAGTTAAAATATTAGTTTGTGTTAAACTTGCACTTACAACAGTTGGTTGCGCAATAACAATTGGGAAATTGTTAGAACAATTCCAACCATCTCTTATTTCAATATCATAATTACCCACAGCAAGGTTAGGAATGGTTACCGTACCACTAGCAGGCATTGGGAATGCACCAGATTGAATAGTAGGCAAGGGTCCTTTTATTGTGTAAGAATAATTACTTCCTTGACCACCAACAATATTTGAAATTGTTATTGAAGTTTTATCTCCAAAACAAGCAAGATTAGGAGTTGCAGCAGCAACGCTTGCATTTATTATTGTTGGGTTGGTTAATATAATATTAGTAGATGGTAATTTACAACCTCTACCGTCTTTTACAAAAACAGTATAAGTACCCGCTGTTAGTCCTATAAATTGCGGATTGGCATTGTACGCTGTAACTATTGATGCACCTATTTGAAGTTGAAATTCGTAAGGAGCACCCCAACCACCAGTGGCTGATGCAGTAATTGTTCCGTTGTTATTTGCCCCTACACAAGTTATAGGCGAGCTTGTAGTGGCAATTGCTAAGCCACTTGTTGGTCCAGAAATTGTGAAATTTTTGGTTACCGAACATCTTGGTGGATTAACCAATGTAACATTTGCTGTATATATTCCTGAAGTTAAACCAGTAATTGTTAATGGTCCTGCACTAGCACTAACTCCTGAAGCAACTGTTGCGCCAAGGCTATTTAAAATCGTGTAATTAAATGATCCAGCATCGTTTGTTGGTGTTACATCATCATCTATAATTGTAATGTTTGCACTTCCGTTATTATCTGCAATACAAGTAACATCGACTATATTATTAATTAATAAAGAGAATGTATTTGGATTGAAAACATAATGTACCGTTTGCACACTACATCCTGTTACTGTGTTTAATACTGTGATTAGGTAATTTCCAATTGTTAATCCAGCAAATGTTGGTGTGTTTTGTGTTACATTATACGGAATTGTATTTGTTGGATACCCCGTAACAGTATAACTGAAAACCGGAGGTACGCCACCAGCAACAGCCACCGAAACAGTAATTTGCTCATTTGTAGTACAAGTAATTGGATTATTTACAACAACTGTAGGATTACTTATAGATATATAAGGATTTATTACAGCAGTAGCAGTTCCTAAACAACCTTTACTATCAGAAACATTAATAGTATAAATACCTCCAGCAGCATTTGATGTAGAATAGGTGTTGCTCGACCCAGTTTGTAATACAACACCACCCAGTACAAATTCATAATTTGTATAAACTCCTGAACCACCTGTAATACCCGATACTGCAATAGTAGCAAGGTTTACTGTATTTGTCCCTGCAGCACAACCAAATTGGGTTATGGTCGCTGGTGGCACAACGATAGGATTAGGTGTTCCCACAATAACATTATTGTCTATTAGTTTACAAGTTCTACCTGAAACAACCTCGATGGTATATGTTCCCGCTGGCAATCCTGTAAACACATTTGATGACTGAATAATTGTAGTAACTGGACCAGCAGTTATCTGATATGTGTAAGGTGGATTATCGCTTAATCCTGTTAAGTTAACAGTAATTGTTCCGTTTGTTCCGCCACTACAAGTTACATCTTTAGGAACGGTACTAAATGTAACAGGAGTTGGTACAGTAAGACAAAATGGAGTATTAGCACTACAACCCGTAGCCGAATCTGTTACTCTAATGATATAACATGCAGCTGGCTGGCTTGTAAATACAGGAATAGCTTGTGGCCCTGCAAGTACTACCGAAGCGTTTGATAATAAAGTATAAGTATAATTTGCTGGTGCAGAACCGCCAGAAGCACTTGCGGTAATTGTACCATTGTTATTGAAACAAGTTGGTTGAGTTGTAAATACTGCCGAAACAATAAGTGGTGTTAGTATCGTTACCGAAACTGTATTTCCACAACCGTTTTTATCTTTAACCTGTACTGTATGTACACCTGATGACAATCCTGAAATTATAAACGGAGTTGTATTGGCTACAAAAGCACCGCCATCTATACTAAAAGTATAAGGTGGCATACCTGCTGTAGGCATGGCAACATTAATTTTATACGTTCCTTGAGCCACACAAGCATCTACTAAATTGGCAGTAATAATTGGTGAAGGGTCTAGTCCTATTGTAACTGGAACAGTTTTAATACAACCGTAAGCATCTCTAACATACACGTCGTATGTACCGCTTTCTCCATTAAATGTATTAGTTGCTGTCCAAGCTCCTGGCAAAGTAGCAGTTGGAGCTGAACTTCCTGTTGGTAAATATTGATACAAATATGGTCCAGTTCCTCCCGAAACGGTAGGAGTAATAACTCCTGCATTTACATTACAATTATCATTTGTAGTAGTTGCAGATAATACCAAATCTGTTGCAGATTCTAAAATATCAAACTTTCCGAAAGTTTTACCACAACCTCCATTTGTACCGTCAAGCTCTCTTACTAAAATAGTATATGTACCTACAGGTAATGGCACTGTTGTATATGGAAAAGTAAATGGTGAGCTTATAGTAATTGGAATTGGACTTCCAAATGGTAAGTTAGTAAATGAATTCATAACTTGATAGGTAAATTGAGTAACTCCAGCTGACATACCAGCTAAAGTAAAGGATAAAGTACCATCAGCCGCTCCTTTGCATGACACATTTTTAGGAGTTACCACCGCAGTTAGTGTAGAGTTAGTATTTGTTACTGGAGCAGTATGAAAATAATAACAATTCGAAATAATATCTCTAACCACAATTGTATATGTTGCCCCAGGAATTAAACCGGTAAAGGTATAAGATGGTGGTGTTCCGGGAACAGCATTAAAGAAATTTAATGAATATGGTGAATTCATTTGAGTGACAATACCAAATTGATATGGTCCTGCACTTGTAATTCCGCCTGAAATTGTAGCAGTCAAACTTGCTCCTGCACCACATGTAGCAATACTTGAAATTGCAAAAGTTAGTCCACCAGGAGGACTTGCCATGGCGAGATTAGATTTTACAATCGTACAACCATTTGCATCTGTAACACTCAAATTATACAATCCAAAATCTATATTTGGGAAACAATAAGCAGCACCCAATGGTTCGATGTGGGTTTGTGCCGGATTTCCTCCTGTTAAATCTACCAAAGTATAAGTATATGGTGCAACACCTCCTGATAATCCGTTTACACAAATAGAACCTAAAGTATAAGTTGTTCCTGAACCACAAATAATAGAATTTACAACCGCAGTATAAGCAATTTGTAAAGGTGCTGTTATGGTAACACTGCCACTTTTAGTACAAAATTTAGCATCTCTTACAATATATGAATATGTTCCTGCCGCTAATCCAGAATAAGTTGTTGTAGAAGTAAAAGGCCCTACCCCATTCCACTGAATAACATAAGGAGCAACCCCACCAGATGGTGTAATTGTTACACTTCCTGCGGTATCGCCAAAACATTTATTATTTACTTGTGTGTTTGTTTCGGCTACTGGAACAAGTGCATTTATAGTATATACAGTAGAGGATACGGTACAACCTTTGGTATCTTTAACCAAAAACTGATAAGTACCCGCAACTGATGTCGAATAAGTAAATGTTGAACCAACAATTGGGAAAACGGTAGGATTTAGAACGGTATTAAAAATAACTTGATAGCTATACCCCGGATAACCGCCTGTTATAGCTGTTGCAGTAATAACAGCATTAGGCGAAGCGGTACAATCTAAATCTTTAGTAAGTACTGTACTTAATGCAAGTTGTGGGTTTATAGTTTGAGTAAACGGAACTAAATTTTTACAGCCATTGGCATCTAAAACACTAATGGTATAAGTAGCAAGTACTAAATTAGCAAAAGTATGACTATTAGTAGGGGTGTTACTGGCCTGATAAGGACCACCGTTAATACTAAACGAATAAGGTGCCAGCCCTCCTGAGGCAGTAACTACGAGTGTAGATCCGCTTGTAGCCAGATAACAAAAATCTGATGGCGGTGCCACACTTAAAGCCAAAGTAGGCAATGTAGGGGCAACAACATTTATAACTTGCGAGGTCCCTGTACAGTTTCTTGAATCCTTCACAATAACAACATAACTTCCTGTGGGAACATTTGTAAATATATTATTATTTTGATAAGGAGTAACTATTACTCCACCAGGAGACGTTTGCAATTGGTATTCATGCAATCGAGAACCGCCAGTATATGAAGCAGTTATTGTTGCACCAGTTAAACAAGTAGCTGGTGTTACACTAACAGACACAGCTATAGGTGAAAAATCATCTTTAACTTTTACAATTAAAGAGAAACTACAAGACGCATTGGCAGGGCTACTATCATATCTTACTTTAACATTATAAGTTCCCACAGTCAAATTAGAAATAGTAACTGATGACACTAATGATGTAGTCCAAGGTCCTCCATCTATGCTATATTCAAACCCTGTTGCGGCAAAATTTTGAGCATTGATACTAATAAAACCATCATTTCCTCCAGGACAATTTGGAGAATGAGCTGTAGCTGTAGCAGAAAAAGCTTTCCCACACTCAATATTTATAGGAAAATTAACTGTTTTTACACATGCTATTGGTTGCTGATAAACATTTATATCGTCTATAGCAGCATCGTTTCCACCATAAATAATACTTCCAGATCTTATCTTTAAGGTGAGTGTGGTATTCGCGCCTGGATTTAATGTTAATGATTTTAATTGCCAAGCATTTACTGTATTGTCTATAATTCCTGTGTTTTGAGAAGCAACAACCGTTCCTGACCCATCGACTAATTCTAGTATAAAAGAAGGATCTGCTCCTGTGCTACCCACATTTAATAAATTTGCCAAATAAATATCTACAATTACTGGCATATTTGGTAAAATATTATTAATTATTTTGCTGTATAAAACACCATTAGGCCCTGCTGCCGATCCAATATTTACAGCTAAAAATCTTCCGTTAGGATTTGTTCCGTTTGAGGTGTGATCACGGTAAGGAAACCATCCGCAATTATTAGGGTTCAGTAATGGTGTTACAACATACTGATTATCAACTAAATCCCATGTACCACATGCCGATGCTGGTAAACCATTAATAGGACTAGAGCCACAAGGCTGACCTGCTGGATAAGCTTGAGGATTAAAGCAATAAGCTGCTGCAATTCCTGGTGTAGTGGTATTAGCACCAATACCAAAGTCTTCAAACAATAGGTTACTTGGTGTTGGAATATTTGTAGCTTGATAATTTACCGTTACCGTATGAGGCCCACAAGTAACTGGTGTAAATACATTACTTGTTGGAGGTGTATTAAGTACACCATCTAACAAGTAAGTATAGGCAAAACTACCACCGTTATTGTTTACATTAACTGTAGTTGTTGCAGTTCCGTTACAAGCAAAAACTGGTGGAGCTACTGCTATTGTTGGAGGTGTTGCTGGCGGATCTAATGTTATGCTCATTGAAAAAACACAATTATTAGAATCTTTAATACATATTGTATAAGTGCCAGGCATCAAATAAGCCTGATTAGAAGGACCATATGTTACACAATTATCGAAACTATACGTATAAACTCCAGTACCTCCTTGAGGATTTATAATTCTAACTCTTCCTTCTCCTAAAGGACCACAACCCGCTAATTCTGAAACTCCTGCAGAAGCCGTTAACGCTGCTGCTGGTTGCATTATTATAATAGTAACTGGGGTTGTTAAGCATATTGCGGTACCTAAAGTATATCTAACTATAATAGTATAAGTATTTGCAATTAAATTAGGGAAATTAGGGGTTGGAAAAAAATTAATACCGTCTATACTGTACTCTAAAGTAAACCCATTGGCATTTGTAACATTAAAGTTAATGGCACCTGTGTTACTACCATAACACAAAACATTTGTTTGATTTACGGTATATACTGGTGGTGGTGGTGCTAAAACTGTTATTGATGTATCTACAAAACAGTTGTTTTTATCGAAAATTCTTATATTATATACTCCAGGAACTGGCGCATTTATAATTGGACTAACTTGCATAGGAATATTTACCGCACCTGTAACTTGATATATATATGGGTTAGGAGCAGGATTTGGCGTGCCTCCTACTGGATAAACCGTAATTTCTCCTGCGGCACAAGACAAAGGCTTTGTTAATGCTACTGTTGCCGTAATTGGCGATGGCTGATCAATTACAAACGGAGTGGTAACCGTACAACCATCTTGTGTTGCTACGGTATAAGTATAATTACCCGGAGCTAAATTATTAAATAGTGCACTACTACTATTTGTAGGCCCTACAGTACTAACTAATACAGACCCTGGCATTTTGTTTATCGTAAATGTATATTGTGGTAAAACACCATTTGCAGCTAAATTTATAGTTCCTTTATCGGTACTACAAATAGGTTGTGTAAGAATTGCAGAAGCTGAAAAAACTCTGTTTACAATGGGAATATTTGGTACCGTAAATATACAACCTCCAACTAATCCTATTTTACGAACACAAACAGAATGAACTCCAACTGGAACAGAAGCAAAAACATTACTTGCTTGCCAAGTTGCTGTACAATCTAAACTATATTCATAACCCGCAGGAACGCCTGTAATTGTTATTTTTCCTGGTGAAGTACAAATGGCATCTCTAGGAGTAGCAATTGGGTTTAATGTATTCTGAAAAACGTTAAAATAGAATATACGTGAACAACCATTGGGGAATTTTATGGTTACTCTATATTCTCCTGCTGCTGTGGCATCAAAATTTGACCCTATTACTGGATTAATCCAATGTGTAGCATCACAATTAGTACTAGTATTTGCACAATTAGGATTTACCACTGCGGTACAAGATCCGCCTAAACTTAATTTTTCCCAAGTAATAGAGGTTGCACCCGAAATAGTGGTTTGAATTAGCTTGTGGTCTGCTGCACCACACAAATATATAAGGGGTAAATCTAACCCATCATTAGGACAATTAACGACCGAAGTTGCAAAAGGAATTACTGGATTAGATAATCCAGTACCAAAATCCTTTACCACAAATGTTTGCACAATGCTTCTACAAGGAGCGGTATTAATTATATTATTAACAGTATAAGTTCCTACTTGTGTTACGGTTACAGATTGATTGTTTGTTCCTGACACAGGGGTAATAACTCCTGGCCCGGTCCAGTTATAAGTCTGATACCCTGATGCTGCTGTCATAGTAACTGGATTGTTACCACATAAAGCTACATCTTGGCTAAAGTTACAAGCATCGAGATTAATTAATGTATTAGTAGCATTAGGCACTCCTAGATTACAACGGTCGAAAGCAGAAAGACTAGGACTATCTTGCACATGAGTACCACTTAAAGCACCATCATAACTTGCAAATGCTTGATTTTGTATTAAATTAGAACAAGCATCATCTAATTCTAAACAAGTACAGACTACTTTTACAGGAATAGTAATTGTTTGAGATTGAGCTAATGATTTGACTAAATTATTTGCTACCGTAAAAATTATAACCCTTGTAACAGGATTATATGATTGCACTAAAATACCAGGAGGGAGTACTAATGTTGCGGGATTAAAAGTAATATTTTTAGGCAGTACATCTCTAATGGTAAGATTTACCGCATCATCGTTACCAATATTTTGAAAACTAATTTCATATTTTAAATCCTCGCAGATCCCCACACCCGTATTTGCTATATCTACCCCCGCAAGATTCTTAATTAATTTTGTTATTGAAATTTGAGGCTCTATAATTTCTACACTAAACGCATCGAAAAAATGAAAATAAACATCTCTTCTTGTCCCTATTTGCAGATTAACAGAGGCTACATTATTACCAATTGTTGCATTACCACCATTTGGCACATCTATAATACCACAATCTACCCCTAATGTATTCGTACTATTAGGGACACGAACGCCTACTGGTGTAATACTACTATTGAAAAAATTATCAGTAGCCCTAGTACCTCCAGACATATAATAACCATTAATAGCTAAATAATCTCCAGTAATATTTTGATCTCCTTCTAACGACATAAACGCATACTTAGCCCTTACAGGGCCTACCGCTTTAGTTCGAAAACCAATAATAGGTATATCTAAGACTGCATTACCACCAATACCACTAAATCCTTCATAAGAAACTATAGATTTAGCTGGTAATCCTGGATCTTCATATACAACATATAAGGACCATCCGGCACTTAATCCAGTTCCTGGAGAATCTGTATTAAAACCAGTACTAGACACTAAATTAGCAACAGTATATATACCTGAACCAGAGGCAATAACAAGATTAGTTACATCGGCAGAACAAGCATAGGGCCTGCAACCGGCAATAAGATTAGATCCTGCATCATGAATAATATTTCCTACAATATTATTATAACCTCCAGCTCCAGGGGTCTTAAACTTTATCTTGTTAATATTTGCTCTGCTATCGTTGCCACTTACAATTGCGCCCCAATATAATCTTGCATACACAACCCTACTACATCCTGGAGATAAGAGACTAGGAGGTATGGCTAAGTTTGCGCTACTGGAACAAAATGTGCTTGAATCATTATCGATATCAATATAGCCCATCTGCACACCATTTCCTTGATTAGGATCATTACAAGGAACATTAGGCGTAAATCCTGAACCAGTATCACGATTTAAGGTATTATTCCCAATCATGAGCATATCTCCATGCAGGTCTTTATCGAACTGAATACCAAAAGGCACCCTGTTTTGTGCTGTAATTATACTGGAAAAAAACAGTATTAATATTACAAATATGTATTTTTTTACTTTCATAATAAAAATATTAAATTTTATAATTTTGCTAAATGTATTTATTTTTATTTAATTAATTAACATTTTTTTAGCGTTTTTTTTTTAATAAAACGCTAAAAAACATTAACGCACTTATTTTTCGACCTTCACAATCACCATTTTACCGTTATATGGTTTGCTTCCTTTGCTTTCCATGGCAGTTGTAGCCTCTTGTATTTGGTTTTGTCGATCATAATAAATATAATAATTTCCATTACTTGCGTTATAGAAAAAGTCTATATCTTTTTGACCTGCTTGTATTGCTTTTTTAACGAATGCGTCTCTTTTTGCTACATCTTTGTGTATTGCTATAACAATATAATATCCTTCAGGTATATTATCGTTGTTTTTGATGATTTGTGTACCTGCTTGTTCTTCCCCAAAATCGAAATCTGTTGGTTTATAAGTCTGACCTGTTGGTGCAGTACTTGTTTTTATTTCTTTAAGTGTTTCTCTATCTTTTTGATATTTTGCATCATCACTATCAAATTGTGCTCGCTTGATTCTTCTGCTTTTCTCGATAACTGTTTCGGCCTTAATTGTTTCTAATTTGGTTAATAAATCTGCATTTTGTTTGTCGCTATTTAATTTATCTAGCTTTAATTTTTCAAGACTTTTTAAATTACTTTGATTAACAATATCATTTCTATTAGGCACTTTTTTCAATCTTTCGTTTGTAAGTGTTTCAAACTCTTTGATAAAATTATTTTGATTTTTAGAACTTTCGGCTATTTCGCTTTTCAACGATTCTAATGCTCTATTTGCGGCACTAGTATTTTGAAAGTCTTTGGCTTCGCTCACGATACCTTTATCAGACAAATCATTTACTCTTCTAAGTTCCTTAAGCTCATTATCTTTTGCTTTTGTAATCGAGTCTAATCTAGATAACGATTGCTTCTGATTTTTCTTAGAGTCTTCTAGAACTTGGCTTAGGTTATCTAATTCTTTGTCTTCAGTTGTTTTGGCTTCGTCAATTTTGGCTTTAGCATCGGCTTCCTTACGCAAGCGTTCAGTTGTCTCGTCAGCAAGCGCTTTGGCATCGGCTTCTGCTTTTTCTTTGCGCAAAC
>NZ_MUHE01000030.1 GCF_002217405.1 Flavobacterium psychrophilum DSM 3660 = ATCC 49418 | reverse complement strand
TAATTACACCCAACGGGTTATACAAACTAATTTTTAGCTCAAAAGTTTGTGTTTTTTTATTATACTAAAACGAAACATCCTACTTAAAATTTATAAAACGATATCGCTATGTGGTTAAAGAATAAAAAATAGGAATTATAGAGAACGATTATTTTAAACTGTTTTTATTTCTAAAGTTGTAAATTTACAATCGAAAATAATCGAAAAACTACCATGAAAATAAAAGAAATTCTTTCCCTCCTTGAAGAAATCGCACCCCTCGCCTACGCAGAAGATTTTGACAATGTAGGCTTGCTTGTTGGAGATTCGAACAACCAAGCAACAGGCGTTTTAGTTTGCCACGACGCACTAGAAATAGTCATCGATGAGGCTATTGCTAAAAAATGCAATCTTATAGTTTGCTTTCATCCTATTTTATTTTCAGGATTAAAAAAAATTACAGGCAAAAATTATGTAGAGCGAGCTGTTATAAAAGCCATAAAAAACGACATCGCCATTTATGCAGTTCACACCGCTTTAGACAACCATCAGCAAGGTGTAAACAAAATTATTTGTAACACTTTAGGAATAAAAGACACCCAGGTTTTAATACCAAAACAAAATTTTATACAAAAATTAGTTACTTATACCATTCCAGAAAACGCAGATACAATACGCACCGCCATGCAACAAGCAGGCGCAGGCGCAATAGGAAATTATAACAATTGTAGTTTCAATTCCGAAGGCTTTAGCACCTATCAAGGCAACGAAAACAGCAATCCATTAGTAGGAAATAAAGGAGAACTAACAAAAACCAACGAAATAAAAATAGAAGTAATTTTCGAAAAACATTTGCAAAACAAAATCCTAACCGCCTTATTTGCGACTCATATATATGAAGAAGTAGCTTACGAAATTTACAATTTACAAAATTCGCATCAAAACATAGGCTTAGGAATGGTTGGCGAATTAGAAACCGAAATGACTGAGAAAGACTTTCTAGGATTCGTAAAAACTAAAATGCAGTGCGGTGGCATTCGTCACAGCACATTTCTCAATAAAAAAATAAAAAAAGTAGCCGTTTTAGGCGGAGCAGGAAGTTTTGCAATTAAAAACGCAATTATGGCTGGAGCCGATGCTTTTTTGACCGCCGATTTAAAATACCACCAGTTTTACGAAGCTGAAAACCAGTTACTTTTAGCCGACATTGGCCATTTTGAAAGCGAACGATACACAAAAAACTATATATTTGATTATCTTACGAAAAAAAACATTAATTTTGCACCCGATTCGGCTTTTGGTGGAATCATTTTATCAGAAGAAAATACAAATCCAGTTAAGTACTTATAAATATGGCAGCTACAAAAGAATTGAACGTTGAAGAGAAGTTAAGAGCGTTATACGATTTACAGTTAATCGACACTCGTATTGACGAAATTAGAAATGTAAGAGGCGAATTACCACTAGAAGTGGAAGATTTAGAAGATGAAGTAGCAGGATTAAGCACTCGTTTAGAAAAACTAAAAGTTGATTTAGAGTCTATGGACGAAAAAATCAAAGAAAAGAAAAATGCTATTGATGAGCACAAAGAATCGATAAAAAAATACACAAAACAACAAGATAGCGTTCGCAACAACAGAGAATTTAACTCTTTAACAAAAGAAGTAGAATACCAAGAATTAGAAATTCAACTCTCTGAGAAGCACATCAAAGAAATGAAAGCTTCTATCGAGCACAAAAAAGAAGTGTACAATCAATCTAAAGAAAGATTAGAAGCAAAATCTAATCACCTGAAACACAAAAAATCAGAACTAGAGGCAATCATGTCCGAAACTGAAAAAGAAGAAACATTCCTATCGCAACAATCATTAGAATACGAAGCAAAAATTGAAGAACGTTTGCTAATCGCTTACAAAAGAATTCGATCTAGCGTAAGAAACGGTCTAGCAGTAGTTTCTATAGAAAGAGGCGCATCAGCAGGATCATTCTTTACCATTCCACCACAAATTCAAATGGAAATCGCTTCACGCAAAAAAGTAATCACAGACGAACACAGTGGAAGAATTTTAGTAGACAGCACACTAGCCGAAGAAGAAAGAGAAAAAATGGAGCGATTATTCGCCAAAATGTAATACATTAAGCCTTCTAAACGAAGGCTTTTTTTATGAAAAAAAAACTAACACTTATACTCACAAAATCTATCGGATTTTACATCAACCTACTAAGCTACACCATGCCAAACAAGGCATTAGCAATAGCTTACAAACATTTTAGCCAACCCCGAAAAGGCAAATTATCGCCAGACAACCTACCACAAATCCTACAAGAAGCCACAAAAAAAACCATTAGCCACGACCAACATCATTTTCAAACCTACACCTGGCAAGGCAACGAAAATAAAATACTATTAATTCACGGTTGGCAAAGCAATGCCGCACGCTGGGAAAAACTAATCCGGCTACTCCTAAAATCAGGAAGCACCATCATAGCCATAGATGCACCAGCACACGGACTAAGTAGCGGCAAAGAATTCAACATTCCCACATACGCACAATTCATCAACACAATCTCTAAAACAACCCAACCCAAATTCATCATCGGACACTCAATGGGGGCATTCGCCTGCGCCTACTATCAGTACAATTACCCACAAAACCATCTCGAAAAAATGATACTATTAGGCTCCCCATCAGATTTCAATGTTTTAATACAAAACTACACCAACCTATTAGGACTAAACACCACAATGAGCCAACTCATAAAAACCTACATCCAACAACGATTTAACATAAACACTAACCAATTTACAAGCCAAAAATTCTTAAAAAACACCACCATTCCAGGCATCATCGCCCATGACATTCACGATGAAGTCATCGCTTTTACCGAAGCAAAAAAAATTGCCACCGCTTGGAAAAACGCACAATTCATAACAACCCAAAAACTAGGCCACAGCATGCACGACAACAAATTAAACCAAACCATTTATCAATTTCTATTTGAAGCGTAATCATTCAGGTATTTCTAGCAATCTAATTTCCTGCTCTCGCTACAATCTTGCCAAGAAAAATGGCAAGGATTTTCACTCCATCAGGGCTATATTAGCAAACCAATCGCATATTTGCAATACAAGATTCGGTATTCGCAGTACAAACTTTATTTTAAAAACCAACCCTAAATAAAGAACAAGAAATCTTGAAAGAAAAAAGAAAAAAACTCACCCAAGAAATCCTTATCTTTGCAAAATGGAAGAAAACTTAACCCGCATTAACAAATTTCTATCAGAAACAGGCCATTGTTCCCGCCGTGAAGCCGACAAATTGCTAGACGAAGGCCGTATTACAATAAACGGTATTGTTCCAGAAATGGGAACAAAAGTCTCACATCACGACGAAGTACGAGTTGACGGAAAATTAGTTCGAGAAAAAACCGAAAAACCAGTATATCTAGCCTTCAACAAACCAGTAGGAATAGAATGCACGACAAACTTAGACGTACGCTACAATATTGTCGATTTTATCAATTATCCCAAACGAATTTTCCCAATAGGACGATTAGACAAAGCCAGCGAAGGACTAATTTTTATGACTAACGATGGTGATATTGTAAACAAAATCCTGCGAGCCAGAAACAACCACGAAAAAGAATATACCGTAACAGTAAACAAGCTAATTACCGACAGATTCATTCAAAAAATGAGCAACGGCATCCCCATTTTAGATACCGTTACTAAAAAATGCAAAGTCGAACAAATAAGCAAAACCACTTTCAAAATCGTATTAACACAAGGCTTAAACCGACAAATTCGTCGCATGTGCGAATATTTAGGTTACGAAGTAACATCGCTAAAAAGAATTCGAATCATCAATATCTCGTTAGATATTCCCGTGGGTCGTTACCGAGATTTGACCGATGCCGAAATCACAGAACTAAACAACCTTATCGAACCGTCTAGCAAAACCGAAGAAGCCAGTTTCCCTAAAGTAGAAGCACCAAAAAGAAGAATCGAGTTTATAAAACGGGATGATTTGAGGTTTAAAAAATAAATGTAATTATCAGACAAATTCACAAGTTGGCAGTAATTTTAGCGGAAACGTAGCAATTAATATTAAATTTTAAATCTTGGATCTTTTAAACTCAATATTTCATTTTTTCACCGATAAGACAAAAAAACTACCGCACAAAGTAATTTTATTCTTAATTGCTGTTATTCTAGTTATTCTACTAGATAACTTACTAAGCTTCAGCTTCTCTTATAACAATGGAAACAAAATTGAACAAATAGAGGGTATAAATAAAATTATAAAGGATACCACGCTATCCGATGCAGAAAAAAAGAAATTATTTATTTTAAGAGAAAATATTGTTAATCATTTAACATGGAAGGATAAAGCTTTTGATTTTCTTACAAGCATTGAATTCAAAAATGACATAGAATCTGAAAAACCTATCATAAAACCAATTGGAAAACCAGCAACAAAACCAATTATTGCTTCAATTAAACTAAAAACGAGAGATTATTTTTGGCATTTTATTTCCTCTAGTTGGCTTTTTATAGTACTTATGGTGATTCTTCCATTTATTGGACTTTTGGATAAGAAAACAAAATTTTGGGAATCGATTGGAATCATTATTATAGTTGAACCTTTTCTGTATGGAATTTGTTGGGTATACGCGAAAATGTTTTCTTTTATCCCAATAATTCTTGATAATCCAATTTATAATTATATTCTAAATGCTGCACTATGTTTGACTAGCATCCTAGTATTTTCTTTATTGAAAAAAAAGACTAAATAAAAAAACTCCCGCCAACACTTGCTAAAACTTATGGCTAATTTTTCGGTAAATTGTTCGTTTACTTTTCATAACTTCGCTTGGGCGGTTATGGAAAAAAAGCTTTCCATAAGCCGCCACAAGCTCTAGCAAGGAAACGTTAGCGGCAAGTGTAACAGAACTTTATATTAAAACAATGACTTCAAGATATATTTATTTTATTAGTAAGAGCTCAACTGTTATCTACAAACTATGTATCGGGAAAGGTACAGCTAAAGAAAGATTAAGAGAATGTGAAGTTGAAATTAATATCATGTTGCATGCGTCAGTTCCTGAAAAACTTTTACCATTAAAAGAAAAAATTAAAAATAATTTATTTTATTCAGGATTTAGAAATTCTAGTGAAATAGGTACGGCTTCGTTGGCTAAATCTTTATATGGGAAACGAAACTCAACAGCTTCAAAATTTATTAAAGACATATATGATTTACATGAAGAAGTAAAATCATTTATTAAATATCCCGAACAATAGCTCCAAACACCAGCCGCTAACAGCGGTGCTTGTTGCACAACTAAAAATAAGATCCAAAATCAACTTTTTTGTGCGTTTTAATTTTAATTACTACTGTAAATCAATTAGTTAAAAACAACTAATAATGATAATTTTGTAATCAAATTCGAAACTACAAGTTGTGCAACAGCCACAGCGGTTTGGCGCAGTGGCGAAAAAAGTGCTAAATTCACGTTTATCTTTCGCAAGAAATCTTATCTTTAACAGAAAATATGCAGTTACGAAGTTCACAACCTCGCCAAGCGGTAAAACATTCCTAATTTTTAAAACCAATCCCCACATTATACAATTCGGTTTTACAACTTTCTAAAGTTTCTGAGCAAACTGACGAAAAATTCTCATTATCTGCCCAAGGACGAATCGCTAGTTTTACCGAAACATCAGTAAGCGCAATCACATCGATTGATGGTTTTGAGTCTTTTAGTATCTTATCATTGGCATCTAAAACACGTTAAATAATTTCCCGTTTTGGGAACTTTTTATTATCTTTGTTTAAAATTATATCACTTGAGGGTAATTGCAAAAAAAATATTACGAGATTTTTGGGAATCCCATGCCGATTGTGAGCAACAATTGAAGGCTTGGTTTCAAGAGGCAAATAAGGCGGAATGGAAAAATCCAAATGAAATAAAGCAAGAATATCCAAGTGCAAGTATTTTGAATGGCAATCGAATTGTTTTCAATATAAAAGGAAACAATTATAGATTGATAGTCAAAATAAATTATGATTATCAAATGATTTGGATTCGATTCATTGGAACGCATTCAGAATATGACAAAATTAACGCAACCGAAATTTAACAGCTATGGAAATTAAACCTATAAAAACAGAGAAAGATTACAATCAAGCTCTTGAAAGACTTGATATGATTTTTGATGCAAAAAATGGTACGCCAGAAGGAGATGAACTTGAAGTGCTTGGGATTTTGATAGACCAATACGAAAACGAACACTTCCCTATTGATTTACCAGACCCAATAGAAGCAATAAAATTCAGAATGGAACAAATGGGTTATAATCAGAATGATTTGGCAAATATTGTAGGTCTAAAAAGTCGTGCGAGCGAAATTCTAAATCGCAAAAGAAAATTATCTCTTGAAATGATTAGAAAATTACACGAATTCTTACATATTCCGACTGATGTTCTAATTCAAACGTATAAATAATCAGGACTGCCTTACTAAGCATTTACTAATTTTTAAAAAAAATCCCCGCAAGATGCAATTCGGTTTTACAACTTTCTAAAGTTTCTGAGCAAACAGAAGAAAAATTCTCATTATCTGCCCAAGGACGAATCGATAATTTTACCGAAACATCAGTAAGCGCAATCACATCGATTGATGGTTTTGGGTCTTTTAGTATTTTATCATTGGCATCTAAAACACCTTGAATAATTTCTTTTACTTTTTTTAAATCGGCATCATACGACACTGAAATTTGTAAATCGGCACGACGTGTTCCTTCCAGTGAATGATTGATAATGTTTCCGTTAGACAAACTCCCATTGGGCACAAATATCGTTTGGTTATTTCCTGTAATTAATTTGGTTACAAAGATCTGAATTTCTAGAACCGTTCCCGAAACACCTTGCGCTTCTATAGAATCTCCAACTTCAAATGGTTTAAACAATATAATAAGAATTCCGCCGGCAAAATTAGACAACGAACCTTGCAATGATAATCCAATTGCCAAACCCGCAGCACCTATAATAGCCACAAAAGAAGCCGTTTCTATCCCTAATTTAGAGATAAAAGTGACAAAAAGTAAAACCCGTAAAACCCAAACCAGAAGATCTATTAAGAATTTAGAAAGTGTAGGCTCGAATGCTTTTTTTCGTGCTTCATTACTAACAACTCTCTTAAAAAAACCAATTAGATAATGACCTACAAAAAGTATAAAAAAAGCAATAATTAGCTTGGGTGAATACTCAATTAGTATATTCCCGTTTTTTTCTATGTAGGCTACGATACTATTTATTGTAATTAACATTTGCTGTTTTTAAATTTAAAAAGAGATCATAAAAACTATTTTATCCCAACAAACACGCCCCTATTTTCAGAGCGCATTTCTCACCATCTATAGCTGCCGAAATAATTCCGCCAGCATAACCTGCTCCTTCACCACAAGGATACAACCCTTTTATTTGCAAATGTTCTAAAGTTATTTCGTCTCTAGGAATTCGAACTGGCGATGATGTTCTAGATTCTGGCGCATGCAAAATGGCTTCATTAGTCAAATAACCCTTCATCGATTTTCCGAATTCCGAAAAGCCTTCACGCAATATTTGCGATAAAAAACCTGGAAAAACCTGACCCATTTCTACCGAAGTGGTTCCTGGCACATAAGAGGTTTTCGGGATTTCTTTAGATACTTTGTTTTGTGTAAAATCGATCATTCGTTGTGCTGGAACTTTTTGAGTTTCTCCAGCCAAATGCCATGCTTTTTGCTCGATACTTTTTTGAAATTCCATTCCAGCCAAAGCGCCAAATTTATCAAAAGGTTTAAAATCTTCTAACTTCAATTCGATAACAATTCCAGAATTTGCTGTCACTTGATCTCGTTTTGACGGCGACCAACCATTGGTTACAACCTCACCCGGACTGGTAGCACAAGGCGCAATTACCCCACCGGGACACATACAAAAAGAATACATACCCCGACCATTTACCTGTTTTACAATAGAATATGGTGCTGGCGGCAAATGTTCGCCTCGATAATCACAAGAATACTGAATCTGATCTATCAAACTTTGTGGATGTTCGGCACGAACACCCAATGCAAAAGGTTTTGCCTCGATAAAGATTTTCTTCTTATCTAATAATTCGAAAATATCACGAGCCGAATGTCCTGTGGCTAATATAATTTTATTAGAAACAATTGTATCTCCGTTTTGAATGACAACGCCTTGTACTTCATTATTTTTAACTAAAATATCCGTGACACGGGTTTCGAAAAGGACTTTTCCGCCCATTTCGATAATTTTTTCTCGAATATCCTGAATAATTTGTGGTAATTTATTGGTTCCTATGTGCGGATGTGCTTCTACCAAAATATCTGGTGTGGCACCAAATGCGACTAACAACTTCAAAATCCTATCTATATCGCCACGTTTTTTAGAACGAGTGTATAGTTTTCCGTCAGAATAAGTTCCTGCGCCACCTTCTCCAAAACAATAATTAGAGTCTTCATTTACAAGATGATCTACATTGATGGCTTTTAGGTCTCGGCGTCGACCACGAACATCTTTTCCTCGTTCTATAAGAATGGGTTTTAAACCCAATTCTATCAATTGTAATGCAGCAAAAAGACCTGCTGGCCCCGCTCCTACTACAATTACTTCTTGCGAGTTTGAAACCTCTTTATATTCTGGAAGCACAATTTTTTGTTCGACAAAATTTTCTCCCTGAAGGAAAATATTTACTTTCAAATTTATTTTTATGGCTTTCTGACGTGCATCGATAGAACGTTTTAAAATTGAAACATGCTGAACATCTTTTGCAGAAACTTTTATTTGTTTCGATAAATAGTCTTTTAGCAAATTTTCATTTGCAGCAATTTCGGGAGTAACTTGAAGTAAAAGTTCTTTTGGCATTTTTTATTCTAAAAATTTTACGGAAATAGTTTGTAAATATCGTTTATCTTGGCAAACCTTCCTAATTTAATAGTTGCTCCATCAAAATAAAATCCAAGTCTGTATTTGTCTATTTTCATTCTGTATGCTTCTGTCTGACCTTTCATTTTTATTATGTTTGAAATACCTTCAATATTTTCGGAATTTTCGAACAATACAATGACTTGAATCAGATCGTTTTTTAGAATCGAATCTTTAATTTTACATAAATCTTTAAAAAAAGGGTTACTAAATTTAACTATCACGATTGCAAGGTTTTGACAATTTCTTCTCTTGAAACAAATTCTGTTCTATCTACTTCTTGCATTAACATTAACAATCCCAAATCTTCTTTTTCTTCATTGGTAAGTTTATCGAAGCGTTCTTTTTCTTTGTTTTTAACATAAGTACACACCGCATTTTCTATTAATGCTTTGACGCTCAAATGCTCAAAAACAGAAAGCATTTTCAATTTAGTTAATGTAGTTTGATCTAAATCAATTAATTTTTTCATCAGATATATATTTTATACAAACATATATAATATATACTTTATATACAATTTCTAATACCGGAAAACTTTGTAACTTTGCGTTTTATAAACTTTATAATATGTCTAGACAAATAAAACTAATTTGGGATTTTCGTGGCCCAGCGGCAACAAAAACTGCCGAACACCACGAAATTCACCTTAAAGAATATATTGTTATCGAAAAATTTCCTTTAAATATTACAGGTTTTGAAGTAATAAACGATATGCATGCCATTGCTTTTATGGTTGTTACCGATGAGAATATGATTGCCATTCGAGATGCTTTGAAACCGCATCGCGGAGAGGTTTATTTAGTCTAATCTCATAAAGCTGTGCATCGGCAATAAAATAGATAAAAAATTAAATTTATATTTTATGGTAAAGAAATTTTTAATGTTATTTTAAACATAAAATGTACCAAAAACAATGATGTAAAACAAAATTTATATATTAATGTAACTAGAAAAGCTACAAACCAAAATGATATTGGAATTGCGGGAGTTAATATTTATCTTGAACGTGGGAAATCTGGAAATTTTATTAGCCCTAATTATAGTGTTTAGGAAACTTTAACAACAAATGCAAACAAAATTATAGTTGTTTGACAAAAATGACACTTATACATACAAGATATGTTGCGCAATTGCTTCGGGTGATACTATTTCTGGTGATAATTGTAAAGCATTATTAATAGCCAAACAGTACCAAATAATATTAATTTCAAATTATCACAGTAAAAAATAGATCCTAAAAAAACGAAAAAATTATAATAAATATTTTCTAGAACGCACAACGGCGGTTTTTAAGAAATTAGGATTTTAGGGTTTAATTTAAAGTTAGTTTTGCTTTTTTAATTTGGGTGTTTAATTAGAAGTTTTGGTCTTACAAACCATTCAAGATCAAATCGGTAAAAGCTTGAAAGCCATAAGCTCTAAAAGAACAATTGTTTTACTTTATGACTTTCAATATTTAACTTTTCAACTTTATGGTTAATTCGCTACTTCGCTAATAAACTTAATTCGCATTAATCGCAGCTCATTAATATCGTAATCGCCATCAAATTCTTTGAGTGCATCTTCGATATCATCGGATTCTGATTCCATAAAATAATCGTGAATTTCTTCTTGCTGATCGTCGTCTAGCATTTCATCTATCCAATATTTTATGTTTAGTTTGGTACCCGAATTTACAATTTGCTCCATTTCTTTAAGCAAAGTATTCATATCTAAACCTTTTGCTTTGGCAATATCTTTGAGCGATAATTTTCTGTCTATATTCTGAATAATATAGAGTTTGTTCACTGAATTTGCACCAGTAGATTTGACAACCAAGTCGTCTGGACGCATAACTTCATTATCTTCTACGTAAGAAGAAATAAGTTCTATAAAATCTTTTCCGTATTTTTTAGCTTTTCCTTCTCCTACTCCGTGTACATTACTTAATTCGTCTAAAGTAATAGGATATTTAAGTGCCATATCCTCGAGCGATGGGTCTTGAAAAACTACAAATGGTGGAACTCCTAGTTTTTTAGCTACTTTTTTACGCAAATCACGCAGCATAGACATTAGAACTTCGTCTGCCGTTCCTGATACTTTTGATGCCGAAACAATGGCTTCGTCTTCGGTTTCGCTATACTCGTGATCTTCGGACATCATAAAGGATTGTGGGTTTTTTATAAAATCTAACCCCTTTTCTGTTACTTTAATAATACCGTAAGTTTCTATATCTTTTGACAATAACCCGCCGACCAAAGCCAATCTTAGAACAGCCATCCAGTAACGTTCGTCGAATGCTTTTCCGCAGCCAAAAAGTTTTTGAGCATCTGTTTTATGCGCCTTAATCATGGCATTCATTCGTCCCATAAGCGTATATACAATTTCTTTCGATTTGTATATGTGCTTGGTATCTCGTATAACTTCTATGAGTTTTACGACTTGATCTTTGGCTTCAACTTGTGCTTTTGGATTGCGCATATTGTCATCCATATCGCAACCGTCGCCTGTTTCTGAGTCAAATTCTTCTCCAAAATAATGCAATAAGAATTTACGTCTTGACATCGAAGTTTCTGCATAAGCGACCACTTCTTGCAACAATGCAAAACCAACTTCTTGTTCAGCAACTGGTTTACCAGACATGAATTTTTCTAGCTTTTCGACATCTTTATAGGAATAATAAGCCAAACAATGTCCTTCGCCTCCATCACGACCGGCACGACCTGTTTCTTGATAATAACTTTCTAGGGATTTTGGAATATCATGGTGTATTACAAAACGAACATCTGGTTTGTCTATTCCCATACCAAAAGCGATTGTTGCCACAACCACATCTACATCTTCCATAAGAAACATATCTTGGTGTTTGGCTCTGGTTTTTGCATCTAAACCTGCATGATAAGGCACTGCCGAGATTCCGTTTACTTGCAAAACTTGGGCAATGGCTTCTACTTTTTTACGGCTTAGACAATATATAATTCCAGATTTCCCTTTGTGTTGCTTGATAAAACGAATAATATCAGATTCGACATTCTTCGTTTTTGTGCGTACTTCGTAATATAAATTTGGTCGATTAAATGATGCTTTAAATGTATTGGCATTAGCCATATCTAAATTTTTCAGAATATCTTCCTGTACTTTTGGCGTTGCGGTGGCTGTTAGTCCTATAATTGGAACATCGCCAAGTAATTTTATAATGTTTTTTAAATTCCTGTATTCTGGCCTAAAATCATGTCCCCATTCTGAGATACAATGGGCTTCGTCTATGGCTACAAATGATATTTTTTCTTTTTGAAGAAAAGTGACATATTCTTCTTTTGTAAGAGATTCTGGCGCAACATACAACAGTTTAGTTAGCCCAGAGGATATGTCTTTTTTTACTTGAGCAATTTCGGTTTTTGTTAGAGAAGAGTTAAGAACATGTGCAATTCCTGCCTCAGAAGACAAACTTCTTATGGCATCTACTTGGTTTTTCATCAAAGCAATAAGTGGCGAAACAACGATTGCTGTTCCTCCCTGCATTAATGCGGGCAATTGGTAACATAACGATTTACCGCCACCAGTAGGCATAATTACAAACGAATTATGCTTGGCCACAATGCTTTTTATTACCTGCTCTTGTAAACCCTTAAATTGGTTAAAACCAAAATATTTTTTTAATTCCTTGTGAATATCAATTTCGTGTGAATTCATCCTTTAGTAATAGTATTTTATATAAATTTGCGGGAACATAAAGATACAAATTTCTTTTACATACACAAATTTAAAATATTCTGTTTTGATATCAAAAGAAAACATACTGGCTTCGGCAAAAAAAACGATGCTTTCCGAAAGCCTATCAATCACTAAACTAGTAGATTACCTTACAGATGATTTTGCAAAAGCTGTAGAAATCATATACCAATCTAAAGGAAGATTAGTCGTTACTGGAATAGGAAAAAGCGCTATTATTGCTCAAAAAATGGTAGCAACATACAATTCGACCGGAACACCAAGCGTATTTTTGCATGCTGCCGAAGCAATTCATGGCGATTTAGGCATGGTTCAACCAGGGGATATAGTTATTTGTATTTCAAAAAGTGGTAATAGTCCTGAAATAAAAGCTTTAATTCCTATTTTGAAGCGTTTTGGCAACATCCTAATTGCAATTACTGGAAACATGACTTCGTTTTTAGCAAAAGAATCTAATTTTGTTTTAAATACTACGGTCGATGCCGAATCTTGTCCTATAAACCTTGCTCCTACAAATAGTACTACTGCACAGCTTGTTATGGGCGATGCGCTTGGCGTTTGCTTAATGGAGATGAAAAACTTCAAAAGTGAAGATTTTGCAAAATACCATCCAGGTGGCGCTTTGGGTAAAAAATTATTACTCCGTGTGAGCGATATGCTAGATATGAGCCATAAGCCAACGGTTTCTCCAGATTCATCTATTAAAAATGTGATTTTCGAAATTTCAGAAAAACGTTTGGGCGTTACTGCCGTGGTAGAAAACAAGAAAATTATTGGAATTATTACCGATGGGGATATAAGAAGAATGCTAAATAATAATGATACTTTTTCGCATCTTACTGCCAAAGATATTATGACTAAAAACCCAAAAACCATACAATATTCTGCAATGGTTGTTGATGCTTTTAATATTTTAGAAGATTTTGCCATCACACAATTAGTCGTAGAAAACCAAGGAGAATATACTGGGGTTTTACATTTACACGACATTTTAAAAGAAGGGATAGTATAATGACAAAGAAAAACCTGAGCGAAATGTCTTTTCTAGACCATCTTGAAGAACTAAGATGGCTATTAGTGCGCAGTACAATTGCTATAATAATTATGGCTTTTATTACTTACTTTATAAGTGATTACTTATTCGACACCATTATATTTGGACCAACAAGGGCTACTTTTTTTACTTATCGCTTTTTTTGTGATTTATCTCACTATCTAGGCTTTGCAGACAGTATTTGCATTACCGAATTGCCGTTTATCATACAAAATACAGAAATGGAAGGACAAGTAAATATATTTGTCTGGATGTGCCTTTTGGCTGGATTTATTTTAAGTTTTCCTTATATATTATGGGAAATATGGAAGTTTATTAGTCCTGCATTGTATGAAAAAGAAAGAAAAAACGCCAAATTATTTATATTTGTTTCTTCTTTATTATTCTTTATAGGGGTACTTTTTGGATATTTTGTAGTTATCCCAATGTCTGTTAATTTCGTAGCCACATTTACCGTGAGTGATATTGTAAAAAATCAATTTACTTTAGATTCTTATATAGGAATGGTAAAAACATCTGTTTTAGCCAGCGGCTTATTTTTTGAACTACCAATCATTATTTATTTCTTAACAAAATTAGGTTTAGTTTCTCCAACTTTTTTAAGAACATACAGAAAATATGCCATCATAATTGTACTCATCGTAGCGGCTATCGTTACACCACCAGATGTAGTAAGCCAAACAATTGTAGCCATACCGATGCTACTAATTTTTGAAATAAGTGTCATCATATCATCAATAGTATACAAACGAAAACAAAAACATGAGCAACTTAGTAACTGAATTTAACGATTATCGTTCTAAAATGAACGAAAAATTATTAGCTGACAACAATAAAGTCATCAAAAGAATTTTTAATCTCGATACCAATACTTATGCTGAAGGCGCACTCGATGTTCGCACAAAAGAGCTTTTGGGATTAGTAGCATCGGCAGTTTTGCGATGCGATGACTGCATTAAATACCATCTCGAAACAGCCTACAAATTAGGGGTTACCAAAGAAGAAATGATGGAAACCATGAGTGTTGCCACTTTAGTAGGCGGAACCATCGTAATTCCTCATTTGCGCCGTGCCTACGAATTTTGGGAAGCATTAGAAGAAACTAAATAATTGTTAATGTGTTGATTTGGTTATTTGTTTATTCGTTAATTTACCGAATAAACAAATAACCAAATCAACAAATAACCATAAAGAATGATATTAAGAGCAGAAAATTTAGTAAAAACCTATAAAGGAAGAAGTGTTGTAAAAGGTATTTCGGTAGAAGTTAACCAAGGAGAAATCGTAGGTTTATTAGGACCCAATGGAGCTGGAAAAACCACTTCTTTTTATATGGTTGTAGGCTTAGTAAAACCAAATTCTGGAAATATTTATCTAGACGACATGAATATTACTAGCTTCCCTATGTACAAACGTGCACAAAATGGTATTGGATATTTAGCACAAGAAGCTTCTGTTTTCAGAAAATTAAGTATTGAAGATAACATTTTAAGTGTTTTGCAACTCACCAAACTATCTAAAGCAGCGCAAGAAGCTAAGATGGAATCGCTAATTGATGAATTTAGCCTACAACACATTCGCACCAATCGTGGCGATTTGCTATCTGGTGGCGAACGCCGTCGTACTGAAATTGCACGTTGTTTAGCAACCGACCCTAAATTTATCCTCTTAGACGAGCCTTTTGCAGGAGTAGATCCTGTTGCAGTAGAAGACATTCAGAGAATTGTAGCCAAACTTAAAAATAAAAATATCGGAATTCTAATTACCGACCACAACGTACAAGAAACACTTGCCATTACCGATAAAACGTATTTGATGTTTGAAGGTAGAATACTAAAAGCCGGAGTTCCCGAAGAATTAGTAGAAGACGAAATGGTAAGAAGAGTATATTTAGGCCAAAACTTTGAGTTAAGAAGAAAGAAATTAGAGTTTTAACAAAACGGCAAATGCAATTAATTTTTCAATCAGTGAAAACCTGTAAAAACATATTAAATTCGTGGCTAATT
Source organism: Flavobacterium psychrophilum DSM 3660 = ATCC 49418 (assembly GCF_002217405.1). Classification (GTDB taxonomy): domain Bacteria; phylum Bacteroidota; class Bacteroidia; order Flavobacteriales; family Flavobacteriaceae; genus Flavobacterium; species Flavobacterium psychrophilum. The sequence goes on along the minus strand of NZ_MUHE01000030.1, from coordinate 156,460 downwards.
TCTCTTCTTGGCATTGTAACAAAAACACATATAAGACAAAATTTGTCTTAGCAACAATTCCTTCAAACCTAACAAAATTAGGTTATAAATACTTATTATATACTTTTTAAACAAAAAACATTTAGCCTTTGTGCGAAACATATCCTCTAGAAAATTATCTGTTTGAAACAAACCTAGTAGAAGAACAAACCCTAAAAAATTCTTATTTGATTTGTTCAATAAAATAATTAATTTATAGATAAACGAATTCTAAAATAGATTTTTTGATGAAAAAGTTTCAACAGATAAAATTGAAAGTTATTTTAATGATGAAAAAATAGTTTTTTTTTTGAATACCGAAAAAATTTCATAAGAAAAAGAGTTCTCGAAAGAAATCTTAAAATTATAGAAGAAGCATCAAATAGAATTATAAAATATGATAGTCTATTTGAAACAAAAACAAGTCATGCAAAAGCAACTATTGAATTACGAAATTAGCAACTCTAGCTTATGATAATGCTTATAACGAAACTAAAAACCGAAATAAACAATTTGCTTTACCATAATTAATGTATCAATAATTCCTTTAAATTTACCGAATTTCCGTTGTAAATATTCACATCGACACAACCTTTTATTCCTTTTACTTTTCCGTTTTCGGTTACTTGCCACATAGACCAGTCAGAACTAATTTCTTTATAAAAAGCAGTGTAATTGGCTATCCAAAAAGGATAATCTGAAAAATCTTCTTTTAGAAAATCGTTATAATAACTCTCACTACTGTAAATAATTGGTTTTACACCATAATGTTCTTCAACCACATCGAGCCAACGTTGCAAACCAACTTTTAGCCGTTCGATAGATTGTGCTCTAGGTAGCTTCTCTATATCTAAAACTGGAGGAAAATCTCCTTTGCGAAGTCTTACATTTTTAATAAAATTATTAGCTTGCTCGATCGAATTTTCGTTGGGACGATAATAATGGTAAGCACCACAAATAAATTTGTTCTCTTTAGCCTTTTCCCAGTATTTTTTAAATTTATAATCTCGCCTATCATTACCCACAGTGGCTCGAACAAAAACAAATTCGATAGGAAAACCACCATTTATCTCTTTTAGATGATCCCAATTTATTTTGTCTTGGTACTCGGAAATATCGATACCAAAAGATTTTTCGATATGGGCATCTAATACTTTATCGAGAGATGCTGTCCTGGTTTCTAAAATAATTTTATCCGTTTTAAAACCTAAATAATACGCCAAAATATTTCGCTGACTGTATAAAAAAAGCAATAAAAAGGCAATAAAAAAGCATCCGTAAAACGTATTGCTGCTAGAGAATGATTTTTGTTTTTTAGACTTTACTGATTTCCGTACAGCCATTAATCTCTTATTTTTTATTAATCAAATTATTCACAACCGAAAGCAAGACATAAAAAACAATAACCATAGCAATTCCTAAATACCTAAAAACCAGCAATAATAACACAGAAGAAGCCAAGAATAAAATTTGCAAGGCGTTTTTCTTAAAAGTAAAATCTTTAATTTTTAATGAGAATAAGGGAATTTCTGCGTTCATAATATAAGCACTTGCCACAGAAATGGCAATGAGAACCCAATGATTTTGAAGCGCATTAGTAATAAATTCGTTGTTTGAATCTAACAAAACCAAAGGCAGGCTTAAAATAAACAAAGCATTGGCGGGGGTTGGCAATCCTATAAATGAATCTGTTTGGCGGGTATCTATATTAAAATTTGCCAAACGATAACAAGAACCCAAAGTAATTATAAACCCTAAATAAGGCAAAATCGTATATCCGTAAATTTGGTTCTGAGAACTAGCGAGTAAACAAAACATTACAAAACCAGGTACAACCCCACTAGTTACCATATCTGCAAGAGAATCTAATTGCAATCCTAAAGGGCTAGAAACTTTAAATAATCGGGCAAAAAAGCCGTCAAAAAAATCTAAGAAGATACCCAACGAAACAAAAAAGAATGCCATTTCAAAATTCATATCAACGGCAAATACCAAAGCGATACAGCCACAAAAAAGATTTAATAAAGTAATAATATTAGGAATGTGTTTTTTTATATTCATCATTGAAAAAATTTAATTATCTATGCCGCAAATTTAGCACAATAAGTTTATACATCGATGCGTTTATTATATCAGATTTTTATTTAATCTTTGTACAAATTAATTTTCCTTTGAAAAAATTTATACTTTTTATATTTTTAATCATATTTAGCTTTACAAAAGCGCAAACGATTCGCAAATATTCGAACGAATTCATGAATATTGGTGTAGATGCTCGTGCTTTTGGTATGGCAAATTCTATGGTGGCACATACCAGCGATGTAAACTCTGGCTACTGGAACCCCACAGGTTTGCTAAAAATTAAAGACAGCGAAGCTGCTTTGATGCACGCAAATTACTTTGCCAATATTGCACAATATGATTATGCCGCTTACGCAAAAAAAATAGATGACCGTAGTGCTTGGGGTGCATCTATATTACGTTTTGGGGTTGATAACATTTTAAACACAACCGAACTAATTGATGCTAGTGGAAACATAGATTACAACAGAATTAGCTTATTTTCGGCAGCAGATTATGGTTTTACCTTTTCTTATGCCCGAAAATTGCCTGTACAAGGTTTTCAATATGGTGCAAATGCAAAAGTAATTCGCAGAATTATTGGAAATTTTGCCAGCTCATGGGGATTTGGTTTCGATTTAGGACTGCAATTCGAGAAAAACAATTGGCAAATAGGACTTATGGTTCGAGACATTACCACTACTTACAATATTTGGAATATTAATGAAAAGGAGTTTAAAAAAATAAAAAACGCACAAACAATAAACCCACTTCAAAATCAGGATTTGCCAGAAAGCACAGAAATTACTATACCTAAAGTACAGTTTGGTGTAGCTAAAAAATACGAATTTCATAACGAAACAAGTTTATTAGCATCGGCAAATTTGAATATGCAATTTCAACAAACAAACGATATAATTGCTACCCGTTTTGCGAGTATCGATCCTGCTTTGGGGTTCGAATATGGGTACAACAACTTGGCTTTCCTGAGGGCTGGATTTGGTAATTTTCAGAAAATACAACAAATAGACGGAAGCAAAAAAATAGGATTTCAGCCCAATTTTGGGGTCGGATTTCAGTATAAAGGGATTGCTATCGATTATGCACTGACTGATTTAGCAAACCAAAGTGCCGCCTTGTATTCGAATGTGTTTTCGCTGAAAGTTGATTTAAGTATTTTTAGATAAATTTATTTCGATGACAAAAAAAATACTACTCCTATTATCTCTTATACAATTTTCGATAAGTTATTGTCAGCAATTGACTATTTCTGAAAGCACTAAAGTTAGTATTATCACCGTAGGAGTTGCAGACGAAGTGCATTCTTTATATGGTCATACTGCCTTGAGAATTCAAGATTACAAATCAAATTTCGATTTGGTTTACAATTACGGAATGTTCGATTTTGCTACCGAAAATTTCGTAGCAAAATTTGCAAAAGGAAATTTACAATATTATGCCGCAGCTTACCCTTATGCAGATTTCGAATACAATTACAGAGAAGACAATCGTTCTATTTACGAGCAAGTTTTAAACTTCTCTTTTTTAGAAAAACAAAGTCTATTTAACAAATTAAACGCTTCTCTTTTACCCGAAAACACCTTTTATACCTACAAATTTATCGATAGAAATTGTACGACAAAAGTAATAGATATTGTAAATGAAGTTTTAGAAAACAAACCAATTGCTAAAAAAAATAGAAATCATACTACTTATAGAGAAGTATTATTTCCTTATGCCAAGAATCATTTTTATGAGCAATTGGGGATCAATATAATTTTCGGACAAAAAGCAGACAACCAAGCTACCACTATTTTTCTTCCGTTAGATTTATTTGATAATTTAAAAACCATTTCATACAAGAACGAACCGCTAGTCTCTGAAACAAATACTATTTTTGAAGCCAATAGAACCACGCCTGTTTCTTATTTAGACAGCATTTATTCATTAATAATTATTTTATTACTTTTCGTGGTTTTAAACAAAAAAGCAACGAATATTATTTATTTTTCTGTTTTAGGACTAATAGGATTATTATTTTCTTTTATGAGTATTTATTCTTTTCACAAAGAATTATTTTGGAATTACAATATTCTTTTACTTAATCCGTTATTCTTATTTCTTGTGTTTTTTATCATTAAAAACAACACAAAATGGATTAAAAAAACGAGCTTACTCTGCTTGTTATGCTTAGGAAGTTATTGTATTTATATGTTTGGTAAAATTCATTTTATAATTGTTTTACCAATCATAATTGCAACGTTTGTATTACTTTTAAGAATGAAAATTAAAAAATAAAATTATACTTTTTTAATCTAATCGTAGCAATGCTTTGCAACCGAAGTTAGTGTTTTTAATTTAATGCTATTAATTATAGCTTTTGCCCTATTGCAAATCCCGCATTGGTGGTTGCGTAGTTTTTATTTCCTATTAATTAGCCAAGGTGTTAATATTAATGAAATTAGCCCTGCAGAAAACACTGTTACTATTAGACTTCCGTATTGTTTTAGGGTAAGTCCGCTTAAAAACCTTGCTACAATAATTATCAAAGTTAGCCCTAGTAATATTGTCCAATATCTGAAATTTATGCTTTCGGATTCTACTTTGTTTGTTGGCAATTTGTAAATAGTAAAAGTAACCACAAGTCCTCCTAGTAAAGTTGAAGAATGTTGCAATATTTTCGAGATTGGAATTTGACTGCCAAGAAAGCCTACTGAGTTTTGTAGCGCTGGGATTTTCTGCACGAAATAACCGTTGTAGTGAGTAAAACTATCCCAAAAAATATGAGAAGCTGCTCCTATTAAAATAGAAATCATTACCACTAGCCCTTTTTCTTTGAAATATCTGTTCCAATTAAACTGCTTAAAAATTGAAAATCTTGATTTTAAAAATTTTGGCAAGTTGTCAAATAAGCTATCACGAACTACATTGTGAAATATAAATGCGAGTAACAGACCAAGCAACAAGTCGAAGCAAAAAAGTCCGCCTATGGTATGGCTGTAATTACTTTTAATTCTCATTCTCAAAAAATATTCGAAGTCAGGTGTTAAACTACCTATTATAAGTCCTGTTAATGAGAACCATTGTCTTGGCAAATACCGTAATGGTAATATGATTGCTGGATGTGAAAATGTAAATGGCATTTTTTTGTCTGTGTTTTTTTTTTGTGTCGTCTTTGCAATCACCGCCTACTGTTTTGAGGCTTGCAGAAGCGGCTGATTAATGATTTTGGCTTCAATCCCAAACGCAAAATACGGCAAGGAATAAAATGTGTACAAAACCCTTTTTAAATTTAACCTTAAACCCGCCATGTTACCAAACGCTTGTTAGTCGCTATTTTTTAGTTTATCGTTAAACCATTTAATTACAACTTCATTTAATTCATTTTCTTTTCCTGTAAATGAATGGTCTGTTTCAAATTTTCTTAATTCAAAATTATATTTTATTTTGGTTAACTTTTCTGCTATTTCATCTGCTTGTTTTGGATTAACTCTTTCATCGTTTTTCCCACACAAGATTAGTAAACTACTTTTTTTATTCAATTTATCTGCCCAAAATACGACGGAACGATTCTTTAATGCTATCTCTTTGTTGTTAAAATAATTTGGTACACATTGTGCAATTACTTGAGTTTCCATTTCTGGTCTGTCTTTTATTAACTCAAATAAATTTGTTGGACTATTTCCAATAATTGCACTTTTTATTTTGTCTGATTTTCCCAATGCAAGATAAGTCATTATTCCGCCTCTTGACCAGCCAAACATTCCAATATTGTTAGAATTGGCTTTTTCAACTTCTTTGATAGTTTCTGTTAAATTCAAAACGTCGTTAATTTCAGAACCACCAAATTCATCTTTTTCTCTAAAATCACTTCCAATTATTACATAACCTTCTGCTGCTAATTTTGATGTAAATAGTATCATTGTACCTACATTTAATCTTCCAAACGCTCTATTTCCACCTCGATTAAAAATTACAACTGGGTATTTACCCTGTTTTTTTGGTTCTAACAATATTCCGTTAACTTCTAATTCATCACTTTGATATTTAATGAAATAAAAATTTAATTTGTTTAAGTATTTATATTCCTCTCTTAAAGAGTCATTTATAGCTATTTTTCCCCAAATAGGCGTTTTAGACAAGTCTACAATTGTTCTTGAAATTATTTTGCCATTCTGCGAATAAATATTACCTAGATATAAAAAGAAGAAGATTAAATATGTTTTTTTCATTAAATTGTTTGCCTTTTATGTTTCTTCTTACTTGTCCTTTTTTTTTAAGTTCTTTTATACTATTGCCCTTTATAAAAGAGTACGGTACTTATTGTTTTTACCATAATATTCAGATCAAGGTAAATGCTTCGGTGCTTAATATAATACAAATCATATTGTAGTTTTATCAAACTATCAGCAATAGTTTCTCCGTACGAATAATTTACTTGTGCCCAGCCTGTAACTCCTGGTTTCAGGACATGACGGGTTTCATAAAAGGGCATAATTTGAGCAATTTCTTTCACAAAAAAAGGTCTTTCTGGTCTTGGCCCAATGACCGACATATCGCCTTTAATCACGTTTATAAACTGAGGCACCTCATCTATCCTAGTCTTTCTTAAAAATTTACCAAAGGGGGTTATCCTAGAATCGTTTGCCGTAGCGAAAACAGCTCCAGAAGATTCGGCATTAATAATCATAGAACGAAATTTGTAAATTTTAAATATTTTTCCGTTTTTACCTACTCTGTCTTGTGTATAAAACAATGGTCCCCGATTGCCTAAGAGATTGCCTAATAAGACAAAAGGCAACATTGAAAGACCTATTAAAAGCCCAAAAACTGAAGTTAAAACACTTAAAACCCTTACTATAATTAGGTATAACTTGTTATGATTACTTCTTGAAAAGGGAAAGTATTTATAAAAATCTCGAGCTAAATATTGCACAGGAATTCGTTGGGTTATGCTTTCGTAAACTTGGGTATATTCTCGTATTACAAAACCATTTTCGAGCAATTTCATAAGTTTACTATACAATTCGACTGTAATACCTTCTGTTTTTTGTGATGCAATAACAATTTCTGAAATTCCTTTTTTTATAATAAAATCTTCAATAGTATCTAGATTAATAAGGGTTAGATAATTACTATCAAATTCTTTTAAATCTTTTGTGTCAGAATTTATATAACCTTCTATTTTATAATGAGGATCTACGCTTTGCAAGCCCTTAACTAGTTCTTCTAATTCTGATTTATTACAAATTAAAATTGCTTTTTTACCAAATCTTGTTGAGGCAAAAAATCGCACATAAATTATTCGCCAAAGAAATAATGAGACTAAAATAGAACTAAAAAAAAGTAGTATTTGAAAACGATTCTCTGGGAGTGCTGGAGTAATAATTGGTGTTAGTAAATACAATAATACTGTCGAAAAGGTTACTAACAAAATACTTTTTGTAATTTGAAACTGGTTGCTTGCCACTTGCAGATTATACATCTCAAAAACAGAACCAAAAAACAAAAGATATACCGATAAAATAATAGTCCAATAGAAATTGGTTTCTGAGATTTTAAAATAATAAAAATCGAAAACAATTCCTAGCAAATCTAATAAACCCAAAACTGAAACTACATCAAAGAACCGAAGAAGAATTTTTCTTTCAGACATTTCGAAATGTATTTTAGTTTTAACATTCATCATAGCAGGTTTTTACAAATATCTAAAAATATATCTATTTTTATTCGATATTTTCATTTAGTTTTTTTTGGTCTTCAATACTGTAAATATGCAATAATGACAAGGCATATACAAATGCTGGAGCTGCTAAACGCATCGCGGCATGGTTTATTGTTAATATCCAAAAAGCGAAGAACGAAAGCAAATAAATATGACGCCTATTGTTTGTGTATAAAACCAATGGCGTAACAAACAAAATTACAATACCTAAAGCACCTAAAGAGCCATGTTCTGCTAACATTCTAGAAATTTCATTGTGAGAAGCTATTGATTCTCCTGTAGATTCCAACCTGTTTTCTCGCCCTTTTCCTACGCCTATTCCAAATATTGGATTGGCCAAAAACATATCAAATTCACTTCCAATAATCTCTTCTCGACCAGAAAGTAGTGTGCTTTTTACCCTACCTGATGCGTCTTCATTAGCATAGCGTTTTGCGATCAAACCATTTGTTTGACTCGAACTATAACTCCAGATTATTAAAAAAGCAACAAACGAAAAAACGACCATCCAAAGCAACTTTATTTTTGCTGCTCTTTGGGTTACAAAAAACAAAATTAACAAAAGTAATGCGATCATTACTGCACTAGAAAGCATTCCTCCTCTCGAAAAAGTAATTATTCCTCGAAAAGCCATGATTAACAACAATGTCGTATTTAATACAATAATTTGTTTGTTTTTTGAATGAAACACTAATCGACTAAACATGATAAAAACACCCAAACCAACTATGGTAGATACTTGATTGGGACCAAACCCTCCTGAGGTTTCAAAATTAGATTGGGTACTTGTTATTATTTTTTTAACACTGGGGGTATATAAAAACATATAGGTTACGGTTGTAATAATTGGACAAAGCATACAAAATAGTATATTGTCTAATTCTTTTAAAGTAATTTTTCGCTGGTAACAATACAACGCAGAAATACCCAAACACACAGGTCCAGAGATATTAAATGCTATCGATTTTTGAATATCGGTATCTAATTTAAGTGTTACTGTTGCCAATAAAACCCCAGGAAGAAGAAGTATTAAAAAAATCCAATAGAGAAAAGAATTTTTAGAAAACCCAGAAAAATAAATCCCCATAAGCATAAATAAAATAACCGAATATTTACCTATCTCATAAGACAAAGACCCTCCTGTCATTCTCAAAATCACTTCGCTACCTACTATATAAGCACAAAAATACAAGACTTGGTTTTTAGTATTCTGGGTTTTTAAAATGGTAAGCAGTCCTACAGACAATATGGCCAATCCGTATGGAATAGATAATTTTGAAGCCATATAAATTAAAATACCCAACCCAATATGGAGCAATATAATGGTCGTATAGCTTAAGTTCTTACTTTTCATTAATACTATTGTATATAATAATTAGATTTGCAATAATTGTTTCTTTACTAAAATTTGACACTACTAAATTATTTAATTCTTCTGATAAATAACCCCTCAAGTTAAAATCATCTTTTAAGTTTCCCAATTGCAATACTAATTCTTGCAAATGCATCGGATTAAATAACAATCCTGTTTTCTTATGAAGAATCACTTCCGAACAAAATCCTACATTGGAAGAAATTACAGGAAGTTTTGCCAATCCGTATTCTAGCAATGCAACTGGAAATCCCTCGTAAGTAGAACATAAAACGCCGATAGTTGCTTGCGATAGGATGTTAGCGATGTCTGATTTTGCACCATACAAAAAAACAGATTCGGCAATACCTAACGCCTTGGCTAACTTAGTAATTTTTTGCGAATATTCGTCTTGGTAATTTTCGCCTACAAAATGCAGCGACCAATCCTCTTTTTTTAAGCTTAAGACCGCAAATGCTTTAAGCAACACCTGATGGTTTTTAGGATTTTTTAAATTAGCCAAACAAATTATCCGTTTTCCTGTTTCTCCTTCTAATTTTGTGGTTTCAAAATTAAAAGATTCTAAACTGGCGAAATTGGGAAAATAAGAGGTGTTTTTGATTCCCTTTTTATGAAACCATTTTTCAATTTGCTTGTTTACAACCAAAACCTTATTAAAGAAAAACAAACTTACAAACAGTGGTATATTCTTAAAAAACGATTGGTTAGATCGGTCTCCGTTATGCTCGTGGAAAACGATTTTTATGTGATAACATGTCATTTTCAACAAAAAAGCAGTAAAAAAAGAAGTGCCATGTGCGTGAATAATATCGATCTTATTTTCAATAACAATGTTTTTTAAGCTTCGTATGGCATCAAAATCAACTGTTTTTGTTTTATTTATAAAAAAAAACGGAACGTTATTGCCCAATTGTTTTTTCAGAATCCCATCCTTGCGAGTCACGACAATACCACTAAATTCAATTTTATCGGCTAAGGCATTAGCGTAATTTACTGCCATACGCTCTGCTCCGCCAGCATTTAATGAATCTATGATTTGTAAAACCCTCATGCGTGTAAAAGTAATTTGATTTCTTGTTCAAACTTGTCTAGAGTATATTCTCTGGACCATTCTATTGCGTTTAAAGACATTTTTTGAAACCTTTGTTCTTGTTGAATTAAATCCTGAATGTCTTTAGCATCATTTTCTAAATCGACTGCTAACAAGACACCTCTATTCCCAAAATCGAGCATAAAAGGAACGCAGGAAATAGCTGTTGCTAGCGGTACACAACCCCAAAACATCCCTTCGGCAATTACTTTAGGCCAACCTTCACTTTGGGAAGCAAGCAGTACAAAATGACTTTCTTGATAGTTTTTTTGTACGACTTCGGAATTTTGGTTTCCGTTAAGAATGACACTTTGAGATAATTTTTTGTTTAAAATATAGGCTTCTAACGTTTTTCGCTCCTCACCTTCCCCAAAAATAGATAATTGCACAGAAAATCCTTTTTTTTGTAATTCCTCTACCAGTTGAATAGCGTATAAAGGTCTTTTACCCGAAGACAATGTTCCTACAAATACCATTTTGACAATTCCTTTTAGGCTTCTAGGCAAAACAGATTGCTTGTCACTCTCCTTATAACTTGCGGTAAAAAAAGGTTTGATGTTTTTTGTACTGCCTTCCCACGTGCCATAAACCAAAACTTGCATTTTACGAGTTAAAAAGGTATTACTCAGAATGTATTTTTGCAAACGATAACTTAATGGTTGCTTTGCTTTTGGATCCCAATTGCCCGCATATTTTGCTGTTTTAATTTTGTGAGGAAAAAATATTTGAACTACTGCACCTAACAAACCTACATTTCCTGGACAGCGCAAATGAATGTGGTCTGCCCAAAACATAGCTCTAAAAATGATGTAGCAATTATATATTATTTGAAAAAAAGCTTTAAAAGTACCACCGATAGTTGTAATGTTAAAATCAGAAAGCAAAAAATTTTTACTGACTGAAAAAGGAATTTCAGAAATAAGCAATCCCTTTTCGTTTTTCCATTCTGGACAACAAAAAGCAACCTCATCAGCATACTTAGCCCAAACAGCCATTTCTTTAACATAAGGACTGTAAGCAAACCTCTGATCATGCTTTTTAATTATAGGGGCATTAGAAATAACTACTAGTTTCATATATACCCTTTAGAACTTTTATTGGAGATCTTAACCGCAGGAACACCCAGTACTACTGCGTTTTCCGTAACATGATGAGTAACTAATGAACAAGCACCAATTAGAACATTATTGCCGATAGTAATTTTTCCTGCTACAACCGAATTTACACCAATATACACATTATTACCAATAACGGGGACACCTCTTTTATCTTCTAATCCTGAAATCCCAATAGTTACCCCTTGCGAAATATTACAATTATTGCCCATAATGACATTGGCATTGATAATAATGCCTCCAAAATGTCCTATGTAAAAAGAATGCCCTATTCTTACCGAAGCAGGAATAGAAATTCCAGTAGTGATTTCGATTGTTTTCTGCCAACACAAACACAACAATAATAAGAGTTGTCTAAGTATTGGAAGGTGAAAATTAGTATAAATAACATAGGCTATTCTGTGCTGTAAAACAGCCCAAAAACCTTGTGTAAAAAAAAGAATAGTAATAAAATTTCCGCCATACTTTTTAAACTTTTTATAATCCGAAATAACAAGACGTATCGTATTCATAAACCTTATTTTTTTTCCATTTTCATTGTAATATGCATACAACGGAATAAAGCACTATTAGAAACTGCCGAATTTTCCCAATCTTGTTGGTGCCATTTTTTTCCTATTGCTTGTTTTTTAGCATCCGAAAGTGGTAGGATATTAACCAGATAAACCCATTTCGATTTTCCTAAAATCCCTCTTCTTTCAAGAATATTAAAGGCTGCTTTATATTTATATACTGTTTTTTTGGTAAAAGGCCATTCCCATGCGGCATCAGATTGAAAAGGTCTGTATAAAACCCGAACCAACTTTACTGGCCAACTGGTTTCTAGCGGGTCATAACTAATAATATTAGCCTTTTTAGCCATAATTTCGTTTAGCCTATTAATCAGAATATCGGTATTCGGAAAATGATGCAAGACACCATAAGCATATACTAAATCGAAATCTCTTTCTGTAAAATCATCCGATAAAAAATCGACAGCCAAGGCTTTTGCATTGGGAAAAGGCTTTAATCTTTCGTTTAATTTGGCAATAGCCACATCGCTTAAATCGATCCCTATATATTCTTTTGCTTGTTCAGCAAGATACAACGAAAGATAATTGCCTTCAAAACAACCTAGATCCAATACTTTTTTAGTAGCCAGATCGTCAAACCATACTTTGTGTAAATTATAAGCCTGATCATGAACTCCTATGTTTTTTCTAATCTTATTTAGAACGCCTCCTCTAAATTTAGACCAAAGTTTAGTGATATAATTTTGCTTTACATTGTTATAAAATGCGGCTTGCTTTTTGTTGGTTTCTAATATTTCTTGGGTTGTTTTCATCTTATCTTGGCTTATTAAAAAATAAACTGAACCATCCTACGGTTCGACCAAGCGCTTCGGTAAATGCTTCTTTGTGCTTAGCCGTTGTAAATGTATTACTAAATCTGATGAGAGTTAACACGATTGTGATACAATTCCATTTCCATTGGTGTATAAATTTGGGGTTAGGATTTTTTACCCGCCAAACATACCAGCCGTTTCGCACCACCATTTTTCCATAAGTATATTTATTAGGTCTTCCCGCTTCGTTATGGTAATGGTTCAATTTTGCAGCCGTATTTAAGTATAACGGTCCTGTTTTAGAAACCCTTATGGTAAAATCGGCATCTTCATACAAACCATACCCTTCAAAATAAGTAGAGAATTGTAGTTTTTCAAATACTTTTTTCTTAAAAGACGAAACACCACCCATGAGTTGCTCTACGGGATATATTTTACCTGACGGTGGCAAAAATCCTACACTGCGACCATGCGAATAATTTGAGGAATACCCCGGTGGCTGATCGCTATCTAATTTTAATAATTTTCGCAATATAAAACGGGTACCGTCTTTTATTTTCCAGCCATCGTAATAAAATTCTTTTAGATTGGGCGTGTAATTTTCCCCTACAAAGGTAAATTTGCTTTCGTTTACAATATAGCCGCCAACCCCAAGTGCTTTGGGATATAAGGCATAGGTTTGCATGATTTCTTCAAAATAATTAGCCGTTAAAACCGTATCATCATCTAAAAAACAAACCACATCGGTAGCATTATTTACCTTAGTAATTCCAAAATTTCTTTGTTTGGTAAGCCCGCGATCTTTATCATCGACCAAAAAATAGTGAAGGTTTGAAAACAAATTTTCTTGAAGCATTTTTCTGGTGTCATGATTTTTAGAACCATCAACAATCAGGATTTCATCAGGATATAAAGACTGCGCACGAACCGATTGCAACAATTGCAATAAAGGTGCGGGACGCATATAAGTACAAACTATTAATGTAAATTTCATTTTTTATTAATTAAATATTGTGCCCAAAAAATACTGGCATTCCATTTTTTTTTCATCTGTTTAACAAAACGAAAGGGATTCTTACTTTGTTGGTGTTTATAAAACTTGGCAAACAAAACTGTTTTATAACCCCGCAACTGCTCTTTAGTATTATACTGTAGCCTATACAACATTATGGTTGGCGATGGTTTAGGCAAAACCAAATCGGCATCCCAGTCAAAGACATGTTTGGTTCTAAAGCCGCCAACCGGTGCTTTTAGGTGTGTTATTTCTGGTGAATCTAGGTAAATAACATCGGTTCCTTTGTTGCGCAACTGCATGCCAAAATCGGCATCTTCGCCAAAACCAAACTCATACCGTAAATCGAAATTGATGCCTTCTAATTCGGTTTTTTTAACCACACTGCAACCCGAACCAAAAGTATTCCATTGCACTGGCATTTTAAATTCTTTTTTTTCGCCCGCTCTTAAACAAGAAATGGTATAAGCCTTTTCGCCTATACACGCTATTTTTTGAAAAACTTCCTCAAAGAAAGAATCTTGAAAACGAATATCATCGTCGGCTAGGAATATCCATTCGCTTTTTATTTCTTTCAAACCCAAGTTTCGGGCATTACAAGCCCCTGACCGATGGGTAAAAATATGCTTGATGGCAAAAGGCCAATTTTCATCTTGTAAATAATCCAATTCAGATGTGCTTCCTACTAGAGGATTTTGCTCTATGATAATAACATTTTTAGGCAAAATAGTCTGTTTGGACAAATCTTTTAGCACGTCGTATAAAAAAGGTTTCCGGCCAATGGTAGGAATTAAAACATCTATGTCTTTTAAAACCGGGCTGACGGGCTTAGGAACTGCTGTATTGTCTTCAGAAAACGAGCCTTTTATTTCTCTTTTTTTATAAAACACGGTATTTAAAAAAGGGATGATGTAAATTTTCCTTTCGTAAAGACAGTAATTAAAAAACAGCATCAATACCCAACGGAATTTATAATGTTGTTTTACAAATTGAAACACTTTTTTTATTGAAGGCATACTTTGTACGGAAGGAACAAAAGCACTATCCAACAATAACAATCGAGGTTCCGAATAACAAAAAACACCCAATGGTTGCGAAAGTTTAGCTAAAGAGGTCAGAAAATAATCGAAATCATTACTTACAAAATCCTTGGCGTTCAAACGCTTAATCAAATCAGATGGTATGACCCCTACAAAACTGCTCATCATCCAAGTGGGATAAGTAACCTGTTTGTTTACGGCAACAAATAATTTCTCATCGACATAACCAATACCATTGTGCAAATAATTATACTTTGGATGGTAGGAAATAATTTTATTTTGAAAATTAAATAGTTCTGGTATAGAAGATGCGTTTAAATATTTCTTGGCATCAATATGACACCAAACTATGATTTGATGAGCAAACAAATAAGACAAATCGCAAATACATTGCGCCATGTTTTTACTTGTAACCGCTATTTTTTGCTGCAGATCCTCGTGATATATTTCGAGAATTTCTTGCTTATTATAATAAATTATAATCATGATATTGTACTGTAAAAATCTATATTTTTAGATAGCAGAACCTCATTACTAAAATGTTTTTTTACTTTATCTCTTGCATTACTGCCTAATTTTTGTGCTAAAATAGGATCAGACAAAAGCATATTAATAGCATTAGCCCATGATTGATGCGCTGTTGGATAAATTAAAAAACCTTCAATCCCGTTTGTCATCAACTCGTTTGCCCAGCCAATATTTGAGGCTACAATGGGTTTTTCTAACGCCATGGCTTCTAACCAAGAAACAGGCAAAGCTTCAGCATAGGATGGAAAAATACAAACTTGGGCATTTTGTATTATACTTCTTATTTCATGGTAGGGTTTTCTACCCAAATAGGTAACGTTCGCTAATGCTTTGGGAGAAAACATTTCTTGCATTAATGCCCAAGTAGATTTAGACCCAGTCGAGATATCGGAAGTATCGCTTCCTACGAGTAATAATTTTGCAGATGGATTTGTTTTAACTACTTCATTAAAAATATACGGAATCTCTAAACATCCTTTTTTTCGTATTAAAGTTCCGAAGTACAAAATCGTATTTGGGGTAATTGATTCCTCTTTTTTTGTAAAATTTTCCAGGGCAATACCATTGGGAATAATGGTTATTTTTTGGGTTAAACCGAATAATTTTCGGGTATAATTTGCCGTAAATTCACTTACCGATAGTAAAGCATTGGCTTTTTGCAAGGCCCTTCTTTCTAAAAATCGATTTTTAAATTTGCTGGGTCTTTTTTCGATAGCACAAAAATAAGTGTCACTCCCATTCATTCTAATCACAATGGGGCATTTTTTGGGTTTAATAAAAGACGTTATACCGGTCCAATCTGGTGCTTCAACTACGGCTATGATACCTTTGGCATACAAATCGTCAATTAATATTCTTATTTTTCTTTGGGTTAAAAAAAGAGACAAACCTTTTACCTTAATGTTTTTAATTTTATAAACAGCCACGCCATTGTCCTCAAAAAAATCGTCTTGATCCTGACCATATACTAATACCGAAGGAGTATAACCTGCTTGGGCTAATCCAGAAGCTAAATTTTTGATACTCGTTGCAATACCTCCAAAACCTTTTGTTTTTGGGTGGGGATATTCTGAGGTTAAAAATGCTATTTTCATGTTATTTTTGAAGATTATGAATATAAAAATTGGACAAATCTTTTGCAATAATGGTCATTTTAGAACCCATTACAGTACAACCGTCGGGAATATCATCGGTAACAACCGTATTAGCGCCAATAGTAACTTTGTTTCCAATGACTATATCCCCAAAAACACAAGCCCCTGGCCCTATAAAAACATTGTCGCCAATTTTTGG
Source organism: Flavobacterium psychrophilum DSM 3660 = ATCC 49418 (assembly GCF_002217405.1). GTDB lineage: Bacteria > Bacteroidota > Bacteroidia > Flavobacteriales > Flavobacteriaceae > Flavobacterium > Flavobacterium psychrophilum. The sequence continues at coordinate 139,882 of NZ_MUHE01000030.1, read as the reverse complement.
AACGCCCACTTTACCGTAATTGCTAATGCCAATGGTAATACCTTGCGAAATGTTACAGTTATTACCTATAATTGTATCGCCATGAATGACTATATTACCAAAATGACCTATATAAAAACCAGATCCTATTTGGGTTCTATAAGAAATATCGAAGCCGTATTTTACTTTTAATTTACGAAGCCAAAGAAAGAAAATATAAAACAAGAGCCTGTTTTTTTTTCTAAAATATTGTGTTAATCTAAAAATGGTGATGAATTTTAATCCTGGGTTTGGCATTATAAAAAAAACTTTACAGAGTACGAAAAAAGAAACCGAATCTATTCCGTAGCGTTTGTAGTCTGATAGTAGGAGTTGTTTAATCATTTTTATTTTGAATAATTTTTGTGATGGCATTCCAGATTCTTTCCGAGGCTTCTTGAGGCGGGTGTTGGTTAATTTTTTCGAACCATTTTTGTGCCCAAGGAACTGTTGCAGCTGTTGCTAATGTTTGTTCTAATTTTGCAGCAATTTCTTGCTTAGTATTGAGCCAAACCACTGCGTTTTTATGAGGCATAGATCGGAAATGCACAAATTTATATATTTTTTTTACGGACCAATTTTTATCCTTTGGTTTTGGAATATCATAATTAATATAGGCGCAGGGTTTTTTATGGGCAACATAATCAAAAACCATCGAAGAACCCAAATTGACAACCATTTCTGTGTGATAAATGGTATTCATTTGTAAAGTTACATCGTTATTAGTAGGCAAAATGGTACTCCAGTCTGCCCCTATTTTTTTCCATTGCGGGGTAACAGGGACAATAATATCCTTGTATTTTTTGATAACCGCATCATAACGGTCTGAAAAATCGACGGGGCAACGGCGAAATAAAATCCCAATGGCATTTCCTTTGGCATTCAATGCTGCAACAGCTTGTGCCACATCATCTAAATAAGTAGCATCATCAGGACTGGTGGTTACATCGTCGCCAGAATAACAAATATATTTTTTAGCAAGATCAAGACCGTGATTTTTAAAAAAAGTGGTTCTGGGTAATAACCTACTGGCATCGAAATGGGATTCGAATTGGGGGGTTCCTGTTATAAAAATTTGTTCGTCTTTTATATCTGGATAGTACTGTAGTAATTCTAATTTCATGTGGTTACTCCACACAAAATAGTAATCTGGTTCTACAACCAGTGTGGCTTTAGGCAAATTGTCCCACGAAAAAATAAAGGTAGCGGTAGGTATTCCTAAATCCTGCGCTGCTAGTAATGGTGCAATAGAGGAAATATGCCGCTGGTTGGTGCAAAAAACCATAGCAGGTTGCTCGGCAAGGAGTGTTTGTATGGCTTGTTTATAAGCATCTGTTTTACGCTCTTCGCTTTTCATCTTTCTTCGTAAAAACCGTAATCCTTTTGAGGAACTATTGCTAAAAGCTAGGGTTCTTATGGTTACACTTTTTGCGATTGCCTTTATATTACGATACGAGAAAGGAAAACGATAAGTATTATACACAGTATCTTTTTCTTTGTGTATGTTACAATTTAGCTCTGCTTGTGTTTTTGCGTTTTTATAAATCTCGGTGAGTGGATTGTTTTTGGTTTTATTTATTTTAATTTCCTCGAAACCCAGATTTGCTAATAGAAAAGGTGTGCTGTTCCAAAAAACAACCTTCATTTGTTTTTTTCTGCCTATGTCATAAAAATTGGAATAGGCAAAATTTCGCAAGCCTATACCGTCAGGCAATAATATAAATACTTTGGGCTTAATTCTATTATTTATAGCGTTTTGCGTTAGGGATTGAAGTGGAAATCCTTTTTGAGGCTTTTTTTGCCTCAAAAAGATTGTAACGTAAAGCCCGACCCTTGTGGTAACGCCCAAATAATGAGATTTAAAAAAGCTGTTTATGGTAGTATTTAGTGATCCTTTGTTGTTGGCCATTATATATCGTTAAATTGTTTTTGGTAATTTATTTGCCAAATGTCATTTTTTTCTAGAGATGCTAAGAATAATTTTGCGCTATTTCCTTGTCCGAAATCATTTTTAGAAGGCTGTACCTTGTGAGAATCGATGCTAGACAATGCTTCTTGGATATGCAACTTGTTGTAATCTACATTGATAATATGAGTATGAGCTGCTCTGTTTTGTTGGCGGGTTCCTATATTAATAATAGGTAATCCGTAATAAGGTGCTTCTCGAATTCCGGCACTACTGTTTCCTATAATAAATTGAGCGTTTTTTAGTAGGGTTAAAAAATATTCGAAACGCAAGGAAGGGAATACTCTAAAACGCTTGTTGTTTTTTAGTTTTTCGTAGGCTTGTATAATGGCATGACTTCCTAGATCGTTGTTGGGAAAAACTACTACGTAATTGTGGGTATCTGCTAGCAAAACATGAACAAAATCGTTGGCATATTGTGCTATATATTTGGCTTCTGTTGTTACGGGATGAAACATGACCACGGCATAATCATTGAAGGTAATTTCGTAATATTTTTTGGCGGTTTGTAAATCGGGCAAACTTTTTGAAAACATGATATCTACATCGGGCGAACCAATGATAAAGATAGATTCGTGTAGTTCTCCCATTTGAAGTAATCTTTTTTTGGCTTGGTCATTAGATACGAAATGTATGTGACTCATTTTGCTGGTAGCATGACGTATTAATTCATCGATTGTTCCTGAAACTTCGCCTCCTTCTATGTGGGACACTAAAATATTGTTTAAGGAACCTACAATTGCCCCCGCTAATGCTTCTACTCTATCGCCATGTATGACAATCATGTCTGGTTGGCAATCTTTTACATAGGCGGATAATCCTGTGATGGTTTTGGCCAAAGTTAAATCCATCGTGGTTTCGTGGGTATGGTTTTGAAAAGTATGAATGTTGCGAAAACCGCAACGTTGTACTTCTAAAAAAGTATAGCCATATTCTTCTTGAAGGTGCATCCCTGTTACAAAAATATAGGGTTCGAAGTTGGGATGGGCTTCTAAGATTTGAATTAAGGATTTTATTTTACCAAAATCGGCACGAGTTCCTGTTAGAAATAGAATTTTTTTGTTCACTTTGTTATTTGTATTTTGCCTTAAATGAATCTATAATTTCCGCTACTTAACATCGCTCCAAGTTAGCTGCGTATCGTCATTTATAGCCTGAGTAGCTACTTTTCCTAAAATAGTATTGAAATGTTTGGCCAAAATTTTTCCTGTGCCTGGGCGTTTTACCCAAATGTTTTCTTTGGTAAAAACGTCGCCTTTTTTTATGGGCTTTATGGTGCAAACTGTTGCAAAAGCAAAGTCGATGGTTACTTGTTCTTCATGGGCAGGTTTTTTAGTACCGCCACGCATTAAGGCTATTTCGGCCGAATTGACGATTAGTTCGGCGCAAGCCTTTTCGTTCATGCTGCAAATAATGTCTGGGCCTGTGCGTTGCATGTGATCGGTAAAGTGTCGTTCTAAAATACTGGCACCCAAAGCCACTGCACCCAAACAAGCATTATTATTTAAGGTGTGATCTGATAATCCGAAAACTTTATCTGGAAATGCTTCGTGCATGGCTTGCATGGCTCCAAAACGAACCAAATGAATGGGGGTTGGATATAAATTAGTGGTGTGTAATAAGGCTACTGGAATATTGTGTTTGTCGAAAATAGCCACGGCTTTGGCAATACTCTCTATGGTATTCATACCCGTACTTAAAATGACGGGTTTGCCAAAAGTAGCAATATGTTCTAGTAATGGATAATTATTGCATTCGCCCGAGCCAATTTTATAGGCTGGAATATCAAATTTTTTTAGTCTTTCGGCAGCTGCACGAGAAAATGGCGTAGAGATAAAAATCATGCCTAAACTTTCTACGTAGTTTTTTAATTCTAATTCGTCAGCCTCGTTTAGGGCACAACGTTCCATGATTTCATAAATAGAAACCGTGGCATTGCCAGGAATTACTTTCTTGGCGGCCCCACACATTTCATCGGATACGATATGGGTTTGGTGCTTGACAACCTCAGCGCCTGCACGATGGGCAGCAGCAACCATTTCCTTGGCTACTTGTAAGGATCCTTCGTGATTAATACCTATTTCGGCAATTACTAAAGGGGGAAAATTGGCTCCTATTTTTCTTCCTGCAATTTCTATATATGGATTCATTTAAATTAGTGAATGGTAGTTAATAAAAAGTTTCTTTTTTGAACAGATATTCGGCATAATCAAAATCTTCCTGCGTATCGATATCTACTTTGGCAAAAATATGATTTACTTCGAGAGGAAATGCTTGATTAGAAATAATAATATCATTTCTAATTAAACTTGCTTTAGTAATATAAAGCAACCCATTTTCATAAAATAAAGGTTCTAAATCCTGACTACGTTGTCCTATTTTGTAATTAAACGGTTGGAATTTTTCTTGAACAATTTTACCCAATTTGTTCTGATTTCTGGATACGGTAAACAAACTGTCTGAATCCGAATTTAAATAGATTTGAAAAGCTTCTGCTAATAAACTTAGTGGACGCAAAGGGTTGGTTGGCTGCAATAAAATGACGTTTTCGACATCGTTAGGCAAAGATGCGATAACATGCTTAAGCGCAGAAACCGTTGGCTCGAAATCGCCTGAAATTTCGGCAGGCCTATCAATTACTTGGGCACCAAATTGTAAGGCAATATTTTTAATTTCTAAATTATCGGTAGTTACATAGATATCCTTGATAAACGAAAATTGTTGCGCATATTTTATGCTATGCGCTAGCAAAGGAATACCGCCAAGTAAGCGGGTATTTTTGCCTGGTAGCCGTTTAGAATTTCCTCTGGCCGGAATAATGACAATGGTTTTATTTTTCATGAGTAGGATTCCAATATATTTTGGCCTCTGGCAAATTACAATAGGCTGAATATTCTTTTTTGGTTAATCGGTTACTGGTTTTAAAAATGACCGCACTATGCAGGAACAAATCGAAAGTCGCTTGCACCATAGCAACAGTAGCTTTTAAATTCCCTTTAAAGGTATGATTTTTTAATTGTTGCCAAACAGAGGAAGCCATATTCCTTGGAATTTTTGAAATGGGATAAAATATAAAATAATTATACCAACCGGCTCTTAGAGAACGACGGCGGCGAATTTGATAATCGTTGTTGTTTTTTCTGGCCGCAACATCTACCCGATGGTGTACTAAAATTTGTGGTACATACTGTATAGTCCACCCTTTTTTAAGCAATTGGAAACTAGCAAAATTTTCTTCGCCATAAAACTCGAACCATTCCGGATAATTAGGAATATCTTTCCAGGCTTTGAGATTCCAAACATGACCACATCCCACAAATCCGTTAACTCTTTCTACAAGTTCTTTGGCATCAAAAGTAAAAGGTTCCTCTTTTCCCCAAAAAATACGACAAGCAATAACTGCGCAATTTTTATTGGAATTGAAATGATTTTTAATAATTTCTAAACAATTTTCAGTTAAAATATTAGAATCATCATCTAACGAAATGGCATATTTTCCCTCACAATGGTTTAGTAAATAGTTCCGATTATAAATATATCCTTTGCTGTTAATATTAGTGTGTAACTGAATATTTGGATAATTGTTTTTTAAATATACCGAAGTACCATCTGCAGAACCATCATCATAAACCACACAAGTTACATCGCTTCTTTCTAGCAAATGGGTGATTTTTTGAAGGGTAATTTTTAAATCCTCCAATCTGTTTTTTGTGGTTATTAAAATGGAAAATATAATCATTTAAGCTTTGTTTGGTTATGCAAAATAACATCTAATGCTGTCTTAAAACACTCGTCCGAAAAGAATTGTTTTGTACTAGCCTCATGCCTATCATGGGAAGTTAAGACTGCGTATAATTTTGCCTTCGTATCTTCTAAATCATTCATATCTGCTAAAAAAGGATAATTTGGAAAATGCTTTTTTAGCTCACTTCTTTCGGGCGACGAAATAAACACTTTTTTATTTAATGCAAATAAAAACGGTACTTTTCCGCCTAATATATTACTATAATAAGGGCCGTTTTCTAGAACAATAGTAATATCGCTTTCGTGTATTTGCTCGTTGGCTGAATTTGAAAAATTAAGTGTCTCTAGAACCCAAATATTATTGTAACCCGTAACGAGTTGTTTTAATTTTTCTAAACCATCACCTTTTACCCGCAATACCATTTCGACCTCATTTTTTATCCAATCATATTGGTTCATCAATTGTATAAAAGCGGCTACTAATGTGAAAATATCTCTTCCAAACATTAAAGCACCATGGTACGAAATTTGAATTTTTCTTTCTTTTTTACGCACCATATTCTTATCTGACAAATCGAAACCAGCAAAGGCAAACTGGTGTGGTAAGGTATAAAAACACTTATTGGAAGCGTATAAATATTGCAAATCTTTAGCCATATAATAAGCCGATGCGCAACAGGTTTTAGCTTGGGCTACAATTTGTATCATTTTTTGTAGCCTCACTAATTCTAGATTTGTAACTCTTAACGACAAACCTTTGTACCAAGAATACGGATAAGGATCATGAAAATTTACAACGGCATGCTTCAAAATGGGTAAGTTATGCATGGCCAGTAGCGTTTCGTGATTTAAACCCGCGCTTCTAACCATAATGTGATCATACAACGTATAATCTATTTTTTTTATCTCCTTTGCAAATTGGTTGTGTATGTAATTTTCGGCATACAAAACCTGAAACAGTCTGCTGGTTAGTCTGTTTATCCATTTTACAGCAAAAGGAATCTTAATATTTATTGTCTTTTTTAGGATCGAATTTACTGGTAAAATTTCTAAATGATCTTCTTGGTTAGAGGTACACAGATAAAGCACATCGATATGCGCTTCAGGATAAACAATTCTGAGTTTTGATAAGAAAGACCGTTCAATAATGCCTTGACTGGTACCTGTAATATGTAAATCTTGTGTAATAATTAAAAAACGCATACTATATTTTTTTTACGACAGTAATAAATATTCGGTTTATAAATGCAATATATCTGGAAATTTTGAGGTTTAAAAAACACAACTTGGTGTACAGCAGCCAATGTTTGGTGTTTTTTTTGTTGTTAAAAAAAGTGTTTTCTAAGGTGTTTAATAAAACAAAAATCTGATATTTATTGAAATGTTTTTTACCAATCGTTAGCAAATAATAATAAAACTGAAAAGTAGCCTCATTTTTTAAAACCACATCATCAGTTTTTGAAGTTATATTAATACCGCTTAGTCTAAATTTTAACAATGCCTCATTAATGGTATAAATGTTTTTAAACTCAGAAAATTCTAATACCCCCAAAAGATCAGAAAACCAAGCCAAAGGTAAATTTTTAAATCTAACTTTAAGAACCATTTCTCTCTTAAAAATGTATTCGCTCAAGGTACTTCTGGTGCCTCCTTTTAGTTTTCTGAATAAAAAATCTATAGCCGATTCTAATTTAGGATGTTGTACAATGGTAGACAATGGAATGTTGTTTTCATCTATTACTTGCGAAGCATATCTAACAACGGCCACATTCAAACTATTAACTTCCTTTATATGGTTATAAAATGCTTCAATATAATTTTCGCTTATCGTATCGTCATCGCACAATAGCATGAGCCATTGCTCCTTTTTTGCTAAATCTACGCAACGATGCCATTGGTTTACGAGCGATGTACCACCCAAATTTTCTTGAAACTCATGGTATTCGAAATCGAAATCGCCTTGGTATTTTGATAACAGTTCCCACGGATTGTCTAAACTGGCATCATTACCAATATAAACTTTAAAATTCTTATTGGTTTGACTGGCTAAAGAATCTAGGGTTTCTTTAAAAAAATTAATTTTATAATAGGGGATTACAATGGCAAGATCATTTTTCATCTTTAAAAAACTTGATTATTCCTAATAATTTTAATTTTACTGCTATCTTTTTTACAAAAAAAGCCGTTCTATAGGTTTTGCTTTTTTTTATTTCACTTAATTTGAATGCGTTTGCATTAGCTCTCACATAATATCGTTCTGCTTGATGCAGTAGTAACTTTTTATGATTATCAGAACCAATATATTTCTCAAAAATTTCTAAAGCTTTAAAATGATCTTCTTTTAATGAAAACGATTGTGTTCTACTTGAATTATGTTTTCGGTAGTAACTCAAAACCGTGTCTAAAACCAATACTTTTGGTTTTTTTTGAAACAAGCGCAACCAAACCAACCAATCTTCTTGTGCGGTAAGGTCACCATTAAATTCAATTCCTTCAAATAAGGATTTTTTAATAATAGCACTATGAATTGGAATTATTATTTTTTCTCCCCAATACAATAATAAATCATTAAAATTTAATAATTGGGTTTTAATTTTTATAGGATACAAGGTGTTTTGAATTGTGTCTTGAAAATAATTAGTCGTATTAAAAACGATACTTAAACTGGCATTTTCCTGAAAACCAGCAATAGCTTGCTGGAGTTTTTCTGGATGAATTAAATCGTCGCCATCTAAAAACAAAACGTACTCGCCTTTTGCTTGTTGGAGTCCTAAATTTCTGGCATGACTCACGCCTTTATTTTCAGAATTTATACAGGAAAAGCGATTGTCTTTTGCTAAAGTTCTTGCTAAAATAAGCACAGAACCATCGGTACTACCATCATTTACCAAAATACATTCCCAATTAGCGTACGTTTGATTAACCACAGCCTGTACTGTTTCGCTCAGGAATTGCTCCTGATTGTAAACAGGAATAATGATAGAAACTAAACTCATTTTTTCTCTATATTATAAATTAGAATAAATGCTAAACCATTTTTCTTTGATCACTTTTTGGCTGTAATTTTTAGCAACAAACTTATAACAATTATTACTCATTTCGTAAATAACTGCCCTGTTTTCATTTAAAAATAATAGTTTTTTTACTACTTTTTCAATTTCAAATTCATCAAATAAAAAGCCCGTTACGTTGTCTTTTATAGTATATTTTACACCGCCAGAGTTGTAAGCAATTACTGGAAGACCGCAAGCTTGGGCTTCAAGTGTTGCTAAACCTTGTGTTTCCCTTCTGCCGTTTGGTAAAGGAACCGCTGCAAAAAGATATAAATCGGATTTTAAATACATTTCTTTTATTTCTGATTCTGATTTTTCTCCAACAAGTTTAATACTTTCAGCCAAATTATATTTCCGAATTATTTGTTCTAAATTATTTCTCTCTGCCCCTTCTCCAACAATATCTAAATGAACATTAATACCTTTTTCAAGAATTTGATTTACTATTTGAATAAGATATTTCTGCCCTTTAACTGGATCTAATCTTCCAACATTAATTAATTTTAAAATTGATTTTGATTTTTGCACTCGATCTAATACATTAAAAAAGTTTGTATCGACCCCAACTGGAATGATTTTTAATTTTTCGGGCGGACAATTTAATTTTTTAATTTTATCAGCTAAATAAGGTGTGTTTGCTGTTATTATATTGGCACTTTCAAAAAGCAAATCATAATAACCATTATTGGGAATAAAGCCTTGCATTGGAAAAAAAGCATCATGACCATGAAAAGTAGTAATTACTTTAGCTTTAAAATTACATTTTGCTTTTAGAACATCTATTGGGAATTTATTGTTACCATATTGAATGTGGAAGATAGTGTTTGAATCATCGAATTGTTTGTAAAAAATCCAATAAAAAATCCAACTAAAACTTTTCTCTTTTTGAAATTTATAAAAATTAAGCATGTTTTTTAAATGGCTTAAATTTGAAATAAATAAATAAAAAATTTTAAAACATTTAATTATTTTATTTTTAGGAATTTTTACATCTTCTAAAACAATGAACTCATTTAATTTATATTTTAGAAGTAAGTCTTCGTGAAGGCTTTGCTCGAAATCTAAGGCTTTATTTACCAAAATAACCACCGCATAATTAAGCTGAATTGCTGTAATTATTTGTGCAATAATAAAAGTTTCGGATACGTGAGGAAACTCACTAATCTTAAAAACAATTTTCTTTTTATTATTTTGGTTTTCTTTAATTTTCATGGTATGATTTAAGCAATTAGATGACCAAATTTTATTTTTTTAATACTAAAAATTAGGAAAAAACTTAGCAAAAAACAAGTTAATGAAACGATTAAAATGCCAATTACAGGACTTATAAAACTGCCTCCTATTCCTAATAATCCAAAAATATTAAGCACCAGAGGATGAACAAGATAAATCCCAAAACTACACTCATTTAATTTAGAAATAATAGGTTTAAGGTTATCATTTATAGTTTCAATAGTGTTGAAAAGCAGAAAAACACCCATAGATACTAGTAATGTATTTATACATAAATACTCATAGAAATAATCATAAAAAACGCCATTTTTTTGGGTCATATAATAAGATCCTAAAATGGTAATTGCTAATCCCACAAATAGTAATGAGTAAGAAATTAGTTTTCTTTGCATTCCATAGTTTTTCAAATAATAACCTAAAATAAAATATCCCAAATACCCCGAGAAGTAGGCTAAATTTATTTTTGGAAAATAAATAGCTATACCAGGAATGGTTAGAAAAAGGGTTATTACCCAAATAATTAAAAAATATAAAATCTCTTTGTTTTCAGAAAATTTAAGCCATTTTTGAATAATTGGCGTAATTAGATACACGCCAATTAGTGCATATACAAACCATAAATGATATTTACTTCCATAAAAAACATCTCTTATAATTTTAGAAATACTGAATGTTTCCTGTGTAAAAACATACCTATTGGTTACACTATAAAATAAAGACCAAAATAAAAATGGTGGTAGTATTTTACCCAATCTGTTTTTTAAGAAATCTTTTATTTCAGAATCTCTACCCAATAATAGAGCGCCACTAATCATAAAAAAAACAGGAACGGCATACCTGCTCATACTATCATAAATATTGGCAACATTCCAATCGAAATTTGAAATCTTTCCAAATTTCATAACGAGCGGTGCAGCAACATGAATAATGATTACAGATAAGGTGGCTAAAATTCTTAGAAGTGAAATCCCGTAATGAGTTGGTACTGTTTTACTTATTTTCATAATCAAAAATGTTATTTAAAATTTTAATTTTTCTTTAATTTTTAATTTAAAAACGAAAAACAAATCGGGAAATGACAATTTAGTTAAAGCTGTAATTCGCCATTTTTTATCAATTTTACAAAAGTTGGAATGAAAATAAATTTTATAAATTAAACTAGTTTTATATTTTTTGATGACTTTATTAAAATCAGACTGATTGTATATTTTTAGTTTTTTATTTTGTTCTTGTACTATGCTAAACCATGCTAAAAAAAGACTAAATTCTTCGATGGTGAAATATTCTTTTTGCAAAAACATTTTTTCAAAAAAACTGTCTTGAAACTTTTCTTGATTGTAATTTAATTTTTTAAAAAAGACTAATTTAATTGGGATATCACCTTTTCTTTGAATATGATTGTATTTATTAGACACTTGATTTTCGTGCGTTCTATAATGATACAATACTTCTTGAATGTTATATAATTTTCCTTTCCAAATTACTCTAGACCAAAAATCGTAATCTTCTACATGCTTTTTTTCCTCATTAAAACATTCGTCTTTAACCCAAGCCCTATCTATCATCACAGCACCTAAAGACATAGAACAATGCGCCATCATGTGAACCAAAATTTGTTCATGATTTTCTTTATGCTTTATTATTTTGTTCTCTTTGCCAAAGGCTTGTAACCAACTACCGCAAACTTTAATTGTAGGATTGTTTTCTAAAACATGCAGTTGTTTTTCAAATCGCATGAAGTCTGAGATATCGTCGCCATCCATTCTGGCTATATATTTTCCTTTTGCGGCTTTAAAACCAATATTTAAGCTATCTATTAATCCTTTGTTTTCAGATTTTGTAAGAATTTTAATTCTTTGGTCGTTAAATGATTTAATAATTTCGATAGTTTTATCTGTAGAACAATCATCTATAACAATAATTTCAAAGTCTTGTATCGTTTGATTTAAAATACTATCTATTGCCTCATCAATATAAGGAGCTACGTTATAAACAGGTAAAACAACAGAAATTAGCATAAATTATAAATTCTAAGATATTCCTGCTCTAAAACTTGAATATACAAATCGATATTTCTGTCTTTTTTTGTCTGTTTAAATTGATTTTCAGATAAAACAATTGCTTTTTCTTTATCATTTAATATTTCTAAAGTATAATTCACAAACTCATTTAAGTTTTTAAAATGAGGATAAATGGTATTGACAATATTATTTGGTTTTGGATGAAAATCCCAACATAATAAAGGCAATCCTGTAGTACAAATATCTATACCTGCATACCCTGCTGGTCTGTCATTATTATAACCTTGAAACCACGATAAGGAAAGATTTTCTTTAAAAACGGTTTCTACAATATTATCTTGATGTCCTCTAAAAAAGACTTTTTCTTTAATATTTAGTCTTTCAATAATACCGATTATTCCTTCCGTTTTTGGATCTCCGTTTCCGTATATGTGCAATTCGCAATTTGGCATTTTATCTAATAATAAATGAAAAGCATATAGAAATGGATCTAATGGCTTATACCTGTCTAATCTGGTAAAAATACCAATTTTTTTTATGGGTTCGTGGTTAAATTTCCATTGGTTATTTAAGTTATTCATTTTTAAAACTAACGGAATAAAAGTGTGATTATAGTCTTTAAATAAATTTAACTCATACAGTAATTCTTCCTTTTTAAATGGAGAACAAAAGTTATAATGATTAGAAAAATCAAACGATTTGTATATCGTATCATCCTGAAATCTTGCAGACATGATATGTATTAGGCTTTTGTTTTGAATGTTTTTAGGAATGCTTTGAATGTAAGTGTACTCCCCCATCCAATGTATGACATCGAAAGAATTTAAAAAAGCAACTAAGTCAGAGTTCGGTTTCTTTGGTTTGGTAATTTTAAGTTTTCTGTATAAATAACCTTCTAATCGATCAATAAAAGTCTTTTTTTTATCTAAAAATTTATCCTTAAATACAATTGGAGTGCCTAATTCTAGGTGTTTTTTGTCGTAATAGCGTTCTTTCCAATTGTGTGAGATTTCGTTTTCTAATTCTAAACAAAAAATAGTTGTTTGAATCTTTTTTTTGTTTAATGCGGTATCTATTTCATAAGCAAATCGCTCGGCACCGGCACGGCATAAGCTTCCAACTACAAATAAAACTTTTACTTTACTCATGTATAATTGTATTACAAATCATAATTACCTGCTCCTCTGTGAGTTCGAAAAACAAGGGCAAACGCAGTAATCTATCGGTATAGTAATCAGACCATTTTAGTGCTGGAACTTCGTTTGTTTTCGAATAATAATCGCTAGAATGTAAGCTGATATAATGAAAAACAGCATGAATATTATTGTTCTTTAATTTGTTTATCAAATCTGTTCTTTCATCGATAGAATTACAAATTAAATAAAATAGGTGTCCATTATTTGAAGCATAATCAGGAACAATTGGCAACTTTATTTTAGCTTCCTTTTCAAATGATTTTAACGTGTTATAATAGGTGTTCCAAATTGCTTTGCGTTTCTCTTGTATGAGTTCTAAATTTTCTAATTGCGCCCATAAAAAAGCGGCAATCACCTCTGAAGGCAAAAATGAAGAACCTGTATCTACCCAGCCGTATTTATTAATTTCACCTCTAAAAAAAGAAGCACGATTGGTTCCTTTTTCCCAAATAACTTCTGCTCTAGCAATATATTTATCGTCGTTAATGGCTAACATTCCTCCTTCGCCAGAAATTACATTTTTTGTTTCGTGAAATGAAAAGGCGGCTAAATGACCAATACTCCCTAAGGGTTTGCCTTTATAAAAGGAATCGATTGCTTGAGCGGCATCTTCGATAACTACTAAATTATACTGGTGGGCTAACTGCATGATTTTATCCATATCAGCTGCAATTCCTGCATAATGTACCACTACAATTGCTTTTGTTTTAGGTGTAATTAAGTGTTCTATCTTATTTGCATCTATATTAGGATTATTATCCTGCGAATCGGCAAAAATTATCTTAGCCCCTTGACGAACAAAAGCCAATGCAGAAGACACAAAAGTATAAGATGGCACAATAATTTCGTCATCTTGGTTACAATTTATAAGCATGGCACACATTTCTAGCGCATCTGTACAGGAGGTAGTTAGCAAACACTTCTTGAATTTGTATTTGTCTTCAAAAAATTGTTGGCATTTTTGGGTAAAATTTCCATTACCTGATAATTTTCCAGATTGAACAGCTTGCTCAATATAAATAGTTTCCTTACCCGTTAAAAAAGGTTTGTTAAATGGTATCATTATCGTATAAATTTTGCTGGATTACCTACATATAATCCGTTTTTTTTTATGGATTGTATTACAACTGCTCCGCCACCTATTTGGGTTTGTTTTGCGATATTAATGTTATCAATAATGGTAGCATTAATACCTAAAAAACAAAGTTCTCCTATTGTTACAAAACCAGCTACGGCTATTCTTGGTGATAAAAAAGAATGATTTCCAATAACTGTATCGTGTGCTATAGTACAATTTAAATTTAAGATTGTATTGGCTTTTATAATTACATTTGCATCAAGAACACAGCAAGGATAAATAAAACAGCCCTCTTCTATAACTGAAGTTGGATCTACCCAACAAGAAGAGTGTATGATTTTTCCGAAAGGAATTTTGCCTAAAAAAAAATCATATAATTCTTTTTTAACCTCTAAATGTTTGTAACCAATTCCTATGATAAGTTCCTCTAGAAAACCTTGTTTGTATAATTTTTCGACCTCAGTAGTTTTTCCAATAATTGGATAACCGTTTTTTTCTTTTTCGGTGGCAAAATCATCAATAAAAACAACTTTATCATAATGTTTATCAGCAATTGCATAATGAGCCATTTGCAATCCCAAAGTACCTGAACCAATTATTGCTAGTGTTTTCATTGTGTTAGTATTTTAAAAAACTACGAGCGTTTTTTCCTTCATTAAAAATTAAATCGAGTATAGAAACCCCGTGTTCGAAAGGAAGGTTTGGTTGCTTATATTCTTTATAATCTGCGTAATTCATCCATTCTAAAATAATATTTTTTTCTTTAAAAAGGCTTTCATCTATATAATCTCTTGCCGAAGGTCCAGATAAATAATTTGTAGCGTTTGTTTGCCTACACAAATCTACCAATCGTTCTGTTTTTCCTGCTATCAAATTATAGTCTGAAGATACGCTAATTTTTGTTTTAATATCTAAAAAATCACAGATGCCTTTTATGAAAATTTGATTT
This sequence comes from Flavobacterium psychrophilum DSM 3660 = ATCC 49418, assembly GCF_002217405.1. Lineage (GTDB taxonomy): Bacteria > Bacteroidota > Bacteroidia > Flavobacteriales > Flavobacteriaceae > Flavobacterium > Flavobacterium psychrophilum. The sequence continues at coordinate 124,624 of NZ_MUHE01000030.1, read as the reverse complement.
ATTTCGGATAATTTATCTTTGCTTTGGGCTTGTTTATACAACCCGAAAATAATATCTTTAGTTTCATTAAAACATTTTGCTTTGGCATAATTAGTTTGTAATGTTGCTTGGTGTTTTTTAAACCATTTTTTATCAAAAATTAGGGTTTCATTAATTTTTTGCGAGATACTAGTTACTTTTACGGGAATGGTTATCCATTCGATACCATTTTTAGTTTTTATTTTATTTCTATTTCTCCAATCATTCTTAGTATATTGCATTTCGTCATAAATAATAAATTCATCGACAGATGCAATTAAGTCGAAGTAACCTTTCCATGGAATATAATTGGATTGTAAAATTGCGATTTTTTTCATTTATTATTTCCAAGTTAAAGTTGGTCTTATAAATCCATTTACTTTTCCTAAATAGCCTTCTTCACGTTTGGCATCCTTAATTTCGAAGGACAAAATTTCATCTTTCATAAAAAGTAAACCCATTGCTTTTGTGTGTACATATAATAAGATTTGATAGGTATCATCATTTAGTAAATTTCCTGGAATTTGGCAGGTAACTGTTGTGTTTTTATGATTTGGGCATGAAATAACACGACCGCTTCCAAAAAGGATTTCTCCTCGGGTTGTTTTTAAATCAAAACCGATAGAAATTTCTGGATTATTAGTTAAGTTAAGCAGTTCAAAAGTAATTTCAATGTCAGATGACAAATCGATAATATCGTCTGTGTTGTTACTTGAAGCATTATTTACACTGGCACTTAAAATTTTTATAGCGTTATTACCAATGGCTTCTTCTATGTTTGAAAAACGAATTTTTCTATTAGTGTTTGAATTTTCTATTAAATAATTTTTAATCAATTTAGACGGATTTCCAGAATCAATTAAACGACCATTTTTTAATGTTATTGCGGTATTACAAAGTGCTTCAACGGCTGCCATATTATGACTTACAAACAAGACTGTTCTTCCTTCGCCTTTGCTCACCTGGTTCATTTTGCCTAGACATTTTTTTTGAAAATCGGCATCGCCAACGGCTAAGACTTCGTCGATAATTAAAATTTCAGATTCTAAATGTGCGGCTACGGCAAAAGCCAATCGAACATACATCCCAGAGGAATAGCGTTTTACAGGTGTATCGATATATCTTTCGACTCCTGAAAAAGCAATAATTTCGTCTAATTTTCTAGCTATTTCATGTTTGCGCATTCCTAAAATAGCGCCGTTCAAGAAAATATTTTCCCGCCCCGTTAGTTCTGGATGAAATCCTGTTCCTACCTCTAATAATGAAGCAATACGTCCTTTGGTATAAATTTTTCCGGTTGTAGGCTGTGTTACTTGGCTTAATATTTTTAAAAGAGTACTCTTTCCTGCGCCATTTCTTCCAATAATACCTACAGAATCTCCCTGATTAATTTCGAAATTAATATCTTGTAACGACCATACATAATCACTTTCGCCTTTGGTTGCACGATTATTTGCTTGACCAATTTTTAAAAAAGGATCTTCTTTTCCTCGTATGTTATGCCACCAACGCTTTATATCGTCTTTTAGTGTTCCAGTACCTACCAAACCTAGTCGGTACTGTTTGGATATATCTTCTGCTTTTATTATTGTTTTACTCATGTTTTTTTTTACTAAATACCTACACCGTGTCCATAAATGTTTTTTGCACTTTGTTAAATACTATAACTCCGAAGGCTAAAATAACTACAGAGAAACAAGTTGGGAAAAGTAATGCTGTAAAATCAAATTTTCCAACGCCTAAATACGCATAGCGCATATAATCGAACAAGCTACTTAATGGATTTAAATGGGTAATCCATTGATAATTTTTAGGTATAGAAGAACTCGGATAAATAACCGGTGTAGCATACATAAACAGTTGAACGCCAAAGGATATTAACTGGTTTAAATCTTTGTATTTTGTTGTCATTGCCGATAAGATTAACCCCGTTCCCATAGAAATAACAGCCATAAGAAAGACAACAAGAGGTGTACACAAGATCCAGAGATTAGGTAAAATTTGACCTTGGTAATAAAAATAAGAAACAAATACTAGAAACAAAACAAACTGAACCCCAAATTTCATTAAATTAGAGATTACAATAGTGAGTGGCATGATTAATCTAGGGAAATAAACTTTTCCAAAAATCCCTGCATTGGCATTAAAAACGCCAGCTACTGAGGTTAAACAAGTTGAAAAATAATTCCATAAGATAATTCCTGCCATATAAAAAACTACTTTTGGCGCACCATCTGTAGATAATTGGGCTACATTTCCAAAAATAATAGTAAACGTAATAGTGGTTAATATAGGTTGTATAAAAAACCAAAGCGGGCCCAAAATGGTTTGTTTATAAACTGTTACAAAATCACGACGCACAAACAAGATTAACAAATCGCGATAATGCCAGAGTTCCTTCAGTCTCAAATCAAAAAGAGCTGTCTGAGATTGTATTACCGAATCCCACGCTTCTGCTGTTTCTTTATATTCTTTCATCAATCAAAATACTAAATTCATATTCAAAAAAAGCATATTTAAAAGTAAAATACCCAGTCAAATATAACAAAGTTTAACCAACTGAAAAGAAATTGAAGCCATAATCTTTAATATTTTTACTCGATTGTAAAACCACGGTAAAATATTCCTTAACAACTCATTGAATGCAAATTAACTCTTTTATTTTTATTTTTAACTCGATAGCAACATAGTATTTGTGAATTTAATAAAAGATGAGGAAAATGTATAACATAGCTTTGTGCCAAGAATTGGGTTGTCTAACGCTTTTTTTATCTCTGTTTGGTTATATACCTATCGGTCACTAGTAACAATAATAGTTTTGCCACAGATTTAAAAGATTTTTGCAGATTTTTGCAGTAAATTTTGAATCTACATTTCATTAATCTGTGAAAATATTTTAAATCTGTGGCAAAAAAAAATGGCCTTTTGAGTTTTAATTTACTGGAATAAAAAAACACAATTTGCCACTGTTTGTAGCTTGTGCTATGTTATACTTTCGGCCACGAATTAGATAAATTAAGACAACTTTTTTAAGCTGCGCAAATAGGAACTTAGTTAATCAATATAAAACTTAGCGGTAGTTGTTTTATCACCAATTTTAATTTGAGCGACATAAAACCCTTTAGCCAAGGCATTTGATAAGACAATATCATTTTTACCCTCCTGCATAAAAAATACTTTCTCAACCAGAACTTGACCAGTCATCGCTGAAATTATTAGTGAGGCATTTGAGGCTATAAGACTATTAATTGATATATTCATGCTATTATTATTGTCAATAAACATTACAAACCCATCATTTGAATCAAATATCTTTGTAGAAAGATTATTTTTAAATGTTAATTTTAAATAAGGAACTTGATTAGAATATCTACCTGTAGTGCTAGGAACTGTATTAAAATTACTGTAAAGACTCGCTCTCTCACTAGCAGATTCGACCAAGAACAGAGGTTTAGTACCGCAACTAACCCCCCCTAAAACACCATTATTACTATTCTCGAAATAAATAAGTAAATTTTTTGTGCCAGTATAATTAAAAGGCGTGCTTAAATTTATTGTATGCCATACAGGCCCACCAGCATAGCCACCTCTAGACCAAGTAATATCGCCCTCAAAAACCTTGGTAAACGAAGACAAATCTGGCTTAGTATTGCTTGCAAAAGAGCTGTAATTTACTTCGGCTATATATATTTTTTGATTACTAGCCGTAAGAAAGTTACAGGCATAAGAAGTACAATCTACTGCAAAACTGATGCTTTTAATTAAGCCTGTCTGATTTATTGAACTCGAATTGTAAATCATACCTGCCCAACTTTTGTATCCTGCAAACCCATCATAATTAGCAGGAACAGAACTTGAAATTGAAGTGCCACAAATTGGAATACCCATAACGTTTACTTCTGTTTGAGAAAAAGCATTAAAAAAATTAAGAGATAAAATTAAAAAATAAATATTTTTCATGGTATAAGGTTTAAATAATTAATCATGCAAATATATTATTTATTTTTATTTAATCTAAATTAATATTACATTCGCAAAAAAATAGAACGATTTTGTTATTATTTATTTTTTCAATAAGATATAATTAAAAAATAAATAATAACATTTTATTGGTTTTTAGGAACCAGTTAGCGTAAAGCTTTTATTCGCTAAAGAAGCAAGTTTTTACAAATCGTGTTTACAAATAATCATTTCGCATTAAACATTTATACGCCATAAAGAGCAATAGAGATGTTTCAAAAAAGGATTTAATATATCCTGAATTTAGGTCAAAAAACATAATTTAAAGAACAAACTAGGTATTAACTAAGCCATGAAAAAAGACTATAAGTAGATAATTAGATAGCAAATAACAAGATTATTATTATTTTCTAATAAGAATACAATTAACTATTTACACATATTGCTGAGTTAAACTTTCTGTTGAAAAAAATCATAAAAAAAACAACATATTAAAAATAAAAAACTAAAAACCAGACACATAAACCACCAAAGACCAACTGGCTTACCACATATAATATTGCACTAAATGCAATATTCAATTTTAAATTTAAATATTATGATTAAAGTAAAATTTTTTATTTCTGTTTTTCTATTTGCAGGTATGTTATCCTCCTGTTCAAAAAACGAACTTGAAGTCGTTTATAATTCAAAAAAAATCCAAGCATCCGATCCGATACCGATACCTACGCCAATACCCACGCCAACACCAACACCAACACCAATACCAACACCAATACCGTCAGGAAGTATATTGGGTCTTTGGAAAGGAACTTTTTACAGCGAAAAATCATGCTATTCAAACATGAAAATGGAGCTTAATGTTTTAAGCTATACACAAACGACAAGCCAAGTAACGGCAGATTTAAAAATTATTCATGAAAATGACTCTGACAACCCTTGGTTAACAAATTATATGGAAGCCAGATATACTTGTACTGGTACATTTGCAAATAACAAATTAACAATAATTCCCGGAAATGCTTATTTGAATTTGCATGATTCACAGTGTCGATTTTGTGAAAATCAAACTTTTGAAATGACTTTAACTAGTCCTATTAAATTAACTGGAAGCTTATTATCTAGTTCATGCACAAACATATTATCGGGTCAAAACACAATAAACTTACAAAAATGAAAAAAGTACTACTATTTTTATGCCTAATTATGATTCATAGCTCTTTTTCGCAAGACAGAATCTATATAGCTGCCGAATTAGAAGGAGGATTTTTAATAACTCATTACAAATCGCAATCACCATCTTTGAGTTCGATAGTAAATGAAGAAGAAAAAAACCACAACATAAAAATTTCTGCTTCGGTTATTCTTGAATGGGATAATAAAATGTCTTTTGAGGCTGGTATTGCTCAAAATATGAGACAATGGAATATTTTAGGAAAAAAACCAAACTCAACTCTTGAAGTTAAACAAACACAATATTACCCTTCGGTCTTTGTTGGTGGCTATTATGACATTCCTTTCAATGCTAGTAACACTAATTTACGGTTTTATATTGGATCTAAATTATCTGCTGATTTTTTGAACTATAACAGTTTAAACAAAACAGATGGTACAGATTTAGACAATGTTAATTCTGTAACCGAAGAGTCTAATAAATTTGCGTTTAATGTAATACCAGAAATAGGGATTAAAGGTAGGTTTAAAAATGGCAACATTTGGTTATTTGGTATAAAATACTGCCGTCCACTAAGCAAAAACATATTAAACGGATATATAAAACACAATTTAAACAAGGTTACCCAAGAGCAAATTGACTATCACTCTACAGGACAAATTTTTGCACTTTCCTTTAAATATGGTTTTTCTATTTAGAGTCAACCAAATAATTAACCACTACATAAGTTCATTATTTATTCTGAAAAACCATTTACAACACCACACACACAATTTGCCACTGTTCGTAGCTTGTACTATGGTGCACTTTCGGCCACGAATTACAAAAATTAACACCATTTTTTAAGCCCCGTAAATAAAAATTAGTGATAATTTTTGTAATTTTTGCCACCTCCTTTTTTTAACCACTTGGTATTGTTTGCGGACAGTGAAAAACAATTTCCTTAATTACCGTGTATGATGATAGGAAACTGCAGTATAAAAAAAGAGATGCCTTTTATACATAAAACTTAGATAACAAACCGTAAAAATCGCCAAAAAAAAAACGCATCTAACATATTATTAATAATATTAACAACTTATTTTTAAACAAACAACAAATATACCCTTAAAAAACACTACTTTTGTGAGAATAGTTTTTCAAATAAATTATCATGCTTTTTTTAAAAAAAAATAAAACCATACTCAAGGATTTAATTCCTGATAATCATATCGACATCCATTCGCACTTGCTACCAGGAATCGATGATGGCGCACAAACCTTCGATGAAACCTTATTTTTAATTGATAGTTTAAAAAACATGGGGGTTTCCAGCTTTATAACAACACCCCATATTTTTAGTGGCTTTTGGGACAACACCAAGGATAAAATACAAGCCCTTGAGTTAGAAACGAATTTAAATCTGAACAATAAAGTACCCCTTAAGGCTGCTGCCGAATACTTAATGAACGATCATTTTGTCTCCTTGATTAAAAAAGGAGAAATTCTAACCCTAAAGGACAATTATGTTTTGGTCGAAATGTCTTATTTAAACCCACCGATACAGCTTTACGATATTCTTTTCGATTTGCAATTAGGGGGATACATCCCTGTTTTAGCACACCCTGAGCGATACACTTTTTACCACAATGATTTCAACCAATACCAAAAATTAAAAAATGCGGGTTGCTTATTTCAAATCAATCTATTATCTACCGTTGGGTATTATGGTGAATCTGTTGCGCAAACGGCCGAAAAATTATTAAAAAAAGGCCTAATAGATTTTGTAGGGTCTGATGTACACCACAAAAAACATATTGCCTCTTTCGACAAAATAGTTACAATAAAAGATTTGCAACCCCTTAAAGAGGCCTTTGCAAACAATCAGTTATTTAAATAAAAGAGAGGTAATTAAATTACCTCTCTTTTATTTATTATTTACTTCGAGAAAAGAATGAAAAATTAAACATTTTCTCATACCAAGACTGTTTTGGTGCATCTTTATAATATCCGTAACCATACCCTGCAACATTGTTTGTGTCATTAAGCAACACACACATATTAGGCAATTTATTTTCTACATACAAAGCTTCTGGTTTTTTCAAGAATGATTTATCCAGATAATTAGCACGCACTACATACACAAAAGCATCAGCGTTTTTAGCTATAAGCAAAGTATCTGTAACCAAAGTTACTGGAGCAGTATCTACAACGATATAATCATACTCTAATTTTAATTTTTCGAACATAGAATCGAGCTTTTTGCCCATTAATAATTCTGCCGGATTAGGCGGAATGACACCTGCTGGAAGAATATCGAAACTCTCGTAACCCTTTTGATTTACTATAAAATCTTTAATATCTGAATCTCTGGCTGACAAATAATTTGTAAGTCCTCTAGAAGGTAATTTTACGTATTCGTCTAGTTTAGGGTTTCTAATATCCATACCTATAAGCAATACCTTTTTTCCTGAGATAGCAATAGTTGCCGCAAGATTAATGGCTATAAATGTCTTTCCTTCTCCAGACAAGGTAGAGGTCAAAAATATAGTTTTTGCGTTATTATCATTTTCTATATTACTTAAAACAAATTCTAAATTAGTTCTAACAATACGTATAGCCTCCGATGAGCTTGTTCTACTACCAGCCTGCATGATTTGGTTATTCTCATCAGAATGTGGTACATCTCCTATAAAAGGAATAGAGAGATTATTATCTAAATCATGACGGGTTTTTACTTTGGTATCCAATAAATCTAATATATAGATGATTGAAAAAGGAATAAAAAATCCTAAGATTAAAGAAAATAAATAAATAAAGCTTTTTTTAGGTGATATAGGCGAATCTGAAGAATAGGCGTAATCGACAACTCTAGAAATTGGTGCAGTGGCTGCTAAGGTAATGGCTGTTTCTTCTCGCTTTTTAAACAAATACAAATACAATTCTTCCTTAATTTGTTGTTGTCTAAAAATACCTCTAAACTCTCTTTCTTGCCTAGGAATTTTAGAAATTCGCCCTTCAACTATATTCCCCTGATTAATAATGGCGTTATTTTTTACAACCAAAGAGGATTTTAATCTATTCAAACTTTCTGAGATACTAGATTTTAACAAATCTATTTTATCATTAACCCTAATAACGACAGGGTTTTCTGAAGTCGAGCTTTTAAGTACTCGATTTCTTTCTATAACTAAGTTATTATATTCTGCAATTAGTGCCGATGAATTATTATCATCGGGAACAATATTAGCAGGTATAATGTCTTCATTGTTGTTTTTTCTAATAAAATCTATCATGATTCCAACAACCTTAAGTTGTGTGGCTACAATAATTTCTTCTTTAGTCGATTCGCTAGAATTTTTAAGATTCAATTCAGCTTCGGTAGAAAGATCGGTTATTTGATTTTGATTTTTATATTTCTCTACATCCTTCTCTACACCATCTAGTTCTCCCGTAATAATAGCCAATCTCTCGTTTATAAATTTAGCCGTTTTTTCGGAAATTGAATTTTTATCAATTATCGCATCATTATTATAAATAGCAACCAATTGATTTAAAAAATCTTCAGCCTTTTCTTTAATCGGATCTGTAAACGAAATTTCTAAAACATTTGTAGATTTAGTTATTGTTCCTACATTTAATTTAGCTTTAAACTTATTCGTGGCCTTTTTTAAGGATTCTAAATGTACAACTACTTTAGAATTCAAATTTTTAAGATACTTAGGTTTTATGTTAACAACATAAGGCCCCAATTCTTTTGAATATATTAACTGACCGAAATTAAAATTCCCTACACTATTATTATCTGCGTTAAACAATTCGAATTTTTTAGGAGATAAAACCTTAACAATTAAAGTAGTATCTTTTTCAAAGAATTTTTCGGTTTTTTGTTTAAAATCAATCGCAATGAGGTTTTCTTTATATACTTCGGAAGATTTAATGCGTCCCTCTAAAACATACGAAAGGTAAAATTTACCTGCTTTGATTGTTTTTTCTATGAGAGATCTAGATTTCAAAACCTCCATTTCGTCATCAATATCTTTTTTTGCTCCAGAAAACCCTCCCAAGTCTTGAAAAGCTGAAAGTTCTGATAACATCCCGCCAGATTCATCTCCTTTAATTAATAAGGTTGTTTGCGATTTGTATTCAGGAATTGAATATCGTAAATATAACTTTGCGCCTATAAAAAACAAAGTAATACTTAATAAAAACCACTTCCAATGAGACAAATAATTAAACACTAAATCTTTAATATTTAGCGTATTCTCTTCATTATTATTTACAGTATTAAACATGTAGAAATTTATTTTTTATTAATTATAAATATTGACGTCACGATCGATGCTAATAATGAGGCAATAGCAATCCAAATTGGTCCGTTTTGAGTAAATCCTGTTGCTGTTCTCGATTTGGCTTTATTAGGCTCTACATATATTAAATCATTTTGAGATAAGTAATAATATGGGGAGTGAATAAAATCGGCTTTTGTAATATCTACTCTATTAAATGTTTTTTTATTGTTTATTTCTCTAACCAAAATAATGTTGTCTCTTTTTCCGAAAATTGTTAAATCTCCTGCCAAACTCAATGCTTCTGGCAACGTAACACGCTCACTAGCAATAGTAAAACTACCAGGTCTTGTAACTTCTCCTTGCACAGTTACTTTAAAATTAACGATCCGCACATTTACAATGGCATCATTTATATATTTTTTTAGCTTGCTTTTAATAACCGCAATGACTTCTGATTTTGTTTGCCCTCCAGTTTTTATTTCTCCTAAAACGGGAAACTGAATTAGTCCATTGGTGTCTACTAAATACAATTGCTGTTGTCTTTGGGCTAGATTTGTTTGACCAATGGCTGCGGGGGTTAAAATTGTTTCAAGATTAAATGGTACGGCAGCTTCTGGATCAGGTGTAGAAACTACTATCATAAGCAAATCGTCTGGTTGAATTTTAGATTCAAAATGATTGGTTACTTCCTGAGTAGCCACTTGATCTAGGTTCTGATAATATGCGATTTGTTTTTTATTAACACAAGAGGTTACTAGTAGTAAGTTTAGCCCTAATAAAAAAAATAGTAATAAATTTCTGTTCTTCATTGTTTTAATTTAACGTTCTAAATACGCTTTCGTTCTTAAAAGCGTATTATTTTATTTAATTATCCAGCATCTCGAAAGTAGAGTTCATACTTTTAAATTCTGGAATTAGCATTTTCATTTTTGTAACTATCAAGTTATTATCATAAGCATTAGAAGCTTTAATAATTTCTAAAATAGCGGTTTGAACCTCATGGTACACCTCTATTTGCTCTTGTGCCACCATTATTTTTTCGTGGTGCGTTGGGAGTGTTTTCGAGTTATCATTTAGCAATTCTTCGTATAATTTTTCGCCTGGTCGCAATCCTACAATTTTAATCTTTATATCCTTATCTGGTACGAAACCGGCCAAACGGATCATTTTTGTAGCTAAATCATATATTCGTACTGGTTTACCCATGTCAAAAATATAAATCTCGCCCCCTTGCCCCATAGCACCTGCTTCTAGAACTAACTGGCAGGCTTCTGGAATGGTCATAAAATAACGAATTATATCTTTGTGCGTGATTGTTATTGGACCTCCTTCGGCAATTTGTTTAGAAAAAAGTGGCACCACAGAACCATTAGACCCTAGTACATTTCCAAAGCGGGTAGTAATAAACTTTGTAGTATAAGAAGGATTATTTTTATTCTCAAAATACAAAGATTGCACATATTTCTCGGCAATTCGCTTGCTGGCTCCCATTACGTTGCTAGGATTTACAGCTTTATCGGTAGAAACCATTACAAATTTTTCTACGTTATATTTTAAGGACAAATCTGCAAGATTTTTGGTTCCCATTACATTTACAAATATGGCTTGCGAAGGGTTTTCTTCCATAAGTGGCACATGTTTGTAAGCCGCAGCATGGTACACCAAACTTGGTCTGTACTGGTCGAATATTCGTTCTAAACCGACTAAGTTTCTTACATCAGCAACAAGCGACACTAGTTTGGTTTTTAAATTTAGCTTCTGAATTTCTAAAGTTAATTCATGTAAAGGCGTTTCTGCTTGGTCTAGAACGATTAAAATATCAGGAGAAAAACAAATAATTTGCCTTACAATTTCGCTCCCAATAGAACCTGCAGCTCCAGTAATTAAAATTACTTTCCCTTTTATTTGCGAAGATATTAATTTATTATCTAAAACTATTGGTTTGCGTTCTAATAAGTCTTCTATTTGAAAACTCTTTATTTTTTTGGCTATTTCTTCCTGATTTTCCCAATCGGATATCAAAGGAACTGTATATACTTTTATATTAAATTCTAAACATTCATCTACAATTGCTATTTGCTCTTCTTTTGTAAGTGCTTTGTCGGCAATGATTAATGCTGTTGCGTGCATAGAACGCATGAGCACAGGTATGCGTTTTTTTTGATTTAAAATAGGCAAGTCTAAAATCCTTTTGGTTGAGTTCGAATTGTGCTTGTCTATAAATCCCAACAACTTAAACCGCATTGGGATTTCGGAAATTAGCGCATTAGACACAGAGATAGCATTAGCATCTGATCCGTAAACAATAGCACGAACTAACTTTGTACTACCAACCCCTTTGAGGTAGGATTCAAAAAATTGTTTAACTAATACCCTGTACAAAAATAGCAAACAAAAAGAGATAATCACATTTACAACTAGTGCCGTGTTAAGAAACAAATCATCATTAAAATAAACTGAAAAAAGAAAATTAAAAACAACTAAAACCAAAAAGGTAAAAAATTGTGAAAAAAGAATCTTGATTGCATCTATAAATGAGGAGTGCCTAATAATTCCTGAATAAGTTCTAAACCACCAAAAAAAGAAAATATTTGTTACAAAAAACAAAACAAACTTACATCCTTCATTATGAGAGGCAAAATATTGCAAGCCTATTCCTTTAAACAAATAAAAGGTTAAGAAACCCGCCATCGAAATAACACCAATATCAATAAATAATATAATCCATCTAGGCAAATAACCTAAATTTCGAATAGTAAAATTTGACTTTGAACTATACCTATAAATCTGTTGTAACGCAGATTGTATTATTTTTTTTTTTTCTATTTCCAAGCTAACTTCACTTTAAAACACATTGTCTTATGACCACCTTCAATTAATAAACTTTTGTTTTTTTGGGCGAATATTTAAAAAAAATCCCGTGCCTTATTAAAACAATTTAAATACATATTTATCAATATCTATAAAAATTCTTTCGTTTTTTTGACAAATAAACAAATTAAACCTCTTGTGCTGGTATATTTATTAAAACCACAATTTATAAAACAGAAAACAACACACTATGTATGGAGGTTTATCTTTTATAAAGTGCTGCAAATTAGTAAAAAAATATCTTAATTTCGGCAAATATTCTCTTTTTTTCTTCGTTTGTTAAATTTGAACCCGACGGCAAACACAATCCGTTTGCAAACAATTGTTCTGAAACTTGGGTGCCATAATAAGGATAAGACTCGAAAACAGGTTGCAAGTGCATAGGTTTCCACAAAGGACGACTTTCTATATTTGCTTTTTCTAGTGCCAATCGCAAATCTTCACGCGTTTTTCCGTTTGTCTTGTCTGGATTTATAACAATGGCACTTAACCAATGGTTAGAATAATAATCAGGATTGGGTTCCGTAAGCACAGTAACCCCATCGATAGTGGCAAAAAAACCTACGTACAATTGATGCATATCGCGTCTAAAACCAACATGCTGGTCTAGCACCTGCATTTGCCCACGACCTATGCCTGCACAAATATTACTCATTCTGTAATTATATCCTACTTCACTATGCTGATAATGTGGTGCATTATCACGGGCTTGTGTTGCTAAGAAAACGGCTTTGTCTTTAGTTGCTTTATTTCTAGCCAATAAAGCACCACCTCCTGAAGTGGTTATGATTTTATTTCCATTAAATGACAAAACACTAATATCGCCAAAAGTACCACATTTTTGTCCTTTGTAAGAACTTCCTAAAGCTTCGGCACTGTCTTCAAGTACTGGAATGTCATATTTTTGGGAAATAGCTTTTACATCATCTATTTTATAGGGCATTCCGTAGAGATGAACAGATATTATGGCTTTGGGTTTTTTACCTTTCGAAATGCTGTCTTTAATAGCCTCTTCGAGTGCTATTGGACACATATTCCAAGTATCTAATTCGCTATCTATAAAAATAGGGGTAGCACCCAAATACATAATAGGATTTGCCGATGCCGAGAAGGTCATGCTTTGACAAATAACTTCATCCTGAGGTTTTACCCCCAATAGAATTAGTCCCAAATGCAAGGCAGCTGTTCCTGAACTCAGTGCTGCAACGTGAGATTCTTGTGCTATATATTTTTCTAAATCTGCTTCGAAACCAGTTACATTAGGCCCTCCTGTGGTAATTTCATTATTTACAAAAGCCTGCTTTATAAATTTTTTTTCTAAACCGCATAGGTGAGATGTAGAGAGAAAAACTCTTTCCTTAATCATTTATTTACAATTAGCTTAATTAGAAAATGAATAATTCTATCCTTTTTTATTTATCAAATAAAATTTGACATTGTACAATAAAACTAATGGAATTATCAATAATAAAAACAAATAAAAATCATTAACTCTCCTAAAAAAAAAGATAACAACGGCAGACATTCCCAACTGTATTACCGCATACAAAAAAGCGACCAATCTATGATCTAAGCCATAATCATTACATAATACTTGATAAAAATGTAATCGATGAGCAAGAAATATATTTTGTCTCAAACAAAGACGATGCAAAATTGTACAAACAGAATCTACCCCATAAACTACTAAAAACAGAAGCCATACATATGATTTAGTTTCAATAATAAGTACTAAAATCAGATAAATAACCCAAAACGCAACAGCAATACTACCTACATCACCAGCAAAACACTTAGCTCTTTTCCTAAAATTAAAAATCAAGAAAACTATACAAGCGATAATTGGGTAAACAATAAAATTATTATCTACAAAATTAACTAAACATTCATTTACAAAAAGTAACGAACCTAGAACCACGACAGAATACAAGCCCGTAATTCCATTGATTCCATCCAAAAAATTATAGGCATTTATTATCCCTACTGCAAAAACATAAACCAACACAACACCATATAATGGAAAGAACTCGTAAACATGTACAAAATAAAAAATAATTGACATTGCAAGTAACTGAGCAATAATCCTAACTTTATTAGGTAAACTTTTAATATCATCCCAAAAACTAACACCACTTACTATCGTGATACCTACAAAAAAAGAGCTCTTACTATAAGAATTTTGGACTAAATACAATAAGGATGCAAACCAAAAAACAACACCGCCCCCACGAAGCGTTATTTCTTTATGAGCACTACGTTCATTAGGCTTATCTACAATATTAAAGTAATTAGCTACTTTAAAATAAGTCATTAAAATTACTAATAGCGATACAAAAACTATACTATATTCCATTATCATTTATTATTACAACACTAATACGTGCAGGTTTTAATTTTAAAATTCTTACGATATTGAGCATCATCAATCCTTGATTGAGTGAATTTCTTGATGGTTTATTATTTATATTCCTTTCACAATGGTTTCACTTTGAAACATCCTCCACACCTTGACAGTTCTTATTTAGCAATAAAACTTGCAATTGTCTTTATCAAACCTTCTTTTGCGGATGTTGGTAACTTATCTACACCAATAGCTTTTTTTATTTTATCATTGGAAACACAATAATTCTCAGTGAGTTTTTTTACATTTTCAGTATTCAAAGGTAAATGTAATAAATCTCCTATTTTACAAAAAAAGCGAATAAAATTTTCAGGTATTTTAATTAAGTGAGGTTTTCTATTTAACACCCTTGCTATAATTTCGACTACCTCATTAGTAGACAAAACCTCATCATCAGCAAAGTTATATATCCCTGAAGATATTTCCTTTTTTTCTAATATTTCACCAATCATAAAATTAAGATTATCTATACTAAGAAATGATCTTTTATTTAAAAAAGAAGCTAATGGATAAGGGAATCCTTTTCTGACTACACTATATAATAAATTAAGATTCCCTTTATTTCCTTTGCCATGAATCATACAAGGACGTACAATGATTATTTTTTTATCATCCTTAGGTAATTTAGATAATATATACTCTTCCGCCTTTAGTTTAGAAATTCCGTAAGGTGTTTTAGGATTGGGTGTAAAACTCTCATCCAAAAAACCACCGACATTATCCGCAGCAGCTTTAACACTACTGAAATAAATAAAATACTCCAAATTACTTTCCAAAAAAAAATCATATAATTCTACGGTAAGTTGGGTATTTACATTAAAATACTGCCTTTCCTCTGAAGTGTTTTTGGTGTCATGCGCTTTTCCTGCTAAATGAATTATAGCTTTTCCGTTGAAATCAATTTCATTTTTCCAAAGATTATTACGTAACGATAAAGGTTGAATTTTAAAATAATGATTCTGCAAATATTGGGATAAATTTAGCCCCACAAATCCTGAAGCTCCAGTAATGATAATTTTTTCACACATGTTTTTCTTTAATTTTTATACTGCTTTAATATTGAATAGTATTATTATTTTCATCTTAATACCAAGTATTGATATACACACATAAAGCAACAGAATTAAGAATATTAATTCAATATTTATCAATTTGATAGCTTTATTCACTCTTATATTAATCCTATTTTGTTATTTGAAGAGCGGAAATCATAGCTGAAATACAAATTAACGACATCTATATACAAATTCAGATAACTCGGAGGAACATTTTTAGCAATATACCAAGTACGAGGCATTACAAATAACTATTTAAAATTAGTAGATCCATATTCCAAACACGAAATATATAAATACCTGGAAACTTAATTTTTGTTCAAAAAGAATTGAATAGTACATTATTCACGTCTCAAAAGGATTTCCCTATAACACAATCTAAAATACATTAAGTTTTATAAAGGATTATCAAAATAATACCTTTTAATACTGGGAGATTTTAATTCAACTCATTTAAAGTCTACACCCCCTAACCGCATGAAAGAAAATTTTTAAAACCAAACAAGTTGATTTCGCCACTTACCCTATTAAGCTAATACCGAATTTCAATGAAGGCAAAACTACACAACATTTACCTATCAGCAACATATTAGCGCTACTACTTTAGAATAAATGATGTCTGTGGGTCAATAAAAATTCTATCATTTTTAAAAATATTACCTGGTCACTTTTCGTCATCTTTGTTGAACCCAAACCATTCGACTTTCATTTAAGAATCATAATTTACTTTAAAACAACACTTTAAGAATTTACAAGTAATTAAAATTCCATAAATAAAACAAGCAGTAATCACATAGATATATTTAAGAATAAACAAGAGGTTATTCTATATAACTCAGTCATAAAAAAGTAACATTTTTTTGATTAGCCACAGAAGAACCTCAAAAAACGTATTGATGTTTACAAAAAAAATTGCTGTCGCAAAATAAAATCTACGACTATCGTCTGTTATTACCACTTAGAATAATCTCATTTTTGATCTTGAAGCGATTTTAACACCTTTCGGTTTATTTTTATTCTTTCAGAATCAAAAAACCAACCCCATTTATTAAAAAACATGAACGCTGATTTCAAGTAAACTTTGAACAACCTAGCACTTCTGTTTGCTCCTGATTCGTAACCGTGATAAACACTAGTTAATGGGAAATAGATAGTTTTATATTCTTGATGTATCCGACGGGACAAATCCCAATCTTCAAAATACATAAAAAATTTATCATCGTACATACCAACTTTTTTAACTGCATCAATATTTAATAATGTAAAACAACCCGATAATATGGGAGGATTATAAATTGTATTTTTTAACACGAATCTCAATTCATAACGATCAATAAAGTTAGCATATATCTTCTTAGGAAACTTAATTTTTCTAAATAAAACACTAAATGGCGAAGGAAGCAATTTAGGGAGATTTTGTACCGTTCCGTCAAAATTGAGCACTTGAGGCATCATCATTCCAATATTTTCGTCTTTTTCTGCAAAGTTAAGCATATTAGAAATAACATCTTCAGTATAATATATATCAGGATTGACTATAACATGAAATTGAACCTGGTCTTTTATCGATTCTTTTAAAGCAATGTTATGCGCTGCTCCAAAACCTATGTTGGCATTATTGAAAACATAAACAATTCTAGAATCAATATTCTGAAGAACATTAAGTCTATTTGTTGGAGAATTATCTATCAGGTAAAGCTTGACATCTTGTTGAGTAGACAGAACACAACATATAGCTTTAGTAATTTCTTCGGTTGAATTATCATACAATACTATGCTAGAATTTACTCTCATTTTATCTTAAAAATTTAACTATTACAATTCTCCTAAAATACTTAAGCCAAGAAAAAAAATATAAGAAAAAAAAACCAAACACATTAATCACACTCAATCGATATCCTAAAATCACATTCAACCGATCTCCGATAGCCATTTGTTTCAAATTAGAAGACAATCCTATATGTCCAAAATGAGGCTTATTACCTCCTGTGACAACCAAGCTTTCATTTAGCAAAAAACAGTCATAACCCGAGGACGCAATTCTAATCCAGTAATTTGCATCTTCACAATGGTTTTGATTTTCGTCAAAATAACCCACTGTATCAATAATATTTTTTTGAAACAAAACGGTTGGAGTAGCAAAAAAATTTTTCAACAATAACATTTTAGGGGTAATCAAAGTAATTTTTGAAAAAGTATACCAAAGAAATTTAGTGAATTTTTCATTATTCCTAGTACAACCAATAAATGAAATGTGATGATTATTTTGAATGACTTTAATTTGCGAAGATAATTTCTGAGGCAACCAAATATCATCAGAATCTAAAAAAGCAATCCAATCTCCAGAAGCCATTTTCATAGCATCATTTCTTGCTTTCGAAACCCCTTCATTTACTTTACTAACGAGCTTTATATTTAAATCTGGATGAGCATTGATAAAGTCACTTACAATATCCTCTGAACCATCACTACTACCATCGTTAATCACAATGATTTCAAAAGGAAGAAAATCTTGAACTAAAATGGAACCTAAAGCCTGTAGAATTGTTTCTTGGGAATTATACATAGGTATAACAACAGATATTTTCATAATGGGTAAAATTAATTTGTAACTTCCCAGTAAAATTGATAAGGAATATATTGATAGATAGATAAATCATCAGAAACAGGGATAATATTTTTAATCATAAATAAAAATGAAATTAAACTCACTAAAACTAGTCTATTCCCAAAAACTATCGCCTTTTCGATATAATAATTTTGTTTAATATAAATTATAAACACAAAAAGAAATAAGTATTGAAAACGTAGTCCCGCCCACGTGAATTTTGCCATAACAAATGAAAGCAGCTCGAATAGTAAAAAAACGTATATAATTTTGGATATTTTACTTTTATCAACATATTTATTATACAGAAAATGAATAATAAAGTATAAAAATAATGGGGCTGATCCAGAAGCTATTGATGGTGAATAGATTTCACCATACGCATCTTCTTTTTGAACAAGATATTTCAATTCCGAATCAAATAGATGTGTTAAAACTGGAAGAAAAGCAACACCTAGAACAGATATTATAAATAATTTACGCCTTTTTATTCTGTCCAATAAAAAAACTAAAATTATCAACAATCCCGAATATTGCACAGAAATAGAACAGAAAGCCAAAGCAATAAAAAATTTAAATTTTCCTTTGTATAAATAATCAATTGCATTTACCGCTAAAGCAAAACTTAAGCCGTACCTAAGACCATTCATAGTCATATCTACATAAAAAATAGGAAAAACCAACAAGGAAAAAAAGACAATAAGCTGTTTACTTTGCGAAAATGATTTACAAAGTAAGACCGTTGTTAAAAGAATAACAAAGCCAACAGCAATTTGTTTATTTGGAGCCCAACAAGTAATATATTGTGCTAAAATTTGAAAACCTGGTTCAAAATTAAAACTCGACACATCATATTTGATCAAATCGTCAAAAAAAGCCAAATAAAAAAAAGTATCCGTACCGATATTACCTTTTAAAACTGCAATAAGCAATGCCGGTAAAATAAAAAACAGCAATAACCAAAAACCAGAAACTTTTAACCTTTGCTCATTGTTATAATTAATAGCCAAAAATGTCGTAAACAAGTATGATGTAATATAAAAAACCATTTATTTTATGTTATTTCTATAAATAGCCAACACCTCACTAAAATCCCGAACATTATCCTGAGCAAAAACGGCTTTTCTTCTTAATTTACCTTGCACAACATGTATGATTTTTTTTATAACTGTTTCAGACAACGCTTTAAAAAAATTAAATTTAAAAATTATTATAGATGTTTGAAGACTTATTCTTATTTTTTCATTCTCTTCTCTAATTAAATCAGGAATGAATTTATTATTATTAATCCATCCTTGTACTAATAATTTATAAACATTAAAATCATTTAACAATATCGTTTGTTTAAGCTCTTCTAAAGCTGTCAATCCAGATTCTGCCCAAATGGTGTTAACGCTATAATATTTGGGAACCAAATTATTCCAAACATAAACACCTCTATTTTTAAGATGTGGTATATTGGCAATAGAACCCGAATGCTTACCCGTAAAGTTATCCGCAGTAGTACTAGAAGGACAAACACCTGCCACAGTGAGAGGTTCATCAACGACATAATGATTTTTAACCAAACAAGACATTACTACACAAGAATATATATCAGGACTTAAACCACCATAATAATGACCCGTTTTAGATTTCACCTCATCCATTAATGCTTTTCGGACAATACCATGGTAAGTTTTTGGAAGTGGATAAAGCAAATAAAGCTGTAACCCATTCTTTAACAGTTTAACTAAATGTTTTTTAACGTCTATTTTGGTAATCCTACCAGTACTATAAGGCAAAATTAAATGACCATTTGGATAAATAGTCCTTGATTTAGGCCAATAATACGTAACTGTTTCTTTGGAACAGATAGAATCTATATCATTTTCTTTTGCCCACTTAGCCATTTCGATTGCTTTAGGCAAAATAATATCATCATCACCTATCAAAATTAGATATTCACCAGTAGTTAATTCGACGGCTCTATTGAAATTTTCGATTGAAGAAACTCCTCCGCTGTCATATCTATATTTAACCTGAGTAGAATTTAGTTTTTCCACAAACTCTTTTACAAGCGTAGTTTCACTATTATCCGCTATTGCTATTTCAATATTTGTAGCTTTATAGCTTAAAATAGATTGAATTGCAGCAATACAGTATTTCTCTCTATCCTTAGTAGCAATAGCTATACTTAACAAAGGTTTATTCATTTTAGAAAAGATATTTTTTATTTAATTTATTATAAATTAAAACATTAACAATTAAAGACAGCAAAGATATTAAACTTATATCAATTAAAAACCAATATTTCCCTATTAAATTTAAGGTTAGATAATATACTAGTACCGCAATAAAAATTGTCACGAAAAGAGGAATAGCGATGTCATGTTTCAGCCATTTAATCAATTCATTTGGCAAAAATCTATTTAAGACAGAAACACTAATAATAAAAAAAGAAAGAATATTAACAATCAACCAAGGAAAAGTAGCCCCAACCATTCCGTATTCCTTTATACTATAGATTATCAATGGAACAACCAGTAGCAAACTAAGAACACCCGTTATGATATTTGTCTTAGTATGACCATTTGCTAAGGCAATATAATACGGCATTAATTGCAAACAAAGAAAAAAGCTACCTACAATTAAAATTTTCACAGTAAGATTAATTGCTACAGCAATACTAGAATCCCCAGTCCATAATTTAACAATTGGTATAGAATACAGAAAGATGCAAACCATTATAGGCGCAGCTATCAATGTGATAATGAATGAAAATTTATGAAAATTATTCGTTTTTTTTTCAATATTATTAGTTGAAACCAATAAAGAGAACATAGGAAAAACAGCAACAATAATTGGCATTACAACTAAAACAGGAATTTGAGCAATCGTAGTAGCTAAAGAATAAAAACCAAAAGATTTCAAATCAAGCAATTTGCTTGTAGCCAATTTATCAATTTGAATATTGATTGCAGAAACAAAAGCAATTCCCATCATACCAAGTGCATAACTCCATGTCTTTCTAAGCATCTCTTTTGAAAATACTGCCGTCATTTCAGTTTTCAAACATTTGGAAATCAGAACTTTCAAAACAACTAAAAAAGCCAAATTACACACAATCTGCCATACGAAATAAACTTCTAAGCTAGGATATGAAGACAACGGAATAACCACAACTCCAGATCTAAAAAGACTCCATACCATTCTGACTTTATTTGTTAAAACTTGTTTCTGAAGCCCCATCAAGCCTCCTTCATAAAGCGTAGAGAATAATTGCAACCCGACACCAACCCCTATAAACTTAATAAAACGTGATATTTCATGCCTTGAAAATTCAGTTGAATTTAAGAAATTACACGAAATATAATCCGAAAGCACATAAACCAAAATCATCACGAACAAAGAAATACCGAGATAAATCCTCTCGAAAGTAAAAACCAAATCCGATTTGTTTTGCAAAGAAATATCGTTGGCTAATTCTCGATTTAAAGTTGCCGTTAGTCCAGCATCAGCGAAAGCCAGCAAGCCTAGAATAACAGCATAAAAATTAATAACAGCATAAGATTGTACACCTAGAATATCAATATAGAAGCGTATAAAAATAAATATAGAAACAAAACTCCATAATTTACCTAGATAATTCGCTATTATATTTTTATTTACTATATCCATATTAAAAATTTCTACACTCATAGTTTAAATATTCGACATTATCATTTAAATTAAACAACATGACATTAATACCGTTTAATTTCTCATTCAATATAATTTTATCAACTAACACCCAATGATATTTAGCATAAAAACCAATCAATTCATTTTTACACAATAATATCCCATACAGCTTTTTCTCTTCCATAAAAGCATTCACCTCTTGCAGTAACTCTTGCCCTAAACCCTTGCCTTTTTCTTTAGAACAAATATTTCCTATCCCTAGAAAAGCTGTCTTTTTATCATTTATAACCTCCTCTACTTGCACAAGATTCTTATAAGCCAAGAGACAGCCTTTATCAAACATCATAACATGGATATCATCTTTTTTGAGATTTTCATCAATACGAATTTTATTTAACAACCCTTGCTTTTGTAAGGCCATTAACCCAGCATCATACAGAGTAGAAAACAATTGAAAGCCGATACCAAAACCTATTAATTTTATGAAATAGGAAATTTGAATTATAGAATATCCATTAGACTGTAAGAAATTTGAAGCGATATAATTGGAACATAAAAAAACACCCACAATTACAACTACACAAATAACAAAATACATTTTCTCAAAGGTAGACAATAAGTCTGACTTGTGTTTTTTAGTACTTTCTTTGGCTAATTCTCTAGTTAAAGTAGCTGTTAATCCCGAATCGGCAAATGCTAACAGCCCTAAAATTACAGTATAAAAACTAATAATTGCATAAGCTTGAATACCGAGTGTATCAATATATAGTCGGATAAACAAAATTATGGATACAAAACCCCAAAGTTTACATGCATAGTTAGTAAGAATGTTTTTATTTACTGTATTCATAAAGGCAAAAATCTTGCTTTATTATTGTACAAAAACTTGTATATTTCTCGTTCAGAAATTATATTGGTTTTATTAAAAGTTTTATCAGATAGATAAAATACACTTTTTGATTTATCCGATTGCTTAGCTTCAAGTGTTGTAAATAAAACTTGCTCGCTATTCTTTAAATTAGACAAAATCAGTGTGTCGTTTGAGGTATTTAGTTTGTAGCTTACATTGTTTATAGTTACATATTCTTCTAACCACAATCTTAGCATCTCAAATTTTTCGTTTAAAGTTTTAGACAAATAAAAATTAGCCTTTTCCATTAACTTTGCTGGATTTCCAGCATAGACACTATCAGGAAGAGTGTCTTTTGTTAGTACCGAGTTAATAAGTGCAGTTGATCTTTTTCTTAAGTTTAATCCCGAACCTACAACACAACTTCCAACTAACCAAACATCATCTTCAATTTTGGTTTTTCTTTTAGCGAATAAAGTACAACCTTCTATTTGTTCTCCACTAGCAACGTGCGTCCAAATTTGAGAATACATACCAACACGAACACCATTTCCTATTTCTAACCCTCCTGCTCCATCTAAAATAGTATTTTGTCCGAACCAGCAGTTGTGCCCAATAAGTATGTGGTCTTCCGCCATCAAAAGCATATCGTTGTGAAAAACATTCCAGTCACCAATTTTTAATTCTCCCGAAATAAAAATTCGAGTATTATCATTTATGACATTATTATCACCAATAATTACATTAGTATTAGGTGTTTTACCTACAACTTCAATAATAACATTTTTTCCTATTCTATTATACTTTCCTAATACTACATTAGGATGTATTTTTGCCGTGCTATCTATTTGATTTGTTTCCATTTGATTAAATCCACCAACCGCAAGGTATTGCTAAAAACAAATTCATAAATTCATTAACACCTTTCAGTTTTTCGTTATTGTTAAATACTGAATATATATTGTTGTTAATATGCACACCTGTTGCATACCAACCTTCATCTCTAAATTTTTGTAAGGTCTCCATTTTGTTTTCACACAAAACACCATATACCCAATAATTTGGATTGGAATTTTTATTAATTTCTAAAGGGACTATATTCCTTTCAGTGGCAATTTTTGATTGCCATAGTTGTGCGTTTTTTTGTTGAATAGCAAGTAATCCTTCAATATCTTTCATTTGTTGCACACCTATGTAAGAATTGATTTCGCTCATTAAAGCACCATATCCTTCTAATTTTATATCACAATTTGCACTAATTTCCCCAAAGGAATTTCTGAATATGGTTCTATCAATACCATAGTCTCTAATTCTACTGGCTTTTTCAAAAAGATCTTGGTCTTTAAAGGTAATTGCTGCACCATCAATAGTATTTGGTAATCGAACGGTTTGGAAAGAAAATACGGTAATATCTGTACCAATATTCCCCATTTTATTGCCTTTAAATTCAGAACCAAAAGCTTCAATACAGTCATCAATAACTAGTAAGCCAAATTCTTTGGCAATTTCTGAAATTGCGTCAATTTCGCCAAGGTAACCACAATAATGGTTATGAAAAATGGCTTTTGTTTTTGATGTTATTTTTTTTCGAACATCTTCTGGGTCAACACTCCCTGTTTTAGGATTAACGTCTGCCCAAACTATCTTTAAATTTTTAATTACAAATGGCTGATTAGAAGCCAAACAACTTACAGGAGAAGCTATAACCTCATCGCCAGGTTGTAAATCTAATGTAGACAAAACAATTAGCATGGCATGGTTGTAAGAACTTACCGTTATTGTTTTTTCGTTTCCTGAATACTCTTTTAGACTTTGTTCAAATAATTTTCCGAATTTTCCGAATGCAAGATTCCCAGAATAGAGTATATTTTCTATTTCAGGCATAATTCCTTCGGGCATATAGGGTTTAAAAATTGGAATCATTACCAACCCGATTTAATTAATGCAATCATTTTATCACAATCTGCTTTAGTAACCCACCATCCACAAGGAATGTGGACCATTTTCTCATAAAAGGTATTTAAGTTTGGCAATTCAATATTAAAATCGTTTAAATAGGTATGCGAATCATTCCTTTTATGTAATTCAGACGCCATAATACCATTGTCTGCCATTTTTTTTATGAACGCTTCTCTGTTTTTAACTTTTAATGTATAAAGCCAGTAAGAAGGTTCTGTATTTGGATAATATTGAATTAATTCAACACCTTCTATATTTTTTAAATGTTCGTCAAGATATTTTCCGTTGGTAATGTGTTTTTGAATTAGCTCTTCAATATTCTCTAATTGAACTAATCCTACAGTTGCATTCACATTATTCATGTGGTATTTATAACCTTGCATTGAAATATTATTATCCATTCTGGAACGTTTTTTATCTAATCCAAACCAGCGAATAAGCTTTGCTTTTTCGTATAAATCTTTATCTTGAATTTGCAAAGCACCACCATCAATTGTAGTTAAATGCTTGATTGCTTGAAAGGAGAATACTGTAAAAGGAAAATGATTTCCCACCTTTTTACCATCATATTTCGACCCTAATGCGTGCGCAGCATCTTGAATAACAGGAATATTATATTTTTCTGAAATTTCTTTAATACGTTTTACGTCTACGGGTATTCCAGCATAATCAACAACTAGTATGGCTTTTGTTTTAGTGTTAATAGCTTTCTCAATAGCGTCCGCAGAAACATTTCCTGTTTCAATATCAACATCGGCATATCTAATTTTTGCACCCGCTTGTTTAATTGAAGTATTGGTTGGCTCGGCAGTTAACGCTGTACTAATCACTTCATCTCCAGACTGTACTCCTGCTAAAATTAAAGCAATATGTAAGGCTGCAGTCCCAGAATTAAGAGAAAGCGTATGACCACCTCCTATATATTTTTCAAATTCTCTTTCAAATTGCTCAACAATTTCTCCTTGAGCTACATAACCGCTGTATAGAACTTGTTCTAATCTTGGCATCAAAATTTCTTTTGCGGGTATGGAAGTTTGTACTAATGGTAACATATTGTTATATTTTATTATGAGATGCCAATTCGCCTTGAACGTAATCTAATGTTAGCAATAATTTTTTCAACTCTTCTACAGTTAATCTATCCGTATTGTCCGAATTATATTCGGCGTCGATTAATTTTGGCCCATCTTCTTGTACGTATTTGGTGTAATTCAAATCTCTAAAATCAGCAGGTACACGATAAAAACCACCTAAATCATCTGCTTTAGACATTTCTTCTTTAGAACACAATGTTTCATACATTTTTTCGGCATGACGCTCTCCAATAATGTTTATTTGATTATTGGCATTGAACAACTCTTTTAAAGCTTGGGCTAAATCAGCAATCGTAGATGCTGGTGATTTTTGCACAAAAATATCACCTGGATTACCGTTTTTAAAAGCAAACATGACCAAACCTACTGAATCATCTAATGACATCATAAAACGGGTCATCATCGGATTGGTAATAGTAAGTGGTTTTCCTTCTTTGATTTGTTTGATAAAAAGAGGAATGATTGATCCTCTGGAGCACATTACATTTCCATATCGAGTAGCTGTATAAATGGCATTGATTCCTTTAACCCTATGATCTCTTGCTTTTGAAACGAGCATTTTTTCCATCATGGCTTTAGAAATCCCCATGGTATTAATAGGATAAACCGCTTTATCAGTACTTAAAACCACGACTCTTTCTATGTTATTTCTGGCGGCTGATTCCAAAACATTTTCAGCACCCAGAATATTGGTTTGTACCGCTTGCATTGGATAAAACTCACAAGACGGCACTTGTTTCAAAGCCGCAGCATGAAACACAAAATTCACACCCATCATCGCATTATTAATACTGTCAAAATCACGAATATCGCCGATAACAAAGTTTAATTTATCATTTTTATACTCGACACGCATGTCTTCTTGCTTCTTCTCATCACGGCTAAAAATTCGAATTTCTTTCAATTCTGAATCTAAAAACCCCTTCAACATCGCGTTCCCAAATGAACCTGTTCCTCCAGTAATTAAAAGGACTTTATCTTTAAACATATTATTCTCTTTTATTAGTTTCTAATTTTTCTCAAATAATCCGCATAACTGCTTTTTCCTAAATTGGTTGCTGTAGCGGCAAATTGTTCTTTAGTTATAAAGCCTTTTCTGTAGGCAACTTCTTCTATACAGGCTATTTTAAGTCCTGTTCTTTTTTCTACCGCTTTTACAAATTCCGTAGCTTCGGTGAGTGATTCGTGTGTTCCTGTATCAAGCCAAGCAAATCCTCGTCCCATGAGTTGCAAATTGAGCTTTTTATCTTCTAAATATTCTTGATTTACGGTGGTAATCTCTAGTTCTCCTCGGTGCGATGGTTTTACCTTTTTAGCAATTTGAACTACCGAATTGGGGTAAAAATACAACCCTATTACAGCAAAATTAGATTTTGGTTCTAATGGCTTTTCTTCGATACTTAAAACCTTTCCGTTTTCGTCAAATTCAGCGACACCGTAACGTTCTGGATCATCTACATAATAACCAAAAACAGTAGCTTCTTTTTTCTCTGTTACAATTTCAACTGCATTATTTAATAAATTTTGCAATCCTGCTCCGTAAAAAATATTATCTCCCAGAACCAAACAAACATCATCGTCACCTATAAAATCTTCACCGAGAATAAATGCTTGCGCTAATCCGTCTGGAGAAGGTTGTTCTACATACGAAAGTGTTAATCCTATTTGACTGCCATCGCCAAACAAACGTCTGAAATTGGGCAAATCTTGTGGCGTAGAAATGATTAAAATTTCTTTTATCCCTGCTAACATTAGTACTGATAGCGGATAATAAATCATAGGTTTATCATAAATGGGCAACAATTGTTTAGACACTACTTGTGTTAAAGGGTGCAATCTTGTGCCTGATCCTCCTGCTAGTATTATTCCTTTCATTTGTAAAATTTAGATTTTAGATTTTGTATTTTAGATTAAAACAAATCTAAAATCATAGCTCTAAAAAATTAGTTGTATTGTTTCTTATAGTAGTTGGCGTATTCTCCAGAGGTTACATTATCTAACCAATTGGTGTTGGCTAAATACCAATCGATGGTTTGTTCTAATCCTTCTTCAAAAGTTACCGTAGGTTTCCAACCCAAGGCTTTGTTTATCTTAGAGGCATCAATCGCATAACGTAAATCGTGGCCCGGGCGGTCTTTTACGTAGGTGATTAATTTTGATGATTCTCCTTCCGAACGGCCTAACTTTTCGTCCATTACTTTGCAAAGCAACTTCACTAAATCGATATTTTTCCATTCGTTGAAACCTCCAATATTGTAGGTTTCATGGTTGTTTCCTTCGTGAAAAACCAAATCGATAGCAATAGCATGGTCTTTTACAAAAAGCCAATCACGGGTATAATTACCATCGCCATATACTGGCAAGGGTTTGTTATTGATAATGTTATTTATAAACAGAGGAATTAATTTTTCTGGAAAATGATAAGGGCCGTAATTATTAGAGCAATTGGTTAAAACATAGGGCAAACCATACGTTTCGCCATACGCTCTTACAAAATGGTCTGAACTTGCTTTTGATGCTGAATAAGGCGAATTAGGATCGTAGGCAGTCGTTTCTGTAAACAAACCTTCGGCACCTAGCGAACCATAAACCTCATCGGTAGAAATATGGTAAAAACGTTTGCCTTCCATATTCTCTTTCCAAATATTTTTGGCTGCATTTAGCAAATTCATTGTACCAATTACGTTTGTTTTTACAAAAGACAACGGATCTTCGATAGATCGATCTACGTGAGATTCGGCTGCAAGATGCAAAACGCCTTCAAAGTTATGTTTGGCAAATAATTCGTTTATAAAATGTTCATCAACAATATCGCCTTTTACAAAAGTATAATTCGATTCTTTTTCAATATCTTTTATATTCTCTAAATTTCCTGCATAAGTTAAAGCATCTAAATTATAAATATGGTAATTTGGATAATTTTGTACAAATCGTCTCACCACGTGCGAACCTATAAATCCAGCGCCTCCTGTAATTAATATATTTTTCATTTTTTTTATAAATTTGAGCTTCCTACTGCAATGTATGTAAATCCTATTGTTTCCATTTGTTTCTTATCTAGAAGATTTCTCCCATCGAAAACAAACGCTGGCTTGAGCATATTATTGTATATTTTTTTCCAATCGTAAGTAATAAATTCGTCCCATTCAGTTAAAATGGCAATAGCATGAGATTCATGACAAGCCTCGTATGGGTTTTCATTTACTTGTATTAATTTGATTTGATTTTCATCTAAATTAATTAAATCTTCTTTTACTTGTTTTTTGGAAACTTTCGGGTCATAAACAGCAATATTTGCTTGTTCTGCAATTAGGTTTTGTGCTATATTGATGGCTGCAGATTCCCTTGTATCATTAGTGTCTTTCTTGAAAGCCCAACCCAAAAGTGTGATTTTTTTTCCCGAAACGGTGTTGTACAATGTTTGTACAATATTTGCAGAAAATCTATTTTTTTGATGGTCATTCATAATAACCACTTGCTCCCAATAATTTGCAACTTCATGCAAACCGTAAGATTTTGCAATGTAAACTAGGTTAAGAATATCTTTTTGAAAACAAGAACCTCCAAAACCTACTGATGCTTTTAGGAATTTCGATCCAATTCTGGCATCCATTCCAATAGCTTTTGCAACTTCCGAAACATCGGCACCTGTTTTTTCGCACAATTCTGAAATTGCGTTTATTGATGAAACCCTTTGTGCCAAAAAGGCATTAGCGGTTAGTTTAGACAATTCTGAGGACCATACATTTGTGGTTAATATTTTTTCTGAAGCAACCCAATTCGAATAAATCTCGACCAATGATTGAATTGCCTCTGTGTCTTCTCCCCCTATAAGTACTCGGTCAGGATTGTGCAAATCTTGTATGGCAGTACCTTCGGCTAGAAATTCTGGGTTAGATAATATCTTAAACTGAACGCCATTTCCGGTATGATCTAATATATTCTTGATGGCTTCGGCGGTACGAACTGGTAAAGTCGATTTTTCGACAACGATTTTGTCTTGTGTAGAAATACGGGCAATTTGGCGAGCACACAACTCGATATATTTTAAATCGGCGGCCATTCCTTTTCCTGTACCGTAATTTTTAGTTGGCGTATTGACTGAGATGAAAATCATTTGAGCTTCATCAATTGCTTTGTCAACTTCGGTCGAAAAAAATAAATTTCTACCACGGGCTTCGGCAACCACAGCATCTAAACCTGGTTCGTAAACGGGTAAGTTTTCTAAATTAGTATCATTCCAAGCGGCTATTCTAGATTCGTTTAGATCGACAACTGTAACTTTTATATTCGGACATTTTTGTGCAATCACAGCCATTGTGGGACCTCCCACATAACCAGCTCCGATACAACAAATAGAATTTATTTTCATTTAAGGTAAATTATATTAAAGTTTTACAAAATTAAAGTTTTCCATCGACATGATTGCCTAAAATTCCTTTAACATCATATAAAATTGATTTTTCTTTTTGCAAAGATTTAAAATCTAAAGATAAAAACTCTTGGTGCGCAACGCCTAAAACTACGGCATCAAATTTAATTGATGGCAATTCTTTTGCTGTTTGCAAATTATATTCATGCAGAACATCGGCAGGATTTACCCATGGATCATATATAGTAACATGTATGCCATATTCTTTGAGTGCCGAAATTACATCGACAATTTTTGTGTTTCTTACATCAGGGCAATTTTCTTTAAATGCTATACCTAACATAAGCAACTCGGCATTATTGACACCTATTTCTCTCTTGCTCATGAGTTTTACTACTTGCGAAGCCACGTATTCTCCCATACTATCATTGAGTCGTCTTCCTGCCAAAATTATTTCTGGATGGTAACCCATTTGTTGTGCTTTTTGGGCCAAATAATACGGATCGACACCTATACAATGCCCCCCAACCAACCCTGGTTTGAATGGCAAAAAGTTCCATTTTGTGCCAGCAGCGGCTAAAACATCTTGGGTATCTATTCCTAGAACATTAAATATTTTTGCCAATTCGTTTACAAAAGCAATGTTAATATCTCTTTGTGAATTTTCAATCACTTTAGCTGCTTCGGCAACTCGAATGGTGGGCGCTAAATGTGTTCCTGCTGTGATGACAGATTTATATAATTCATTTACTTTCTCGCCTATTTCTGGTGTAGATCCTGAGGTTACTTTGAGTATTTTATCGACAGTGTGTTCTTTATCTCCGGGATTAATACGTTCTGGCGAATAACCCGCAAAGAAATCGATATTAAATTTTAATCCGCTTGTTTTTTCTAGAACTGGCACACATTCTTCTTCGGTAACTCCTGGATATACGGTAGATTCATAGATTACAATATCTCCTTTTTTTAAAACCTGACCAACTGTTTCGCTCGATTTGTAAAGTGGTGTTAAGTCTGGTTTGTTGTTTTTATCTACTGGCGTTGGTACGGTAACTATATAATGGTTGCAATCTTTTATATCGTCTATGTTAGTAGAACAAAACAAACCTTCTGTGTTTGTGTTTTCAGTTTTTAAAACAGATTGAAGCAACTCTTGACTAACTTCTAAAGTGCTATCTAAACCAGAATGTAGCTCAGAGACTCTTTTTGTATTAATATCGAAACCTACTACGTCGTATTTTGTAGCAAATAATCTTGCTAATGGTAAACCTACATATCCTAATCCTATTACTGCTATTTTCATTATAATTAATCTATTTTAAATGCTCCCAATACCACTTTACAGATTGTTTCAAACCTTCTTGCATAGAGAATTTTGGGTTGTAGCCTAGCAGTTTTTTTGCTTTATCTATACTTGCCAACGAATGCGGAATGTCTCCTGCACGATTTGGCCCGTAAATTATGTTTACATTTGCAATTTTAGGGTCAAATTGAGACAATTCGAATTGCAGTTTTTTTACCAAATCGTTTAATGTGGTGCTATCGCCAAAAGCTGTATTGTAAACTGTGTTTACAGCTTCTGGATTTTGAGTAAACATTGCCAATTCGTTCATTTGAATTACATTGTCTATATAGGTAAAATCGCGCGAATAATTTCCGTCTCCGTTTATCACTGGATTTTCATAATTTATAAACTGTTGCACAAATTTAGGAATTACTGCGGCATAAGCACCTTTGGGATCTTGTTTTCTTCCAAAAACGTTAAAATATCTTAATCCTATGGTTTCTATTGCGTAAGTTTTACTAAAAATGTCGGCATACAATTCGTTTATATACTTTGTAATAGCGTAGGGCGAAAGTGGTTTTCCTATAACGTTTTCTACTTTAGGCAACGATTCAGAATCTCCGTAAGTCGATGAACTTGCAGCGTATATAAATCGTTTTACCTTTGCCTCTTTTGCAGCAGACAACATGTTTAGAAATCCAGAAACATTAACCTCGTTAGTTGTAATTGGATCTGAAATAGATCTTGGAACAGAGCCTAACGCTGCTTGATGCAATACATAATCGACACCTATTAAAGCTTTCTGACAATCTGAAAGATTGCGAATATCTCCTTCTATTAAACTATAATTTTTATTAGCCAGCAAATGCTCGATATTATAACGATGCCCCGTTACAAAATTATCTAAACAAACGACTTCATGCCCTTTATCAAGAAAATATTCAGACAAATTAGAGCCTATAAATCCTGCTCCACCTGTTATAAGTATTTTAAATTTTGATTGTTGCATCCGTTATTTTTTTAAAGTTTTTTTTATCCAACTTACAAATACATTGTCTGGCTTTTCTTTTTCATGATAACCATCTGCATAAGTGCCGTAACCATAGCCATAACCATAGTCGTAGCCGTATTTTGCTTTGTTTTCGAAACCATTAAAAACAATGCTTATATTATTTAGTTCGCCTCGTTTGTGTTTGTTATTTACCAAGGTTAACATGTCTTTTTTAGTTACATTTTGTCTTACAATATATAATGTAGCATCACAATAAGGTGTTAATTCTAAAGCATCTGAAACCAATCCTACTGGTGGGGTATCTAAAATTATATAATCATATTTTTTCTTAAGTTCTTCTAACATTTCTTTCATACTTTCTCCCATAATTAATTCGGCAGGGTTTGGCGGAACTGGTCCTGATGGTATGAAGTCTAAAAAAGGAATTGGTGTTTTTTGGGTAATTTCTTCGAGTGTTTTTTGTCCAATTAAATAATTTACAGCACCAATCGTGTTTTCTAAATGAAAATCTTCAAAAATTTTAGGTTTTCTTAAATCTAGCCCAACAATTACTGTTTTCTTTTCGCTTAACGCAAAAACTGTTGCTATATTTATGGAACAAAAAGTTTTTCCTTCGCCACTTATAGAAGAGGTAAGCATTAATGTTTTTGATCCTGTTTGTTGTTGTTTTTTGTATAAAAATTGTAACGATGATCTTACGGCTCTGAAACTTTCGGCAAGTCCTGATTTTGGTTTTTCGAATACTGCTAAATTATTTTTGGTATTCTTCTTACCTACCACACCTAGAATAGGAATCTTAGTTAGTTTGGCTATATCGTCGGTATTTTTAATGGTATTATCTATTATGGTAACGCCAAAAACCATAATTAGTGGAATTAGCAGTCCTAAGAATAAAGCCAAAACATAATTGACATTTGTTTTTGGCCCTAACAAACCACCACCTGTGTCTTTTGCTGGATCTATAACCTGAATATCTGATAGGTTTGCGGCTCTTATAATATCGGCTTCACTTCTTTTTTCAAGAAATGAGTTATATACATTTTTATTTAAATCGTATTTTCTATTAATTTTTACAAGTGCTTGTTGTTGCTCTGGTAAGTTTTTAATTGTATTTTCTGCTGAGTTAAGTTTTTCATTGACTGTATTTAAATCATATTGGATAGCTGTTTTTGCAGAAGAAATATTTTCTAACAGCACTCTTTTTAGAGCATCCATTTGAATGTCGAAATCTTTAAATTTCTTATCATTTTTAACCGCATAAGACATTTCTGCACGCTCGGCCGAGAGGGCGGTTAGTTTGGATACATTTAACACTATATTAGGATCATCTATTCCTGCTACTGATGGGGCTGGAAGCTTAGAATAATCGACACTATTTACTAAATATGATTTTAGTGAATTATAGTAAGCATTTTTTCTGTTTATTAGGTCTTTTTCGAGGTCTAAATCGGTTATTTTGTCGGCATATTTTTCGCCTCCTTGTTCGACTTCAAATATATTTTTCCCTTTACTAAAATCTTTCAACTCGTTTTCGGTGTCTTTTAGCTGGGTTTCCATTGCAACAAGTGTGCTGTCTATAAATCGAATTGTATTGGTGGTAAACTGATTTTTGGCTTCTAATTGTCTGTTCATTAAAACAGCAATTGTGCCATTTAGGTAATCGACCATTCGGGCTTTATTTGTGCCTTGTAAATCGAGTCCTATGATTGCTCCACCTTTGGCATCGGCATTAATTTCTAAGTTTTTATACCTCTCGACAACGCCATTAAAATTGGCAAATCGGACTATATGACTAGAACTTTCATAATAACCGGGGTTATCTGTTAGCTCTAGTTTCCAATGTAAAAAGGGCAATGAAACTTGTTCTCCTATTTTGTAACGTTTCTTAAATAATCCGACCTGAACATTTGTATTGCTTGGCTTCTCTGTTGTATAATTCATCAGAGGAACGCTTGGTTCTTGAAAATTTATAGAGATTTCGTATTGGCTTGAACTTACAAATTTTATAGTAATAGGTTGTTCTGTAAGTTGCGGCAGGTTTTTATTAATATTTACATAAAAAGGAACTTCTCCGTAAGCGTCTTCTATATTGTATTTTCCTTGGCGTAAATATTCTATATAGTATTTTAATTCTTTTACAACCATTTCGTTATGAGAACGAGATTTTATGGTTGTAACTATTGTTTGCACCTGATCTGATGTTCCTCCCCAATTGAAAACCAAATTTGTATTTGCCGTAAAAAAAGGATTGTTTTCTTCCTTATAGGCGATAGTTGTAGAAACCCCGTATATTTTTTCTTTTCTTACATTTACTTGATATGCAATGGTAAAAGCTATTATTAAACTTACCAAAAACCAACTCCAATGTCCTAATATTTTTATAAAAAAGCCTTTGAAATCGAAATTATTTTGTGTTTCAAAAAACGAAAAATCTTTAGTATCAAGCATTTGTGTGATTTATTTTTTTATCAATAAAAAGGTAGTAAACAACACTGTAAACACTGAGAAAATAGCTGTAAACGACTGTAAGCCTGTAGTACCAGTTCCCCAAGACTTCTGTTTAAGTGGCTTAATATATATATAGTCATTAGGCTGTACGTAATAGTATGGTGATTTCATTGCGTCTATATTTGTTAAATCTATACTGTGTATTTCGGTTCCGTGCGGGTATTGTCTAACAACCATAACCTCTTTTCGATTGCCTGTTATTGTAATATCGCCAGAGTTTGCAATTGCTTCTAGAATGGTAACTTTATCTTGAAAAAGTGTTCTTGTTCCTGGGCTAGCAATTTCTCCATTTACGGTATAGCGCATTCCTGCTAACTTTACCGTTACAAAAATATCTGCCGCCTTATTAAAATAATCTGCTAATAATTGCTTTTCTATTTTTAGCCTAATTTCATCTAATGTTAACCCCAACACGTTTACTTCTCCTAGAACTGGCACTCGAATAGCGCCATGGTCATTTACAGAAAAACCGTCAAAATAAAGCCCATCGGCAGAGTTTGATTGAATTTCTCCAGCAGAAGTATAAAACATTTCGACCAGTTTCTGATCTAGCGCTTTTATCCTAACGCTTAAAACATCATTTACTTGCGCTCGATAAGGTTTTAGAACCACTGGCGTAATAACTGTTTCTTGGTTTGAATTGTTTTTATTTTGAAGATATAACAAATCTTTATTTGGGATACATGAAGTAAACAAAAAAAGGACTACAAATGTGCAAAAAGCATATATTTTATTCATCTCTAACAACAATTTTGGAAACAAATATAGTTTTTCATTTGGTAAAATAAAACCCTATATACTTTTTAATTCAATTAATTATTTTTAAAAGAATTCTCGAAAGGAATTCTGTTTAAAATACTTCGTCCAAGAGTTACTTCATCTGCATATTCTAACTCATCTCCCACTGATATTCCACGAGCAATAGATGAGGTAATTATCTCACAATCTTTTATTTGCTTATAAATATAAAAATTAGTTGTATCGCCTTCCATTGTTGAACTTAGTGCAAAAATTATCTCCGAAACACTTCCTGATTTTACTTTTTCTACTAAGGACGATATGTTTAACTGACTTGGACCAACACCATCTATGGGTGAAATTTTTCCACCAAGAACGTGATAAACACCTCGAAACTGACCTGTATTTTCAATTGCCATTACATCACGAACATCTTCTACAACACAAACAATTTGATGGTTTCTATTCTTATTTGAACAAATTTCGCATACTGCAACATCGGAAATATTGTGGCAATTTTCACAAAATATAATTCCCTCACGCATAGTAAGTAAAGATTGTGCCAAAAAATCTGTTCGATCTTTGGGTTGTTTTAGTAAATACAATACTAACCGTAAAGCCGTTCGTTTTCCAATTCCTGGTAATTGAGCCATTTCGTTTACCGCTTTTTCTAATAGTTTTGATGAAAATTCCATGAGACAAATTTAGTTAATTTGAGAAGAAATTGAAGACTACTTCAAATAAACGATTAAACAAATAAACGATTAAACAAAAAATTGTATTTTGCGACAAATAAATCTTACTTCATGACTCCATTTGCCATCTTATCACTTATTGTAATTTACTTCGGAATTTTATTTGTAATCTCGCATATTGTGAGCAAAAAAGACAATGGAAATGATGCTTTTTTTAAAGCCAATAAAAATTCTAAATGGTATCTTGTTGCTTTCGGAATGATAGGAACAGCACTCTCTGGGGTAACTTTTATTTCCGTTCCTGGCGAAGTTGGAAATCCTGATTTACAATTCAAATATTTTCAGTTTGTATTAGGAAACGCCATTGGTTTTATTATTATCGCAAAAGTACTACTTCCGTTATATTACAGGATGAATCTGACTTCGATTTACGGATATATCGAACAACGATTGGGTGTGGTAAGTTATAAAACCGCCGCCACTATTTTCCTAATAAGCCGTACAATTGGCTCTTCTTTTAGATTGTATCTTGTTGTTATCGTTTTGCAACGTTATGTTTTCGATTATTATGGCATTCCGTTTACATTTACCGTATTAATATCGCTATTATTAATCTTTGCTTACACGTATCGTGGCGGATTAAAAACGATTATTATTACCGATACTTTACAAACATTTTTCTTAGTTTTATCAGTATTTTTAACGATATTCTTTATTTGCAGAAGTTTAGATTTAAGCTTTTTTACCGCTTTTGAAGAGGTAAAAAACAGCCATTACTCTAAAATATTTTTCTTTGATGATTACAACAAAGGCAATTATTTCTGGAAACAAATTCTAGGCGGAATTTTTGTAACTATTGCCATGGTTGGCTTAGACCAAGATTTAATGCAAAAGAATTTGAGCTGCAAAAACATTGAAGAAGCACAAAAAAACATGTTCACTTTTACAGGAATTTTTGTTATTATTAATATATTTTTCTTGAGTGTTGGAGCCTTACTTTATATGTTTGCCGAGAAAAACGCAATACAAGTCCCTATGGTAGATGGTATTGCCCGAACCGATTTTTTGTTTCCTGAAATTGCACTAAAATCTTTGGGGCTAATTCCTGCTGTTGTTTTCTTATTAGGACTCACAGCTGCCACTTTTGCCACAACAGATTCTGCACTAACAGCACTAACCACTTCCTTTTGTGTCGATTTTTTAGGTATGGATAAAACCGAAAATCTAAACAAACCTAACATTGTAAGAACACGACATTTAGTTCATATTGGATTTTCGGGATTAATGTTTTTAGTTATTGTAATTTTCAATTCGGTAAATGATGCTTCGGTAGTAAAAATGATTTTTAAAATTGCTTCTTATACTTACGGCCCTCTTTTAGGATTGTATAGTTTCGGATTGTTTGTAAAATCGAAAACAGTACATGACAAATTGGTGCCTTTTATTTGTTTAATTTCGCCAGCTATTTGTTTTTTAATTTCTATTTACTCTAAAGAACTTCTGGGCGATTATGTTTTTGACAACGAACTAATTATCGTAAACGGATTAATCACTTTTGTTGGATTACTATTAATTAGCAAACCTGCAACTAAAGAAACTAGATTTTAAATTTAAACACTAAAAATCACCCCTAAGTCTAGCCCTAACAGCAGTAAAAATCCTTTTCCTTTTTAAAGAAAAAAGAAAAAGGATTTTTATTAATGTTTATTTTAATCAGAGTTTATCGCACCCCGCTTGCAACGGATAACAGGAAATAGCTCCCAAAAAAAATTAATACTGATTTGTAGCTAACAAAACCAAGGTACAAGCCTCTTCTACTTTAATCCCGTTTGCTTTTAGCAACTGATAAAATTCAGGATTCTCTGTACCCGGATTGAAAATAACACGTTTGGGTTTAGTTTCTAATATGTAGTTGTAATAATCACGCTGACGTGTTGGGTTTAAATATAATGTTACCGTATGAATACTAGCTAACGGAATATTTTTTGTCCTAATATTTATCCCTGCCACTTCGCCAGTATTTTGACCAATGGCAATTACCGAATGTCCTTTTTCTACTAACATGGTTACTGCCTTAAATGCGTATCTTTCTGGTTTTGTTGAAGCACCAAGTACCAATGTTTTTTTATTGCTCATTATTATGTGTGTTTTTTATACAAAAGTACTCAAAATTGTGGCTTTCCCTAAAATTATATATCTTTATACAATATTGATGTTTTGGTAATCACCGAAAAGTTATAAACATTTACTTTTATACAAAAAAAATGGAATTATTTATTTACTTATTCTTCGCCTTATTTTCTGTACTAAATCCAATAGGAACCATTCCTATTTTTGTTGGACTTACACAACATGATGACAAAAAAGAACGTTCTAGAATATCTCTCTGGACATCTATAAATGTTTGTGTTATATTAATTATTTCTTTTTTTGTAGGTCAGTACATCCTTTCCTTTTTTGGGATTACGATAAATGCGCTACGAATTACTGGCGGAATTATAATTGCGAGTTCTGGTTTTTCCTTACTTTCTGGAAAATTTAGCAAAAAAAGAGGTATTGGCAAAAAAGTTAAATCTGATGTAGAAAACAGAAATGACATTGCACTTACACCACTTGCCATGCCAATGCTTGCGGGACCTGGATCTATGTCGCTACTTATTGCTTTCTACCAAGAGCATCACACGAGCAATGAGATGATTATATCATCGGGAGCAATTATAGTTGTTTCGTTAAGTATTTATTTGGTTTTAAGAAGTGCGCATTACCTTTCTAAAATACTAGGTGCTTCTGGAATTGTAGCTATCTCTAGAATTGTAGGTTTTTTAACTATTGCTATTGGGGTACAATATATAATTAGCTCTATTTTAAGTATTGTGAGAGGCATTTAAATAATTTCAAATTACGAATTACGAGAAATTATAATTCGTAATTTGAAATTCGTAATTAATTTACTCTTTTGGCAAGAAAATTTCTGCCATCATACAACGTGCGCTTCCGCCGCCACAAGCTTCTATGGTGTCTAGGCTTGAGCTTAGTATTGTAATGTGTTCCTCTAGTTGTGCGATTTGTTTTTTTGTTAAACTTTTGTGTGCCGATGCGCTCATAATCAAGTAACGACGTTCGTCTGCCCCTTGTATTTCGAGCATATTTCCTGCAAAATTGTTCATTTGATCTTCTGTGATTAGAACAATTTCCTTTCCGTCAGATTTCAGACTATCGAGAACCATTTTTCGTTCTTTTTTATCATCGATACAATCTGCACAAATAACTGCAAAAGTATCGGCAACACACATCATAACATTGGTATGATAAATTAGTTTTCGTTCGTTCTCTACTGTTTGAAAAGCTTCGAAGATAACTGGTGTATATTCGAAATCTTCACAAAACTCTATAAATAATTCTTCGTCTGCACGAGGCGAAAGTGCGCAATAGGCTTTGTCGTTTTCTCTATCTAAAACAATACTTCCTGTTCCTTCTAGAAAAAAACCATCTTCTTCTGCCGAGGAATAATCCATAATTTCATTAACCAGAAAACCTTTGTCTTCTAGAATATCTAAAATTTCTTCACGGCGTTCTAATCTTCTGTTTTCGGCAAACATAGGATATAGAGCTACATCGCCACTTTCGTGAAAAGAAATCCAATTGTTAGGAAAAATAGAATCTGGTGTACTTGGTTCTAGCGTGTCATCGACCACAGTGACATCGACACCAACCATTCGTAATTTATTTACGAAAGTATCAAATTCTTCTTGTGCTTTGGCATTTACTGTTTCTGGCGAGAGTCCATCTATTACTTTTTGATAATAATTATTTACGGCCGTTTGTTCGTTCATACGAAACGCTACTGGGCGAATCATGAGTATGGAGTTTGTAGTTTGTTTCATTTCTTTTGTTGTATGTTATAAGTTCTGGGTTGTAAGTTTTTGAGTATGGTAAAATTTATAGTTTCTAATTCTCATCGAGATATTTAATAAAGTTATAAATTTTGGCGCTCAATTCGTGGTTCTTACTAATAAACTCGTGATTATTTTGAATAATTTCTGGATACAATTTAGATGTTTTTCGATATGAAATATTATTTCTAGACAACTAGCCTAAGAATAGGCAAGAAATTTTATAAGATCTGCTTTATATCTTTTTCTTTCATAACCTTCAACGATATTAGTTGGAACCGAATCTGAAGACCTTCTTAATTGACTTCCCAATTTGTACATTTCGTGTTTTGGTAGTTTTAAAGGATAAGAATGGCATTTATAAAACAAATCTAAACCTAAATTATAGACATCCAAATCCTTATAGGTTTTCATTTTTTTGTTGTAGGTTATAAGTTGTTTCAAGTTCAGGTTTTTATATTTCAC
The DNA here is from genome assembly GCF_002217405.1 of Flavobacterium psychrophilum DSM 3660 = ATCC 49418. Classification (GTDB taxonomy): domain Bacteria; phylum Bacteroidota; class Bacteroidia; order Flavobacteriales; family Flavobacteriaceae; genus Flavobacterium; species Flavobacterium psychrophilum. The sequence goes on along the minus strand of NZ_MUHE01000030.1, from coordinate 83,732 downwards.
TAAAAATACTAAAGCCGTTATATGTTTTTTTTTATAAATGTTGTATTGTATAATTATATGTTCATTTTTACTCGACACAAAACTTACAACCTACAACCCTAAGCTAATCTCTAATTAAGGGCAATGTTGAGCAACGCAACAATCCTTCTTGTTTGGCAATTTCGGCATACGGAATTTCTTCGACAGTAAATCCGTTATCACGAAGCCAAGTGTTTAATCTTGTGAAATTTTTCTCAGAAACTACAACATCTGGTGCAATAGAAAAGACGTTTGAATTCATATTATACATCTCGTCTCTAGTGATATGAAATAGGTTTTCTTTGCCAAAAAGGTTTACTAAGAACATATAATCTGCTTCTTCACGGAAGCCACTTTTGTAAATAATTCCTTTGCCGTTTCCTACTGGCTGAAAACAACAATCTAAATGCAAAGCATTATCATGGGCTTCTATTTTAGATTTTACAAGGTCGAATTCTTTGACTATTTTATTTGGGAATAATTTTTTAATATAATTTACCCCTTCCATATTGGTACGTGCCGTAATGTAATCTTTGTAGTCTGAACCTTTATAAGTTCCTATAAAAATATACTCATTATGCAACATAACATCGCCTCCTTCTATATGTACTTCTTCTGGCGGGCGAACCACTTTTGCTGGATTTATTTGATCTATTACATACTGAATAGCATCTAATTCTCTTTCTCTATCAGGCAAAATATTGGCTTTTATAAAAACATCATCTATCACAAAACCAATATCCCGAGTGAATATTTGGTTGTAATTTGATATTGTTTCTGGTCGATATACTTTGACATCATACTTCTGAAAGACTTTGTTAAAAGCTTCCATTTCGTTTGTCATATCTTCTTCAACAGGATAGGTTCCTGCCAAAATGTGTTCTAGAGATTTGGGGTCGTAGGCTTCATGAGCAGTTGGTGTTGGTCCATTATTTACTGCAGATCCTAATACGACTGCTCTTAATCTAGAAGATTCGTTTTTTACGTTTAATTGTAGCATAAATTAGCTTTTGGCTTGTAAGCAAATATAAAAATAGCTTCCCGATTATGAGAAGCTTTTTGTTTAATTTATAAAGAAATTATCGCTTTTCTACGGCAACAAAATCTCGTAAGGGATGTCCTGTATAAACTTGACGTGGACGACCAATAGGCTCTTTGTTTTCACGCATTTCTTTCCATTGTGCTATCCAGCCTGGCAAACGACCTATGGCGAATAATACGGTAAACATATCTGTAGGAATTCCTAATGCTCTGTATATAATTCCTGAGTAGAAATCGACATTTGGGTATAATTTTCTTGACACAAAATACTCATCTACTAAGGCTGATTCTTCTAGTTTTTTTGCGATTTGAAGGATTGGATCATCTACCCCTAAAGTTCTTAAAACTTCGTCGGCTGCTTTTTTGATGATTTTTGCTCTTGGATCGAAGTTTTTGTAAACTCTATGTCCGAATCCCATGAGGCGAAATTCGTCGTTTTTGTCTTTGGCTTTTGCTAAATATTTTTCGGCATCTCCTCCGTTTTTTTGAATTTCTTCGAGCATTTCTAATACTGCTTGGTTTGCACCTCCATGAAGTGGCCCCCAAAGTGCTGAAACCCCTGCTGAGATTGATGCAAACAATCCTGCATGAGATGAGCCTACCATTCTTACTGTTGATGTAGAACAGTTTTGCTCGTGGTCTGCATGAAGTATAAATAACTTATCTAAAGCAGCGACAATAACTGGGTTTGCTGCATAAGGGCTTGTAGGTAATCTAAACATTAATTGCATAAAATTTTCTACATATCCTATTGTATTGTCGTAGTAGTTTAGCGGATACCCCATGCTTTTTCTAAATGTCCAAGTGGCAAGAACTAGAAATTTACCCATAGTTTTACAAACAGCCTCATACATTTCTTTTTCGTTTTCTACATTAACCACTTTTGGGTTAAATGCTGTTAAGGCACTTGTTAGCGAAGACAAAACACCCATTGGGTGTGCTGTTTTAGGAAAACCATCGATGATGTTTTTCATTTCTTCGTTTACTAATGTGTATTTACGAATATTGTTTTCAAAACGTTCTAATTCTGCTTTTGTAGGTAATTCCCCAAAAATAACTAGGTAGGAAACTTCAAGAAAATCTGCTTTATCAGCTAGATCTTCTATTGAATATCCTCTGTAACGTAGAATTCCTTCTTCGCCGTCTAGGAATGTTATTTCTGATTTACAAACTCCTGAGTTTTTGTAACCTGGATCCATGGTTATGGCACCTGTTAAATCTCTTAGCTTGCTAATATCTATGGCGACTTCGTTTTCGCTTCCTGTTATTGTAGGAAATTCATACTTTTTGCCATCAATTTCTATTGTTGCTGTATTTGACATAATATATTATGGGAGTTTATCTAATTATAATTTAACAAAGCTATGAAATTACTTATTAATTAAAAAAGAATTCAGGTAAGGTTTTAGTTAAATAATTGATAAAAACGATTTTATTTTGAATTTAATGGTTTGAGGAAAGTGCTTATTGAAATAAATTAGTTTTTTTTTGAACTTTGCAAGTTTTATAGGTTGATTTTAGTTTTTTTGTTGAGACTAAAAACTATATCTTTTTATCCTTTTTATTATTGAATTTACCGCAATGAGAAGTTGTATCGAGTTATTGAGATTCTCGTTGCTAGCAATAATAATATACCTACCGAATATTAGAGTGTTTTTGAATAATGAATGTTGCTGTTTTAGCCCCGATTGAAGCGGAAAGCTACGAAGCGAAAAAAACTAATTTTTCTTGCAACAACAGAGCGACCAAAGGAAGCTCCTGTTGTTGTTTAGAAAAATAGTTTTTTGAGTGAGTACTTGTAGCGTAAAGCGGGATTGGCTCCTAATTACAATGTTTTTATTTTTTGAATGCTTTTGCGCCTGGAAAATAAGCTACATCGTTTAATTCTTCTTCAATACGCAGTAATTGGTTGTATTTTGACATACGGTCTGAGCGTGATGCGGAACCTGTTTTTATTTGTCCGCAGTTTAGTGCTACGGCTAAATCTGCAATGGTGTGGTCTTCTGTTTCGCCTGAACGGTGTGACATTACTGAGGTATAGCCTGCATTGTGTGCCATATTTACGGCTGCAATAGTTTCGGTTAAGGTACCTATTTGGTTTACTTTTACTAGGATTGAATTGGCTATTCCTTCTGAAATTCCGCGTGACAAACGGGTTACATTGGTTACAAATAAATCGTCTCCGACGAGTTGTGTTTTGTGTCCGATTTTTTCGGTTAGGTATTTCCAACCCGCCCAATCGTCTTCTTGCATTCCGTCTTCGATAGAAATAATTGGGTATTTTGAAGCCAATTCGGCTAGATAGTCTGCTTGTTCTTCTGAGGTTCTTATTTTTCCTGTTGTGCCTTCGAACTTTGTATAGTCGTATTTTCCGTTGACATAAAATTCTGATGCGGCACAGTCTAGTGCAATCATGATGTCATCGCCAAAAGTATATCCTGCGCTTTGAACTGCTTTTTTGATAGTCTCTAAAGCATCTTCTGTTCCCCCAGCTAAGTTAGGTGCAAAACCGCCTTCGTCTCCTACTGCTGTTGATAGGCCTCGGTCGTGTAATACTTTTTTTAGATGGTGAAAAATTTCGGTCCCCATTTGCATGGCTTGTGTAAAAGAGGCTGCTTTTACTGGTATTATCATAAATTCCTGAAATGCTATTGGTGCATCGGAATGGGAACCGCCGTTGATGATATTCATCATAGGAACGGGTAATGTGTTTGCAGAAACGCCTCCAATGTATCTGTATAATGGCAATCCTAATTCGTTTGCTGCGGCTTTTGCTGCGGCTAGTGAAACCCCTAGAATGGCATTTGCGCCTAGGTTTGATTTGTTTGGTGTTCCGTCTAGATCGATCATGATTTTGTCGATTAGATTTTGTTCGAAAACAGAGGTTCCAAGTAATTCTGATGCTATTATTGTGTTTACATTTTCTACAGCTTTTAGGACTCCTTTTCCAAGATAAGCTTTGCCTCCATCACGCAATTCCATCGCTTCGTGTTCGCCTGTTGATGCTCCTGAAGGTACTGCTGCACGTCCTAAAACTCCGTTTTCGGTTACTACATCGACTTCGATTGTTGGATTTCCTCTTGAATCGAAAATTTGTCTTGCGTGAATTTTGATAATTATGCTCATTATAGTTTTAGATTTATGATTTTAGACTTTAGATTTATTACAAATATAATTTAGTTTTTTGAAAGTTTTATATTTTCAATAAATTCATCAAATAAATAACTAGAGTCGTGTGGGCCAGGACTTGCTTCTGGGTGGTATTGCACTGAAAAACAGTTTTTGCTTTTCATTCGCATACCTGCAACGGTACCGTCGTTTATGTGTAAATGGGTGATTTCTAAGTCAGGATGATTGTCTAATGCTTCTTTATTGACAGCAAATCCGTGATTTTGCGAGGTGATTTCTCCTTTTCCTGTTATTAGATTTTTAACTGGATGATTTATTCCTCTATGTCCGTTGAACATTTTATAAGTAGACACTCCATTGGCCAAGGCAATGACTTGGTGCCCCAAACAGATTCCGAAGAGTGGATTGTTGTTTGCGATAATTTCTTTTGCAACCGAAATGGCACTTTCTAGAGGGTCTGGATCGCCAGGTCCGTTAGACAAGAAATAACCATCTGGATTGAATTCCTTTAAATCTTGATATTTCGCATTGTATGGAAAGACTTTGATATAACAATCTCTTTTGGCAAGATTACGAAGTATATTGGTTTTTATTCCTAAATCTAGAGCTGATATTTTATATTTTGCATTTTCATTTCCATAAAAATACGGTGTTTTTGTAGATACTTTTGATGCTAGCTCTAATCCTTTCATGTCTGGAATTTGAGCCAATTGCTTTTTAAGTTCTTCTATTGATGTTCCGTCGGTTGATATGACTGAGTTCATGGCTCCGTTGTCACGAATGTAACTTACGAGTGCACGAGTATCTACATCAGAAATACAAACTAAGTTTTGTTTTTTGAAATAATCAAATAGATTACTTTCTGAATCTGGACGGGAATGAAAATTGGAAAAGTTTTTGCAAACTAATCCTGAAATCATAATTTTATCTGATTCTACTTCAGCTGCATTTACGCCATAGTTTCCTATGTGTGCATTGGTGGCTACCATTATTTGTCCGAAATAAGACGGGTCGGTAAATATTTCTTGGTATCCTGTTGTTCCTGTATTAAAACATACTTCGCCGAATGTGGTGCCGCTTATTCCGATAGATTTACCGTGAAAGATTGTTCCGTCACTTAGTAATAATATTGCGGCTTGTTTTGTTGTGTGTTGCATTGTTATATTTAGTTGTGGTGCAAAAATAAAGTTTTTTTCTTAATTAAACCATAAAAGATATCTAAGGAAATACAAGTATTCGAATAATTTACTAGCTAGCCCTGATGGAAGTGGAAATCCTTTATACACTAAACAGGTTTTTAAAAACCTATTTAGTGTATAAAGATTGTAACGACAGCAGGAATATGGTTTGCTGGTAAAGTCCCGAGCCTTTCGCTCCTCTTCTTATTAGATTTAGTGCTATAAAAAAAAAGGATAAACTAGTAAAAGTTTATCCTTAATATTTATGAACTGAATGTCATATTATTCTGCACTATCAGTAGTTTCTTCAGTTGTGTTAGCTGGAGCTTCGGTAGTTGGTTCAGCTTTTTTAGCTTTTCCACCACGACGGCTTTTAGTTTTCACTTCTTCTTTTTTACCACCGTTGTATAGTTCGTTGAAATCTACTAATTCGATCATCGCCATATCTGCGTTATCTCCTAAACGATTACCTAATTTGATAATACGTGTGTATCCTCCTGGACGATCACCTACTTTAGCTGCTACGTCTCTGAACAAGTCAGTTACTGCATATTTGCTACGTAAGTAAGCGAAACATATACGACGATTGTGGGTTGTATCGTCTTTAGATTTTGTGATAAGCGGCTCAACAAATTGTTTAAGCGCTTTTGCTTTAGCGACAGTAGTGTTAATACGTTTGTGCTCGATTAGAGAACAAGCCATATTGGCAAGCATTGCTGCTCTGTGCCCTTTTTGTCTGCTTAAGTGGTTGAATTTTTTTCCGTGTCTCATGACCTGTTTTTTTTAAACCTTCATCTTGCTACAATCCTCTTTGGAGAGCAAAATATGAAGTAATTTATTCTTTATCTAATTTGTATTTTGCTAAATCCATTCCGAAGGTTAAATTTTTAATAGCGACTAGTTCGTCTAGTTCTGTTAAAGATTTTTTACCAAAATTACGAAATTTCATTAAGTCATTTTTGTTGAATGATACTAAGTCACCTAATGTATCAACTTCAGCTGCTTTTAAGCAATTTAATGCTCTTACAGAAAGATCCATATCTACAAGCTTAGTTTTAAGCAGTTGTCTCATATGTAATGACTCTTCGTCATAAGATTCTGTTTGGGCTATTTCATCAGCTTCAAGTGTAATTCTTTCGTCAGAGAACAACATGAAATGGTGAATTAATACTTTTGCAGCTTCAGTAAGGGCATCTTTTGGATTAATAGATCCGTCAGTTTTTATTTCAAAAACTAATTTTTCGTAATCTGTTTTTTGCTCTACACGGAAGTTTTCAATTGCATATTTCACATTCTTTACTGGTGTAAAGATAGAATCGGTAAAAATAGTACCAATTGCAGCATTTTGTTTTTTGTTTTCTTCAGCTGGAACATATCCTCTACCTTTTTCGATAGTCATTTCCATGTTAAAGTTCACTTTACTGTCCAAGTTACAAATCACCAATTCTGGGTTTAATACTTGAAAACCAGAAATATATTTTTGGAAATCACCAGCAGTAATTTGATTTTTTCCTGAGATTGCAATGGTAACAGATTCGTTATCTATGTCTTCTATTTGACGTTTGAAACGCACTTGTTTAAGACTAAGAATAATTTCTGTAACATCTTCAACAACTCCAGGAATAGTTGAGAATTCGTGATCTACACCTTCTATACGGATAGATGTGATTGCGTAACCTTCTAAAGCAGAAAGTAAAACTCTTCTAAGTGCGTTACCAACTGTTAATCCGTAACCAGGTTCTAAAGGTCTGAATTCAAACTTACCTTCAAAATCGGTTGAATCGATCATGATAACTTTATCGGGCTTCTGAAAATTAAATAATGCCATAAATTATAAGACTGATGTCAATTATTATTTGTTGTACAATTCGACGATTAGTTGTTCTTTAATGTTTTCTGGGATTTGCAATCTTGCAGGAACAGAAACAAAAGTTCCTTCCATTTGTGCAGTATTCCAAGTAATCCACTCATAAACATGACTTGAATTAGATAAAGAACGGTCGATAGCTTCTAATGATTTAGATTTTTCACGAACAGCAACTTTGTCACCAGGTTTTAAATGGTATGAAGGTACATTGACAAGTTCACCGTTTACGGTCACGTGTCTGTGAGAAACGATTTGCCTTGCTGCTCTTCTAGTTGGAGCAATACCCATTCTGTAAACGACGTTATCTAAACGTGCTTCACATAATTGCAAAAGGATTTCACCTGTTACACCTTTTGAAGCTGCCGCTTTTTTAAATAAACCTCTGAACTGTTTTTCTAAAATTCCGTAAGAATATTTAGCTTTTTGTTTTTCCATTAACTGGATCGCAAATTCAGATTTTTTTCCTCTTTTTTTAGCCATCCCGTGTTGTCCGGGTGGGTAATTTCTTTTTTCGAATGATTTATCATCTCCGAAAATAGCTTCGCCAAATTTACGAGCTATTCTTGTACTTGGACCAGTATATCTTGCCATTTCTAAAAATTTAATTAAGATAGAGATTATGAATTCAGGTCATATCCTTCGATAATCTAAAATTCTACCTATTATACTTACTATTATAAAATTATACTCTACGTCTTTTTGGAGGACGACACCCGTTGTGAGGAAGTGGGGTAACATCGATAATCTCTGTTACTTCAATTCCAGCATTGTGTAAAGATCTGATGGCAGACTCACGTCCGTTTCCTGGTCCTTTTACATATACTTTCACTTTTTTCATACCAGCTTCCATCGCTACTTTAGAACAATCTTCAGCAGCCATTTGAGCAGCATACGGAGTGTTCTTTTTAGAACCTCTAAAGCCCATTTTACCAGCTGACGACCAAGAAACAACTTCTCCTTTTTTGTTTGTCAAAGAAATGATGATGTTGTTAAAAGTTGCACTAATATGAGCTTCGCCTATTGACTCTACTATAACTTTACGTTTTTTTGTACTTGCCTTAGCCATACTACTTATTATTTAGTTGCTTTTTTCTTGTTCGCAACAGTTTTTCTTTTACCTTTTCTAGTTCTAGAATTGTTCTTAGTTCTTTGACCTCTTAATGGAAGCCCAGATCTATGACGAATTCCTCTGTAACACCCAATATCCATTAAACGTTTAATATTTAATGAAACTTCTGAACGCAATTCCCCTTCTATTTTATAAAAAGAGACTGCCTCACGGATACCACCGATTTCGTCATCATTCCAATCTTGTACTTTTTTGTCTTGACTAACTTGAGCTTTTTCTAAAACCTCAATAGCTCTGCTTCTACCTACTCCGAAGATATAAGTTAATGCAATAACACCTCTCTTATTTTTGGGAATATCTACCCCTGCTATTCTTGCCATAATTATCCTTGTCTTTGTTTAAATCTAGGATTCTTTTTGTTAATAACGTACAATCTCCCTTTTCTACGTACAATTTTGCACTCGGGACTTCTCTTTTTTACTGATGCTCTTACTTTCATTTTTTAGTATCTATAAGTAATTCTTGCTTTTGACAAATCGTAAGGACTCATTTCAAGTTTCACTTTATCACCAGGTAATAATTTGATGTAATGCATGCGCATTTTTCCTGAAATGTGAGCAATAACGATATGCCCATTTTCTAATTCAACACGGAACATCGCATTTGATAACGCTTCGATGATAGCTCCGTCTTGTTCTATTGCTGATTGTTTTGCCATATTAAGCTATTGCTTTTCTGTTTTTACCACTTTTCATTAAACCGTCATAATGTTTGTTTAACAAATATGAATTGATTTGCTGAACTGTGTCTATTACAACACCAACCATAATTAATAGCGATGTACCTCCGAAGAAATGTGCCCATTGTGTCTGAACACCCATTAAACTTACAACAATAGCTGGGAACACAGCAAGTAGCGCAAGACATAATGACCCTGGAAAGGTAATCAAAGACATAATATGATCTAAGAAATCTGCAGTTTCCACACCTGGCTTAACACCCGGTATAAACCCACCACTTCTTTTTAAATCATCTGCCATTTTATTAGTTGGAACTGTAATTGCGGTGTAAAAGTAGGTAAAAATAACGATTAATAATGCAAATAATAAATTATACTCCCAACCAAATACATTTTGAAATCTTGAAGCTATTGATTGTGCCGTTTCAGATTTTGATAATCCTGCAACAGCAGCTGGTATAAACATGATTGCTTGAGCAAAAATGATTGGCATAACCCCTGAAGCATTTAGCTTTAACGGAATAAATTGTCTGTCTCCACCTAGCAAATCTTGTTCTAAATCTCCTGTTACTGAACGACGAGCGTACTGAACAGGTATCTTACGAACAGCCATAACTATTAAAATACAACCAATAATTACCAACAACCAAAGAATAATTTCAAGAACAATTAACATTATTCCTCCTGTATTATTTGTTGTTACAGATGAAAATTCCTGAATAAATGCTTGAGGCATTCTAGCAAGAATCCCTGCCATAATCAACAACGATATACCGTTACCTATCCCTTTATCAGTTATTTTTTCACCTAACCACATTGCGAAAATTGTTCCTGTAGCTAATATTATTACAGAAGAAAAAATAAATGCTGGAGAATTACCTAACAAAAATGCGTCTTGCGGCAAAGTTCGGTAGAGGTTATAAATATAACCCGGCCCCTGAACTAATGTAATACCAATAGTTAACCATCTTGTTATTTGATTCATCTTTTTCCTACCACTTTCTCCTTCTTTTTGTAGTTTTTGCAGATAAGGAATTGCAATTCCCATAAGCTGCACTACAATTGAAGCAGAAATATAAGGCATTATTCCTAATGCAAAGATAGAGGCATGGGAAAAAGCACCACCAGTAAACACATCGATCAACCAACCAATACCTTTATCTGTTTGGTTTGTTAAATTTTGCAATTTAGTTATATCTATTCCTGGCAAAGGAACTTGGTTACCAAAACGATAAACCAACAGAAATCCTAATGTAATTAGGATTCTGTTTTTTAGTTCCTCAATTTTCCAAACGCTTAAAAACGATTCAATAAGTTTTTTCATCGTTTAGAAAATTACAATTCTATAGCTTCCCCACCAGCAGCTTCAATAGCGGCTTTTGCAGTAGCAGTAAATTTATGTGCGCTAACTTTTAATTTTGCTTTAAGCTCACCTCTACCTAAAATTTTAACAACTTCAGTTTTAGTAGCCAAACGGCTTGTAATAAATACCGCCATATCGACAGTATCGGTAACAATACCATTATCAACAAGTAATTGAAGATTATCAAGATTAACTCCTTGATATTCAATTCTGTTGATATTTGTGAAACCAAACTTAGGAACACGTCTTTGAAGTGGCATTTGCCCTCCTTCAAAACCAATCTTTTTAGAATACCCAGAACGAGATTTTGCTCCTTTGTGACCTCTTGCAGAAGTACCACCTTTTCCAGAACCTTCTCCTCTACCTAATCTTTTGTTTTGATTATGTGTTGAACCTTCAGCTGGTTGTAAATTACTTAAATTCATAACAGTGTTTGGTTATTTAGCTTCTTCTACAGAAACTAAGTGTTTAACTTTGTTTATCATCCCAAGGATAGTTGGATTTGAATCATGCTCTACAACTTGACCCATTTTACGTAGACCTAAAGCTTCTAATCCTCTTTTTTGATCAAGGGGACAGTTGATTTTACTTCTAACTTGTTTTACTAATAATTTAGCCATAATTTCCTTGAATTAACCTTTAAATACTTTCTCTAATGAAATCCCTCTTTGTCTAGACACCGTATAAGCACTTCTCATTTGCAATAATGCATCGAAAGTTGCTTTTACCACGTTGTGTGGATTAGAAGATCCTTGAGATTTTGATAATACATCGTGAATACCCACAGATTCAAGGACCGAACGAACGGCACCACCTGCAATTACTCCAGTACCATGGGAAGCTGGCATCAAATTTACTCTAGCTCCACCAAATTTACCTTTTTGCTCATGAGGAACTGATTTTCCACTCAAAGGAATTTTTACTAAATTTTTCTTAGCATCTTCTACTGCTTTCGCAATTGCTTCAGAAACATCTTTAGATTTTCCTAATCCATGTCCTACCACTCCGTTCTCGTCTCCCACTACTACAATTGCAGAAAAACCAAAAGCTCTTCCTCCTTTTGTAACTTTAGTCACACGATTTACACTTACCAAACGATCTTTTAATTCAAGACCGCTAGGTTTTACTAACTCTACGTTTTTGTATTTATGATACATAATTTCTTAGAATTTTAATCCGGCTGCTCTCGCACCTTCTGCTAATGATTTGACACGACCGTGGTATAAATAACCACCTCTATCGAAAGTAACTGTATCAATACCTGCTTTTAATGCTGTTTCACCTATTAGTTTCCCAACGGCAATTGCAACTTCAATTTTAGTACCTGTATTCACACCTTTTTCACGTGATGATGCAGTAGCCAGTGTTACACCGTTTACATCGTCAATCAATTGAGCGTAAATTTCTTTGTTACTTCTGAATACAGATAAACGAGGTCTTGCAGCAGTTCCGCTAACAATTTTTCTAATTCTGTACTGTATTCTCTGTCTTCTATCAGATTTTGTTAATGACATAATCTTAATTTTTAAGCTGATTTACCTGCTTTTCTTCTTAATACTTCACCTACGAATTTAACACCTTTTCCTTTGTATGGTTCTGGTTTGCGGAAACCTCTGATTTTCGCAGCCACTTGACCTAAAAGTTGTTTATCGAATGAAGTTAATTTTACAATTGGGTTTTTACCTTTTTCAGATATTGTTTCTAAAGTAACTTCAGATGCAATTTCTAAAACGATGTTGTGAGAAAATCCTAAAGCTAAATCAAGTTTTTGACCTTGATTAGACGCTCTATATCCTACTCCAACAAGCTCTAACTCTTTTGTAAAACCAGTAGATACACCAGCAACCATGTTATTGATTAAAGCTCTATACAATCCGTGTTGAGCTCTTTCTTGTTTGCTATCAGCAGCTCTTTCTACAATAACTTGACCTTCTTCAACCTTTACAGTTACATTGTTGGTATAGTTTTGCGTAAGTTGCCCTAATTTCCCTTTTACAGTAACGATAGAGTTATTTACTTCTACAGTTACTCCTGCTGGAATTGCAATTGGATTTTTACCTATTCTTGACATTTCTAGTAGTCTATTATTAGTATACGTAACAAATTACTTCTCCACCAACATTGAGTTGCTTAGCTAACTTACCAGTCATAAGACCTTTTGAAGTTGAAACGATAGCAATTCCTAATCCGTTAAGGATTCTTGGTATTGTAGAAGAACCTGAATACTTACGTAAACCTGGTTTACTAATTCTTTGGATATCTCTAATTACTGACTCTTTAGTAACTTTATCGTACTTTAGAGCGATTTTGATTGAACCCTGAACAGCGTTGTCTTCAAACTTGTAACTTAAGATATATCCTTGATCGAATAAAATCTTTGTGATCTCTTTCTTCATGTTAGATGCTGGAATCTCAACCACTTTGTGGTTTGCCTTCGCTGCATTTCTAACTCTCGTAAGATAATCTGCAATTGGATCTGTATACATTATGTATCAATTTGCGGTTATGGTTTTCAACTGACACTCATCAAATGAACCTTTAACCAGTTTATACTTGTTTAATCAAAATCTCAAATCACGAATTTGTTTAATTTAAATTCGTGATTTGAAATTATAATTGAATTTTACCAAGAAGCTTTTTTAACTCCAGGTATCAATCCGTTATTTGCCATTTCACGAAATGTAACACGTGAAATACCGAATTGACGCATATAACCTCTTGGCCTTCCTGTTAGTTTGCAACGATTGTGCATACGAACTGGTGAAGCATTCTTCGGTAATTTCTGCAAACCTACGAAATCTCCAGCTTCTTTCAAAGCTTTTCTTTTCTCAGCATATTTAGCTACCGTATTTTCTCTTTTTACCTCACGGGCTTTCATTGATTCTTTAGCCATGTCTTAGTTCTTTTTAAATGGTAATCCCAATTCAGTTAATAATGACTTTGCCTCTTTGTCTGTGGTAGCAGATGTTACGAAAGTAATATCCATACCTGAGATTTTATTTACTTTATCAATATCAATTTCCGGAAAAATTATTTGTTCTAAAACACCAAGATTATAATTTCCTCTTCCGTCGAAACCCGTAGCTTTAATACCACTAAAATCTCTTACACGTGGCAAAGATGAAGTTACTAATCTATCTAAGAATTCATACATTCTTTCTCCACGAAGTGTTACTTTTGCACCAATTGGCATTCCTTTTCTCAATTTGAAAGACGCAACGTCCTTTTTAGAGATAGTAGCTACCGCTTTTTGTCCAGTAATTTTCGTTAACTCTTCTACAGCATAATCGATCAATTTCTTGTCTGATACTGCTGCACCAACTCCTTTACTAATCACGATTTTTTCAAGTTTTGGAACTTGCATTACGTTTTTGTAACCGAATTCTTCCGTAAGAGCAGAGATAACTCTACTCTTATATTCTTCTTTTAGTCTAGGTATATAAGCCATTACTATAGTACTTGATTAGATTTTTTTGAAAATCTTACTTTCTTATCTCCTTCAACTCTAATTCCTACTCTTGTAGCTTCCTTAGTTTTAGGATCTATTAGAGAAACGTTAGATATTTGAATAGGAGCTTCTTTCTTAACGATACCACCTTGAGGGCTTTTTGCACTTGGTTTAGTATGTTTCGAAACCATGTTTACACCTTCAACTATCGCCTTATTTTTCTCACGATCTACCTTTACAACTTTACCTTCAGCACCTTTATGGTCTCCAGCAATAACTCTAACGATATCTCCTGTTTTTATTTTTAACTTTATCATCTTAATAAATAATTAAAGCACCTCTGGTGCTAATGATACAATTTTCATGAATTGTTTTTCACGAAGCTCTCTTGCTACAGGACCAAAAACGCGAGTTCCTCTCATTTCTCCAGCAGCATTTAACAACACGCAAGCGTTATCGTCGAATCTGATGTAAGAACCATCGGCTCTTCTCACTTCTTTTTTAGTACGTACAACAACTGCAGTTGAAACAGACCCTTTTTTAACGCTTCCGTTAGGGGCTGTATCTTTGATTGAAACTACAATTTTATCTCCAACAGATGCATACCTTCTTTTGGTACCACCTAATACACGGATTGTCAAAACTTCTTTTGCTCCTGTGTTATCTGCGACTCTTAGTCTTGATTCTTGTTGTACCATAATTATTTAGCTCTTTCAATGATTTCAACTAATCTCCAACATTTAGATTTTGATAAAGGTCTTGTTTCCATGATCTTTACTGTATCTCCAACGTTACAGTCATTTGTTTCGTCGTGTGCTACAAATTTCTTTGTTTTTAACACGAACTTACCATATAATGGGTGTTTTACTCTAGTTACTTGTGCAACAACAATAGATTTATCCATTTTGTCTGAAGTAACCACACCAATTCTTTCTTTTCTTAAATTTCTTTTATCTTCCATCTTTCGCAGAATACAAATTATAGTAGCTCTCTTTTGCTAATTTCAGTGGCAATTCTTGCAACTGAACGTCTTAAACTTCTTATTTGAAGTGGGTTCTCGATTGGCGAAATTGCATGAGCGATTTTTATATCGCTATACGTTTTCTTTAACTGAACTAATTTAGCTTGTAACTCAGCAGCAGATAGATTTTTAATTTCTAATTGTTTCATAATTATATTTATTATGCTTCGAAATCTCTAGCAACGACGAATTTAGTTTTACATGGAAGTTTTTGCGCTGCAAGACGTAACGCCTCTTTTGCAACTGACAAAGGCACTCCTCCAACTTCAAACATAATTCTTCCTGGTTTAACAACAGCAGCCCAGTATTCAACTGCACCTTTACCTTTACCCATACGTACTTCAAGAGGCTTCTTTGTTATTGGTTTGTCTGGGAATATTTTGATCCATAATTGACCTTCTCTTTTCATAAAACGAGTTGCAGCAATACGTGCAGCTTCGATTTGACGTGATGTTAAAAACATTCCATCTTCATGAACAGATTTAATTCCAAACATTCCATTTGAAAGTTCATGTCCTCTTTGAGAATTTCCTTTCATTTTACCTTTCTGTACCTTACGGTATTTTGTTCTTTTAGGCTGTAACATTTTTCTTTAAATTTTTAAATTTACTTTCTTTTACGAGCGTCTGGTTTTCCACCTTTGTTAAAAGGTTTTCTATCTCCCCTAGGAGAATCTCCACCTTTTCCACCACCTTGACCAGCTTGTTTTTTGTCCATGCCTGCAAGTGGAGAAAGATCTCTTTTTCCATAAACTTCACCTTTCATGATCCACACTTTGATACCCATTCTACCGTAAGTAGTATGCGCTTCAGCCAAAGCGTAATCAATATCGGCTCTGAAAGTTGATAAAGGAACTCTTCCTTCTTTGAAACCTTCCGAACGTGCCATTTCAGCACCATTCAAACGACCAGAAATCAAAACTTTAATTCCTTCTGCATTCATACGCATAGAGGCTGCGATTGCCATTTTGATTGCTCTTCTGTACGAAATACGGCTTTCAATTTGACGACAAATGCTAGTAGCAACTAAAAATGCGTCTAGTTCAGGTCTTTTTATTTCAAAGATGTTGATTTGAACCTCTTTGTCAGTAACTTTCTTAAGTTCCTCTTTCAACTTGTCTACCTCTTGGCCACCTTTTCCGATAATAATACCAGGTCTAGCAGTAGTGATAGTAACGGTTACAAGCTTCAAAGTTCTCTCGATGATTACTTTTGATACACTAGCTTTTGATAAACGAGCGTGGATATACTTTCTGATTTTGTAGTCTTCAGCGATTTTATCACCGTAGTCATTACCACCATACCAGTTAGAGTCCCATCCTCTGATGATACCAAGTCTATTTCCAATTGGATTTGTCTTTTGTCCCATCTTAATTAATTGCTTGTGTGTTATTAATAGATTCCAACACGATTGTTACGTGGTTAGAACGTTTTCTAATTCTATGTGCTCTACCTTGCGGAGCTGGACGAAGTCTTTTCAACATCATTCCACCATCAACAGTGATAGTTTTTATAAATAAGCCTGCTTCTTCCATATTAGCTTCAGGGTTTTTTGCTTGCCAGTTAGCAATTACAGATAAAACCAATTTTTCTAATTTTCTTGAAGCTTCTTTAGAGCTAAATCTTAATATATTAAGTGCTCTATCCACTTTCTGACCTCTTACCAAGTCCGCAACTAAGCGCATTTTTCTAGGTGAAGTAGGGCAGTTATTTAACTTTGCGAAAGCAATAGACTTATTAGCCTCTTTTCTCGCGTCTGCTGTTTCTCTTTTACGAACTCCCATTGCTTCTTATTTTTTACCTTTATTTTTTGCTCCAGCGTGACCTCTAAATGATCTTGTTGGTGAAAATTCTCCCAATTTGTGACCTACCATATTTTCAGTAACATAAACCGGTACGAATTGACGACCGTTGTGAACTGCAATAGTTTGACCTACAAAATCTGGAGTAATCATAGATGCTCGAGACCAAGTCTTTACAACACCTTTGTTTCCACCTGCAATATTCTCTTGAACTTTCTTGTCTAATTTATAGTGTACGAAAGGTCCTTTTTTTAATGAACGTGCCATATCTTATTATTTCTTTCTACGTTCTACAATATACTTGTTACTTGGGTTTTTCTTAGAACGAGTTCTATAACCTTTAGCTGGGATACCATTTCTAGAACGTGGGTGACCTCCTGAAGAACGTCCTTCACCACCACCCATTGGGTGATCGACAGGGTTCATTGCAACTGGTCTTGTTCTTGGTCTTCTACCTAACCATCTAGTTCTACCCGCTTTTCCAGATACAATTAATTGATGATCAGAGTTCGATACAGCTCCAATAGTTGCTGAACAAGTAAGCAAGATTAATCTTGTTTCACCTGAAGGCATTTTAATTGTTGCGTATTTCCCATCTCTTGCCATTAACTGAGCAAATGTTCCAGCTGAACGAGCAATAACAGCTCCTTGACCTGGACGTAACTCGATACAAGATATTACAGTTCCTAATGGAATTTTACTTAATGGCAATGTATTTCCAATTTCTGGCGCTGAACCTTCTCCTGAAACTACTTTTTGACCAACTTGCAATCCGTTTTGAGCAATAATATATGTTTTCTCTCCATCAGCGTAAGCTAACAAAGCGATAAATGCAGTTCTGTTTGGATCGTACTCGATAGATTTTACTGAAGCTGGAATTCCATCTTTAGTTCTCTTAAAATCGATAATACGATAACGCTGCTTGTGACCACCACCCGTATAACGCATGGTCATCTTTCCTTGACTATTTCTACCGCCTGAGTTTTTTATCGGTGCGATCAATGAACGCTCCGGCTTATCAGTTGTAATGGCGTCAAAACCATTCACAACTCTAAAACGCTGACCCGGGGTAATAGGTTTTAATTTTCTTACTGACATCTTATTCTATTAGATATTGTTGTAAAAATCGATTGTTTCTCCTTCTTGCACTTGAACAATTGCTTTTTTATAAGCATTTGTTTTTCCAGTAATCAATCCACTTTTTGTGTATTTAGTCGATCTATCCGGACGCACATTCATTGTATTTACATCAACAACTTTAACACCATAAGCAGCCTCAACAGCTTTCTTAATTTGCACTTTGTTTGCTTTTTTATCTACAACGAAGCCAAAACGGTTGAATACTTCACCTGCTTTGGTCATTTTTTCTGTTACGATAGGTTTAATTATGATACTCATGGCCTATTATTTACTTAAATTTTCTTCAATTCCTTCTAAAGATCCTTCTAAAAGAACTAAATTATTTGCGTTTAATATCGCATAAGTACTTAATTCTGAGTTAGTTAACGCGTTAGTCGCTTTTAAATTACGTGACGACAAATATACATTTTTATTTGAATCACCCAATACGAATAAAGATTTTTTATCTTCTAACCCTAACGCTTTCAAAACATTAATGAAATTTTTAGTATTTGGAGCCTCGAATACAAAATCTTCAACTACTATAATATTTGCTTCTTGTGCTTTGATTGAGAAAGCCGATCTTCTAGCCAAACGTTTTACAGTTTTATTCAATTTAAATGAATAACTTCTTGGACGCGGACCAAAAACTCTACCTCCACCTTTAAACAATGGATTCTTTGCACTACCCGCACGAGCAGTTCCAGTTCCTTTTTGTTTTTTTATCTTACGAGTACTTCCAGCAACTTCAGCTCTTTCTTTAGCTTTATGAGTTCCTTGTCTTTGATTTGCTAAGTATTGCTTAACATCAAGATATACTGCGTGCTTATTAGGCTCGATTGCGAAAACTGAATCAGATAGTTGAACTTTTCTGCCAGTTTCTTTTCCGTTGATATTTAAAACTTTTACTTCCATTACTTCTGAATGATTACGTAAGAGTTGTTACATCCAGGAATACATCCTTTAATAACAAGTAGATTCTTTTCAGCAACTACTTTTAAAACTCTTAGATTTTGTACTTTTACATTATCTCCACCCATTCTACCAGCCATTCGCATTCCTTTGAATACTCTAGATGGATAAGAAGAAGCTCCTACAGACCCTGGCGCTCTTAAACGGTTGTGTTGTCCGTGAGTTGCTTGTCCTACACCACCAAAACCGTGACGTTTAACTACACCCTGAAAACCTTTCCCTTTAGACACACCTTGTATATCTACAAACTCTCCTTCAGAGAACAAATCTACAGAGATAACATCTCCTAATTTGTGCTCACTTACAAAATCTTGAAATTCAACGACTTTTTTCTTAGCAACAGTTCCAGCTTTTTTAAAGTGACCTAAGTCAGCTTTAGTAGAATGTTTCTCGTTCTTGTCATCGAAACCAAGTTGTAAGGCCTCATACCCGTCAACACCAATGGTTCTGACTTGGGTAACTACGCATGGTCCTGCTTCAATAACAGTACAAGGAATATTCTTCCCGTTCTCGTCAAAGATGCTAGTCATGCCAATTTTTCTTCCGATTAACCCAGACATATTTAATTAATTATAATTACTACTTATTATTTTTTGAGTGTGCAAAAGTAGGGATTAAGTTTTGATTATCAAAACTTAATCCCTAAATACTTTTTTAGCTAACTAATTATACTTTTATCTCTACTTCAACCCCGCTTGGCAACTCTAATTTCATTAGAGCGTCAATTGTTTTTGATGAAGAAGAATAAATGTCGATTAATCTCTTATATGACATCACTTCAAATTGTTCTCTCGCTTTTTTGTTAACGTGTGGAGAACGTAATACAGTGAAAAGTTTTTTGTGAGTAGGTAACGGAATTGGACCAGTTACAACAGCACCTGTACTTTTTACAGTTTTTACAATCTTTTCAGCAGACTTATCTACTAACATATGATCGTAAGATTTCAATTTTATTCTGATTTTTTGACTCATTTTCTTAAGAATTAGGCGTTACCTTTTGCTTTTTTAATTACCGCTTCTGAAATATTAGAAGGTGTTTCTGCATAGTGTGAAAACTCCATAGTTGAAGTTGCTCTACCAGATGACAATGTTCTTAATGTAGTTACATAACCAAACATTTCTGATAAAGGCACATCAGCCTTAATTGTTTTAGCACCATTTCTGTCACCCATGTCATTTACTTGACCTCTACGACGGTTGATATCACCTACGATATCTCCCATGTTTTCTTCAGGAGTAATGACTTCCATTTTCATGATTGGTTCAAGAACAATTGCACCAGCAGCTTTAGCTACTTCTCTATAACCCATTCTAGCTGCAAGTTCGAAAGAAAGTGCATCTGAATCGACTGGGTGAAAAGATCCGTCTAATAAAGTTACTTTCAAACTATCTACTTGGTATCCTGCAAGAGGACCAGTTTTCATAGCTTCACGGAAACCTTTTTCTACAGATGGAATATATTCTTTAGGAACGTTTCCACCTTTTACTGCGTTAATAAATTGCAATCCAACAGCTGGCTTACCATCTACTTCGTCTGCAGGCTCTAATTTAAATACGATATCACCGAATTTACCACGACCTCCAGATTGTTTTTTGTAAGTTTCTCTGTGTTGTGCAGATTTTGTAAACGCTTCTTTGTATTCAACTTGAGGCTCACCTTGGTTTACTTCAACTTTAAATTCACGTTTCATTCTATCAACAAGGATATCTAAGTGAAGCTCACCCATACCTGATATAATAGTTTGCCCCGAAGCTTCGTCAGTTCTTACTGTAAATGTAGGATCCTCTTCAGCTAATTTAGCTAAAGCCATACCCATTTTATCTACGTCAGCTTTTGTTTTTGGTTCGATAGCGATACCAATTACTGGTGCTGGAAATTTCATTGACTCAAGAATAATTGGGTGTTTTTCATCACACAATGTATCTCCAGTTTTAATATCTTTAAATCCAACTGCTGCTCCAATATCACCTGCTTCAATATATTCGATTGGGTTTTGTTTGTTAGCGTGCATTTGGTAGATACGAGAAATTCTTTCTTTGTTTCCTGAACGAGTGTTCAAAACATAAGAACCTGCATCTAAACGTCCTGAATAAGCACGGAAGAAAGCCAAACGACCTACAAAAGGATCGGTAGCAATTTTAAATGCTAAAGCAGCGAATGGCTCTTTTACATCTGGCTTACGCAAAATTTTAGTTTGATCTTCTTCTAACAAATCAGCATCATCAGGATGAATTCCTTCAATACCTTCTTTATCCATTGGAGATGGCAAATATTTACATACTGCATCTAACATGAATTGAACTCCTTTGTTTTTGAAAGAAGATCCAGCAATCATAGGAATGATTGCCATATCCATTACAGCTGCTCTTAAAGCCACGTTGATTTCGTTTTCGGTAATTGAAGATTCATCTTCCATGAATTTTTCAAGCAAATTCTCATCATAAGAAGCTACTGCTTCGATAAGAATTCCTCTGTATTCTTTAACTTCAGCAAGCATGTCCTCAGGAATAGGCACAACCTCGTAAGTTGCTCCCATACCTGCATCATCCCAAACAATAGCTTGGTTACGCACTAAATCTACAACTCCTTTGAAATCATTTTCTTCACCAATTGGCAAAGTGATTGCAACTGCGTTAGATTTTAGCATGTCTCTTACTTGTTGACAAACCATCAAAAAGTTAGAACCTTGTCTGTCCATTTTATTAACGAATCCAATACGTGGCACACGATATTGATCTGCTAATCTCCAGTTAGTTTCTGATTGAGGCTCAACACCATCTACGGCAGAAAATAAGAAAACTAGACCATCTAGTACACGCAAAGAACGGTTTACTTCAACTGTAAAGTCAACGTGTCCTGGGGTATCGATAATATTAAAGTGGTAAGGCAATGTTTCAGGTAACATTTTTCCTTGAGTAGTTGGAAAATTCCATTCGCAAGTAGTTGCAGCAGAAGTAATTGTAATACCTCTTTCTTGCTCTTGCGCCATCCAGTCCATTGTTGCAGCACCATCGTGTACTTCACCAATTTTGTGTGATTTTCCTGTATAAAATAAGATACGCTCTGTTGTTGTTGTTTTACCAGCATCAATATGAGCAGCGATTCCTATGTTTCTTGTATATTTAAGTTCTCTAGCCATTTCTTAAGAATTAAAATCTAAAGTGAGAGAAAGCTTTGTTAGCTTCTGCCATTTTATGTGTATCCATTCTCTTTTTTACCGCAGCACCTTCTTCTTTAGCCGCAGCTAAAACTTCTGAAGCTAACTTTTGAGCCATAGATTTTTCATTTCTTCTTCTTGAATAAAGAATCATCCATTTCATCGCCATAGAAATTTTTCTATCTGGACGAATTTGCATAGGAATTTGGAAGGTTGCTCCACCTACTCTACGACTACGTACTTCTACGTGAGGCATAACGTTTGTTAGTGCATCTTTCCAGATATCTACTGACGATTTTTCTTGGTCTTGTTTCTTAGCTTCTACGATATCCATTGCATCATAAAACACTTTGAAAGCTGTTGATTTCTTACCATCCCACATTAAGTTGTTCACAAAACGCGTTACCAGTTGGTCATTGAACCTTGGATCTGGTAAAAGTGGTCTTTTCTTTGCCGCTCTTTTTCTCATTTCTTTTTCTTAAAAGTTTTTAAAAATTACTTTTTAGCCTCTTTTGGGCGTTTTGCTCCGTACTTAGATCTTCTTTGTGTTCTTCCTGCTACACCTGATGTATCAAGCGCACCACGAACAATGTGATACCTAACTCCTGGCAAATCTTTTACCCTTCCACCTCTGACTAATACTATCGAGTGCTCTTGAAGATTGTGTCCTTCTCCTGGGATGTAAGCATTTACTTCGTTTCCATTTGTTAAACGTACACGCGCTACTTTACGCATTGCAGAGTTTGGTTTTTTTGGAGTCGTAGTGTAAACACGCGTACAAACACCTCTTCTTTGAGGACAAGAATCTAGGGCAACCGATTTAGACTTCTTAGTCATCTTGGTTCTTCCTATTCTTACTAATTGTTGAATTGTTGGCATAATTAAATACTAAAAATTACTTGTTTATAAAATTCCCGCTTTTTACGGGGTTGCAAATGTATGACTTTTTTTTGAGGAAACAAATCATAATTCATTAATTTTCAATGTTATTTTATGCTATCGATGATTAGTAGGCTAAGTTTGAAAAATAGTGGTGGTTTGAAAAAGTGTGGTGCGAATTATACAAATTAAGACGGATTTGAGTTTATTGGCGATAAAAATTTCGTGTTGATTTATGTATTTCGTGATTTAAATAATTTAATTTTGAAGGCTAAAGTGTGAAGGATTTTTTATTTTAAGTTACTATTGAACTTTGAATAACTATTTTTGATTGCTGGCACATGCCCCTGCGTGAGGGATTGAAGTGAAAATCCTTTTTTGAGGCTTTTCGCCGATGAAAAAGATTGTAACGGAAAGCCCGACCCGAGGAGGAACGACGAAGGGGCACGCCCTAAAAAAACTAAACTATTATAATTTTGAAATTTATTTTTTCTTTTCTTGTTGTATTTATTTGTCAGAATGCGTTGGCACAGTTTTCTTATTTGCAAATTAAGGGGGCTGGTGATAGTGAGTGTAGCATAATCGATTCGATAGGTTATAGTAAGAAACATGCCAATACAAAATCTGTTGTTGAACAAGCGAATTTATTTGCCGATAAATTATTGAAAAATGGCTATTTGACGGCCAAACATGAGGGAGTGATTACAGTAAATGATTCTACTTTTTTGTTTAATTATACCCTTGGCGTGAGAAATAAATTTATACATATATATATAGGTAAAGATTTTGAGTTGCTGAATTTAAAAAGTGACCTGCTGAAAATACCGATTGCGGAAACGGAAAGTTTTATGAATACTGCTTTGCGCTTCTTGGAAAAAAAAGGGTATTCGCTGGCAAGATTGCAGCTTACCGACTTTAAAACGGATAGCAATGAACTTTTTGCAAATTTGAGTTTGGGTGCTGAAAAAATTAGAACGCTTGATGATATTGTAATTAATGGGTATGATAAATTTCCTGCGGGACATAAAAAACAAATAAAAAGGCTGTACCGAAATAAGGTTTTTAATCAGGAGAATTTAAAGAAAGTGTATAATGATTTTGGTAAATTTAGATTTGTGAGTCAGCCTAAATATCCCGAAATTTTGTTTACCAAAGATTCGACTAAAGTGTATGTGTATCTAGAAAAAGCGAAACCAAACACTTTTGATGGGTATATTGGTTTTACTAACAACGAACAGAAAAAACTAATTGTAAATGGTTATCTTGACTTACAATTAGAAAATATTATGAATGGTGGCGAAAAAATTTCGCTTTATTGGAAAAGTGATGGAAGAAATCAGAAAACCTTTAATGGCGCGATAGAAATTCCTTATGTTTTTAAAAGTCCTTTGGGCATAAAAGCACAATTGAATATTTTTAAACAAGATAGTTTGTTTCAGAATACACAAACAGCTATAGATTTGGGTTATTATTTTAATTATAATACAAAGGCTTTTTTGGGGTATCAGAGTGCTGAGTCTAGCGACATTCAAAACACTAATAGCGCAACATTAAGAGATTTTAAAAATGCTTTTATTACGACGCATCTAGATTTTTCTGTTTATAATCCCGACGATTATTTGTTTCCGGATAAAACGAAAATTTATTTTAAAATAGGGATAGGAAAAAGGGATTTAGAAATTAGGAGTAATAGTCAGTTTTTTAGTACTTTAAATCTGAGTCATAATTTTTATTTGAATAAGAAAAACATAGTTAATATTAGGAGTTTGAATTATTATTTAAACAGTGATTCGTATGTCATTAATGAACTGCAACGGTTTGGCGGTATTAATTCGATACGTGGTTTTAGCGAAAATAGCTTACAAGGCAACGCTCTGTCTTTGGTTTTGACAGAATACCGATATATTGCTAACTCGAACATTTATATTCATTCGATTATCGATTACGGCTATTACCAAGATAAATCTTCAAACATATCGAAGACCTTGGTAGGACTGGGTTTCGGATTGGGTTTGCTTACAAAAAACGGTCTTTTTAATTTAATATATGCAAATGGAAGTACGAAAGAGCAAGCTATCAAATTACCGAACTCTATTGTTCATGTCAGTTTTAAGGCTAAATTTTAACATTTAAAATGAAAATAATTAACTAAAAATTAGGATTAATTGTGTTTTTTGCTGAATTTTGCGCAAAATAAACTAAAACACATAAATATGAAATTAAAGTTAAACCGATTTTTAGTGCTGCTATTTGCATTAATATCTCAATTAGCATTAGCGCAAGAAAAGAATGCGACTGGTGTAGTTACTGACGCAAGCGGACTCCCACTACCAGGGGTTAATGTGGTAGTAAAAGGAACTACCAGAGGAGCATCAACAAGTTTTGATGGTACTTTCAAAATCCAGGCCCAACAAGGCGAAATACTTGTCTTTTCATTTATGGGTATGAATACCGTAGAAAGACCAGCAACTAAAGGTATGGCAGTAAAACTAAATGATGAGTCTACAAAATTAGCTGATGTAGTTGTAACAGCATTAGGTATAAAAAGAGAAAAAAAATCTCTTGGCTATGCTACGCAAGAAGTAAAAGGAGATGACCTTAACAAGGTAAACTCTGGTAACGTAGCAAACTCTATTTCTGGTAAAGTAGCCGGTATAGAAATTAGACGTTCTGGAAACATTGGCGGATCTACAAGTGTAATTATTCGCGGGTCAAAATCTATTACAGGAAATAACCAAGCGTTATGGGTAGTAGATGGAGTTCCAGTAAGTAATGACAACACAAACAGTAGAGAAGTTGCGAAAGGAAATAGCGGATACGACACAGGTAACCCTGCTGCCGACATTAGTCCAGATGACATTGAGAGCATTAACGTTCTTAAAGGAGCTGCAGCATCTGCATTATATGGTTCTAGAGCATCTGCGGGTGTTATAATCGTAACCACAAAAAAAGGGTCTAAAAATAACAAAGGACTAGGAATTACCATAAGCTCTGGAATTACTACAGGATATGTAAATAACCAAACCCTTCCAGAATACCAAACAGAATATGGTGGTGGTTACGGTGGTACTTCATTTGGAGGGGCCTCAGTTCAAATACCAGCAGGTAGTGGCGGTTTCAACAAAAGAGTTATCACAAAATGGGATGCCTCATTTGGAGCACCTTTTGACCCAAACTTAAATGTTTTCCAATGGAATTCATTCTCTCCAGAATTACCAACTTATGGTAAAGCTACTCCGTGGGTAGCTGGAAAAAATAACCCAAACAGCTTTTACAAACCAAGTACAACCTACAACAATAGTGTGTCTTTAGCTGGCGGTAATGAAAATGGTACTTTCCGTATTTCATACACCAAATTTGACCAAAATGGTTTTATACCAAATAGTCAAATGAAAAAAGACAACATCAACATTAGTGGATCTTACAATTTAAGCCCTAAAACTAGCATATCGGCTAATGCAAACTACATAAAAACCGACATCTTAGGTCAAAATGAAGTTGGATACGGAGACGGTGGTAACAACATATTTGCTAGTTTCCGCCAGTGGTGGCAAACAAATGCCGACATGAAAGATCTTGAAGATGCTTACAACCTAACAGGCCGTAACCTTTCTTGGAATGCAAAATCAAGGTTTGACACATCACCTGAATTTCATGACAACCCTTATTTTGTACGTTACAACAACTACAATACTGTAAACAGAGATCGTTTTTTTGGTAACCTTACCTTTACCACACAATTAGCCAAATGGTTAAGTTTTACTGGTCGTGGATCTGCAGATACTTACCTAGAACTAGACGAGGAACGCATAGCTCCAACATCTAGTAGAACTACAAACCGCTTAGGTGCGTATAGCAGATACAACAGAAACTCAAAAGAAATAAACCTAGACGCATTTTTAAATTTCGACACTAAAATCGTAAGCGATTTAACATTAAAAGCGATGTTAGGTGGTACTGCTAGAAGAAATTTTGTAGATGCTATATACGCCACTACTTCTGGCGGATTAATTGTACCTGGTGTGTATAACTTAGGTAACTCTATAGGCCAAGTGCCAACTCCTACAGAAACATTGTTAAGAAAAGGAATAAATAGCGTATATGCAAATGCAACATTTGGTTACAAAGACACTTATTTTGTAGAAGGATCATACCGTATAGACCAATCCTCGACATTACCAGTAGAAAATGCAATATACAATTACCCTTCTATTTCAGGTAGTTGGATATTTAGCAACAACTTAAAACAAGTTGCTCCTTGGGTATCTTTTGGTAAATTACGTGTAAACTATGCACAAACAGGTAGCGATGCCGATTTTGCAGTAGTTAAATCAACTTACGCTAAAACTGATACTAATTTTGGTTCTGCCTATTTATTTAGTACCGAAGATTGGAAGAAAAATAGCTTACTAAAATCTGAACTTACTACCGCAAAAGAAATAGGTCTTGAACTTGCCTTATTTAAAAAACGCATAAACCTAGATGCTTCTGCTTATACTAGTGATACAAAAGACCAAATTATACCAGTAAGTGTATCTAACGCTTCTGGCTATTACAAGGCATATGTAAATGGTGGTACTGTACAAAATAGAGGTCTTGAAGCTAGTTTAAATGTTACTGCAATAAAAACCAATAATTTTTCTTGGAATACTAGAATCAACTGGGCAAGAAACATCAGTAAAGTATTAAGCTTACCAGATAACACACCAAATTTTGAATACGGATTCTACCAAGGTATATCAATAAAAGCAGAAGTTGGACAACCACTAGGTGTCTTAAGAGGATCTGGATATACATACCAAAATGGACAAAGATTAGTAAATTCTGCTGGTAATTATGTTTTAACACAAGGTGCCGTTATAGGAAATATTAATCCAGAATGGACAGCAGGTATTAACAATACATTTACTTACAAAAACGTATCATTAGGAGTTTTAATAGATGGACGTAAAGGTGGTAACATATTCTCTTTAGATCAATATTACGGTCAAGGATCTGGTTTATACGCAAATACTGTTGGTACTAACGATCTAGGAAATCCAATCAGAAATAGCGTAGCAAATGGTGGTGGCCAAATACTAGAAGGAGTACAAGCAAACGGTAGTACAAACACAGTAAGACAAGAATATAGCAGCGATACACAGGGGTACAATTCATTCCCTCATGAATCTTTTGTATATGACGCCTCATTTATCAAATTAAGAGAAGTAACATTAGGTTATAAATTGCCTTCTAAACTTCTAAAAAACACCTCGATAACTAATGTAATGTTCTCATTAAACGCAAGTAATCTCTGGATAATATATAAAAAATTACCATACGCAGATCCTGAATCTGGAGGAACAGGAAACACACAAGGTGTTCAAGGAGCGGTAATGCCTACCACTAGAGATATTAGCTTTAATGTAAAAATACAATTGTAATAAAAATTATACCGATGAAAAAAATAAACAAAACACTTCTTGGGCTTACACTAGGATTGTTGGTAGTAACTTCTTGTTCAGACATAGATAGTTTAAACCAAAACGAAAAAGCTTTCGAAAAGCCTATAGCAGAAGCGCTAATGAGTTCGGCACAAAAATCCTATGCTGATCAATTAACTATAATGGATGTAAATAGTAACATATTTCGTTACTTATCACAACATTGGACAAATATATATGCGATAGGAAACAGAGAAACAAAATACAATTTCTCTCGTGATATTGGAGGATCCCTATTCGGAAACACCTACGTTACTGTTTTACAAGACTTAAACAATTCAAGAAAGCTAATCGAAGCTAGCACAGCATTAACCACAACAGAAATTGCTGAAAAACAAAACAAAATTGCTATCATAGATATACAAATAGCCAATACTTATTTATTTTTGGTTGATTGTTTTGGAGATGTACCTTATACTGAGGCATTACAAGAAAACAACTACAATCCTAAATATGATGATGCAAAAAGTATTTATCTTGCAATGGGAGCTAAATTAACCAATGCCATTAATAAATTAGATGTTACAAACAACAGTTTTGCAAAAGAAGATTTAATATACAACGGTAATGTAGCAAAATGGAAACAATTTGCCAACTCTATCCGATTAAAAGCTGGACTTCATCTACATGATGTAGCACCAATGGAAGCAAAAGCATTAATAGAAGCTTCTGCCTCAGGTGCTATTGCTAGCAATGCTAATAATGCAGAATTAAAATATTTTGACAATGGCGAAAAAAGTAAAAACCCAAATTACTTATTAAATTCAGGTAGTCAAGAATTTGTACCTACAAAATTATTTGTAGATGAGTTAAACGCTAAGACAGACCCTAGAGCAGACAAATATTTAGACCCAACTTCAAAAATTGGAGCTAATTATGCAGGAGCTGTATATGCTGCCGATGGTGATTATACAGATTATTCACACTTTACAACTACATTTAACAATCCTACCTACGCAGCCGTTATATTTGATTATGCCGAAACTTGCTTTTTACTAGCAGACGCTAAAGACAAAGGATATGCAATAACAGGAACTACCCAAGATTGGTACAACAAAGGCATAACAGCAAGTATGGAGTCTTGGGGTGTAGCAACAGCAGACATCACCACTTACCTAGCTAAACCAAGCGTAGCATTTACTAGTGCAATAGGTATAAACGGAGAAGCAGTAAACGCTACTCAAAAAATCGCATACCAATTATGGTTATCTTACGGTAATAGAGGCTTTGAGGCTTGGACAGAATATCGTCGCTTAGACTATCCAAAACTACAAGCACCCGCAAATGCAGAACAGGAAGCAGGCAACAAAGTACCCGTACGCTTATTCTATTCAAGATCCGACATTAGCACTAATAATGCTAACTATCAAGCTGCCGCTAACAAAATTGGTGGAGACAAACTTACTACCAAAATATTCTGGGATAAATTCTAAAATTTGAGTTAGTATTTTCCTCAAACCACCAGCCAAAAACTGGTGGTTTTTTTATATCTTTGCCACATGGAAAAAGAAAACCAAATATTCGGAATACGTGCGATCATAGAAGCTATAAATGCCAAAAAAGAAATCGACAAAGTATTTATACAAAGCGACGCTCAAAGCGAATTAATGCAAGAATTACAAAAATTGATGAAAAAAAACAGCATCAACTTTTCGTATGTCCCTGTCGAGAAACTAAACAGACTAACACCAAATAACCACCAAGGAGCAGTAGCAACCATTGCCCCTATTGCCTTTCAGGATCTAGAAAAACTAATAGACACCGTTATAGAAAGTGGCAAAAAACCACTATTTCTTATATTAGACCAATTGTCTGACGCAAGAAATTTTGGCGCAATTATTCGTACCGCAGAATGCACAGGAGTCGATGGAATAATTGTACAAAAACAAGGCTCTGCCCCCGTAAACGGAGACACCGTAAAAACCTCCGCCGGTGCTGTTTTTAATGTACCCATCTGCAAAGTAGATCACATCAAAGACGCTATATTCTTACTACAAGCTTCTGGCATAAAAACGGTAGCTGCTACCGAAAAAACCGAAAGCAATATTTATGACATTTCACTAAACGAAGGCGTTGCCATCATCATGGGAAGCGAAGACCGAGGAGTAAATCCTTCTGTTTTAAAAATCGTAGATGAAAAAGCCAAATTACCAATGTTTGGAACCATTGGATCCCTAAATGTTTCCGTAGCTTGCGGCGCATTTTTATATGAAACCGTAAGACAAAGAGGATAAGACCCCAAAAAAAGTTAAATAAAAATAGTCTGAAGCGAAAGTTTCAGGCTTTTTTTGTAATCGCAATTCCTGCTATCGGCTTTAGTCTCGTTTCGAGAAAAACTCAACGAGAGCTATCGCCTCTATCAGGGCTATTCATAAAATTATTCGCCTCTTTGGATTTTACAAACTCATAATTAACAATAGGATTAAAAACAAAATAAGAAGACAATTCCTGCTCTACCACAACCCTAGAAATAGACACAAAATTACCATTATCATCAAAATGTTTCATAAACTCATCCTGACTAGGATCAAAATCTGGCCGCTCCCAATCATACCTTATTGGCTTCTCATACTTAGTCCTTTTAGTATAAAAAGCCAACAAATAACCCGCAATAAACCCAGACAAATGACCTTCCCAAGAAATATTTTCCTCCGCAGAAGGAAACACAAACCAAATCATTCCGCCATAAACAACAACAATTGCCAATGACAAAGCCACCAACCTAAAATACCCAGACTGTATCCCTTTAAAGAAAATAAAACTAACCAAAACATAAATTAATCCACTAGCACCAATATGATAACTTTCTCTCCCTATAAGCCAAGTGCCAAATCCAGAAAACAAAACACCCAAAATTAAAACCTTTAGCGATTCCCTCCGATAAAAAAACCGCAAAGCAGCCACTAAAACAAATAACGGAATCGAATTATTAAACAAATGCCCTATATCGCCATGCAAAAACGGACTCAGCACAATCCCCCTAAGCCCCCAAACTGTCCTTGGCCAGATCCCGAAATGAGAAAAATTACCCGGAAAAACAATTTCAACAGTATAAACCAACCACAACAACAAAACCAAATACAAAGGCCATGCTAGGACTGACAAGGAAAATTTAAAATCGGTTTCTTTCATAGAAGACAATAGATAATAGACTAAAAGATAATAGATTATTGTCAAATATTTAGCCAAAGTGAAATTAATGAACTTTTGTCAGAGTTAACTACTTTTAACCACAAAGAACACTAGGCAATCACCAAGCAAACAAGACCTCGTGAACTTTGCATCTAAAATAAAACTTCTCTTTGTGAACTTTGTGTAAAACTTCGTGAACTTTGTGGTTAAAAAAATATTATTTTTACCCCATGGAAGCACCATTAGCAGAGCGAATTCGTCCGCAGAATTTACAAGATTACATAAGTCAGTCACATTTAGTAGGCCAAAATGGCTCATTAACACATCAAATTGCGAAAGGAATTATTCCGTCGCTAATTTTCTGGGGACCGCCTGGCACAGGAAAAACAACCCTGTCCCAAATTATTGCACAAGAAAGCAAACGCCCATTTTATATCTTAAGCGCCATAAATTCTGGCGTAAAAGACATTCGTGATGTCATTGAAAAAGCCAAACAAGCAGGCGGATTATTTACAACTAAAAACCCCATTTTATTTATAGACGAGATACATCGTTTTAGTAAATCACAACAAGATTCTTTACTAGCCGCCGTCGAAAAAGGTTGGATAACACTCATTGGCGCAACTACCGAAAACCCTAGTTTTGAAGTAATCCCAGCCTTATTGTCAAGATGTCAGGTTTATATTTTAAATGCTTTTTCCAAGCAAGATCTCGAAGCACTTTTGCATCGTGCGATAACAACAGATACTTTTTTGAAAACCAAAAATATCGAATTAGCCGAAACCGAAGCTTTATTGCGACTTTCTGGCGGAGACGGACGCAAACTATTAAACATTTTCGAACTAGTCGTAAACGCAACCAATGAAGACCATATTTTGATTACCAATGAAAAAGTCATGCAATTGGTTCAAAAAAACACCGTTTTATATGATAAAACAGGCGAACAACATTACGATATTGTATCAGCATTTATAAAATCTATTCGTGGTAGCGATCCAAATGGTGCCGTTTATTGGTTGGCTCGTATGATTGAAGGTGGCGAAGATGTAAAATTTATTGCTCGCAGAATGCTAATCCTGTCTTCTGAAGATATTGGAAATGCTAATCCTACAGCTTTTATTATGGCAAACAATACTTTTCAGGCGGTAACAACTATTGGGTATCCTGAGAGTAGAATTATCCTGAGCCAATGTGCGGTTTATTTAGCTACTTCTCCTAAAAGTAATGCGAGTTATATAGCCATTGGTGAGGCTCAAAAAGTGGTAAAGCAAACAGGAGATTTACCTGTTCCTATTCCTCTGCGAAATGCACCAACTAAACTCATGAAAGAATTGAGTTATGGCGAAGAATACAAATATTCCCACGATTATAGTAATAATTTTGCTGCGCAAGAATTTTTGCCCAACGAAATTTCGGAAACTGTCTTTTATAATCCAGGGAATAATTCTCGTGAAAATGCCACCCGAGAATTTTTAAAAAACCGATGGAAAGACAAGTATGGATATTAAAAAATATTTCAAAATAAATGATACCGTTTGCGCCATTCTTCCGAAGGAGTAATATTGTAAACAACCAATATTAAGCCCCTCATTTTTGTAGCACACATTACAATGAAAATTCTTTTTAAGACTTATGCGGCTTCAAAAGAACTTTAGCTATACTTTTGTTTTTATCAGAATTCACTAAACTGCGTTTGTAACAAAAAGACAAACCCTTGAGGAAACACGCTAATATTCAAAATTAAAAACATCCGTTTTATTTGCAATTTGAGCAAGAATTACATGACTAAAACTCGACTGAATACAGCACAATACGCATTAAAAATTAACATCCAATTTTTCTGAAATTAACTTTCCGTTCTCTAAATATTCGAAAAACCAAACCTCATCTTTAGCAAAAACGACCCCGTTTTTTCCGTTTTGATTACACAAGTAAATACCTTCTCTAGAAGTTTTATACAACAGTAGTTCCTGCTGATTTGCTTGATTTACAACTTTTACAAACACTTCGCTTGTAACTAACGCATCTTGTTTTGTAACTTTCTCATACGTTACTCCTTTTTCAGACTTAGTGATTTTTGTAACCTCTGACGATATGCTATGCACATCACGACTTTTTATTTTTTCTTGCGCTTCCTCGTCGTAGTAAGTTTTTCCTGAAAATTTATACCTCGCTTTATCAAACGATTTCAAAGCTAATAATAATGCTTGATTGTATCCTTTACCTAATTCTTTTTCTCTACTTTCACCTAAATCGGTAGTAAATAAAACTAATTGCTTGCAATTTTTAAATTCGATTTTTATTCTTGTAGAAAAAAGAGTGTTTTCTTCTAGAACATTTACAAAAATTTTATTGCAATTGTAATCTAAAAATCCTTCTGGCAAGACATCGGTCGAAACATAAGCTTCAAATCCTTTTTGCTTTAAGAAGGCTTTAATTGTTGAGCTAATACGGTATTGATTATCTTCCTTTTGAAATTCGAATTTTGAAGGAATTATTGCCATTTCATAATCATTTAAACCTGATTGCGAATAAGTTACACTTGAAATTAAAGCAAACACGAGTATAGAAAAATATTTCTTCATTTTAAAAAAGTTTTATTAGTTCTGCTAAGTTAGCAATTTGGTTGATACTTTGTGGAACTTGAATTTTATTTGGATTAAAAAAAATAGCTTCTATCCCGAAATCTAATGCGCCCTTTACATCAGCATCTAGACAATCGCCTATCATGATACTTTCGTGTTTTTGAGCATTGGCTACCTTCAAAGCATGCTCGAAAATAATTGGATTTGGTTTTTTAGCTCCTGCCAATTCTGAATTTGTAATGGTTTGAAAGTAGTGACTAATATTAGAATTGTTTAGTTTTTTATCTTGCACTTGGGCAAAACCATTGGTAATTATATGCAACTGATAATTCTCGCTTAGGAAATTTAAAACTTCGATAGCGTTGTCAAACAAATGATTAAAATCTGGCAGAAATTCGATGTATTCATCTGAAATTAAATCAATTTGCTTGTCTGAAATTTTCTGATTCAAAACATCAAAAGTATCTTTTAGCCTTTTGTATCGTAATTCTTGATGCGTAATTTTGTCTTTTTGATACAATTTCCAACAGGCTTGATTGATTGGTGCATAAATCGCAACAAAATCTTCAATCTTAATATCTGGAAAATAATTGCTTAAAATTAGTCCGAAAGCCAATTCAGAATTTTTATCGAAATCCCAAAGTGTATGATCTAAATCGAAAAAAATGTGTTTGATGCTATGCTTCATTTGTATATAATATTTTTTTATTGGAATATGCTATCGTTATAAGAAATTTTACGTTTGTATATTCGTGAATTAAGTGTCATAAATATTTCATGAATTAAAATATATTTTCATCTTGAAAACTTAAATAACCTTTTTCGGTAATAATAATATGGTCTAAAATAGGAATTGACAGTTGTTGTCCCGCTAATTTTAATTGTTTTGTAATGTTTTTATCGGCATCGCTAGCTTCTAGTTTTCCTGACGGATGATTGTGTGTCAAGATTATTGAAGTTGCATTTTGCTCTAATGCCATTTTAAAAACCACACGAACATCGACCACTGTTCCGGTTATTCCGCCTTTACTAATTTGAGATTTGTAAATCACTTTATTAGCATTATTTAAGAACAAAACCCAAAATTCTTCATGAACCAACTCTCCAATTATGGGTTGCATAATTTCGAAAACCGCTTTGCTCGAAGTAATTTTGGCAAGTTCTACAGTTTCTTCCGTTCGGCGTCGGCGACCTAATTCGGTAGCGGCAACGATTGAAATGGCTTTTGCTTCTCCAATTCCTTTAAAATTTGTTAGTTGTTTGATTGATAGTTTTCCTAACGCATTCAAATTATTATCGACACTTGCCAAAATGCGTTGCGATAATTGCACGGCACTTTCCGCCCTACTTCCTGACCCTATGAGAATAGCAACCAACTCGGCATCGCTTAAAACTTGTTTGCCTTTTAGCATGAGCTTTTCTCGTGGTTTGTCGTCTTCGGACCAATATTTTATCGAAAAGGAATTGTTTTCTTCCATATAATTTTAAAAAATGCAAATTGTATTTAAAGCAATGTCTCTTTTAAACCATGCAAGACATATAAGGTTATTTAAGCTAGACTAATTTACATAATACCACTTCAATATTAGTGCCTTTTTAATTGATAATTAACTCCTTAACCTCATCAAAATTTAATCCTCCATAATTTCCTGAACTCATTAATAATAAGGCAGAATTTTCTAAATTAAGGTTAAATAAATAGTCTTTAAAATCTTTTGGATTGGTATAAATAATTAAATCTTCTCTATTAAATGCTTTTGCAATTTGCTCATAAGTGACTTCTTCTAGTTGTTTTATTTTTACGGCATCTGGCGAATAGAAAACAACAGCAACATCGGCATATTGCAACGCACCTTCGTATTCTTTAAGAAATTCGGCATTCAAACTGCTATAAGTATGTAATTCTAAACAAGCCACCACGTTTCTGTTAGGATATTGTTCTTTTACAGCTTTTGTGGTAGCAGCGACTTTACTTGGTGAATGTGCAAAATCTTTATAGGCTACTTTAGTTTTGCTTTCGGCAATTTTTTCTAATCTTTTTGAAGCGCCTTTGAAACTGGCTATGGCTTCGTAAAAATCGGCTTCATCGACCCCCATGTTTTGGCAAATCCATTTGGCTCCGGCCAAATTATTTAGATTATGTGCGCCAAAAACTTCAATTGGCATATCGCCTTCTGGTGTTTCTAACAGCGTAATTCCGTCATTTACCGAATAATTTGGTGTGTGATACGGAATTCTTCTAATAGGATTTGTTGATGCTTCGGCAACTCGTTTTACTTCTAAATCGTCTTCGTTATAAACTAAAATTCCGCCATTGGTTATTTTTTGAATAAAAATTTCGAACTGTGCTACATAGTTTTCATAGGTTGGAAACACATTAATATGATCCCAAGCAATTCCTGAAATTAGGGCAATATTGGGTTGGTACAAATGAAATTTAGGTCGCAAATCTGTAGGCGAAGACAAATATTCGTCACCTTCAAGTACCATAAAATCATTTTCTTCGGTAAGATGTACCATGGTATCGAAACCTTCTAGTTGTGCGCCAACCATATAATCGACCGCAATATTATGATAATGCATGACGTGCAAAATCATAGACGTTATGGTTGTTTTTCCGTGAGAACCTCCTATAACAACTCGTGTTTTATTTTTAGATTGTTCGTATAAAAATTCTGGATACGAATATATTTTTAATCCTAATTCTTGTGCTTTTAGTAATTCTGGATTGTCTGCTTTGGCGTGCATTCCTAAAATTACTGAGTCGAGATTTGAGGTGATTTTTTCAGGAAACCAACCCAATTCTTTTGGCATGATTCCTTTTTTTTCTAAACGCGATTTCGATGGTTCGAAAATCGCATCGTCGCTTCCTGTAACTTGATATCCTTTATTGTGCAATGCCAATGCTAAATTGTGCATGGCGCTTCCGCCGATGGCGATAAAATGTGTTCTCATTTTTTAAGTTTAGGAGTTTAGACCTTTAGATCTAAACTTTTTTATCGAATTCTTCTTTTAGTTTTTGAGCTTTTTGTTTGTCGTTCAATTTATTCAAATATAATTCATATAATGTGTTGAACGTAATTTTTGAATGTCCTATTTGGTGTGCTTTTATTTCATTTTTTTCGGCATCCTGATAGCGTTTGAAACACTCATCTATATATCCTTTTGAGAGATAACCATCTACTTTTGAGATAGACAGTAATTCATTAGCATATTTCTGGGCTTTGGTTTCGCTTCCACCAATGATTGCTGGCAATTCTATATAAAAAATAACTAATGCCCAACGGGTTTCTATGTGTTTTGAATCTAATTTTGCAGCGGTTAGAAAAGCGTTTTCTATGCCATCAATCATTCCAAAGGCTTTAAATTTATTAACACTTTTTGCTTTAAGCCCTAATGCCCCACCAAATTTGTACCAATAATTAGCGTTTTTTGGAAATGCCGTTTTTAGTTTTTTATAATAATAAATTGCATTGTCCCATTTTTGTTCATATCCCGAAATGTCGCCTAAATATTCGATGGTTTTTGCATTCATTGGATTCTCTTTCAAATCATTTTCAAACAATGGTTTTGCTAATGCGTATTTTCCTTGTTCGAAAAGGTTTTTGGCTTTTTCGAATGGTGTTTGCGACCAAATAAGAATTGGCAACAACAGAAAAATAATTATTATTTGTTTCATTTTTCAAAAGTAAGGAAATGCCATCAATAAAAAAACCGTTCCAAGAATAGAACGGTTTGATTTTATTTGTTTTGAAAGTCATTATTTAACTAAAGTCATTTCATCAACAATGTGTTTTGCTCCCGAGAAATTCTCGATTACCCAAAGCACATAACGAATATCAACATTGATAGTTCTTTGTAGTTTCTTGTCGAAAATAACATCTCCGGCCATAGCTTCGATATTTCCATCGAAAGCTAAACCAATTAGTTCTCCTTTTCCGTTTAGCACTGGCGAACCTGAATTTCCTCCTGTGATGTCATTGTCTGTTAAAAAATTTACGTGAAGCGAACCGTCTTTGTCTGCAAAACGACCAAAATCTTTGTTTTTGTTCATTTCTAACACGCGAATTGGCAAATCGAATTCTTCATCACCTTTTTTGTATTTTTTTACTTGCCCGTTAAGGGTTGTGTAGTTGTTTGCTTTTGCGTCATTACGTTTGTCGGCTGGCAAAGCACGAACTTTTCCGTAAGACAAACGCAAAGTTGAGTTTGCATCTGGATACTTTATTGTTCCTATTTTAGACTCTCTTAATCCTTCAACTAACAAACGGAAAGAGGCACCATAATCATTTTGTGCTTTTGTAATATCCTCAGATTTTGATGTAAAATGTGCTACCATATCGTTCGTCAAAGCATATAAAGGATCCTTATCTAATAACTCTTGACTTGGTAAATCTAAGAAAGCTTTAATTTTTTCTTTAGATGTTAAAAGACTCGTGTCGAAAGCAGCATTTATATATGTAGTAAAGTCATTATTATTCTCTTTAGCTAATTTATCTACCATTGGCGCAATAGCATAACCTGTAGCTTTTGTAGCATATAATTTTAATTGTGCTGCTAAAAGATCTTTTTCTGCAGGAATTAACAAGTCTTTAAACATCTCTTCAGAAGTTTCTATAATTACGGGAGCCATTTGAGCACGTTTGTTAACATCTGCTTTTACATAAATATCGAGTTGTTTTCCTAAAGTTTTGCCTATGGTTCCAAAAGCAGTCGTTCTGAATAATTGTTGCAAATAATTATCGTGGCGTGATTTCTGGTTTGTTAAAGCATAAAACTTATTGATGTTTGAAACCACATTTCCGTACTTAGCTTTATTTGCTGGCAGGTTTGCCCATT
Source organism: Flavobacterium psychrophilum DSM 3660 = ATCC 49418 (assembly GCF_002217405.1). Lineage (GTDB taxonomy): Bacteria > Bacteroidota > Bacteroidia > Flavobacteriales > Flavobacteriaceae > Flavobacterium > Flavobacterium psychrophilum. Next base: position 44,891 of record NZ_MUHE01000030.1, on the reverse strand, counting down.
TGTCAAATTTGGTTTCTTGTATTGCTTTAGATTTAGCGGTTCCAAATTTGCTTAGCGCATCAATCATACCTTGACGATTTTTCCAATAATTTGCTGTTGAAGCATATTTTGAAGCATAAACTAATCTAGAAGCATCGCTTTGATCCATGTATTTCTTCATGTTATCCATTCCTGTTTTTGCACCTTCAACCCAAGCAGGATAAGCAAATTTTACATTTTGCTCGATTCCTCCAGCTGGCATCCAACGGTTTGTGCGACCTGGATAACCTAGAATCATAGCAAAATCTCCTTCTTTTACCCCAGATAAATTTACTGGCAAGTAGTGTTTTGGTTGTAACGGAACATTATTCGTAGAATATTCTGCCGGATTTCCGTTAGCGTCTGCATAAACTCTAAACATAGAAAAATCGGCAGTATGGCGTGGCCATTCCCAGTTGTCTGTATCTCCTCCAAATTTTCCTAAACTTTCTGGCGGAACGCCAACCAAACGAACATCTTTGTAATCTTGATATACAAAATAGTAGTATTCATTTCCTTGAAAGAAAGGACGAACAGAAACGGTATATTTTCCGCCTTCGTTGTTTTCTTTTTCGATTAATGCAATTTCCTTATTTACAGCCGCTTCACGCTCTAATTCAGTCATTGAAGGGTTTACTTTTGCTAAAATTCGTTTAGAGCAATCGTCCATACGAACAAAGAAGCGAACATAAAGACTTGATGGTTTTCTTTCGTCTGCACGATTTGCAGCCCAAAAACCATCTTTCAATAAGTTATGTTCTGCGGTAGAAAGTTCTGCAATTCCGTCATAACCACAATGGTGATTGGTAAGTACTAATCCGTCTTTAGAAATTAGTTCGGCAGTACAACCACCGTTAAATTGTACAATCGCATCTTTTAAACTATGGTGATTAATACTGTAAATTTCTTCAGCAGTTAGTTGCAATCCCATTTTTTCCATATCCCTGTGATTTAAACGTTCGATAAACATTAAAAACCACATTCCTTCATCGGCTTTAACACTTGCAGGAACTAGCATTATTGCAACAATTAAGGACAAAATAATCTTTTTCATATTTTTGTTTTTTTTTGTGATGCGAATATAATTTATTTTAAAAAAAGTACACTCAAAACTGAAACTGAAAACTGGTTTATTAAGACAATTTTAACTTTATGTAAAAAAAATAAAATATTAGCAAATATTTTGAATATCTCTAAATTATTTGGCTAAATTTGAAGTATAACATTGATAAAAATATAAATTATGGGATTATTTTCATTTATTAAAGGTGCTGGCAAAAAATTATTTGGCGCAAAAGAAGAGACTGCTCCAGCTGAGGAGAAATCGCAATTGAAAGCAAGTGCTTTATTAGCACATGTTCAAGGATTAGGATTGTCTTTTAAGAGTTTAAAAATTTCGGTAATGGCAGATGAATCTGTGGTTGTAAGTGGCGAAGTTGAGCAACAAGCAGATGCGGAAAAAATAGTTCTGGCTTTAGGAAATATTGATGGCGTTGAGACGGTTAACAATCAGATGACTGTTATGGTTCCTGCCCCAGAAGCTAGATACTATACCGTTGTGTCTGGCGACTCATTATCTAAAATTGCTAAAGAATATTATGGAGACATGATGAAGTATCATGTAATTTTTGATGCTAATAAGCCCATGCTTACCGATGCTGATTTAATTTATCCAGGTCAGGTTTTAAGAATTCCTAATTTATAAAAATTACTTTAATACTAAAAAGGGCTTCAAATAAATTTGAAGCCCTTTTTTTGTGATTTATAACAAATATATTACTGGAATTATATTTTGCAATTTCTCTAGGCTTCTACATTTAGCATTGCCCATAATTTATCTTTTAGCTCTACCAATCCTTGTTGTGCAATAGATGAAATAAACAGATACGGAATTCCTGCAAAATCCTTGTCTAATTGTTTTTTCATTTCTACTTGCAGTTCTTCATCTAGCATATCGCATTTAGAAACTACAATTAGTCTGTCTTTATCTAGCATTTCCGGATTGTAACGGCGTAACTCATCTAATAGAATATCGTATTCTTTCTTAATATCATCGGCATCGGCTGGTACTAGAAATAATAATGTTGAGTTTCGCTCGATGTGTCGTAAGAAATAATGCCCTAGTCCTTTTCCTTCAGCAGCTCCTTCTATAATTCCTGGAATATCGGCAATTACAAATGATTGATAATCACGGTAGGCTACAATTCCTAAGTTTGGTTTTAGGGTTGTAAATGGGTAATCGGCAATTTTTGGTTTTGCAGAGGTTAGTACTGATAATAATGTAGATTTTCCTGCATTAGGGAAGCCTACTAATCCTACATCGGCAAGTACTTTTAGTTCTAAAACAATATCAGCTTCTTGGGCTGGTAATCCTGGTTGCGAATATCTTGGTGTTTGGTTTGTTGAAGAACGGAAATGCCAGTTTCCTAGACCGCCTTTTCCGCCTTCGGCGATGATTCTTTTTTCGCCATGTTCTGTTATTTCGAAAAGGATTTCGTTTGTTTCTTTGTCACGAACTACGGTTCCTAATGGGACTTCGACATATTTGTCTTCGCCGTCGCTTCCTGTGCTTCGTGAGCTTCCGCCATCGCCACCGTGTCCTGCTTTTACGTGTCGTGCAAATTTGAGGTGAAATAAAGTCCATAGACTTTTTTCTCCTACTAAATATACGTGTCCGCCACGACCTCCGTCTCCTCCGTCTGGGCCTCCTTTTTCGATAAATTTTTCTCTGTGTAAGTGCGTAGATCCTTTTCCTCCTTTTCCGGAGGATACATATATTTTTGTGTAGTCTACAAAGTTTCCTTCTGTCATTACTCTTTCTCTTTCTTAATTATTATTTAAATTTTGAAAAATATGTGACTGCTATTGGCAGTTGTTCTTTTATTTTCAAATTTTCTGTCTTTTTTATTTTAGATTTTCATGTGGTAGTGAGAATCCTTTTTAAAATTATTTTTTTTTCAAGTATGCGAATAATTGGCTTTTTAACCCCGGTTGTAGCGGAAATCCTTTGCTTTTTTTCTTTAGAAAAGCAAAGATTGAAGTGCAAAACGGGAATATGGTTTGCTGAAAATGCCGGAACTATTCGTTCTTGATGGTTAGTGTTGTTTTATTTTTCTTTGATTGAACTGACTAAAATTTTGTCTATTTTTCTGCCGTCCATATCTATTACTTCGAGCTGCATTTTGTTCCAGATGAGTTTTTCTCCTACTTTTGGAATGTAGGATAACTCGGTCATTATTAACCCACTAACGGTTGTTACGTCGTAGTCGTTTATGAGGTCGTCCATGTCGAAATAGGTTAGGAAATCGTGTAGCGAATAGTGTCCGTCTACGAGCCATGTGCCGTCTTCGCGGGCGTTGAGTTGAAATTCTTCTTCGTAAAAATCTGCTGCATCGCCTACAAGTGCTTCTAGAATGTCGTTTAGGGTTATTATTCCTTGTATCATTCCGTGCTCGTCTGTTACTAGGGCATAATGTACTTTAGATTTTTTGAATATTTCTAAGGCTTTGTATGCTGATGTGTGTTCGATAAAATAGACTGGTTCTTTTGTGATGGCTCTTAAATCGAAATTTCCTTTTTCGAAACTGGCAAACAGGTCTTTTAGAAATACGATTCCTACTACCTCATCGAGGTTGTCTTCACAAACTGGATAGACTGAATGTAGTTCGTTGAGCATTTTTGATTTTAGTGATTTTATGTCGTCGTCTTCTATGGATAGGTAAACTAACGAATTTCTGTGTGTCATTAGTGAGTTTACTTTTCTGTCGCCAATATGAAAAACACGTTCTACGATGTCTTGTTCTATTTCTTGTACTTCGCCGCCTTCGGTTCCTTCTTTGATGATGGCTTTTATTTCTTCTTCGGTTACTTTACCATCGGCTGTTGGTTTTATTTTTAGAATGTCTAAAATAAAATCGGTGGTGGTGGTTAGCAACCAAATAAATGGTGCGGTTATTACCGAAATGACTTTCATAGGGACTGCGACTGCTTTTGCAATGGCTTCTGGATGATTGAGTCCTATTCTTTTGGGTAATAATTCGCCTAATACTAAGGAGAAAAATGTTAGTATAACTACTACAATTCCTACTGATAGGTTATGGGAATAGGGCTGCAAAACGGTAAATTTTTCTAGAAATAATCTGACGTCTGTTGTTATTTTGTCTCCTGAATATATACCAGTAAGTATGCCTATGAGGGTTATCCCTATTTGTACTGTCGATAGAAATTTGTTTGGCGAATTGGCTAAATCTAAAGCTGTTTTTGCACTGGTATTTCCTTTTTTTGCCGCCGATTCTAGCCGGTTTTTACGAGCTGATATCAATGCTATTTCTGACATTGAGAACACTCCGTTTAAAAGAATTAAAAAGAAAATGATGAGTATTTCCACTTTTTGTTGATTTGGTTATTCGTTAATTCATCTTACTTGGGGATAACGAAATCCTTTTGTTGTTTGCTAAGTTACAAATTATTAATAACTTCGCTAAGTCGTTTGGTAATTTCTTGAATTGTCCCGATCCCATTTACAGCATGAAACTTTTTGTTGTTTTTATAATAACTCATTAAAGGAGCTGTTTTTTCGTTGTATTCTTGGTAACGGTTTCTTATTTTTTCTTCGTCCTGATCGTCTACTCTTCCTGATGTTTTTCCTCTTTCTAGCAAACGTTGTACTAATATTTCGTCATCTGCTTCTAGTGCAATTGTTGCGGTAATTTCTTGGTCTTTTGAAGCCAAAAAAGTATCTAACGCCGCTGCTTGTGCTAAAGTTCTAGGAAATCCGTCGAACAAAAACCCTTTCGAATGCTGGTTTTTATCTACTTCAGATTCTAACATTTTGATGGTTACTGCATCTGGAACTAAATCGCCTTTGTCCATAAAGGTTTTTGCTAATTTACCTAATTCAGTTTCGTTTTTTATGTTAAATCTAAAAATATCACCTGTAGAAAGGTGTGTTAGATTGTATTTTTCTTTCAAAAATTCTGCTTGTGTACCTTTTCCTGCGCCCGGTTTCCCGAAAAGAACTATGTTAATCATTTTTTTAAATTTAAAGATTTAAAGATTTAAAGATTTAAAGATTTTGAAGTCTTTAAGTTTAAATGTTTATTTCTAATTTTCTAATCTTTTAATACTGCAATTATTTAATCTCTAAGCTGATAAACTTCTGGCAAATTTCTGCCTAAACCATCGTAATCTAAACCAAAACCAACTATAAATTTGTCTGGTATTCTTATTCCTATATAATCTAGTTTGATATCTTTTTTATAAGCTTCTGGCTTAAAAAATAGTGTGGCAATTTTAAGGTTTTTTACGCCTTGATTTTCGAATAAATTTTTCAATTCTTCGACTGTATTCCCTGTATCTACAATATCTTCAATAAGAACAACTGTTCTTCCTGTTAAATCCTGATTAATCCCTATAAGCTGTTTTACTTCGCTTGTAGATTGCATACCATCGTAAGAAGCCATTTTTATAAAACTTACTTCGCAAGGCGATTTGTAATGTTTCATAAAATCTGAAACAACCATAAATGATCCGTTAAGAATTCCTATAAAAATAGGAATCTCGTGAGCAAAGTCAGCTTCAACCTGAGTTGCCATCGTTGCAATTGCAAAATTTATTTCTTGTGCCGATATAAAAGGCACAAAATATTTGTCGTGTAATTTAATTTCCATACTTCGCTTATAGAATAATTCGCAAAGATAACAAATTAGTATTGAGTTAGAAGTTTTTATTTATTTTTGAAGCATGAATTTTGATTTACTTACAAGAATAGAAAACAGCACTGCGCACAGAAAAAGTCGAGAAGACAATGCGCGCTATATTTTAGATAATCCAGAGTTGTTTCTAGATTTATTAGAATTGGCTTTTAACATAAACAACAAAAACCACTACAAATCCTGTTGGGTTCTAGAATTAGTATTAGAAAAACAACTGCATTTATTAACGCCACATTTAGATATTTTTTGCAGTACGATTTCAAATTTTAAAAACGAAAGTGCCATTCGTCCTGTTTCTAAAATATGTATGTTCCTTGCTAAACACATGATATTAACCGAAGAACAAGAAGGCAAAATCGTGACAAATTGTTTCGATTGGCTTATTCTAGACAACGGAAAAGTAGCCACAAAAGCATATTCTATAAGGGCTTTATATGAATTTGGACGAAAAAACAACTGGATTTATCCCGAATTAAAACAAATCCTCGCCAAGGACTACCTAAAACATTCGGCGGCATACAAAGCCGTTACAAGAGAAATTTTAAAGAAAATAAAATAGCATTTCCCTATTCAATCATTATAAAGTATCTTTGCTAGAACAAACAACAACACAATGAATTATTTCTCGTCAAATTTCAAATTAGGAATTCTCGGTGGTGGTCAACTTGGCAAAATGATGTTATTTGACACCCGAAAATTCGACATTCAAACCTATATACTTGACCCAAGCGATGAAGCGCCATGCAAAATAGCATGTAACCATTTTTTTCAAGGAAGTTTGATGGATTTTGATACCGTTTATAACTTCGGAAAACTTGTCGATGTTTTAACTTTCGAAATAGAACTCGTTAATCTCGAAGCTTTAGAAAAATTAGAAAACGAAGGGTTAAAAATTTATCCGTCACCAAAGACTTTAAAACTAATTCAGAATAAAGGAATTCAGAAAGAGTTTTATGCTCAAAATAATATTCCAACGGCTCCTTTCGAAAAATATGCTGACGTACAAAATTTAAAATCAGCAATCCTCAATCAAAATTCCTCAATCAAAATTCCTTTCGTCTGGAAATGCACCCAATTTGGTTACGACGGAAATGGCGTAAAAGTAGTTCGAGCAATCGAAGATTTAGAAAACCTACCAAACGTAGAGTGCATTGCCGAAAAAATGGTTGCCTTCAAAAACGAATTAGCAGTAATTGTAGTTCGAAATCCTTCAGGCGAAGTAAAAACCTATCCCGTTGTAGAAATGGAATTTCACCCAGAAGCTAATCAGGTAGAATATGTAATTTGTCCCGCAAGAATTGAGGATAAAGTTGCCCAAAAAGCTAAAAAAATAGCGTTAAATGTTTCTGAAAAATTCAATCACGTGGGCTTATTAGCGGTCGAAATGTTTCAAACCCAAAACGATGAGATTCTAGTAAACGAGGTAGCTCCTCGCCCGCACAACTCAGGACACCACACCATAGAAGCTAGTTATACCTCGCAATTCGAGAATCATATCCGAGCAATTCTCGACTTACCCTTAGGAAATACCAATAGTAAAGTGGCAGGAATCATGGTTAACCTAGTTGGTGCCGAAGGGTTTTCTGGCGATGTAATTTACGAAAATATCGAAAAAATATTAGCCATAAACGGGGTAACACCACATATTTACGGAAAAAGAGAAACCCGTCCTTTCAGAAAAATGGGACACGTTACCATTGTAAATGAAAACATGACCGAAGCCAGAAAAATTGCAGAAGAAGTAAAAAACAGTATTCGCGTCATCGCGTAATTATTAATTATCAATTGTTAATTATCAATTAATATGAAAGTAGCCATAATCATGGGAAGCATATCAGATATGCCCATAATGCAAGAAGCCATAGACATCTTAAAATCGTTCGATATAGAAACCGAAGTCGATATTGTATCAGCACACAGAACACCAGAAAAACTATTCGATTTTAGCAAAAACGCACATACTCGTGGCATATCTGTCATTATCGCAGGAGCTGGTGGCGCAGCGCATTTGCCAGGAATGGTAGCCGCTATGTCGCCATTACCCATCATTGGCGTACCCGTAAAATCCAGCAATTCTATCGATGGTTGGGATTCCGTTTTATCAATACTTCAAATGCCAGGCGGTGTTCCCGTAGCAACCGTAGCCTTAAATGGCGCAAAAAACGCAGGAATTCTAGCTGCACAAATCATAGGATCTGCTAACAAATCAGTTTTAGACAAAATCATTTCCTACAAAGAAAGTCTAAAAGAAGCAGTAAATAAATCTTCGGAAAATTTAAAAAAGTAATTTTTTTTTAGAAGCTATTCCTGCTATTCGTTGCAATCTTTTCTTTTTTAAAGGAAAAAAGAAAAGGATTTCCACTGCTATCAGGGCTAAAAACCGAAACTTAAATTAACATAAACTTTGCGCCTTTGCGCCTTTGCCAGCAAATGAAAATACTCACTCAAAAATTCGACACAAAACACGATACAGCGCCCTTTTCTCAAATAAAACTAGAAGATTACAAGCCCGCATTTATCAAAAACATAGCCACCGCAAAAGCAGAAATAAACACCATAATAAACAATCCAGAAAACCCAACTTTCGAAAACACCATCGAAGCATTAGATTTTTCAGGAAATGCTTTAGATAGATTATCGTCTATTTTCTTCAATCTCAATTCGGCAGAAACGAGTGACGAGATGCAAAAAATCGCTCAGGAAGTTACACCATTATTAACAGAATTCAGCAACGATATCACTTTAAACGAAGATTTATTTAAAAAAATTAAATCCGTTTACGAGCAAAAAGACAGTTTAAATTTATCTACAGAACAAGCGACTTTACTCGACAAAAAATTCAAAAGTTTTTCTAGAAATGGCGCTTTATTATCGGAAGAAAAAAAATCTAAACTTCGAGAAATTGATGCTGAACTCGCAAAACTAAAACTAACTTATAGCGAAAATGTTTTGGCAGAAACCAATAACTATCAATTGCATATTACCAACGAATCTGACCTAAAAGGTTTGCCAGAAGGAACTATTGAAGCTGCTAAAGCATTGGCAAAAGCTAAAAATTTGGAAGGTTATATTTTTACTTTAGACATGCCAAGTTATTTGCCCTTTGTAACTTATGCTGAAAATCGTGAACTTCGAAAAGCAATTACTATCGCAGCAGGAAAAAAAGCTTTCCAAAATAATGAATTCGACAATCAGGAAATTACGCTTAAAATTGCAAAATTGCGTTTCGAAAGAGCTAATTTATTAGGATACAAAACCCATTCGCACTTTGTTCTCGAAGAACGAATGGCTCAAAATCCAGAAACGGTAAAATCTTTTCTGAATGATTTATTAATTAAAGCAAAACCAGCAGCCGAACGTGAATTTGCAGAATTAACCGCTTTCGCCAAAACACTAGACGGGATCGAACAACTAGAAAAATGGGACAGTTCTTATTATTCAGAAAAATTGAAACAAAAATTATTCAATTTAGATGACGAAAAACTAAAACCCTATTTTCAGCTAGAAAACGTTTTAAATGGTGCTTTTACCATTGCAAATAAATTATTCGGATTAACATTTACAGAAGTTTTTGATATCGAAAAATACCATGAAGAAGTGTCTATTTATGAAGTTAAAGATGAATTTGGTGAACTAATTGCCATTTTTTATGCCGATTTTTTTCCAAGAAAAGGAAAACGAAATGGCGCTTGGATGACTAGTTTCAAATCGCAATATATAAAAGACACAAAAAACGAACGACCACACATTTCAAACGTTTGTAATTTTACACCGCCCACAAATAGCAAACCATCATTATTAACTTTTAATGAAGTAACCACTTTATTTCACGAATTTGGTCACGGATTACATGGCATGTTAGCAAATACTGTTTACCCAAGTTTATCAGGAACATCGGTATATTGGGATTTTGTCGAACTGCCTTCTCAGGTCATGGAAAACTGGTGTTACGAGCCCGAAGCACTGGCATTATTTGCCAAACATTATGAAACAGGAGAAATTATTCCGCAAGAATATGTACAAAAAATAAAAGAAAGCGCCAGTTTTCAGGAAGGAATGGCAACGTTGCGCCAATTGAGTTTCGGATTGTTAGATATGGCTTTTCACAGCAATAATCCAACTGAAATTACTCATGTAAAAGCGTTTGAAAAAGCAGCTTTTGAAGGCACAACTTTATATCCTGATGTAGCCGAAAATTGCATGAGTGTTTCATTTTCACATATTTTTGCTGGGGGCTATTCTTCTGGATATTACAGTTACAAATGGGCAGAAGTACTCGATGCCGATGCCTTTGCATTTTTCCAAGAAAAAGGGATTTTTAATAAAGAAGTGGCAACAAAATTTAAAGAAAATGTACTTTCTAAAGGAGGCACAGAATTGCCCATGGAATTGTACAAACGCTTTCGTGGACAAGAACCAAAACCCGATGCTTTGTTGAAACGGGCTGGATTGATATAAATTATTGAATGAAGATTAACTAATTTAGATTTCAAATTTATGGCAAAAAGTAAAACAATAAATGTTCAAGGAAAAGAAATCAAAATAATTCAAAAAGAAAATTCTGATTTCATATCGCTAACAGATATGGTTAAAGGATTTGGCGATGATACTATGATATATAGTTGGATGCGCAATAGAAATACTTTAGAATTTATTGGAATTTGGGAAGAAATAAATAATCCTCTTTTTAAAGGTAACGAATTCGTAACCTTTAAAATTCAAGCAGGTTTGAATAGTTTCAATCTTACACCTCGAAAATGGATAGAAGCTACGAATGCTATTGGTATAACATCAAAAGCTGGACGTTATGGCGGAGGAACATTTGCACATAAAGATATAGCTTTTGAATTTGGCAGTTGGCTAAGTCCGTCATTCAAATTATATCTAATCAAAGAATTTCAACGTCTAAAAGAAGATGAAAACGACCGATTAAAACTAGATTGGAATTTTCAGCGCACTTTAGCCAAAGTAAATTATCATATTCATACCGATGCAATAAAGGCAAATTTAATCCCAGAAACACTCGACAAATCTAAAATAAATTTCATTTACGCTAACGAAGCCGATTTGCTAAATGTGGCTTTATTTGGAATTACAGCCAAGCAATGGCGTGATAAAAACCCAAATGCCGATGGAAATATTCGAGACGTGGCAACTATAGAACAGTTGGCAGTAATTTAAGGCTTGTCGTTATATTGACCTGAATCATTGATATTTAACTCAACTTTTTTCTCAAATTCAGTATAAAAAAAATCTGCTTCATCTTTATATTGGAATGTTCGATGATACAACATTAAGGTATTTATGGCAATCGAACCTTGTCTATCATAATCTTCATAATTATTGAAGTAATAAGATAAAAAGAGTAAATATGCTGAATATCTTGAATTATCCTCGTCTATTTTTCCAACATCATTAGATGCGGAAAAAACTAGAGCAAAATCTTCTTTTAAATTATAATATGCTTCTAAACAGGCTTTGAATATAGCTCTTGTATGACCTGGACCGATATCTGAACGTAATTTATACTTATTCTTTTCAGTTCCTTTGTTATGCTCGTAAAAAGAAATTACACAAATATTACTTTTGTAAATTTCAACTTCAACTATAGTTTTAATTGACTTTCCAAATTCAGGAATGAATCTATAAATTTGACGATATAAAAAATTTTCATTCTGCTTTGGATATTCATTCTGTATGAATACCAAACCTTTCTTAGCCATACCTAAAAATTAGAAAAGTACCCTAAAGTATTTTGTGTAATTACAACTGGAATTCTATTGTAAGAATCTAATGTAAAATCAACTGTAGTGTCTTTGTTGATTATTACTTCTTTATCACTCGGTTGATTACCTAAAAGTCCTTTTCTACTATTTTTCCAAGGCAAATCATTATGAGTTAAATCTACTAAATCTGAACCTGTTAAATGACCATATGACAGCCATATATCATTTAAATGATTTACGATTATGTCATCCAAGTTTAAAACTACTGCTCTACTACTTGGAATGATTGAACTTCTCTTCATAAACTTAAAATTAGCCCAAACATCATAAACAACTGGACCATATATCCAAGCTTGAATTTTATTATCAAATAACATTCTGTCATTTTTAACAAAAAACCAAAGTTGAGAATAATACAGTAACTTCTGTAATTTCAACGGACTAACACCTTTCTTAATGAAGAAAGAAGAAATGCCCAATGCTGAATAATTAGTTTTCATTTTAGTTTAATTTAGCAAATTAATACTTTTGCAAATGTACGATATAAATCGAATATATGTAAATTTATTTAATTAACCAAAACTACTGCCAACAACCATTTAGCAATATTGCGAATTTTGTAGTAAATTCACGCTCACGTTTCGCAAGAAATTTCACCCTTAACAGAAAATAAGCGGTCACGAAGTTCGCAACATCGCTAAGTGGCGAAACGTTAGTGGTTTTGTCAAATTTAGAAAGTTTGAATTCGGTTTTTATTCACCAAGGGCAATCGCAATCAGAACGATTAATACAACTTAATGCTATTGGAATTACGCAAATGAAAGCGTTATTGAATAGTAAAATGGTTGAGAAATTAATTTAAAAAAGTTATGAGCCAAAGGCCGATGCTTTGTTGAAGCGTGCTGGGTTGATATAAATTAAATTTTAAAATCAAAAAAATGAAACTAATCAAACTAGTTTTGATACCGATAATCTTTGCTTTGTTATTAAGGATTTCTTTTGGTGCAACAATATTTAATGACTTTCTATCGGTCATGACATGGACATTTTTTTTGTTAGTCCCTGCCGGAATTGGAGCTTTGTTTATCTATTTCTCACCAATAGAGAAAGTAAAATCTATTGCTTATAGAATTTTAGCGCCTTGGATTCCCATAATTTTAGTCATTGCTTTAACCATAGTTATTGGACTCGAAGGCTGGGCATGTTGGATAATGATTTCACCATTATTTTTAATTTTTGCAAGTATTGGCGGATTAATTGCGGGGCATTTTAAAAATAAGAAAAACGAAAATCTAAACATTTCTATTTTGGTATTACTTCCATTCTTAATTGGACCTATTGAAAATGCAATCCCAAGAAACGCAAAAACATATACGACTTACACATCGATTGAAATAAACTCTGATGCTCAAACAATTTGGAACAATGTCACCGCTGTTAAAGAAATAAAATCGAATGAAGATAATTCAAAACTAATAAGTTGGTTGGGATTTCCAAAACCTATTAAAGCCGAATTAGACACTCTAGCTGTTGGCGGTTACAGAAAAGCTATTTTTCAAAAAGGCTTGATATTTAATGAAACTGTTACTAAATATGAAAATTTAAAGCTTATGGAATTTCAAATTAAAGCCAATACCTACGAAATTCCGTCTACAACTTTAGACGAACATATTCTTATTGGTGGAGAATATTTTGACATGCTAAATGGGACTTATAAATTAAAAAAAATCAGCACAAACAAATACAACTTGATACTTTATAGTAATTTTTCGATGAAAACCACTTTCAATTCTTATGCAAGTATCTGGGGAAATTGGATAATGAAAGATATTCAAAATAATATTTTAAATGTAATTAAACGAAGAAGTGAAAAAATAGTCAATGACAACAATAACCCTAACAACTAAAGTAAACGCACCAATTCAGAAAGTTTTTGATATTAATAGAGATATTGATATTCATCAAAAATCCGCAAGTAAAACCAATGAAGTCGCTATTGCTGGCGTAACTTCTGGATTAATAAATCTTAATGAAACTGTGACTTGGCGTGGCAAACACTTCGGAATTTATCTTACGCACAAAAGCAGAATAACCGCTATGAATTTCTATGATTATTTTGTTGACGAAATGGTAGAAGGCAAATTTAAATCATTCAGACACGAGCATTTTTTCGAAGAGCAAAACGGAATTACCACCATGACCGATAAGTTATGTTACGAAACTCCGTTTGGGATTTTTGGTCAATTATTCGATTATTTATTCTTAAAAAAATATTTGACAACGTTTTTATTGGAACGAAATCGAGTTTTAAAAGAATTATCAGAGAATTAAATTTTCAAAAAATCCCTAAAATTATCTTTATTCACAACCAAAAAATTTGGTTGATAAGCATCGATAAAACTTTTCGGCAATTTTGCTTTTTTGGTTGGAGACCATTTGAATTCGAAAGCACTAATTTTTTCGGCTTCAACCTCGACATAATCAATTTCTTGTTGTTGGATTGTTCTCCAAAAATAAGGTTTGGCAACACTATTTGCATACGCTAATTTTTTCATTCGCTCCGAAACAAGAAAATTTTCCCACAAAGCACCTTTGTCCTGCCTAAACTCTAATGAATTAAAATTCCCTATCAGCATATTCCGAACGCCATTGTCATAAAAATAAATTTTTCTGTTTAGTTTAATTTCGTTTCTCAAATTCTTGCTAAAACTGTTTAGTCTAAAAATAACGAAAGCTTTTTCTAACAAATCAATATAGTTATTTACTGTGTTTTTGTCAACACCAACCAATTGTGCAATTTCATTATAACTGACTTCATTTCCTACTTGCAATGCCAATGCTCGTACAATTTTTTCCAAGATTTCAGGTTTTCTGATTCCTGCCAAGCTCAAAACGTCTTTGTACAGATAACTAGAAACAAGGTTTTTCAGAATCTCATATTCATTTCCAAAATTATTAATCACATCAGGATACATTCCGTACAGCAAACGCAATTCCAGCTGTTGTTGTCCTTTCATAAAACCAACATTATTCTCGAATTCTTCCCAAGAAATAGGAAACAAATGATACTCAAATTTTCGACCAGTTAAGGGTTCTTGGGTAAAATGATTAATATCAAAAGCAGAAGACCCACTCACAATCACTTGCACGTCTTTGATTTGATCTACAATAATTTTTAGTTTTAAACCAATATTAGGAATACGTTGTACCTCATCAATAAAAACATATTTATAAATCCCGATAATACTTTTTAAGGTTTCAGTATTTGCATTAGCTAGCGTTTCTGCCACAACCGCATCATCTCCATCAAGAAACAAGTAAGGAATATTAGTCAATAAAGTATTTATCAAGGTAGTTTTTCCTACTTGCCGTGGACCAATTAAAACAATTGCTTTTCCTTTGTGTAAATTAGCTTTTATTTTTGATGTTAAATCTCTAATAATCATAATTACTATTTTTACAAAAAAATGAAATTATTTTCTATTCACCAAATATACTTATAAATTGGTGAACGTATTCACCAGATATATATTATTTTTAGTGCATGTATTCACCAATATTATGTATTTTTATAGAAAAACAAACTAAAACCCACAAAATTATCGGAACACTTTCTACCCAAAAAGAAGTGTAATATTTAGAACGCCTCTCATGAGCAAAAAACATAAAAATCGCAATGAGAACAGAAATAATCGACTGTAAAGACAATGAAAAAAAATAAAGACTGAGATTGTCATTTGCAGTAACATTAAAAATCTCTAAAGCACAAAAAACCAATAATAAAAAATACCCTAAATATTTAGTACGCCTCACCCCTATTTGTTGCGGAACAGTTTTCAGATGAGGATCATCGTATTGCAAGTCGATAATTTCGAAAATTAAAACCAAGACAAAAACTAAAATAAAACGCTGCATACATTTAAGATAAAAATCGGAAGTAATAGAAATATCCGCATTTAAAATTGGTAAAATAACAGTCACACCAACCCAACTTAAACTAACGATGTAAATCTTGACTCCAGCCCAGTTTCTAGCATTTTTTTTGTTAGGAAAAAACGGAAGTGTGTACAACAATATTAATCCTACAAACCCAACAGCAACAATTTTAGTATGAATTTGCAGTTGAAAAAAACAAAATCCAACGGCAAGTAATGAGAAAAAACTAAAAAAAGCAATTGCTTTTAGCGCCTTTCGCATTTGTAGTTTCTTGGCCCTAGCCAAAGCATCATATTTTACAAAATTGTAACCTACAATGGTTCCAAAAAAAGCAAAACAAACCATCGATTGGTCATGCAAAATATGGAACATATATTGCGTTATTAGTACTAATGCACAAACAGACAAAGCCACGTGAACACTACTGTTTATATAAAAATCGAATATTTGCTTAAAAATTTTCATGCAACAAAATTAGTCAAACTGTTAACAAGATTATTATTTAGTTGAAAAATCGATAAAAATTGAGCGCTAAAACAACACTTATTAGCAGATTAATATTTATTTTTGCAATTAAAATCAAACAACACACATTCCTAGATTATATGAAAACAGACGCATTTGCATTACGCCACATAGGTCCAAATGAAAACGACCTACAACATATGTTGAAAACAATTGGAGCCCAATCGATAGAACAACTAATTTACGAGACACTTCCAAATGATATTCGCCTAAAAGAGCCTCTAAATTTAGAACCCGCAATGACCGAATATGAGTTTGCTAATCATATTACAAAACTAGGAAACAAAAACAAAATGTTTCAATCTTATATAGGATTGGGTTACAATCAGGCTATAATTCCTGCCGTAATTCAAAGAAATGTTTTTGAAAACCCAGGTTGGTACACCGCCTACACGCCTTACCAAGCAGAAATTGCACAAGGCCGTTTAGAAGCTATTTTAAATTTTCAAACTACAGTTATCGAACTTACTGGAATGGAAATTGCAAATGCCTCTTTATTAGACGAAGGGACTGCTGCGGCAGAAGCAATGGCACTACTTTTTGACGTTCGTTCTCGTGAACAAAAGAAAAACAACGTAAATAAGTTCTTCGTTTCCGAAGAAATATTACCACAAACACTATCGGTTTTACAAACCCGCTCTACTCCTATTGGTGTAGAATTAGTAATAGGAAACCACGAGGAATTTGATTTCTCAAAAGAATATTTTGGTGCAATTCTTCAATATCCAGGAAAATTCGGACAAGTAAATGATTACGCAGCATTTATTGCTAAAGCAAAAACTAACGAAATTAAAGTTGCTGTTGGGGCCGATATTTTAAGTTTAGTAAAACTAACCCCTCCCGGAGAAATGGGTGCCGATGTGGTTTTTGGAACAACACAACGCTTCGGAATTCCATTAGGATATGGCGGACCACACGCCGCTTATTTTGCTACAAAAGAAGAATACAAACGCAGCATGCCAGGAAGAATTATAGGCGTAACAGTTGACACAAACGGAAATAGAGCGCTTAGAATGGCTTTACAAACTCGTGAACAACACATCAAACGAGATAAAGCAACTTCTAATATTTGTACTGCCCAAGTTTTGCTATCAGTTATGGCCGGAATGTATGCCGTGTATCACGGACCAAAAGGATTACAATACATTGCAAACAAACTACACGCATCGGCAGTAACATTGGCAAAAGAACTACAAAAATTAGATTTACAGCAAACAAATACCGCTTATTTTGACACAATCGTTATCAAGACTGATGCCAAAAAAGTACGAGTAATTGCAGAACAAAACGAAGTAAATTTCTATTATATTGATGAAAATACGGTTTCAATCTCTTTAAATGAAACTACAAGCATTTCCGATATAAACAAAATAGTTTCTATTTTTGCCGAAGCAACTGGAAAACAAGCTTCAACAATTTCTGAATTACAAAACGAAAACCACATCCCTTCAAATTTAGAAAGAACAACTACTTTTTTACAACATGCTGTTTTCAACAAATACCATTCAGAAACGGCATTAATGCGTTACATCAAAATGCTAGAACGAAAAGATTTAGCACTAAACCACTCGATGATTTCCCTTGGTTCTTGTACAATGAAACTCAATGCAGCATCAGAAATGTTGCCATTAAGCATGGCACAATGGAACAATATTCACCCATTTGCACCATTAGACCAAGCACAAGGATACCAAGAAATGTTGTCTAAATTAGAACAACAACTAAACATAATTACTGGTTTCGCAGGAACAACTTTACAACCCAATTCTGGTGCACAAGGCGAATATGCAGGACTAATGGTTATTCGTGCATACCACCAATCTCGTGGCGATCACCACAGAAACATAGCTTTAATCCCCTCATCGGCACATGGTACAAATCCTGCTTCGGCAGCCATGGCAGGAATGAAAGTTGTCGTTACAAAAACATTAGAAAACGGAAATATCGACGTTGAAGATTTACGTGAAAAAGCAATTTTGCACAAAGACAACCTATCCTGTTTAATGGTTACTTACCCATCGACTCACGGTGTTTACGAAGCTTCAATTATCGAAGTTACGAAAATGATTCACGAAAACGGAGGACAAGTCTATATGGACGGCGCTAATATGAACGCTCAAGTTGGACTAACAAATCCAGCCACAATTGGAGCCGATGTTTGCCACTTAAATCTTCACAAAACATTTGCAATTCCTCATGGTGGCGGTGGTCCTGGTGTTGGCCCAATTTGCGTTGCACCACAATTAGTTCCGTTTTTACCCACAAACCCAGTGATTCCAACTGGAGGCGAAAAGGCAATTTCTGCAATTTCTGCTGCACCTTGGGGCTCTGCCTTGGTTTGCTTAATTTCGTACGGATATATTTGCATGCTGGGCGCTGAAGGTTTAAAAAAATCTACAGAATATGCTATTTTGAATGCAAATTACATCAAAGAAAAATTAAACGGTCATTACGACACTTTATATTCTGGCGAAATGGGTCGTGCGGCACACGAAATGATTTTAGAGTGTCGCCCATTTAAAGAAAAAGGAATCGAAGTAACTGACATTGCAAAACGATTGATGGATTACGGATTTCACGCACCAACCGTTTCGTTTCCAGTAGCAGGAACACTAATGATAGAACCTACAGAAAGTGAAAATTTAGAAGAATTAGATCGTTTTTGCGACGCTATGATTTCTATAAGAAAAGAAATTGAAGCTTCCTCTGCCGATGATTCTAACAATGTTTTAAAAAACTCTCCACATACACTTGCAATGATTACGACTGACGATTGGACTTATCCTTACACTCGTGAACAAGCTGCTTTTCCTCTAGATTATATTGCAGAAAACAAATTCTGGCCTACCGTTCGTCGTGCAGATGAAGCATATGGCGATAGAAATTTAGTTTGCAGTTGCGCTCCAATTGAAGCATACATGTAATGAACTAGTCATAAAGTTTGTAAAGTCGAATGTCTTAAAGTCCTATAAAACACTTTAGCATTCGACTTTCGACTTTAAGGCATATATGACAAAAAAAAATGAACGATATACAAAACCAAGAAGATTTATATTTATTAGTAGATGAATTTTACAAAAAACTACTTTCAGATGAATCTATAAGCTATTTTTTTACCGATGTTGTAAAAATAAAACTAGAAGAACATTTGCAAATCCTAGTCACATTTTGGTCGCAAGCCATTTTAGGAACTGGTGGTTATGCAAATAATCTCACTCAAATTCATTTAGATATTAACAAAAAAGAACCTCTAACCCCAGCGTTGTTTAAAATTTGGCTAAACCATTTTAATACCTCTGTCGATGAGAATTTTACAGGACAAAAAGCAGAACAAATAAAAACACAAGCGTTGAGCATTGCTACTATAATGCAAATAAAAATCACAAATCAAGAGCATTAATTTTACATTATTAATAATTAAAATTAATGTAAACTAATTATTTCATAATTAGATACACGCATAACAAATTTTATGCTTTCATTAAATTTATTATATCTAATTTAGCATAAACTACATTTTTTTAGACCTATGAACATCAAAATAACGGGTTCAGGAAGTTACATTCCGAATCAAATTGTAACCAATTCAGATTTTGCTAAACATCAGTTTTTGAATGAAGACGGAAGTATTTTTAATGCGTCAAACGAAATTATTGCCCATAAATTTAAACAAATAACAGGTATCGAAGAACGACGCTATGTAGATGAAAATCTCGTAACTTCAGACATCGCTCATTTTGCGGCTCAAAAAGCCATTGAGGCTGCAAATATTAACCCAGAAACTTTAGATTATATCATTTTTGCACACAATTTTGGCAATGTAAAACAAAACGCCGTACAAGGCGATGCTGTACCAAGTCTTGCCGCTAGAGTAAAACAAAAATTAAGAATAAAAAACCCAAAATGTGTTGCCTATGACCTTTTGTTTGGTTGTCCGGGTTGGGTAGAAGGTGTGATTCAGGCACAAGCTTTTATAAAAGCTGGAATGGCAAAAAAATGTTTGGTTATTGGTGCCGAAACTTTATCGAGAGTGGTTGACATTCACGACAGAGACAGCATGATTTATTCGGACGGTGCAGGTGCTACTATTATTGAAGCTACCAATGAAAATGGCGGAATTTTGGCACATGCTTCGGCAACTTTTGCTACAGATGAAGCTGATTATTTGTTTTTTGGCAATTCCTTCAATAAAAATCTGGATCAAGATGTTCGCTACATTAAAATGCAAGGTCGGAAAATATACGAATTTGCACTAACTGAAGTACCAAAAGCAATGAAAGACTGTCTTGATGAAAGCGGCATTCCAATTGCGGAAGTAAAAAAGGTCTTAATTCATCAAGCAAATGAAAAAATGGACGAAGCCATTATTGACCGCTTTTTTAAACTTTACAATCAAGAAACTCCAGTAGGCATTATGCCCATGAGTATTCACAAACTAGGAAATTCGAGTGTAGCAACAGTGCCTACTTTATACGATTTACTTATTAACGGAAAAATAGAAAACCAAGAAATTAACAAAGGTGATGTAATTATTTTTGCATCTGTTGGCGCAGGAATGAATATTAATGCAATTGTTTATCGTGTATAATTTCTAATTTTATTTATAGAAATTGTTACTTGATAAACTAGCTTTAGTTTGTAAACAATAAAAATATTCAGAAACAAACTTAGTAAAATTTTATATACTAAAGTGCAGATTTGATTGGTACATTTTGGCAAAAAATAGACAAATCCTAATGTCATTACTAGAATTAAAACCAACTTGAGATAATTATAATCGAATGGCAAAAGTTGAAATTTTTTGTATATAAACAATAATTTTGCGAAGTTGAAAACTACCATCGATAATAATGAGGCTACAGCTACGGCTTGAATGCCAAATTTGAAGTGAACTATAAACAGCAAATTTAACCCCACGTTGAGTACAATAAGTATAGCAATGGCAATTAAATTAAATTTGTAATATTTAGAATATGTAATTATTTCGCCATTAAAACCTGTTCCCATATTTACCAAAACATTAAATCCCAAAATGAGAATAATAGGAATTGACGTGATGAGTTGGTCATGAGTTGGCAAAAGCATAAATAAATTTTCGATTCCTAGAAAAATACAACTGTATAAAAGTGCGCCTATAAAAAAAAGCAACTTCGAGATTTCTTTGTATTTTAAATCTAATTCTGATAAATTATTGGTTTTTAAATAATTAGAAACAATAGGCGCATACAATGCAAAAACTCCTGTTGCTGGTATAGCTAATGCTGATGCTAATGTTACCCCTATGCTAAATGTACCGTTGGCTTGCATCGAGATAAATTTAGGAATCATTAAAGCATCTATCCTAAACGCAAAAACAGAGCCTAAACTTCCAGCAAAAGCATACATCGAAAAATGATAATAATCTCGTTTGGACACTTCGTTAAAAAGTGAGCTGAAGTTTAAATTGAATTTGGGTTTAAAGTATTTACACAAATAAATAGTAAGTAACATAAAAATTAACCCGTAAGAAAAAACATAAAAAAGGACCGATTGATTAAATGTTATGCGATGATAGATTAGTAATAAAAAAATAATGGGTAGCGAAATTTTAGGAATAATATTATCTAAAAATGTAGGCACTGCAATTTTCTGAATAATGGTTGCTTGTTTTTTAAACAATTCGATAAATGCCAAACATAGCGCAATAGGAAACGCTATATAAACATATTTCATGTCAGTAAAAGCAGGAATAAAAGAAACTATAAAGAGTGTTGCAAGGATAAAAACACTTATCATTAGTATAGAAAAAACACTATAATTAAATAGTTTTTTTTTGTGTAATTCGTCTAATTTTGGGGTAAAATTTACCAATGCTTGCGATGCTCCTATGAGCATTATTGGAAATAAAACATACGAAATCGCATCGATATATCTGAAAATTCCGAGTAATTCTTTGTTATTTGGATAAATAAAAAGTGTAGAAACTACGCCAATTACAATCCCAATATAATTAATGATAGTAAAGAAAAATGCTTGTTTTTGAGAAATTTTATTTAACATAAGTAAAGGATAAGTAACAGCATTTTAAGTACAACACTGGCTTTATAAGTGGTTTTTAATTCGTAATTGGCATTAAATCATTGTTTTTTTTCTCGTCATTTTAATAACTTTCATTCTAAAAATAAGTTGTAAATAATAAACAACCAAATTATAAAATAGCTGTGTTATAAAAGTAAAAGAATAACTTTGTTTGAAATATTTTGGTAATCCGAAAACCGATTGTAATGCGTTCGCATAACTGGCAAACAAAGTGTTATTTATATCTAAAACTTGCGATAACATTTTGTATTTCGACTGAATTAAATCTTTTTTGAAACTACGTGAAATTTTTCGGTCGTGGCAAATTTTGGCGTTTTTGGCAATTACAATCTGAAATTGATGGTACAAAACACGGTCACAGTAATTTCTATCTTCACCATAATGTCCGAAAAGTGATTCGAAACCACCCACTTTTTGCAAACAAGCGCTAGAAACCAGCCAAGCCGCAGCATTTACAAAAGGAACAATCGCAATGTTTTTGCCTGCATTTTCTTCAATATATCTGTTATAATAGGTTACAAAACCTTTGTCGAGCGTTTTTTCATCGCCCGAAAAATGCATCGGACTTACAATGCCAAACGAAGGATTATTTTGTGCCATAACCACTAAATTAGAAATGGTATCATCGAAAACCCAAGTATCCTGATTAAGTAAGAAAACATAATCTGCCTTATTCTTTAAAGCATAATCGATCCCAATATTATTGGCCCTCCCAAATCCTAAATTTTCTTTAGATTGAATAAGATGAATTTCTGAAAATTGCTTTAAAAGTTCGACCGAATCATCAGTAGAACAATTATCGACAACCAGAATATTGATAGGATAAATTGAACGCAACAAAGAATTGATACATTTTTCTATCCATTTCGAGCCATTATACGTCACAATGATGACAAAAATTTTTTTATTCAAAGCCAATATTTTTATTATCCTACAAAAATAAGGATATTTGCATTCGAGTTTAGTATAAAATGAAATATTACATTATAATTCCCGCACATAACGAAGAATCGTTTCTTGGTTTGACTTTACAGTCAATTATCGAGCAAACTATTTTGCCTTCAAAAATTGTGATTGTCAATGACAATTCGACCGATAAAACGGAGAATATCGCCTTGGCTTTCGCCGAAAACAATCCAATAATTACTTTAGTAAACACAACTTCTCAAGCCATACATTTACCCGGAAGTAAAGTCATACAAGCCTTTAACAAAGGATTAGAAACCGTAAATGATGACTATGATTTTATTGTAAAAGCCGATGCCGATTTGATATTTCCCACAAATTATTTCGAAACTATAATCAATCATTTCAAATCTGATAGTACCATAGGAATGGTTGGCGGATTTGCTTATGTAGAAAAAAACAAGGCTTGGATTTTAGAAAACCTAACCGATAAAGATCATATTCGTGGTGCTTTTAAAGCGTATCGAAAAGCAACTTTCAAACAAATTGGCGGGCTAAAACCAGCAATGGGCTGGGACACGGTCGATGAATTATTGTGCAAATTTTACCATTGGAAAGTGGTAACCGACCAATCATTACAAGTAAAACATCTTAAACCAACAGGGGCAAACTATAACAAAACTGCCCGATACAAACAAGGCGAAGCTTTTTATAGCTTAGGATACGGTTTTTTTATTACCGCTATTGCTTCGGCAAAACTAGCCATGATGAAAAAGAAACCGCTTCTTTTTCTAGATTATATAAAAGGTTTTTGGAAAGCAAAATTGGCCAAAAAACCGTTGCTAGTTTCCCAAGAACAAGCTAAATATATCAGAAAATATCGTTGGCAGAAAATGAAATCTAAAATTTTATAAAATCATTGATTATATTTGTAATATATAAACAAAAAAAATCACACAACTGATTGTAATGCTGCTCGAAAAACAACAGCTTCTTTTGCCATCTTTCCTAGAATATTAACTGCAAATGATATTGTAGGTTTGTCTCCTTTTTAACCAAAAAAATTGTTTTGAAGTTGGAAGAACTATGTTAAAAAAGACAAATGAGTTGTAAATTAGCAATGATAATTTTCCTTTAGGGACTACTTTAGTTACAAAACTTAAAGAATAGCACAATGAAAACATATAAAAAAATATCCAATCAAATAGTAAGAATAAAACCATGATGTTACTTCGTTATTTATCACAAATTGGAAGATATTTCCTAATGATCGTAGAAATTTTCAAAAAACCAACCAAATGGTCGGTAATGAGAACACTCATCTTCAAGGAAATAGATGATTTAATTATTGGCTCTTTAGGTATTGTAGCCTTCATTTCCTTTTTCGTAGGTGGTGTTGTAGCGATACAAACCGCTCTAAATTTGACCAACCCACTAATCCCTAAATATCTTATTGGTTTTGCGACCAGACAATCTATTATTTTAGAATTTGCACCTACGTTTATCTCTATTATCATGGCAGGAAAAATGGGTTCATTTATTACCTCGAGCATAGGAACCATGCGTGTTACCGAACAAATAGACGCACTAGAAGTAATGGGGGTAAACTCATTAAATTATCTTGTTTTCCCAAAACTAATTGCCTTGTTATTATACCCGTTTCTAATAGGAATAGCAATGTTTTTAGGAATTTTGGGCGGATATATTGCTAGTGTTTACGGTGGTTTTGGCACACATGCTGATTTCTTAAATGGTTTACAAAAAGAATTTATCCCTTTTCATATTACTTATGCCTTTATAAAAACATTAATATTTGCTTTAATTCTAGCTACCATACCATCGTTTCATGGTTATTATATGAAAGGTGGCGCACTCGAAGTAGGAAAAGCAAGTACCGTGTCTTTTGTTTGGACATCAGTTATGATTATTTTAATGAACTATATTTTAACCCAACTACTTTTAACCTAATGATAACAGTAAAAAATATCGAGAAATCGTTTGGAAACAGCAAGGTATTAAAAGGAATTTCGACTGTTTTTGAAACAGGAAAAACCAATTTAATTATAGGACAAAGTGGTTCTGGAAAAACAGTTTTACTAAAAAGCTTGTTGGGAATTCATTTGCCAGAAGTGGGAACAATCTCTTTTGATGGTAGAATATATTCCGAATTATCTGCCGATGAAAAACGAGAACTACGTACCGAAATTGGTATGGTTTTTCAAGGAAGTGCTTTATTCGATTCGATGACGGTCGAAGAAAACGTGGGTTTTCCGCTAAAAATGTTTACACAAAACTCTAAATCAGAAATTCAGGATCGTGTAGATTTTGTATTAAAAAGAGTTAATCTTATTGATGCACACAAAAAACTACCTTCTGAAATTTCGGGTGGCATGCAAAAACGTGTTGCCATTGCTCGTGCCATTGTAAACAATCCTAAATATTTATTTTGCGACGAACCCAACTCTGGTTTAGACCCCAATACTGCCATTTTGATTGATAATTTGATTGGTGAAATTACCGAAGAATACAATATTACAACCGTAATAAACACACACGATATGAACTCGGTAATGGAAATTGGGCAAAATATTTTGTTTCTAAAAAACGGTTTAAAAGCTTGGCAAGGAACCAAAGAAGAAATTTTTAGAACCGATAACGAAGCAGTAACTGATTTTGTATATTCGTCAGAATTGTTTAAAAAAGTAAGAGAAGCAGTGCTGAAGGAAGGAATTTAGCTTTTTAAGGCATCAAAATTTTACAACTTTAAACTTAACCCAAAAACAAACCTCGCTTAAAACGGATTAAACGAGGCTGTTTTTTATGGTTTTTGTAAATGTTTTTCAAAAATTTAGGGTTGTGCAACAGCTACCGCTGTTGTGTGCTGGTTATTTTGTGCTAAAATTTTAATTTATTTGTATAAATTCGGTTTCGTTATGCCTTTTTTGTCAAAATAATCTTTGTTCATTTCAAAGTGCATTTCAGTCATTGTGTTTAAATATTTTTTTAGTGAATCTAAATCATATTCTTTTCTTCTTTTGTCAACGTTTAAACTATCAATCAACCCATTTTTAGGTTTTGCTTGTCCGTTCATTCTATAATCAACTTGAGTTCCAAACATTTGTTTTTCGCCATTATTTGCATTTACTCGATCCATTAAATATGCGTAATTATTTGGATTTGCATTTCCTTTTTTAACCGCTTTATTCATTGATTTCAATACTCTTTTTTGGAACTCAGGAAACTTGTCACTATGTTGAACAAAAAGCCAAAAATCATTTGTTCCACTTTTCCCCAATTCATTTATTCCTAAATATCCATATTTACTAAATAAAAGCTCAATTCTATTTTTATGTTTTGAAAAAACACTGTCTTTAAATTTTCCCCAGTTTTCATTTGGATAATTTTTGAATTCTCCATTTGGTTTTCCAGCAGCAGCAATTTGGTCAATTCTATGCATTTCTGTAAATTCTACTATAAGATTTTCGGATTCAGTTTTACTTAATTTAGTTGTTGAACAACTAAAAATTAAAAAAGTAAATATTAAAATAATTTTTTTCATTTATAAATTTAGTTTAAAAAAATCTCTCTTGCGAAAATTTTCGCTTTAACTAGCACACAACGGGTTAGTACTACAGCGGGTTTGGGGTTAAATTAAGCCCTATTTTCGGATTTGCCTAAACATTCCAAATACAAGACCATTTTCCAATTAAGCCAAATACCCAAATCCGTTGTAGCGTGTGTTGGGCGTAGTGCTTTTTTTGAGTTATTTCACTACAAATATTATGTCTGTTAAAGCTGTAAATGTTTTTGTTTTCCCTTTGAATTGAAATTGTATTTTTAAGTCTTCAGTTTTTTTGGCTTTGAAGTTGTCCAAATACAATAAAATTGTAGGCTTTAAAAGGTCAATATTTCGTTTTAATTTCCACG
The DNA here is from genome assembly GCF_002217405.1 of Flavobacterium psychrophilum DSM 3660 = ATCC 49418. Lineage (GTDB taxonomy): Bacteria > Bacteroidota > Bacteroidia > Flavobacteriales > Flavobacteriaceae > Flavobacterium > Flavobacterium psychrophilum. The sequence goes on along the minus strand of NZ_MUHE01000030.1, from coordinate 18,061 downwards.
AATTTGTAAAATCATCTGTGTCAACTAATACAAGAAATAAACGGTTTTCAGAACCAAAACGCATTTCTCCTTGATTTTCATAAAGCCAAGTTGCCAAGATTTTTGGGTCATCTTGAACTTCTTGTAAAATTTCTAATTTTTCGTCTTTTAATGATTTTAGAACTTGCAAACAGAAATCATCATTTCTATCTTTCATTTTCTCAACTATTTCATAGAATATGTCTGCTGGTTTTGCCGTTTTGTCAAAAACAATATTTGCTTCCGTTGCTTTCTTTTTCAGATAAGTTAATTCAACTGGCAATCCTTTTTCCTTGCGTTTTGTTTTTATATATTCTGCTGGCAAATAAGTAACTTTCAAATCAAATGGTAAATCATTAATGAAAAAGTCAACACTTTTTATTTGTCCAACAGTCGGTAAAACTTCGGAATGAGATTTGAAAATATGCTCTATTAAAATACTACTCCAATGGTTATACCAACTATTTAAAACATAACCTTGAACAGCTACACTAATTTCTGTTTCAAACTTTGAAAGCAAGTTTTCATAAGAAGGGTTTTGAACTTTTACATATCTGCTTACCAAATATTTGTCTAATGAATTTTGATAATCTCCACCCCAATCAAAGTTTTTAAGCTTATACAATTCAGAAACAAGTTCTTCAGTATTTAGATTTTCAACTTGTTTCTCATTTTCAAATTTTATAAAATCATCGAGAATTTGGTTTGAATTATCAACGTCAGAACTTAAAATCGCAAATAATTCAACAAACTGCTTGGAAATTGCAGTTTCCTGTAAAACAATATTGTTAGTTTTTACAAATTCTGGAATAAATTCTTTTCTAATAATTGATTTCGTTTTCAGCCATAAAAGCCCAACTTTATCGTTACTAAATTCTTCGAGTTCTTCGTTTTTATGTAATTTATCCCAATGGTTAAAGTCTTTCATCTACTAATTGTTCTTTATGGTTATTTGTAACGAAATGCTTCTTTTTAGGACTGCAAACAAATAATATTTCTTGGCTACCTGCAACGCTTCCTTTTCCACCTCTTCCGTTTTGATATGTTTTTGCCTCTACAGTTACGTTTCGGTATTTTGATATTAACTTTTCAAATTCCTCAATTCCGGGATAACTTCTATTATTGTAGCTAATTAACCAATTCGGAATTTCTTTTGAAAGTTCAAATAACTTTTCAAAAGAAGAAATAACATCTCTTTTTTTGTCAAAACCACTAAATCTTTGTGGCTCATAACGTTTTATACCATTTATAAAATCCTTGTCTTTCCAATATTCTGTGTAAGTTTCTAACAAATGGTAAAAGCCTTGATAGTCAGCGTGACTGTCACAATAAGGCGGGTCAAAATATGCCAAGTCAACATTTTCTATTTTAGGTAATAATTCCAATATATTTTGGTTGAAACTTTGATTATCTTGTTTATTGTCAAAAACAGCATCATTATATTTTGGAAGTAATTCTTCAAAAATTTCTTTGACTGGTCTTATTAAACTTCTATTACGTTTTATTCTTTCTGGGTCGCTTGCATATACCAAAGCTTGCGTATGTCCAAAATGCCCCATTGTTATTTTTCGGGTCATACTTCTATTGATAACAGTAAAAGCAAGAGCTTGCTTAAATTCGTTTTCTAATGATGGAATATTTGCTCTAAAATTGTCTAAAAACTGTGCTTCTTCTTTTTCAAAAAAAATATTAGTAAACGTATTTTCAATTAAATCAAATTCACATTTGTTTTTTGCAGTTTGAAAAAGAATATCTAAATCTGTTTTGTCTAATTTAGTAGACTTGTTTTCAATTAATGCTTTCCCAATTTGATTATTAAAGTTTAAAAAATCATTTGTAATCACCTTACAACCTTGTTGCTTTAATAAATACCCAACAGATTGTGACCCCGCAAAAGCATCAATTGCAGATTTTGTTTTTTTAGGTATAAATTGATTTATCCAAGACAAAAGAGTATGTTTGGCTCCTAAATATTGGGGTTCAGGGAATTGGTGGTTAAAATATTGATATTCTTCAAAAAGCATACTTAAATTTTATAAAATTCTACAAAAAACAAAGATAAGTTGTTTTTCTTGGGACTCTTTAATATCAGTACGTTTTTTTTTTAAATTAGCCCTAACGAGCCCCCGCTTTGCGGGGTTTTCGAGAGAGCTTGCTCTCGAAGAAAATCTAACAAAGCGGGTGATGGAAGAACATCGTGCGAAAGCAACGATGGTTTTTCATCACCCGCGTAGCGGGGGCTCGATGGAAAAAATTGTCCCGAAGGGCGCTTTTTTCCATCTAATGTATTTATCTAACTTTAATTCTGTTCCAATTTCTTTACAATACTTTTTATATCCTGTTCTTTACTTTTTGGGTAAATTAGCAAAATACCTTCTTTATCTACAATGATATAATCGTGTAAACCATCTATAACAATGAGCTTGTCGGCATCGGAACGAACAATGTTGTTAGAGGAGTTTTCGAGTAAAACTTTGGCATTTACAACGGCATTATTGTTTTCGTCTTTGTCTAGTTTTTCGTGTAAGGAACCCCAAGTTCCTAGGTCATTCCAGTCGAAAGTGGCGGGCAATACGTAAACGTTTTTAGCGGTTTCCATCACGGCATAATCGATAGAAATGTTTTCGGCAAGCGCATAATTTTCTTCTATAAATTGTTTTTCGGCAGGCGTATTATAACTTTCTAATCCTTGCAGGAACAAGTCATTCATTTTTGGCTGAAATACGGAGAATGCTTCTGTTATTGTTTTTACACTCCAAATAAAAATACCCCCATTCCAAAGGAAATTTCCTGAATCGAGGAATAGTTTTGCGGTTTCGTAATCTGGTTTTTCTCTAAATTGGTTTACTTTTTTTATCGGATTGGCATCGGTTTTATCGTATTCGATATACCCAAAACCTGTATTGGGAAATGTAGGCTGTATTCCTAAAGTCATCAGTGCGTTTTCTTTGGCACAAAAATCGAAACATTCTTGCAAATTTCTAGCAAAAGCTGTTTCGTCTTCTATCCAGTGATCGCTTGGTGCCACAACCATTACCGCATTTGGGTTTGCTTTTTGAATTTTTAGTGAGGCATACAAGATGCAAGGTGCTGTATTTCGCATGGCTGGTTCTAACAAAACTTGTTCTTGTTTTACCATTGGCAATTGTTCTAAAACCAAATGATTATAACTTTCGTTAGTTAAAATCAGAATATTTTCGGCAGGAATTAATTTGGCTAATCTAGAGAAAGTTTTTTGTATTAGTGTTTCTCCCGAACCTAACATGTCATGAAATTGTTTAGGAAATTCGGTTGTACTTACTGGCCAAAATCGTGATCCAACACCACCAGCCATTAATATTGCGTAATAATCTTTATTCATTTTTATGTCTAATTTTTTAACAATTCTACTTCTGCATTTGGATTAAATAAATAAGTTCGTCCAGAATTTATTTCTAAACATTCGTATCTTTTTAATCTTAAAGCTACTTTTTTAAAAATTTTCCCGTTGTGAATGCGAAACATGCTGCCGTAAGGAATCTCAAAGATATAATTTTTATCGTTCTCGGGATCAAATTCTTTTAGTGCTAATGACAAAGTAGCATCGGTATCGCTACTTGCTTTTGGGTTTCTGAAATGTCTTGCTAGCAATGGTAATAATTGGTTAGGAAATACCTCTGGCCTAATAAACGGAACCATTAGTCTTTGAAAAGTTAGCTTCCATTGCTCCCCGTGTGGCTTTATACTTCGTCCGTATTTTTCGAAAGCTACTAAATGGGCTATTTCATGAATTAATGTTATTAGAAATCGATATTTATTCAAACTCGTATTTACGGTAATTTCGTGTTTTCCAGACAAACTTTTTCGGTAATCTCCATGGCGGGTTACTCGCTCGTTTACGATTTTTAGATGCACCTGATTTATTTTGATTAATTCAAAAACTGGTGCTACCGAATGTTCTGGAATGTATTTTTCTAAAACGGTTTTCATTAATTATTGATGCCTTTTTTTGTTGCAATAAAGATTTTACATTTAAAGCAAAACTACTTTTTTTCTTATTTGAACTTCCTGTTCTTCGAGTGCCTCTTTTGGGATGTTTTCGCCTTTTTTCGCTTCTTTTTTTGATGTTTATATCGCTTTACTATAAATTTACTTTAATTTTAGTAAATCGTAAATAAAACACAAACAAGTAGGATCACAATATACGCCAAATATTACCGTATTTTTAAAATTAAAACAGTAATATCTTTTTTTTTACGGCGTAGTTGTTGAAACTTGCATAACCCTACCGTTATAATATTTATGGCCCGTTAGTGCAAAATTATAAATATAATCTGCCATTTCTGTGGCCGAAAGTGGTGCCTGATAACCCGGAAAGGCTTCTTGCAACATTTCGGTATTTACAGAACCAAGTGCTAGAACGTTAAACGAAATTCCTTTTTCTTTATATTCTTCGGCTAACAATTCCGATAGCGTAATTACAGCGCCTTTACTAGAGCTATAAGCAGCTAATCCTGCAAATTTCATGCTACCCTGAATTCCACCCATAGAACTAATCGTTACTACATGGCTTCCTTTTTGAAGGTAGGGCAAACAAATACGGGTTAGATTTGCTACGCCAAAAACGTTAACTTTATATATGTTTTCGAATTCCTGTGATGTGATTTCGCCAAATGGTTTTAACAACAGTGAACCTGCATTGTGAACTATAATATCTACTTTTTTCCAGGTTTGAGAAAGAAATTTTTCTACTTCTTGCAGTGCTTCTTCGTTAGACAAATCGACGGAAAGGCAAGTAACATTATTGTTATCTATTAATGTTTGTGGTATTTTTCTAGAAATAGCTAAAACATTATGTCCTGCATTTGCAAATTGCAAGGCTAATTCGTAGCCTATTCCTCTAGAAGTTCCTGTGATGATAATATTTTTCATAAAAAATGAATTTAAGCTAAAAAAAATCTCATTATGACCGAATCAAAATGAGATTTTATATTAATATATATTGAAAAATTTAAGCCAACATAGTTACTGGATTTTCAACAAATTGTTTTAATGTTTGTAAGAATTGTGCTCCCGTTGCCCCATCGACAGTTCTGTGATCGCAAGCAAGGGTTACTTTCATAGTGTTTCCAACTACAATTTGACCGTTTCTAACTACTGGTTTTTCTACAATAGCACCTACAGATAAAATTGCTGAATTGGGTTGATTTATTATTGATGTAAATTCGGTAATACCAAACATTCCAAGATTAGATACTGTAAATGTACTTCCGTCCATTTCGGCAGGTGTTAATTTTTTAGTTTTAGCTTTTCCCGCTAAATCACGAACACTTGATCCAATTTGAGTTAAACTCATTTGATCTGTAAAGTTTAAAACTGGCACTACTAATCCGTCTTCAACAGCTACGGCAACTCCAATATTTACATGATGATTAATAATCATGGCGTCTTCTCTCCATTGAGAGTTTACTTGCGGGTGCTTCTTTAAAGCCATCGCACAAGCTTTGACAACCATATCATTAAACGATACTTTTGTATCAGGAATTGTATTTATTGTGGCACGAGATTTCATAGCTTCGTCCATCGCAATTTCGATAGTTAAATAGAAATGAGGTGCTGTAAATATAGATTCTGATAATCGCTTTGCAATGGTTTTACGCATTTGCGAATTTTTTATTTCTTCAGAGAATTTTTCTCCAGCAGGAACAAATTGGGTTATAGAGCTTGGGCCTTGTGCTTTTGTAGTTGGTTGGCTTTCTACTTTCGGTTTTTGACTTTCGATTGCAAAACGTGCTACATCTTCTTTTATAATTCTTCCGTTCTCTCCAGAACCTTTTACTTGAGATAAGTTAATTCCTTTATCTTGAGCAATTTTTTTAGCCAATGGCGAAGCGAAAATTCTATCCGTTGGATTAGATGATGAATTTTGGTTATTTGATGTTGGATTAGAAACTTCGACAGCTTTTTCAGCAACTGGTTCCGAAGCTTCGGGAGTAACATTTCCAACTTTTTTATAATTTTCGGCAATACCTGCAATATTAGTTCCCTCTGGTCCTATAATAGCTAAAACGCTATCTACTGGGGCAGATTCTCCTTCTTGAATCCCTACGAACAATAAAGTACCCGCATTGAAAGACTCAAATTCCATCGTAGCTTTATCTGTTTCTATTTCGGCAAGAATATCGCCTTCGGCAACTTTATCACCTACTTTTTTTAACCAAGTTGCAACAGTTCCGTCAGTCATTGTGTCTGAAAGTCTTGGCATTGTAACTACTACAACTCCTTTTGGCAAAGTGGTTTCTGGTTTTAAATCTTGGGTATTAGCAACTGGAGCAATTTCTGCTTTTTCTTCTTTTATTAAACTTACTGTATCGCCGTTTAATAATCCTGAAATATCTTCTCCTTCGTTTCCTATAATGGCTAAAAGCGAATCTACTGGTGCAGATTCTCCTTCTGGTATTCCTATGTATAAAAGCGTTCCTGAATTGAATGATTCAAATTCCATAGTTGCTTTATCTGTTTCAATTTCGGCAAGAATATCGCCTTCTGAAATTTTATCGCCTACTTTTTTTAACCAAGCTGCTACTGTTCCTTCGGTCATTGTATCGCTTAGACGAGGCATTGTGATTACTGTTGCCATAATTATAGTCTATGAGGAATAAATGGATAATTTTCTTGGTCGTAAACTACGTCATATAGTTGTTGTACTTCTGGGAAAGCAGATTCTTCGGCAAATGTTGCGCATTCTTCTACTAAGTTTTTCACCCTTTCGTCAATCGCTTCAATTTCTTCTTCTGTAGCGTATTTTTCGTCTCTAATTACATCTAGAACTTGAGTAATTGGATCTATCTTTTTGTATTCTTCTACTTCGTCTTTAGAACGATACAATTGTGCGTCAGACATCGAGTGCCCTCTAAAACGGTATGTTTTCATTTCTAAGAAAGTTGGGCCATCACCACGGCGTGCTCTATCAATAGCTTCATGCATTGCTTCGGCAACTTTTACAGGGTTCATTCCATCTACTGGACCACAAGGCATTTCGTATCCTAAACCTAGTTTCCAAATATCTGTATGATTGGCTGTTCTTTCTACCGAAGTTCCCATGGCATAACCATTATTCTCGACAATAAAAACAACTGGAAGTTTCCATAACATGGCCATATTAAATGCTTCGTGCAAAGATCCTTGACGGGCTGCTCCGTCGCCAAAATAGGTTAGAGTAACACCATCACGACCAAAATATTTATCGGCAAAAGCCATTCCGGCACCAACAGGTATTTGAGCACCAACGATTCCGTGACCTCCAAAAAATCCTTTTTCTTTAGAGAAAATGTGCATAGAACCGCCCATTCCTTTAGATGTTCCTGTTACTTTTCCTAGTAACTCAGCCATGACAGCTTTAGGATCTACACCCATTCCTATTGGTTGTACGTGATTACGGTAAGCGGTAATCATTTTGTCTTTCCCCAATTCCATAGCATGCAAAGCACCTGCAAGAACGGCTTCCTGACCATTATATAGGTGAAGAAATCCTCTTACTTTTTGTTGTATGTAAAGTGCTGCTAGTTTGTCTTCAAACTTTCTCCAAAGTAGCATGTCTTCGTACCACTTTAAGTAAACTTCTTTTGTAATTTCTTTCATCTAAATTTTCTTTTTTTCTAGTAATTTACGCTTGTACTTTGTCTTATAAACTTTAAATATCAACCTCTTACAAATTTGCGAAAAGCAAAAATAAGACATTCCGCGTAAGAAGTAAAATTTAACTGCTTTTTTTTAATAAAATTTACAAGAAGTTCTTATCAAATGTTAATGGAAGTAAATTTTGAATAGAATCTGACTTATAAATTTCGCCTGTTTCTCCCATAAAATAAATCTCGATAGGAATGCCTTGCTTAAATTCGTATTCAAAAATAGATTGACGACAAGCGCCGCATGGCGGAATTGGTTTTGTAGTGGCTGTTTTTGTAGAACCTGCTGTTATTGCCATTTTTATAATTTTTGCGTTGGGATAAATAGCACCCGCATGAAAAATAGCAACCCTCTCTGCGCATAATCCTGACGGATATGCAGCATTTTCTTGGTTAGACCCCAAAGCAACCTTTCCGTTATCTAACAAAATAGCGGCTCCTACATTAAATTTAGAATAGGGGGCATACGCATTTTTTCTAATCTCGATAGCTTTTTGCATTAATTCATTTACATCGCTAGGTAGCGCTTGCATCGATTCGAAAACCGATAATCTTGTGTTTATATTAATTTCTTTCATAATTTATTAAGGGAAAAAAAATCCAAATTTCAGCAATTGAAATTTGGATTGTTTATTTGTTATTTATTGATTTTAATTTTGATCATAGTCATCTCCGAAATTAAATGTTAGAGAAAAACGCAGCGTATTTTCTAAAGGATTTGGCACTTTTGATGCCGAAAACAAATAAGAAACATCTAAAGTAACTACATTATACTTAAATCCAGCTCCTAATGTAAAGTATTTTCTTTTTCCTTTTTCTTCACTTTCATGAAAATACCCTAAACGAAAAGCAAATGAGTCTTGGTACCAATATTCTGCCCCGATTGCGTAGGTAAATTCTTTTATTTCTTCGCTAAAACCACCTGGTGCATCACCAAAAGATTTAAAAATTCCAGATGTCCAGCCAATGGCTTTATAATTTGTGTTAGCTTGCGCAATACCATTTTCACCTTGATCAGAAGTGTCTCCGTCGCCGTTTAAATCTACGGGTACTACTATTTGTGGCGTTGGAACTAATAGTTTTGAAAACTCTACATTAGTAGAAATTTTGTTATAATCGTCTAAAATAAAATCGAAACCACCACCTATACGCAGGTTTGACGGCAAGAAATTAGCGTTATTTTCGGCACCAGTCGCACCGTCATAATTGAGTTTAGGCCCTATGTTTTGAAGATTAAAACCTCCTCGCCAACGACCATTAAAATCAGAATAAGCAATCTCATCTGATTGATAATAACCTGCAACATCTATAGCAAAAGTACTTGCTGCCGAGGCATCGACTGTTTCTGAAGATACTTTTAGACTAGATCTTATATAACGACCAGCTACAGCCATAGAAAATTTTTCGCTCAATTTTAACGAGTAAGACAAGTCTAGTGCTAATTCGTTTGGTTTTACAATAGCTTTGTTGTTTCCTTGATCATCCGTTAACTGGATTTCTCCCAGACTAAAATAACGCAAACTGGTTCCTATGGCGCTTCTTTCGTTTATTTTATTAAAATAATTAAGTTGTCCTAATGAAATGTCATTTACAAGTGCCGTAAGATAAGGCGTATAACTTACTGCAAAACCTTGTTTCTTTATCGAAAAAGCGTATTTTGCAGGGTTATATAGTTGCGAAAAAGCATCAGGCGAGGTCGCAACTCCGTTATCTCCCATGGCTGCTGCACGAGCATCGGAAGCGATTAATAAAAAGGGCACTCCTGTGGTTATAGGTCGCTCGGTTTGTGCGTTTGCATTAATCCCGATAAATAATCCAGCTAATATAAATACTACTTTCTTCATTTTCTTTTTTGATATAATAATTAACAAATATATATTCTTTACACTAAAGAATTACTAATTTTTCGAATTTTTCAATCTTTTTATTGGTAAGATTAGATTTGACTGTTAGCTTATAAACATACACTCCTTTTCCTATTTTGTCACCAAAATCATCGCGTCCGTCCCAGGTAATATCACGTGAGGTAAATCCTTCGTTACTTACAATTTGGTTTTTTGTCCAGACTATTTTTCCTGTTATGGTAAACACTTGTATTTGAACCTCGAGTGGCTCGAATGGTCTGTTGTGAGTAAACCAAAATTCAGTATGATTTACAAATGGGTTTGGATAATTTAGAACATTTGTTAGCGCTAATCCTTCGTCGCCTACTACTACAAATTGCAAATTAGCTGTTGCGATATTGTTATAAACATCCCAAGCTTTGAATGTTAAGGTATGTAAACCTATTGCTAAATTCCTGAATGGATATTTTAATTTTCCTTTTGTATAATTGTTTAGTTCGGTTTCGTAAAAATCATTCAAGACATAAGGTTTTGCTTCATCGCCATCTAAATAAACGACTATATCGTGACCTATACCACTAGCTGTATTTATACCGTGTTCGTCTTCTAGAAAAGCTAAAAATAATGGGGACTGATTTGTGATTCCGCCAGAAACAAAAGACGTATCATTCATATAAATTTTTATTTTTGGCGGTACAACATCAGCGACAGCGTTAGTATTTAAACCTCCTATTTTTATAGAAAAATCATGACCTCTTTGATCTTCTAACGCATTATTATTTTTTGCATAAAAACTTATTTTTCCGTTACCTACGGGTATTTTTATATCACGTGGCACAACAAAACTAAATTCGAACTGTCCGTTTGTAACTGATGCGTTTCCTCTAAAAATAGTCTCTCCTAATGTGGTAAAATTCATTATTTGAAGAACGCCATTAAGAGATATTGCGTCATTTGCTAATGTGGTTCTATTTATATTTTTATCATATATATTTATAGCTAATTCTCCATTATAGCTTGTTAGCGGCGCATCGAACTGATCTGTAACCTCTCCAGTAAGCGTTACATATCCTAGGGCTTGCAATACATCTGGGGTTCCTGTAATAGGCACCCCGTTTATTTTTGTTAACTTTACTTTTGGTTTTGGTATTGCTAATTTTAGTGCAGGATCTCCTATATAAGAAATTACATTGTTACCTGAATCTGCAGACATTACTTTGGTTAATCGGACAGACTCTGCAACCGATGTATAATTCTCAGAACCGTATGCAAATAATTTTGAGGCTAAATTAACATTGAATATTTCTCCTGTTGACTGTCCAATTTGCCGTGTTGTAGTTATCATTGATACTGCGCCGCCTAAAGGATTCCAGTAGGTTTGTTCGCCCGCTGTAGGTCTTGACGGATTGTCGAAACGTGTAAATTCGCAGGTTACAGTTATAAATAACGGATATTTATATTTATTATTTAATGCCATGGCATCTTTTGCTTCAAAAAGTCTTTCGCCCGCAAGCCCTTCCTCACCTCCGTGCCCGAAATAGTTAAAAACCAAAGCACCTTGCCCAAAGGAATTTATAAAATCTAATTTGGCCTTAGGATATTTTTGTCCGCCCGATGTAGTTTCTTGCACATACGAATCGGCGTGTATTTTTTTGGCATTAAAAAAAGGTTTCTCTAAAGTAATCTTATTTGCCAAGTCGTCTAAATCCGTCTGCAAAGTAGCATCGCTAACTTTATCTATATCATCGGAAATAAATACGAGATTATTTCGCCATCTGCCAAACGATTTTTTATCATAATAATCTATTACTTTTGAAACCATCTGTTCTGCTTGAGGCAAACTAGAAACCAGCATTCTTCCTACGGCTATATCTAAGCCTAATGCACCTAGCATATTCCCTTCGTTAGCGTTCATTAACCCAAAATAATCATCGGAAACAAACGAACCTGAAAGAGAAAAACTTTCCATAGATTGAAATACTGGAACAATATTAGTGTTGTTTTTAATTCTGTCTTTAAAATCATACGAAGCATCTCCAAAAAGACATAAATATTTTAATCTTCTAGCAGGAATAGATGCGTTATCGTAAACGTATTTTACAAAATTTCTAATAGCCCCTATATCTTGTTTTCCGGACGAAAATTCTTCGTACAAATTCTCTAAATTAATCACTTTTACATTAAGATTAGAATTTATTCTGTGAAAATTTGCTAATCGCTCTGCCTGACTACTTAATGAAGCGGGCGTAATAATAAGATAATCTATATCTTCAAAAACGCCTTGTTTGGTAAAAAAAATAGTACCTTTTAAATCCTGATTGAAAACATTTGTATTTAAATCCTTTAGCGGTGTGTAAAAATCTACATTATCTATGGCTATATACTTTTTAGCCTCACCCATAAATGTTTTTAGTGAAAATTGTGCCTGTCCTGTATTAAATTTTGTTGAAACATTATATATATCTGTAATATCCCAAACCTGACCTATCGATGCGGCGTTACTAATTTGATATTCGCAAATCCCGATAGATGACGAAACAGCATCGACAGAAAATCTAAATTGCTTACCATAACCTTTCAAATTTGATTTTGCTTTTAATGTAATATAATCTAAATATCCTATACCACTAGGCACACCATTATTATTGTAATTTAAATTGACCGAAATATTCGAACTTGTCGTATTTATTGTATTTGAAAAAGCACCTTCGCTACCAAGGGCATAGGAAGAAACTCCAAATAAATTAATGTTTCCAACATTTAAATTATTAACCTTTATAGAAAAAGAAGAATTATTAGTACTAACAGCTCCTACTTGCACTTTTACCGATACTGGATTGGTAGTAACAATATTTGGAAATGAAAAATCAAAATTTTGATTGTTATTAATATTAAACGGCTCTCCAAACCATCTTCTACCTAAATGCGCAAGATTAGTTTTGTCTATTTCATGATACTGATACTCGTCATAAGTTGTAAATATAGCGTCTGGTGGCTGTGGAGACTCTAAAATTGGAGTAATTCTTTTTCCGATTGATGCAGATGATGTAACATAATAGTATGATTTATCTGCATATAAATTAACATGCGTATCGCTATCATTATTATAATTATCGACACCTTCTGCATAAAACAAAATAAAATCACCCTCATTAAAAACGCCATCGTTTTCGCCAACAAATTGTATCGCATTTTCAGCCAAATCCGTTGGATAAGGCACAGAATTGAGAAGCGGAATCATGCGACCGCCATTACCATAAATCTTTATTGTTCGAGGATCTACATTTACATTAAAACCCAATCCTGATAAAAATGCCTTAGAAATAGCGTAAACTCCAGATTTTTCTACATAAAACTTGCGCCAATTTCCTGTTTTCAGAACTGAACTCTCTACCTGACTTGTGGCTGTAGTAATATTTTGCCTATACAAAACAGCCGATGCTCCCGCCGTATAGCCAAACGATAACGACAAGACTCTTTTGTAAGTACCACCTTCCTTTATAATAGGAGAAAAAGTTAATAAACCGTAATTTATATCTCTAGCATTTACATTTACGATCGTTGCATTTAATCTTTCTGGAATTTTAGACCTATCTAAATCTCCTAGTTTTTCTTCGGCAATGGCTTCAAAAACAACATCAGACAAGTTTAAACTCTCCTCATCGATAGCAAAAGTTGTTTCAAATTTCTTAGAAAAGAAAATGCTTTTTTTTACATCATCATAAATAAAGCTATCCGATTTAAAATTCGGAATAGTTACCGCATAGTTTTCTGTAACAGAATACTTTCCGTCTGCCCAACTAATAGCAATTGTTGCAGACTCTTGAGAAAATAACATCTGAAAAGCAAACAATACAATTGTAAAGATAATTTTTTTCATATTTAAGGATAACGTGATTAAATGACATTTATTTTAGCAAGTAAAAATAAATTATTTTACACAATATAAAAACATATAATACGTTATTAGTAATAAGTAAAGAAAATAAATCATTTTATTTTAAAATATTTCTAAAAAAAGTGTTGCGGTTTAATCGTTAATTGTTATATTGCACCACAAAATAATTACCTACGAAAGTATGAAAGTAAACAAAATTGTGACTGTAAGAGTACTGTTTTCATTAATAGTATTGTTTGGATTTACTAGTTGTAGTAAAAAGTCTAGTTCGAAAAACACTTCTTCCGCTACCGGATGGAAGATTAACGACCCAAATGGTGGTTTCCAATACAACAATAATTTTACTAAACAAGCAACAGCTCCTGGATTAGTATTAGTTGAAGGTGGGACATTTACAATGGGTAAAGTGCAAGATGATGTAATGCATGATTGGAATAACACACCAACTCAGCAGCACGTTCAATCATTTTATATGGATGAAACTGAGGTGACAAACCTAATGTATATGGAATATTTAGATTGGACCAAGAGAGTTTTTCCACCTACTGAAGAAAACTACAAAAACATTTACGAAGGTGCACTTCCTGACACATTAGTTTGGAGAAATAGATTAGGTTATAATGAAACCATGACCAATAATTACCTAAGACACCCTGCTTACTCACAATACCCAGTTGTAGGAGTAAACTGGATTCAGTCTAGTGAATTCGCTAAATGGAGAACTGATCGTGTAAACGAATCAGTTCTTGAAAAAGAAGGATATATGAAAAAAGGCGCTAAAGTTGTCGATGCAGATGCAAACAACACTTTTAGCACCGAAGCATATTTGGCTTCTCCGTCAACAGCATTTAGTGGAAATGAGGAAATTATTTTGAAAAAAACAGGTCGTAAATCAGGTAAAAGTGCTAAAAAATCTAGTGCATCTGCAACTACTACTAGTGCAGATCCAGCTGCAACTGACGGCCCAAAAAACGTATATGCACAAAAAACTTCAGGAATACTTTTGCCTGAATACAGACTACCAACCGAAGCAGAATGGGAATACGCCTCTGCCGCCGATGTAGGAAATAGAGAATACAACCTATACAGAGGTCAGAAAAAATACCCTTGGAAAGGGTCTTACACACGTTCTGGAAGCAGATCAACAAAAGGTGATCAATTAGCCAATTTCAAACAAGGAAAAGGTGATTACGGAGGAATAGCAGGTTGGTCTGATGATGGAGCTGATATTACCGCTCCTGTAAAATCATACAAACCAAATGATTTCGGATTATATGACATGGCCGGTAACGTTGCAGAATGGGTGCAAGATGTTTACAGACCAATGGTTGATGATGAAGCAAATGATTTCAACTACGTTCGTGGAAATGTTTATACTAAAAATAAAATTGGTGAAGACGGAAAAATCGAATTAGTAACCTCTGAAAATATTAAATACGACACATTAAGTAACGGTAAAGTTATCGCTAGAAACAAACCAGGAGAAATTGTTCAAGTACCTGTAAATGAAAAAGAAACGTACTTAAGACAAAACTTTGACAAAAGTAATGAGATAAACTATAGAGATGGAGACAAACAATCTACACGTTTCTTCGATTATGGCGCATCTGAAGAAGGTGAAGCTAAAAAAGACGAAAAAAACAGAATGTACGACTCTCCTATGCATAAAGTTTCTGCCGATTCGACAGGAAAAATGGATAGAAAATTTGACAAGTCTGCAAAAAGAACAACACTTATTGGAGATGATGTAAGAGTTTACAAAGGTGGATCTTGGAAAGATAGAGCTTATTGGCTAGATCCAGCACAAAGAAGATACTGCCAACAAGATATTGCTTCTGATTATATTGGATTTAGATGCGCAATGTCTAGAGTTGGTCCAAAATCTGATAAGCCAAAAAGAGCAAGAAATTAGTAATTTCTTATACAAAAGTTAATGAGACTGTCCGAAAAATAATTTTCGGACAGTCTTTTTTATTAAATTTATTTTATTCAAAAGAGTAAAAACAATGCGCTTTAAAAAAAAGAGTTCAGTATTTACCTAATTTAAGTACAATAAATACATAGAAGATAAGCAAGTAAGATACTAATGATTTTTAAATTAGGTTCGATCCTATTTTGTGCATACTGAATTCACAACATAATTAAATCATAAAAACAAACACTAAAACTTAATAAACACAGTAGCTCTTTGAAACAGTAAGAGCTAAATTGTTTCTTCAGAAAACATACATCATATTGTTCTTGTTTTAGATCCCTTAGTTTTTTTATATACTCTTTCTTATATTCTTAAAACCGAACACAAACTCATCCTTCAGTAAAAAATCAGCTACTGTAATTATAATTAATAATTACAATATTTCGAGTGTTCGCTCTAATGACATTCCTCTTGAACCTTTAATTAAAATTGTGTTTTTACTTGTTTTCCTTGTTTTAAAACTTTTGGAAAATGATTCGTAAGTATCAAAAAAATGAATGTTTTTCATCTCAATTTTATTACAATAAAAGTCTTTTCCAATAAAATAAGTTTCTATTTCTGGTCCGTTTATAAAGAGTTCAATAATTTTTTTATGCTCTATTAAACTATCGTTACCAAGCTCAAACATATCCCCCAAAATCGCAATTTTATCTTTTGCTTTTAGTTGTATAAAGTTTGTAATTGCAGCCTCCATACTACTCGGGTTTGCATTATAAGCATCTAAAATAATGTTATTGCTGTTTTTTTCTATTAACTGGGAACGATTATTTGTAGGAATATAATTTTGTATGGCATCTTTAATATCATCGTCAGCAATATTAAAATATTTCCCAATAGCTATCGCAGCGCTTATATTATTTGCATTATACAACCCTATCAGATGGGATTTAATTTTCATTTTCTTATAATTAATCTCAACCATTGGATTTGCAACTACAAAATCTATCTTAACATCGCTTTCTTTTGCAATTGAAAAGCTATAACGCATTATTTGCATGGTTTTTTGATTCTGAATCTCATCATCAAGGTTTACAAAAGCTGTTTGCTTATTTTCTTCTAGGTAATTATACAATTCACTTTTTGCTTTTATCACTCCGTCTATCCCTCCAAAACCTTCTAGGTGAGCTTTACCAAAATTTGTGATGTATCCAAAATTAGGTTCTGCAATAGAGCATAACAATTCGATTTCTTTTTGGTGGTTAGCACCCATTTCTACAATACCAATATCTGTATCTTCGTCGAAAGATAGCAATGTGAGTGGCACACCAATATGATTGTTTAAATTACCAATCGTTGCTTTAGCATTATATTTTTTTGAAAGAACAACATTTATAAGTTCTTTGGTAGTTGTCTTCCCATTACTCCCTGTTAAAGCAATTATAGGGAGCCCTAATTGTTGGCGATGGTATTTTGCAAGTTCTTGGAGTGTTTGCAAACTATCTAATACAAGAATCATTTTGTCCTTATTGGTGTGATGTTTTTTATCATCAATGATTACAAATAACGCCCCTTTACTTATTGCTTCTTCCGCAAAAGTATTGGCATCAAAATTATCCCCCTTCAATGCAATAAACAAGGAGTTATTTTCTATTTTTCGTGTATCCGTGCTTACAGAAGTACACTGCAAATAACATTGGTAAATTTCTTCGATTTTCATGATACGAAAGTAATAAAAAAACAAAGAGCCTGTCCGATAAGTATAACTTTTTTTGGGTCACATAAATTTTCTAGAGATTCAGCAAAAAATATCTCTATCCTAAAGAGTAAGAATTTAACATCTACAAAACTCTTTAGTCGACTCTAAAGAGTTTTGTTTTACAATTGAATGACACTGTATTTGTATGTCGTTTTATAAAGAAGTCCAATGTCGTTTTCAAATGATATTTCAAACTGTTTCCTGGACATTAAAAACAGTGATTTCTAATAGTTTTGTTTTCTTTATCGAGTTCAATATCTTTTATTTGACGAGTACTCTCGAGGTTTATTTGATAAATATTTTTAAACTCAAGAGCATACTTATACGGGACCAAAACCTAGTGAGAGATAATTTAAAATTCTGATATTTATTAAAAAAAATAACAATTGGAATCATATATAGAATTATTGAAATTAATGTTACTGGAGTTTTTGATTGAGAATTTTAATCTTACTTCTTTTAAAAATTCCGAAGAAAAACTACACCTGTATTTTGAAGAGCAAGCAAAACCTCCAAAAGAATTTGCTGCCATTAAATTGGTCTCCAAAGGCTTCATGGAGGAAATTACGATTCAGGATTTTCCGTTAAGAGGTCAGTTTGAGTACTTACATATCAAAAGACGTCGTTGGACCAATAAATCCACTAGCGAAATCATAAAAAGAGATTGGAATTTAGTAGCCAAAGGAACCCACATGACACAAGAGTTTATGTTTTTTTTTAAGAAATTAATCGATAAAAAGCCTTTAGATTGTCAAACTATTGTTGTTTTCTTTGGCATTAAAAGCAAAATACTTCGGCTGAATCTTTTAATGCGAAAATTAAAGCGTTTAGAGCACAATTCAGAGGAGTGAGAAATATAGAATTCTTCCTTTTTAGACTAACTAATATTTATACCTAATTTTTGTCAATCCACAGGTTTTAGGATTGATCTGTTTTCGACTTAATCCGTTTTACTAATATTTT
>NZ_MUHE01000003.1 GCF_002217405.1 Flavobacterium psychrophilum DSM 3660 = ATCC 49418 | reverse complement strand
AGCGGGGGCTCGTTGGCAGTAATACCCCCAAAAATCGGAGAAAACGAGAAATCTGAAAAATAAATCCTTTAAAAATTGTTTCTGAAATTAATTTGACTATTTTTGTCAAAACAAATTTTGTCTTATGGAAACATTTGGAGATATTATAAAAACTGAAAGAGAAAGCAAAGGTCTTTTATTAAGACAAGTTGCTTCTGCACTCGAAATTGATCAAGCGATTATAAGCAAATTTGAGCGTGGAGAAAGAAAACCAACAAAAGAACAAGTTGAAAAATTTGCTGAATTTTACGATTTAGACAAAAATAAATTAATCACAAGTTGGTTAAGCGATCAAATCGCAAATACAATTCTCTATGAAGAAAATATTGGAGAAGTTCTAAAAGTAGCCGAAGAAAAAGCATTATACCTAAAAACTATTCACAATGGAAAATAAAATAAAAGTAGTAGAATTGTTTGCAGGAGTTGGTGGTTTTAGACTTGGTTTAGAAGGATGGAATAACAAATCTGCATCATCAAATTATAAAGAAAATTTTGAAAGTCCTTACGAAGTAGTTTGGAGTAATCAGTGGGAACCATCAACCAAAGTGCAACACGCATCAATGGTTTATGAAACCCGTTGGGACAAAAAAAGTCATTGCAATCAAGACATTTCAACCGTAGAAGTTACTGAAATTCCTGATCACGATTTGTTAGTTGGCGGTTTTCCTTGCCAAGATTATTCTGTTGCAACTACGCTAAAAAACTCGAAAGGATTAATCGGAAAAAAGGGTGTTTTGTGGTGGTCAATTCACAAAATTTTAAGCGAAAAAGAAAACAAAACCAAATATTTGTTTCTTGAAAACGTGGATAGACTTTTGATTTCGCCATCAGGACAACGAGGAAGAGATTTTGCAATAATTCTAAAAAGTCTAAACGACTTGGGTTATGCTGTTGAATGGCGAGTTGTAAACGCATCAGAATATGGAATGCCACAGCGAAGAAAAAGAATTTTTATTTTGGCTTATTTAAAAGATTCAACAATTTATAACGAAATAAAAGAAACAACTTCAAAAGATTGGATTCTAAAAGATGGAACTTTAGCAAACGCTTTTCCAGTTCAATCTGATGATATTTTGTTTCCAAACGAATTCAAACTAAAAGGAGATATTGTTGAAATTTCTGAAAATTTCAACAAGAACGGCAAAAAAGGAATGTTTGAAAATACAGGAATTATGATTGACGGAATTGTGACTACAATCAAAACAAAACCAAGTTACGAAGACAAATTTACAATCCTAAAAGACATCATTCAAAACGGGGAAGTAACCGAGGAATTTTACATAAAAGAAGAAGAATTAGACAAATGGTTTTATCTGAAAGGTGCAAAAAAAGAAATGCGTAAAAACGCACAAGGGTTTGAATACAATTACAGCGAAGGTGGAATGATTTTCCCCGATTCGTTAGACAAACCGTCAAGAACCATTATTACAGGCGAAGGCGGAAAATCTGCATCACGATTTAAGCACGTAATAAAAGTTGATAAAGGTTATAGAAGATTGTCGCCAGTTGAATTGGAACGGTTAAATATGTTTCCCGATAATCATACAAAATTTGAAGGAGTAACAGATACGAAACGTGCTTTTTTTATGGGTAACGCATTGGTTGTTGGGGTTATAGAAAAAATAGGTATTGCATTAAACCAAAAAATAAATAATGAAGTTACCGTATAATCCAAGTGACAAAAACTCTATAATTGAGTATGCAAAAAAACTAAAAGGAAAATCTTTACGTCAGGTTTGTGACCCGACAGTTTTAGAACATTCGTATTCAGGAAAAGGGAATTTCGGACAAGTTTTAGAGAAATTTTATTTTGGTTACGAACCCAATTCTGTGGCAGAAGCAGATTTTGCTCAAATTGGAATGGAACTAAAATCTTCGCCATTAAAACAACTAAAAAATGACGAATTTCGCTCAAAAGAGCGATTAGTTTTAAACATCATTAACTACGTTAATGTTGTAAATCAGAATTTTGAAAATAGTGATTTCTTCAAAAAGAATGCAAGCATTCTTTTGATTTTCTATCTTCATAATGCAGGTTATGACATTTTGGATTATTTGATAAAATTGGTTGATGAATGGAGTTTTCCATCAACTGATTTGGAAATAATCAAAAAAGATTGGCAGACAATTAATGAAAAAATTGCAAACGGAAAAGCACACGAACTTTCGGAAGGCGACACTTTTTATCTTGGTGCTTGCACCAAAGGTGCAAACGCTTTATCGGTCAGAAAGCAACCATTTAGCGAAATTCCAGCAAAACAAAGAGCATATTCTTTCAAACAAGGTTATGTAAATCATATCATTGCATCAATTGCAAAGGAAAACAAAGGAATTTATGGAAAGTTAATTCCAAACGTTCAAGTCGCTAAAAAACAAACTATTGAAGAAATTGTAATTTCAAAATTCAAACCGTTTTATGGAAAAACTGAAGAAGAAATTATAAAAATTCTGAAAATTAAAATCAATACAAAAGCAAAAAGTTTTTACGCAAGTTTGACAAAAGCGATTCTCGGAATTGAACTTGACAAAGAAATCGAAGAATTTGAAAAAGCGGAAATTATTGTAAAAACAGTTCGTTTAAAAGAAAATGATTTACCAAAAGAAGATATTTCATTTCCAAATTTCAAATACGAAGAAATTGTAAATGAAGATTGGGAAGATTCTGATTTCAAGGATGTTTTAGAACATAAGTTTCTATTTGTTTTCTTTCAATTCGAGAACGAAAAACTAATTCTACGAAAAGTGAAATTTTGGAATATGCCATATTTGGACTTAATTGAAGTTGAAAAAGTTTGGACAAAAACAAAACAAATTGTTGCAAAAGGCGAAATCGTAAAAGAAATAAAAACTAATAAAAAAGGCAAGGAAATTCGTTTCACGAATTTTCCCAGCAAGAAATTTAGTTCCATTTCTCACGTTCGTCCTCACGCAAAAGATTCTTCCGACACTTTTGAACTGCCGAAAAAAGACAAATTAACAAAGCAAAATGAATACACTAAACATTGTTTTTGGCTGAACAATACTTATGTGAAAAATGAAATTTATCTGAAATAGAAACCGATAGGTACTACTGCCAACACACGCTACAACGGATTTGGGCAATTGGCTTAATGGAAAAATGGTCTTGTATTTGGAATATTTGGCAAATCCGAAAATAGGGCTTAATTTAGTCCCAAACCCGCTGTAGCGCGAGAACGTTGCCAGACAGTTTGGGGTAACGGTTAAAAAATGAAAATATGAGAATAAACTATAATTTAAAAAGACATAAGTTGCTAGAAGTTTTGTCAACTCAAAACCTAAATGTTCAATTGAGGAAAGAAGGCTGTTTAGCTTTAGGAATATCATATGAAGAGATTTATAGTAAATTAAATATTAACGCTTTTGAACTTTTAATTATCACTTCTGAACTTTATGAAAACAAAGAAATTGGCTATCATAATGCCTATAATATTGAAGGGCTATATTCAGAAACTTTAGGAATATCTGCATTTTCAAATGGGAAATATAAAAAAGCACATTGGAACGAAATAATAAGCAAAATCAAAGATGTAACTCAAATTGTTATTCCTGTTTTAGCCTTAATTATTGCCATAATAACTTTGACAACCAAACTTGAAAACTCGGAATTAAAAAACAAGAAAGAATTAAACCAAATAAAAGCAAGTATAGAAAAGTTAGAAAATAAGCAAAATATCCAAGGGCTATCTGTAAATAATAATCGTCAAAATATCGTTTCCAAAAAGAATTAAATCGTAACATAAATATTGATTTTAAAAATACTTTTCACTTAAACGGTGGAAAAGCGAAACCGATCTGGCAACAGCTGTCTGTGGCTATTGTGGGATTTAGTGGAATTACCGTTTCGCAATCATAATTCTGTATAACAGAAAGTTGAAAGGTTACGAAATCCCACAACAGCCACAGGCATCGGGACGTTGGCAGATATTTTGCCGAAAAAAACGTAAAAAGAAAATATGAAATTAAAAATACTATTTATAAGTTTCTTGATAATTTTAAGTTGTAAAAATAATTCAAAATCATCAACGGAAGATTATGATAATAATTCAACTAATTATTCAGCAGAAGATAATAGAAATGTTGATTATGAAAGTGACGAAACAACTGAAATAGTTGATAATGAAGTAAGTAATAATTCAAATATTGAAACTGAAAAGCAAATTGATGATGGTAATTACGATGCAAGCGTAGATTATTACAATCCAAAAACTGGATATTCAGCAACTTATGATTTAGATGTAGATGTAGAAAATGGTGAAGTAGTTAGAATAAATTTTCCAAAAGGAGGTTGGCTTGATGAAGATGTTCATCCTGCTGAAAGTAGATTAAGTCCTGCTGAATTAAACGAAGATGGAGAAGCAACTATGGAAGATGAAAACGGAAGAACTTTTGAAGTAAAAATAAAAAATTAATAAATCTAAAAATGAAAAAAATGAAAAAAATTATTATGTTATCAGTAATTGCTTTAATGATTAATGCTAATTGTTTGTCGCAAGAAAAGTCAAGAAGTGCAAAAAGCGGAAGATATGTCACGAAAGAATATGCTAGTAAAAATAAATCTACTACATATACATCAAAAACAAGAAAAAAATAACAAATTTAATTCACAAAAAATATGAAAAAAATATTATTCATTTTTTTACTTTTTATATCAATAAAGTCCTTTTCTCAAAGCGATGATGAATTTCAGTACATAACATCTTCCGCAAGTGGAACTCAAGTTTATGTTCATTTTGAAAAAGATAATTATGGAACAAAAGAATTTTGGCTAAAAATGACTGAACCGGTAAAATCTACTAAAGGTAAAAATGGTAGAATTATAAAAACAGGCGGTGGTTATACACTTGAATATATTAAAATGAATTGTTCTGAAAAAGAATATTCATCTTCTAATGGTGTGCAATATTACAAGAATGGTAATTCAAAACATCGTCCAGAATATTATGATTCTAACGATGAAAAGATTATACCAGGTTCAATAATGACCGCCGTATATAAATTCATTTGTGAAAATGAATAAAAAACATCTGCCAACAGCAGTTTGCAGAAATGGCGGGTTTTGTGCTTAATTTAAAGTTGGTTTTGTACTTGTAAAGTCAGTGTTTAACCGAAAGTTTAGGCTTCCTTAATCCGCCACTTCTGCAAGCTGCAAAACGTTAGTGGCTAGTTTACCGCAATAAAAACAAGTAAACAATTCATCATATGAAAATTTTCAAAATAATATTTTTACTAATGTTAGTATTTACAATTGTGGCGTTTGGACAAAATCAAAAAGTAAATAATATTAAAAAGCAATCAACTAATAATACAATTATTAAGTCAAACAAAATCAAACAAAATTTGCAGAAAGGAGAAGCCAAAATATATATTGTAAAAGAAAAAAGTGAGACAGATTATTCTAAATATATAATTTCTTTAATTTCTCTTTTGTTAGGTATTTTCATAAATAAAATGATTGATTGGTGGAATGATAAAAGTAATATAAAAAAAGCTGGAGAAAGATGGATAATTGAATTGAGGAGTACTGAAGAACCAATTAAAGCACAGATTACCGAATTAGAGAGATTTACAGAGAATTTAAAGAAAACAGAATGGGAACTTCCAAATTTGAGTATATTCAGTGTAATCAATGGTGATGTATTTAAATCATTAGACAAAAATGAATTAGTAAAATATATTGAATCAAAAAACTCAAAACCTTGGTATAAAAAAAGTAAAGTAGAAGATTTTAAAAAAATTATAGATATTTCAAACACAACTCATGGTCATATTGGAATTTTAGTTCATCAATTTGAAATGTTAAAAGAAAAATGGGAAAGTTTATTAGAAGGCATTTCAAAAACAACAAGTTCTTACAATAAAAATTTACAACAAATAAATCATGAAATTCTAACTTATAGTGTAGCTCTTGCACGAGAAGGTATTGATATCAGTAAAGATGAAAAATATAAACCTCTTTTTGATTTATATTTAACAGAAGTAAGTTTAAATAGAGATAATCCAAATTTTAATCCTTTAGATCTTGAAGAAAAATTTTTCAAACCTGTTGTATTAATTTTAGGAAATCTTGCAATCGATGAAAGAATTATAAAATTAGCTACAACTGTGACGGAATGTTTTAATGACATTTCTGCAATTAAAGCCGAAAAAAAATATATGATTTCAAATTGTACTACATTAATAGAACGTTACAAAAAACAATTAATAAAACTCAATCCGTTAATTAATAGAATAGAAGGAGAAACTGGAGTATAAGAAAAAACCAGCCACTAACACACGCTACAACGGATTTGGGCAACTTGGCTTAATGGAAAAATTAGTTTGTATTTGGAAGATTTGGCAAATCCGAAAATAGGGCTTAATTTAGTCCCAAACCCGCTGTAGCGCGAGAACGATGGAAAAAATCGCCCTTCGGGACAATTTTTTCCATCGAGCCCCCGCTACGCGGGCGATGAAAAACCATCGTTGCTTTCGCACGATGTTCTTCCATCACCCGCTTTGCTAGATTTTCTTCGAGAGCAAGCTCTCTCGAAAACCCCGCAAAGCGGGGGCTCGTTGGCAGTAATATTTCCTAAAAAAACAAAAAATGGAAGAAAAAGATACAAACATTAAAGCAACAATTGATGCAGTCACAGGTTTAGTTACAGCAATACCCGTTTATCAAGACACTTTACAACCTGCCGCAAAACAAATTGGGCAATCTCTTGAAACAGTTACTAAGACTGTAAATATTGCATTAGCACCAATTAAAGCATTAGTTTGGGGTTATGAAAAAATTGAAGAATTTATTACAAATAGAGTAGCCGAAAAATTAAAAAATATACCCGAAGAGAATATTACCACACCACCAACTGAAATCGCTGGACCAGCGGTCGAAGCATTAAGATTTTCTGGGAATGATATTAATTTGAGAGAATTATATGCAAATTTGTTAGCATCATCGATGGACATAAATACACAAGATTTAATACATCCAGGTTATGTTGAAATAATAAAAAATCTGTCAAGTGATGAAGCACTACTACTAAAAATATTTAGTGTTAAATTTATATATCCGTTAATAAATATAAATGCTGAAGTGCCCGATGGAAAAGGATCTATTACAGAATACGCATATTTTTCACATTTTGATAAAATTACAAATCTCAAAAGACCTGATTTGATTCCAACGTATGTAGACAATATTTCAAGACTTGGATTAACAGAAATTCCATATGACCAACATTTAACAGCAGAAAACACTTATGAACCTTTAGAAAATGATTTATCATTGAGTACATTAAAACATAAAATTGAAATATTACAAAATAGAAAAATTGTATTTGAAAGAAAAGTTATTAAACTTACGAATTTTGGAAGATTATTTATTCAAAATGTAGTAAATGACAAATAATACTACTGCCAACAGCCGTTTGGCGAGATTGGGGTTTTAGGCTGAATTTAAGGATGGTTTTGTATTTGGGAAATTTGTGTTTAACCGAAAAATCTCGCATCTTTAATCCCCAACCTCGCCAAGCGGCGGGACGTTATGGCACAGCGCCGAATCGACTCTGGTTACTTCAATCGTGAATATTTATCTTCACACTTTTGAGATTTTTACACCTAAAATCGCTTCCGAACTGACTCAATTCAAAGTCTGAAAAGTGTACCGAACTAAACGCAAAAAAGTGTTGAGAGAAAACTTCTGAAAATATTCTGAACTTTTGAACTGCCGAAAATTGAAACCTAAAAAACCGAACTGAACGCAAAAAAGTGTTGAGAAAAACTACTGAAATTGAATAGTTTGCGGTTGAACTAAACGCAAAAAAAATCTAAAAAAATAACAGTGCCGATTCTTAGCACCGTGCCATAACAGCTGCTACAAGCAATTTGGGTTTTAGTCTTGAATTTAAAATTCGTTTTGTGTCAGGAAAATTTGGTCAAACCGAAAGTTTTGGCTAATTTAGTCCCAAACTGCTTTTAGCAACGAAACGTTATGCCTCAGTTTAGAGAATCAAAACGTTAAAAGACGAAAATATGGTAACATTGGAAGATAAATATATTCAAGAATTAAATTTTGACGCAATCAATAAAAATATTGAGCAGAATTTAAACTTAATTTCTAAATATCCTCGTAATTCATTCCTAAATTCATTTATAGTATTGACATCCGAAAACAAACTTCCTGCAAATCCCAAAAAAGCAATAATTGATTTAATGAAAATTGAACAACTAATCGATGTTCCAAATGAACATATGCTTAATGTAACAAAATTGGGATATGAAGTTGTTAGAAAAGGTGGTTGGAATAAACATTTGGAACGTGAAAGAATAAAATCCGAACGTTCAGACAAAAAAGACATATACGATTTCAAAACATCTAAATGGAAACAGAAAACATTTTTTTGGTTTTTTGGATTTGCGGTCATTGGTTCAAGTTTAAGTGTTTATAATTTTGCAGTTAATTTATCACCTACAGAAAAAGAGAAAAAACTACAGCAACAACAAGAGCTGAAAATACACAAAATGGAAGAGGAATTAACCAAATTGCATATTTCCACTTTAGTCCAAAAAAATCTTGATTCTTTGCATAGTCCCAAGGTTTTGACCAAGAAAATTGATAAAGAAGAATAGCAAAATAAACAATTGGAGCTATTGAAAAAATAAGTGTATATAAGTTATATATTGACATAATAATTATTTTAAAATACTTCCGACTTAAACGGCGCGGAAGCGAAACCGAAAATTGTAATATAAAAAAATGCCGAAAAAACCAAAGGCATAACAGTTGTTTGTGGCTAGTGTGGGTTTAGTGGAATTGCCGTTTCGCAATCATAATTCTGCATAACAGAAAATTAAAAGGTTACGAAATCCACACCAGACCACAAGCAACGGGACGTTAGGCACAATACAACAAAAACGTAATAAAAATGGAAAAATTCTTACTCTCAACCTATTTAATCAAAATTCAAAATAAGTCAAAAAATGACCAAATATTAAGTAGATTTAATGAAACAGAAGATTTCTTTAATTATTTTCAAACTTATCTAAATGATATTTTTCAAAATATTGTAAAGACAAGTGATTCTAAAAATAGTATTCCATTACATTTAACATTAAATACTTTACCAACTCCAGATGATGACAATCGATCTATTTATGGCTATTTTTCTGTTGGTATTAGTGGTGAAGAGTATAACATTTTAGATACAGAAACCAGAGAAAGAGTTGCAGAAATAAAAAAAAATCATGCAGCTTTTAGAGAGTTGTTTTTTTACGTTAAAATACCAAAAAACAAGGATTATGCGTCATTAATTTTACAAAGAAAGTCAAAGTTTGGTGTTAAAATGGTATTGTTAAAAACTTTAAATAATCATTTTAAGCAAAAAGGATATTTGGATAATTATATATTCATCAATAATATTATCCACGGAAGAGTATATAGAAAAATGATGGATAATGGAAAATTAAAGAAAGTTGACTTAATAAAGAGAAGATTACCAAACTCAATCGAAGAATATTTTGAAAATGGAAATATTGACCAACAAATACCTGGTGTTCTAAAAACTTCAATGGTTTCAAGCACAGGTTTGCCCCAAAACTACAAGGACTTTGTTGATTATCTATTTACACATCAAGACAAAGAACGAATTGAAATAGTTGACAATGAGTTTGATGAAGTTGAGTTTGAATTGGAATTAAATGGAAAGAAAAAAACTTTCTATGTAATGAATAAAAGTAGAATACAACCAGATATTGATGTAAGTTCGGAATTAGAATATAATGAAGATGGAAGTGTAAAAATTGAGTCACTAATCTCACAATCAGAGGAATTAATAAGAGATTTAATAGAGTTGAGAATTAGCAATGATGCAACGAATTAACATATACAGAATAGTAAAAGACCATCTTAAAACTTTAAGAAGTTTAAACCAATCTTATAATTTTATAAATATTGGTGATTTTTTATTGTTTTTTATTTTTCCAAGCATTATTTCATTAACTCTAACTTTGTTAAATTACAATTTCATTAAGCAACTTGATAATTTAATTGCTTCAATCTCTATTTTGGGAGGATTTTTATTTAATTTATTAGCTATTATTTACAGTCAAATTGAAAACATAAAAACTGACGTTGAGAAATTAGGTAATAATGATAAAAATAAAATTGAAAGAGAAATTAAAAATAAATTCATAAATGAAATACATTCAAATATTTCATTTGCAATAGTTTTATCATTATTCTTAATATTATCTTTATTATCAATTACAATTGAAATTCCTGAATTTAAATACAAAACACTTGTAGAAAACATATTTATATTTATAAATTACTTTCTTATGCAATTATTTACTTTAACATTATTAATGATTATAAATAGAATATATATATTATTTAAAAAAACTGCAGAATAACAAGTACTGTGCCTAACAGGCGTTTGGCAAGATTGCGAATTTTGTAGTAAATTCACGTTTACATTTCGCAAGAAATTTTATCTTTGATAGAAAATAATCGGTTCCGAACTTCGCAACCTCGCCAAGCGCCGGAACGTTGTCGTTCAGTGCCGAATCGACTCTGCTTACTACAATCGTGAATATTTATCTTCTCACTTTTGAGATTTTAACACTTGAAAATAGCTTCCGAACTAAACGCAAAAAAGTGTGGAGAAAAAACTGCCGAAATTTATCTGAAACTGCCGAACTTCCGAAAATGGAAATTTAAAAAAGTGCCGAACTGAACGCAAAAAAGTGTGGAGAAAAAACTTCAGAATTTTACCGAACTGAACTCAAAAAAGTGTAGAGAAAAAACTGCTGAAATTAAATCACTTTCTGTCGAACCGAACGCAAAAAATAGCTCTAAAAAAGAAAAATTCAGTGCCGATTCGTAGCACCGCACGACAACAGCTGCTACAAGCAATTTGGGTTTTAGTCTTGAATTTAAAATTCGTTTTGTGTCAGGAAAATTTGGTCAATCCGAAAGTTTTGGCTAATTTAGTCCCAAGCTGCTTTTAGCAACGAAACGTTACCTGATATACTGCTTCGCCAGAACTAAATCGGAAACGAGAAATTTTTTATTTACGAATTTTAAAAATTAAATTGTAATTTTGCTAAAACGATAAATAAAAGTAAATTGATAGCAGTTAAAGAGAAAATAAGTATTGAAGAATTTGATGGTAAAAACTATCAAATAAAACTTGTTGAACCATACGACAAAGCATTAATTACGCACTATTTACACAATTATCGCAACGGAGTTTCAAAGCATTATAAAAAAGATGCTGTTAAAGTTTTAAACAACTTTGTTGAATATAAACAAGTTGAAGAACAAATAAATATTGTTGCAGAAGATGCTTTGCAACAACTACTTTTTGAAGTTGAAAACGTTCCGTTTCCAACTCCAAATAATTATACTTTTAAATTCATTGACCTTTTTGCAGGAATTGGTGGTTTTCGTTTAGCTATGCAAAATGTTGGAGGAAAATGTGTATTTACAAGCGAATGGGAAACATCGGCTCAAAAAACTTACAGAGAAAATTTTGGCGAAATTCCATTTGGCGACATTACAAAAGAAAGAGTAAAAAATTATATTCCACAAGAATTTGATGTTTTGTGTGCAGGGTTTCCTTGCCAAGCATTTTCGATTGCAGGAAATCAAAAAGGTTTCGCTGATACAAGAGGAACTTTGTTTTTTGACATTGAACAAATCGTTGTTAAACACAAACCAAAAGTTGTGTTTTTAGAAAACGTGAAAAATTTAGTTTCTCACGATAATGGAAATACTTTCAAAACAATTATTTCAGTTTTAGAAGACAAATTGGGTTACAAAGTTTTCACAAAGATTTTAAACTCAATGACACACGCAAACATTCCACAAAATCGTGAAAGAATTTTCATAGTTGCATTTGACTCAAATCAAGTCGAAAACTATACTGATTTTAAATTTCCTTCAGAAATTAAATTGACAAAAACTATTCACGATATTCTCGAAAAAGGAAAACAAGCAGACAATTTATATTATCAAAAAGACCATCAATATTATCCGGAATTGGAAAAAGCAATGGTTTCAAAAGATACTGTTTATCAATGGCGTAGAGTTTACGCACGAGAAAACAAAAGTAATGTTTGCCCAACTTTAACGGCAAATATGGGAACAGGCGGACATAATGTTCCATTAATAAAAGACGATTTTGGGATTAGAAAATTAACTCCAAAAGAATGTTTTTTGTTTCAAGGTTATCCAGAAAATTATATTTTGCCAAATTTGGCAAATAGTAAACTTTATATGCAAGCAGGAAATTCTGTAACTACTACTTTAATCGAGCGAATTAGTAACGAAATCATAAACGTTTTATGAAATCATTCGCAGAAATTGACATAGAAAAAAACGGAAATTATTTGAAACTGCTTTCAGCAGTTTCAAAGCTTTCGGGTTTGTTTAGTGAAAGTTCTGTTCCTTTCATAAATTATCGTGTTGCCGAAAATATTTTTTGTAGAAGTTTTGATGCAGGTAATCTTTCTCGTTCGGATACAGCTTTTGATGCAAATTACAATTCAGTTGGTGTTGGTTTGAAAACTTTTGTTTGTAGCGGAAATTCCAGTACAGAAAAAGTAGCCGAATTCAATTCTTTATCAAGAACTTTAAAAGATTTTAAAGGCAAAGAACTTGCTTTAAAACTTGGCGAATTCAGAAATGACAGAATAAATTTGGCAAATCGTGTTTACGATATTGAAAACTCACTTTATCATATTGTAGCACGAAAAGAAAAAGAATTGTTGCTTTATGAAACTGATTACAACATCATTGATGTTGCTAATATTCATTCTGTAAAAGACAACAAAGCAAGTTTACAATTTGAAGATGGAAACAATTTATATTCATTTAATTATTCTAAAAGTACGCTTTTCAGAAAGTTTATTATTCCACAAAATGCGTTTAGATTACCAATTGACATAATTGAAGACCCGTATTCTTTGTTGCTTGAACTTTTTGAAGAAAACAAAAATTTAAAAACTGCAACCGACAAACTTGTAAAAGGCGAAAACTATGTTATTCTGCCACTTTACGGAATTCAGAAAAAAGAGAAATTTATTTTTGAGCGAAGTGGTTTAAATCAATGGAACGCAAACGGAAGAAAAAGAGATTTTGGAGAAATTTATATTCCAATTCCTGCGGAATTGCACAAAAAATATCCAAATTTTTTTCCCGAAAAAGACCAAGATTTTAATTTGCAAATTCCAACAGGAGAAATATTTAGTGCAAGTCTTTGTCAACAAGGAAGAAAGGCATTAATGACAAATCCAAACAAAGCGTTGTCTGATTGGTTGTTGCGAAAAGTTTTACAACTCAAAGAAGGCGAAATGGCGACAATGGAAAAGTTAGATAAATTAGGTTTTGACAGCGTAATTATCACTAAAAATGAAGTTGGAGATTATAAAATAGACATTATGAAAACGAACACATACACGGAATTTAATAACGAAACTGAATAAAAAATTAGCACATCAGGTAACAGCAGTTTGGCAATATGGCGGGTTTTGGGCTTAATTTAAAGTTGGTTTTGTACTTGTAAAGTCCGTGTTTAACCGAAAGTTAAGGCTTCCTTAATCCGCCACATCGTCAAGCTGCGAAACGTTATGTGCTATTTTAAAGCTACACAGAACGTATAAACAGCAGAAGAAATAAAAACAACGGAAGAAATAAAAACAGCATTGGATATATTAGATAAATTAAATCATATACCAATAACAACTTTTAACGGAAAAGAAGCCAAACAAAAATCAGTTGTTATGTATGAAGATATTGTAAAAGTAATGTGCGACTTAAAAAAAGAGTTATTAGAAAATCACACACTACTTTACTTTAATGGTAAATTGATAAAACCTAAATTTAAGAATTAATCAAAACAATCAGAATTAATCATTTCAATAATTTTATATCTCTTTTCCGAGAAAATTTGAAGTTCTGAAAAAGTTTCATATTCGTCAAAAATATTATCCTCTGGGATTTGTAAAGAACAACCTGTAGGCTCGCATTTAGAAATAGTCATAATGACTTCTTTATTAGTTTTAACGTTAAGGACGTTATAAGAGTTGTAACCGCAGTTTGGGCATTTAATATATAAGTACATATAGTTTTAGTTTAAATTAACCCGTTGGGTGTAATT